>CAZLBC010000018.1:22272-66089 GCA_964557575.1 uncultured Planctomycetaceae bacterium
TGCAGGGCGCCGGCCTGGTGAAGGCGACGCTGGAGGAACCCACCCCCGAGCAGATCGACGCCATCTACGAGGCGTGCGTGGAAAAGAGCGCGGCGAAGGAAGTCGGCGAGGAAGAATCGCAGACGTACCGGGCCTACAGCAACGCCGGCACGCCCGGTTCCCCGGCAAAGGGGGAATTCGTCGGTATCGCCGAGGACTTCGCGTTCGCCGGTTACGAAGACGAGGTCAAGGGCGTCCTCGGCTTCCACAAGGACGGCGAGACACTGCTGGGCATGGATATATACGAACATCACGAGACACCCGGCAAGGGGGCCAAGATCGCGAAGGTCGAGTGGCTGCGGGAATTCCGCGGCAAGTCGATCGTCGATAGGATGGTCGAAATCAGCTCCACGAAGGACGGACCGAACATCATTCCCGAGGATATGGTCACGGGGGCGTCGCGGACCATCGCGGCGCTGACGGATAAATTGAACGAGCATATCGGCCGCTTCATGCCCCCGGACATCGGCGACGGCGCCGTGGCGATCAAGAAGGCCAAGCTTGATATAGAAAAGATGGTTGCGGATGTCGAGACCGGCCCCACTCCCTATCCCAATACCAGCAAGAAAAAACCGGAGAATATCCGCGGCAAGGATTACAAGAGGCCCGCCTACATGCTGCCGGACGGCTTCAAGAATCTCGCGCTGGGAAAACCGGTGACGACCAACGTCGAGGAGGCGGCCGTCGTTCACAACAGCCTGAAGGTGATCACCGACGGCAACCTCGACAGCAAGGACCCCAAGTCCTTCGTCGGCCTGCAGAACTGGGGGCAGGTCCCCTACGCCCAGATCGACCTCGGCCAGCCGTCGACGATCTACAGTATCGGCCTCTGGCACTACTTCCCCGGTCCCGTCTACACCGACGTCGTCGTCCAGGTAGCCGAAGACGCGGCGTTTACCAAGAACGTCACAACGGTGTTCAATAACGACTTCGACAACTCGATCGGTTTGGAGAACCTCGACCGGGAGCCGACCAACGAGTGCTACGCGTCGAGCAAGTACGGCGAACTGATCCCCGAATTCAGCAAGGACGTCGACCCTGCCGGGTGGGTGGGCCGCTACGTCCGGGTGTATTCGAACAACGCCTTCTACGAGGCCGACCTCGAGCCGCGGTTCGTCGAGATCATGGTCTGGGGCCGGGAAGGCATCGTGGAAGCGCCGACCGCCGGCGCGCCCGCGACCTACAAGCCCGAGAAACTCGACATTGAGAAGATGGTGGCCGACGTCAAGACCGGCCCCACCCCCTACCCCAACACCAGCAAGAAGAAACCGAAAATATTGCGCGACAAGGACTACAAGCGGCCCGCCTACCTGCTGCCGGAAGGGTTCGAAAACCTCGCGCGGGGCGCGGCGGTCACCACGAACGTCGAGGAGGCGGCCGTCGTTCACAACAGCCTGAAGGTCATCACCGACGGCAACCTCGACAGCAAGGATCCCAAGTCCTTCGTCGGCCTGCAGAACTGGGGCGAGGTCCCCTACGCCCAGCTCGACCTCGGCCAGCAGTCGACAATCTACAGCATCGGCGTGTGGCACTACTTCCCCGGGCCCGTCTACACGGATATCGTCGTCCAGGTAGCCGAAGACGCGGCGTTTACCAAGAACGTCCAAACGGTCTTCAACAACGACTTCGACAACTCGATCGGCCTGAAGAACCTCGACAAGGAGCCGACCAACGAGTGCTACGCGTCGAGCAAGTTCGGCGAACTGATCCCCGAATACAGCAAGGACGTCGACCCGGCGGGCTGGAAGGGCCGCTATGTCCGGGTCTATTCGAACAACGCCTTCTACGAGGCCGACCTCGAGCCGCGGTTCGTCGAGATCATGGTCTGGGGAAAACAGTAATTTCCCCCTTACGCCCACGCGGTAATTGAGTAAAATTGTCCCGTTAATGACATGGTATAATCACAACACGGTATTCTGCGGGGCCCGGCGGTCCCGGAAACAAGAAGAAGGAGAAGCGACAATGAAGAAGTGGCAACTGATCATGGCATTTGCAGGACTGTTCGCCCTCGTCATCCTCCCGGGCTGTCCGAAGGAGGAAACCGGCGAGGATGCCGGCACGACCGAAAAAAAGGCCGGTGAGGAATCCAAAACGCGCGATACGGAAACGGAAAAGGGCGGGGACGAAAAAGAAAAAGCTCCGGAGAAGAAGGAAGAGGCCAAGGAAGCCGCTCCGGAGAAGAAGGAAGAGGCCAAGGAAGCCGCCCCGGAGAAGAAGGCGGAATCGGATGACGGCGCGCTGTCCAAAAAGGCCGGCGACGGCTTGATGCCCCTGAAACTCGAACTGCCCAAGCCGCAGTTCGAGGGCACCCCCAAGAGGATCCAGGGCATCAACAACCTCGAACCCCCCAAGGGCAAGGGGTGGAAACGCCCGACGTTCTACGTACCCGAGGGCACGGCTAATCTCGCCAGGGGCAAGGAAGTCGCCGCCAGTGACGACCTCCCGATTATCGGCGAGCCGAACATGATCACGGACGGCGACAAGGAAGGCATGGACCAGTCGGTGGTGGAATTCGCCCCCGGCAAGCAGTGGGTGCAGATCGATCTCGGCAAGAAGTGCGAGATCTTCGCGATTCTGATCTGGCACTACCACAAACAGGCCCGGGCCTACAAGGACGTCATCGTGCAGGTGGCCGACGACGCCGACATGATCACCGGCAAGAAAACCATCTTCAACAACGACGACGACAACTCCTCGAAGATGGGCATCGGCGAAGATTTCTCCTACGTGGAAGTCCACGAGGGCAAGCTCATCGACGCCGGCGGCGCAAAGGGACAGTTCGTGAGGTTCTACTCGAACGGGAACTCCACGAACGACATGAACCACTATATCGAGATCGAGATCTACGGAAAACCCTGCAAGTAGATCATACGGTTCGACAACTTCAGACCCCGGCCGGGAAAACCCGGCCGGGGTTTTTTATTGGCATCAGTGCAATTGCCGGCGCATTTTTGGAGACGAAAACCACCACGCGGCGGTCCCGTTTTTTTACAAGAACATCATCCCGGTGTACAATACGGCCGTCGCGCGGGCCGGCATGCCCGTTATTTACAGCGCGGAAAGGAACATATGGCCGTTCGCTGGAGACACGTGTTCGTCATGGCGGCGATTATTGCGGTCGCCGCCGGCATGCGGTTTGTATCGCTGTCGAAAAGGCCCCTGCACGCCGACGAGGCCGACCAGGCGTTCATCTTCAAGGATCTGCTGGAAAACGGCCGGTACGTGTACTACCCTCCTCCCCGGGACATCCACGGACCGACCCTTCACTACCTCGCGCTGCCGCTGATAGCCCTCTCGGGCGACCGGGAGCTTTCCACGGTCTCGGAAGCCCAGCTCCGCACCGTAACGGCGGTAACAGGGCTGCTGGCCGTTCTCTGCATACTCCTGCTTTTCGACGGGTTGGGGAGGACGGGCACCGCGGCCGCCATGGCCGCCGCCGCGATCGCACCGTCCACGGTGTTCTTCAGCCGATACTTTATTCACCAGATGCCGCTCTTCCTGTTTACGCTGCTTTCGATCGGCGCGGTGTGGCGCTGCCTGCAGACGGGTTCCCCCGCCCGCAGAATCGCCTGGGCCCTCCTCGCGGGAGCCGCGATCGGCCTCATGCACGCCACAAAGGAGACCTGCATCATAGCCTTCTTTTCCGGCACCGTTTCCCTCGTCCTGGTGCGACTGATCGGGCGGCGGGAAACGCGCGGGATCGGTGCGTCCGCTACGGGAAACGAGACCGGTGAACAAGGCCGCTGCCTCTGCGTTTTTGTGCCCCTGGCGGCGGGTATTACGGCGGCGGTACTCGTGTCGGCATCGTTCTTTTCATCGTTCGGACAAAACGGGAAGGGCATCGGCGATTCCCTGACGGCATACGTTTCGTATGTTCATCGCGGCGCGGGACATACTGAATGCGCCCTTTCCCACGTCCGTCCCTGGTATTTCTACCTGAAGACACTGCTGTGGCGGGACGGCGCTCCCTGGATTTCCGCGGAATCGCTGATACTGCTCTGGGCGACGGCGGGTTTCGTAATGACCTTCTCACGCCGACGGCATCCTGTCCCGGCCCCCGGCCTGGTGCGGTTCTGCTATATCTGCTCGCTGGTGATGCTGCTGGTCTATTCCGCCATACCCTACAAGACACCCTGGTGTGTCCTCCAGCCCCTGGCGGGCCTTCTTCCAGCGGCCGGCGCGGGCGTCGCGGCGCTGCTGTCGATCTGCGGAACGTCGGTGAAGCGGCGGGCGACCGGCATCGCCGCCGCCTGCCTGTCCGTCGCCCTGCTGTGTGCCCAGTCGGCGTACGACAACTGCGAGCGCTACGAGGATCCCCGGAACCCCTACGTATACGTTCACACCTCTTCGGAAATGTTCAAACTGATCGATCGCTTTGAAGAAACCGTGTCGGTTATACCCGCATCAAAAGAAACCATCACGATACAGGTGATATCGCCGCACGGGTATTCCCCGCTGCAGTGGTACCTGCGCAAATACACACACACGGGATACTACACCGACAGAATACCGAAATGGCCCCTTGCGGACATCATCCTCTTTCCTCCGTCGATGGAAAAGCAGATAATCAGGGCGGTCTGCTCGGGACCGAAATACGAAATGTATATCCCCCTCGAAGAGGAGGTTATGCTCAGGCCGGGCGTGTTTCTCACCGGCTGCATGAAGTACAAACTGGTCACCGAAGCCACGAAGGCACGGTTCAGGGCGCGAAATCCATAGACCGCCGAAGGAGCACGAGATGGACATACAGGAGTGTAAAGAACAGTTCGAATCGCATTTCGGGCGTCCCGCCGAAGCGGCCTTCCGCGCGCCGGGCAGGGTCAACCTGATCGGCGAACACACGGACTACAACGACGGGTACGTGCTTCCCATGGCCATAGAGCGGGAAACCGTTGCGCTGGTCGCCCCGCGCGAGGACAACATCGTGCGGGTCGTATCGAACCAGCAGGATGAACCGGCGGAATTCAGCCTGGACGCCGTCGCCCCCGGAACCCCGCCGTGGACCAATTACTGCCGCGGCGTCGCGGCGGGTATCGTGGAACGGGACCTCGCGCCCGGCGGGTGCGATATCCTGCTGGCATCATCGGTTCCCCTCGGCGGCGGCCTGTCGTCGTCGGCCTCGCTGGAAGTGGCGACGGCCCTGGCGATACTCCGCACCGCTGAAAAAAAGATCGACGGCATGGATCTCGCCCGGCTCTGCCAGGAGGCCGAACACGAGTACGCCGGCATGCCCTGCGGGATTATGGACCAGGCAATCAGCATACTCGGCAAACGGGGATCGGCACTCCTGCTTGACTGCCGCGCGGGGGATACGGCCCTGATCCCCTTCGACAACCCCGATCTCGTGCTCCTGGTGTGCAACACAAACGTCAAGCACAGCCTCGCCGACGGAGAATACGCCAAGCGAAGAGAAACCTGCCACGAGGCGGCCGCGAAGATGGGCGTGGACAGTCTTCGCGACGCCGATTGTCAACAGGTCCAAACGGCGGCCGCCGGCGGCCTGCTCGACGGCAACCACCTGAAACGGGCCCGGCACGTGACCGGAGAGATAGACCGGACCCTGAAGGCCGTCGACGCCCTCAACAATGCCGACTACCCGCAGTTCGGCGAATTGATGTACGGCTCGCACGCGTCGCTCAGGGACGACTACGCGGTAAGCTGCGTCGAACTTGACGAAGTCGTGGACATCGCTTCACGGTCCGAAGGGGTGTTCGGCGCCCGGATGACCGGCGGCGGTTTCGGCGGCTGCGCGATCGTGCTGGTGAAGTCACGGTGCGTCGAGGCCGTTACCGAGGCGATTGCCACGGGTTACCGGGACAAATTCAACCGCGCATGCACTCTTTTTTCGACGGTCGCCGCCGACGGTGCCGGTGAGTTGGCGTTATAATCGACGCTCATTCTTCCCGTCGTTCTTCGTTGCCCCGGCACCACAGGAGCAATGCAGCGCCGATGACGACCCAGGCCGCCGGAGACCACAACGGCATCGGGAGAAGACGCCATTCCCCCGGCGACATCCGGGTGCCGGCGTTCGACCACGCGTACAGCACGGGACTGAATTCCGCAATCCATTCGGCATTCAACGCGGGACAGAATTCGATAAAGAGGTAATACAACAGGGGGGGGGCCGGGCAGAACAATATCATGCCCGCGAGGCCGGGAGTCCGGGATCTCTCGACGCGAAGCAACCGCCCGCAGGCCAGGGCGAGGGGGAACACCGCGATAACCGCGATCCAGGCACGGAGACAGTCGGCCGCGGCGGCGTCGGAAAACACGGAGGCCGCATAGTACAGGGGAATGATCAACGCGAACATGACGGCCGCTTCCGCCGCGGACATGCCGGCAGACTCACCGTCCCGCCGGAGACAGACCAGGGGATAGACCAACGTAAAGAAAACGATCTGCGCGACCGCGAGGCACCGGAGAACGGGCAGCGTGCCGCCGGAAACCGTTTCGCCTTCCGGTGGAACATAGATCAACTCGGGCCACAGGCCGCATAAGAATCCCGCGACACAGAAGAGGAAAAACAATAAGGCGGCCGGTCGCAACAGTTTGTCCGCGTGAAACCGGGGCATCAGTTCGGGCTGACGTGCAACTCGTCGTACCTGAGATCGAGCCAGTCGTCCAGGCCGGCCAGCCGTCCGCCGTGACTGTGCACGTATTCGTCGAGATAGCGCATTTTACAATCCGGGGTTACGACCCAATCCTTCTTGCGGGGGAACCGTCCGAACCGTATTTCCGTCAGGGGACCGTGGCCGATCTGCGCGTATGCCTGCAGTTCGGGATCGCACTGCGAGACCCGCTGATTGTAATTCCGCACATCCGCGACGGTCACCTGGTTGCCGTATTCCCTGGTCCTGAGGAGGGCCACCAGTTTCAGGCCGGCCGCCAGATCGTCGGCAACCCATCGTTCTCCCGCCCGGGGAGGGCCGCTCCTGACGCCACGGATAACGATGTAATGGATTCGCCGGGACTTCACGTTCGGGGGTACGCCATCGGCCGATACGTACGTCTTCTGCCGCTGGTCACAGAACGCAACGTACTTGGCGACGCAATCGCCGGGCAGCCTGACACCGTCGCGGTCGACGTAGTATTTCCTGTTTCCGGTAACGTCGGAACAGACGATCGCGAAGGGTCTGCGAAATATTGCGTCGACGGTGACCACACCCACCCGCCTGTTTTCGCTCGACCGTCGCTTCCACACCCGGCGGACGGATTTCACGAGAGCATTCGCGGCAACGTTCTCCGCCGTCGTGCGGCAGAGTGCCGGATCATCAAAGGCGACGTTGTGCGGCAGGCTCAGAGCCGCAACCTTCCGGGCCACCCGGGAGGGAACGAAAGCGGGCGCGTTTACTATTCTCGAATCGTATCTGAGGACCCGATGCGGCCGCCGGGCCGCAATAACCCGTTCCTCCATCGCATCGAACGCGGCCCCGCCCGCGACGGCGATCGCGGCGACGGCGATGACCCACCCGACGATCTGTGCGGTTACCCCGCGAAGGGGACGGGTATGTCCGTCGTCGGCGGTCCGGTGCCGCTCACGGCCTTTTCGGTCTTTTGTCTTCAATTTGGTTTTTGTCTTGCCGTGTGCCATCTTCTTCGTTCAGTCAAGTGAACACGATCGATCGTTTCGGATCGCGCTCCACCGCCATTCGCACAATCCTGTCGCACAACGCCGGAAAGGAAATCCCCGCCTGTTCCGCCGCCTTGGGAAGCAGCGAATGGCTGGTAAAACCCGGTATTGTATTGATTTCCAGTATCCACGGAACGTTGTCCGCATCGAGGATAAAATCAACCCGGGAGAAATCCCGACAGCCGAGGACGCGGTGAGCGGCAAGGGCCATGCGTTTGAGTGTATCGGCGGTTTTCGCGTCGAGGGTATGGTCAAAAATATATCGGGTTTCAGCCTCGTCCGCGTACTTGGAATAATAGTCATAAAAACCCGCCTCGGGAACGATCTGTATGACGGGCAGCGGCTGATCGCCTAAAATCCCCACCGTGTATTCCTCTCCCGGTATGTACGCTTCAACGAGTACGCGGGCATAGGTATCGAGCACATGCTCCACCGCTTCTTTCACCGCCCGCTGGTCGCGGCAGATGGCGACGTCAACGCTGGACCCCCCGGAGACGGGCTTGACGACCAACGGCAGCCCCAGGGCACCGATCGTTTTCCGGGCCTCATCCACGGGAGTGAATTCCTCGATAACGGCCCACCCGGGAACCATGAGTCCTTCCCGTTTGAAGACCTGCTTGGATGCGGCCTTGTTCATGCCGAACATGCTCGCCGAGGGGGGTGATCCCGTATAGCACAACTCCCGCGCCTCGCACAAACGCTGTACCTCACCCGATTCTCCAAAATCCCCGTGCAGTGCAATGAATACGACATCAATACCTTCGCGATCCAGGGCTTTAGTATTCCAGGGAGTGATATCGGCGCGGGTCACCGCGTGGCCGCACTCCTCCAGTGCATCTGCGACCGCGGTGCCGCTGACCAGGGAAACGTCTCGCTCGCTGCTGCTGCCCCCCATCAACACTGTAATATCCACGGATCGATTCCTGCCTGTCATTGTCAGCCTTCCTTGACTCTCGCGCTCACCAGTCGTTCCTTCAGGCGAAATACCGTTACCTCACCAGACCTCGATTTCCTTTTCGAGATGGATGTTAAATTCTCGTGCAACCTTGTCCCGCACGAGATCAATCAGTTTCAGAACGTCAAACGCGGTGGCACCGTCATTCACCACGATAAAATTAGCATGTTTTTCGGAAACCTCGGCACCCCCGATCTTCGTGCCCTTGAGACCTGCTTTTTCTATCAGGGCGCCCGCGCTCATTCCCCGGGGGTTTTTGAAAATACATCCGGAGTTGCGCGAACCGACCGGTTGAGTGTTTTTCTTGTAAATCCAGATCTTTTTCACTTGGCTCATGATGCGGCGCTGCTCATCCTCACGCAGCGAGAAACGGGCGCCGAGAATGAACCGGGAGGTGATATTCGAACTGCGGTATTCAAAAATCAGGTCTTCCCGCTGCCGGTCAAAAACATCCCCCTCATCGTTCATAACGGAAACGCTGCTGACGGCGCTGCCGACGTCACCGAAGGCGCCGCCGGCGTTAATCCGCACACAGCCGCCGACACTCCCGGGAACGCCGGTCAGGCCCTCAAGGCCGCTGCGGCCTTCCCGTATCGTCCGCAGCACAAGATTCGACATCCTGAAGGCGGCCCCGGCTTCGACGCCGTCTTCAACGAAGGTGACATCCTCGAAGTCACCGGAAAGCCTGATCACCGCGCCCTCGACGCCGGAATCCGGCACGAGGATATTGGAACCGCTGCCGAGAACGCGCATGGCAATATCGTTCTCCCGGCACCGCCGGGCGACATCCTTCAACTCGTCAATAGTCCGTGGCTCGAAGAAAAAACGGGCCTCACCGCCTATACCAAACCAGGTATAATCGGCCAGGGGCTCATTCTCCCGGGCTATCTGTTCCAAGCCGCTCAATAATGTCATTCGCCACCTTCCAGATATCCCCGGCGCCCATGGTAACCACCAGGTCGCGGGGTTCAGCGATTCCTTTAATATATTCCACGATAGTATCGAAGGTCTTCAGATAAATTGCAATACCTCCCCTGAGCCGTATCTGGGCGACCAAATCCTTGGACGATATATAGTCTTTTTCATACTGGCTGTCCCGCACGAAATAGATGTCGGGCAGGATGACCTCGTCCGCCAGCGCGAAGCTCTGGGCAAAATCCTTGAGGAGAAACCGTGTCCGGCTGTGCTGGTGGGGCTGGAAGACACAGATGATCCTCTTCGGCTTGTGGCAATTCGCAATAGCCCGCAGGGAGGCCTGTATTTCGGTGGGATGATGCGCATAGTCATCGACCACCATCAAACCGTTTACCTCACCCTTCAATTCTATCCGCCTCCTGGTTCCTTCGAACTTCTCGATATGCCGTATGATCGCGTCGCTCTCCAGCCCGACATTCGAAAGCAGCGCGATCGCCGCCAGCGTGTTATACGCGTTATGCAATCCGGGCAGGGGTACCCGGAGCGAGCCGAATGCCTCGTTATCCCGGATAATTTCCATGTTGACGTGGCCGCGATCCGGATTGAGAATCACCCCCCGCCAGAAGCATTCATCCGTCATCCCGAAGGTTTCGATGCGCTTGTCTATGTCGGACAGGGCCTCCGCAACGTTCCGATCCTCCCCGTTTACCACGAGGGTTCCCTCCTCCTCGATCCTGGAGGCATATGCCCTGAACGACTCGGTTATCGATCCGATATCACGGTAACAGTCCAGGTGATCCTCCTCGATATTGAGAATCGTCGCGTAGGTCGGGTGCAGGTGCAGAAAACTGCGGTCATATTCACAGGCCTCCGCGACGAACAGTTCTCCGCCGCCGACGCCGCTGGGACCGCCGAGTTGTTTGACGTCGGCGCCGACAATAAAACTCGGATCCCGTCCGGCCTCGCGAAGCACGTATGCCGTCATGGCCGTGACGGTGCTTTTACCGTGCGTACCCGAAACAGTGACCCCGACACGATCTACCATCAGCCGGCCGAGCATCTCGGCGTACTTGATGACTTCAATGCCCCGCTGCCGGGCTTCCAGCAACTCGGGATTTCTTTCCTTGATGGCGGCCGAGTAGACCACCGTATCGCACGGCTCGGGAAGGTTTTCCCCGCTTTGGCCGATCGTGACCGCCGCGCCCATGCCGGCCAGATGATCCGTCGCTTCGCCGGAAATCAAATCGGAACCGCTGACCGCCGCGCCACGGTTTATCAGGATTTCCGCCAGGGCTCGCATCCCCGTTCCCCCGATACCAATCAAATGAAACCGACGTCCGGTATACCGGTCCTTATTCTGTTTTTCCATATCGGCGTCCATACCTTGTAAAAGAATCCATTCTCGACACTTGCGCGCAACAACATACCGCGGCAGACACACGACACACTGTACATATTATCGGACTGATACGGCAGATCGCTTGAAGCCCCGCGCCGGATTTTCCCCGTACCGCCATCAGGTGTTTCGGGAGGTCATCCAATCCGCGACCGCCTCGGCCGCATTCAAGCCTGAATATTCCTCGGCGGCGTATTGAACCGCACCCAGGCGTGTTGCATCCCGGAGCAGCGGTATCAGCGTATCCCGAAGCTTCTCGACGTTGATCGATGCAACGCCCCGGTCATCAACCATCTTCACGCACCCGGCCTCAACCAACTCCGCAATATTACGATACTGCTGGCGGTCGGCATGGTGGGGATACGGCATCACGACAGCCGGGGTCGCCGTCGCCGACAGTTCGGCAACCGTGCCGGCCCCGCCGCGGGTGACGGCACAGTCGGCTATCGCGTAGGCCAGATCCATGCGATGACAGTATTCGAGAACGGTGGCCGTGAAGGCCCTGTTGTTGAATACCTGACGCACCGAATCAAGCTTATCAGCCCCTACTACCGCCAGAACCTGCCAATCCTCCGCAAATTCATCGAGATCGTCGGCAAGAAGGCACACCGTATCGGTTACCGATTCGGCGAGTATCGAACCGCCGAATACAAGCAGTGTTCTGCGGTCGGGATCAAGATTGAAATAGCGGTATGCCTCCACGGGTGACCCTTCAACCAGTCCGGGCCTGGTCGGACAGCCTACCTTCCTGACCTTGTGGCGCACGTCGGCGGGAAATTCCTCGGCGGTGGAGGAAAACTGGGTAAATATAACGTCAACCCGGCGGGCGAGGTACCGATTTGCCTTTCCGGGCACGATATCGGGATTCAGGATCGCGGTCGGGATCGATCGCCGCGCAGCCTCGCACACCATGGCCCCGGCCGCAAATCCCCCCAGCCCCAGTACGGATACCGGTTTGAGATCGTCGAGGACGCACCGGGCCAGTCTCAGAGAACGAAACCACGCCCAGAGGAACGGGGGCATCGCAAAGGGGTTCCTTCTCAGCGGCCGTGTCGGCTGCGGAATCGCGGCATAATCGGTGGCAGCGAGTATATCCCGATCTATCGTCCGGTTGCTGCACGCGAAGGCGACCACCGCCGCGGGATCATTCCTGGTGACCTGGTCGGCAACGGCCAACCCCGGGTACATGTGTCCGCCGGTTCCACCGCCGGCAATAATGTACGTCGGGCTACTCATTCCTGGCATCCTCTTTGCATACCCCCGGCGTCATCGGGGCGTCACTGACACCGGATCGCGAAGAAACCGACACGATGAGCCCCGCGGCGAAAGAGGTGACAATCAGCGACGTGCCCCCGGCCGAGACGAAGGGGAGAGAAATACCGGTCGGCGGCAGGATCACCAGGTTGACCGCCACGTGGAGAACGGCCTGAAGCGCTATGACGAGCCCCAGCGATGCCGCCAGGACCGATCCGAATCGGTCACCCGCGCCGCGAGACACGCGGCGCGTATTCCAGACCCACAACGCCAGCAAACCCACGAGGAGCGAGGCGCCGATGAGACCCCATTCCTCGCAAAACGCGGCAAAAATAAAATCGGTAACATCCTCGGGCAAAAAGCCGAGTTTGCGGATGCCCATACCGGGGCCGCGCCCCGACACGCCGCCGCTGCAAATCGAAACGATGGCTTGCCGGGCCTGGTACGAAGCCGGATTGGATGCGTTCCAGGGGTCGATCACCGCGGTAATCCTTTGAAGCTTTCCGGGCGAATTGACGACCGTCACGAATGCGGCAACCGCCCCCGACGGCAGCAGGGAAACGAGGTAATACCACCGAATCCCGGCGATATACATGGTCACCAGTCCGGCGGTACATATGATCAGCCCCATGCCCAGGTCCTCGGTAATAACCAGGCCGGTGCATCCGGCGACCAGTACAAAAGCCGCCAGGAACACAAGGGGACTCCGCGCATTGGTGGTGCGCCGGGAGAGCCATGCGGAAAGAAATATGATGAGGGTAAACTTGATTAATTCCGACGGCTGGAGGCCGAATGAGTACTGCGGCGGCCCGAATCGCAGCCAGCGGTACCGTCCTCCGACCTCGTGTCCAACGCCGGGCACGAATACCAGCCCGCAGAGGAACACCGAGAACACCAGCAGCGCAAGTGCCGGCCAGTTCATGCGCGTTCCCCGCGCGAACATACGGTAATCCATGCGGGAGGTTGCGACGAGAACGGCCATCGCAACGGCGAGAAAGACGAAATGACGCAGCTCGCTTCGCGCATACCAGACCCCCTTCTGCCCGAGGGAAACCGATGCACTGTACACGGCAACCGCCCCCACACACATGAGAGCGAAGGCGATAAGCATGATCCAGCGTCCGCCGGTATCGACGGGATGCGGGCCACAGGGGTACGCCGCGGGAATCCTTTCCGTCGTCTGTTCCATCGTGATTGCCGTATCCGCGAACATCGTATTGAAGCCGGCGATGCCACATACACCGGCTGCGCGTCACGCATTACTTATTATCGGAGTTTAATCGTTCCTATCGCCAGCGCGGCGAAGAGTATTCCCAGTATCCAGAACCGGGTGACCACCTTCGTTTCAGGCCAGCCCCCGAGGTGGAAATGATGATGAATCGGCGCAATCCTGAAAATACG
Organism: uncultured Planctomycetaceae bacterium; assembly: GCA_964557575.1. Lineage (GTDB taxonomy): Bacteria > Planctomycetota > Phycisphaerae > SM23-33 > SM23-33 > CAZLBC01. The sequence continues at coordinate 35,863 of CAZLBC010000018.1, forward strand.
TCTACCCGGAGAACCGTCCTTGCCCTTGGTGAACTTGAAGTATCCCACCTGGAGCAGAACGCTTCCCGCCTCCATCGCGAATACCCCGCCCGCTATCATCAACGTCAGTTCCTGGCGCGTTACCACCGCTATATATCCGAGAAGTCCACCGAGCGGCAGTGAACCCGTATCGCCCATGAACACCGAGGCCGGCGCAGCATTGAACCAGAGGAATCCCAGGCAGGAACCGATAATGGCGGCGCAGACGATGGTCATTTCCGCCGAAGACTCCACGAAGGGCATATGGAAGAATTCGGCCCAGTCCTTGATGCCCACTATCCAGGATACCATCAGCATGACCATCCCGACTTCCAGGATACACCCCCCCGCCAGGCCGTCCATGCCGTCGGTGAGGTTGACCGCATTGCTCATGCCGGTCATAACAACAACCATGACAATGACATACACCACAAAATGAAGCGGTACGGCGGGGGCCTTGAAGGGAAAGAAAAAACTGTGAGCGGGATTGGATTCCCCGAGATACGAGTAGTACGTCGATTCCCATCCCGCTTCACCGTACCGCCAGACGAAACTGCTCAACAGGACGGCGAGGCCGATCTGGAACAACAGTTTCTCCCACGCTTTCAATCCGACCCTGCTGCTGCTGCGCAGCTTGATCCAGTCGTCAACTCCGCCGAGGGCACCGAGCCACAGGAGGGCCATGAGGGCCGAATCGATATACATGTTCTTGAGGTTGGCAAAAACAACGATGCTGCACAGGATCGAGATCACTACCAGGATTCCCCCCATCGTCGGGGTGTCCGATTTATGCAGCGTCATCCGGTTCAGGGCGGCATGATCAAATTCCGGCCGATCCCCTATTTTCATCCTGAGAAGTACCCGTATCATTCGCGGACCGAGAAACATGACGATAAAAAAACTGAGGATGCCCGCCCCGATCAATCGCAATCCTCTCTCGGATTGCGAAAAAAAATCTTCAAACATCCAGTAAAGCATGATTTCCGGTCCTGTCTTGTCCGCCGGCCGCTTAAGGTCGGCCGCCGATTATACCAGTATCGCGTTATACATTTACCGCAGCGTTCCGCAGGGCGGGAAACAAATTTTCGAGTTTCATCGCCCGCGAACCTTTTATCAGCATCATGTCGTTCGCGCAGATATGATCCGCTATGCCCCGGCACGCTTCTTCGGTATCGGCAAACGCGGTCGCCTTGATTCCCCGTTCGGCCGCCTTGCCGGCAACCACGGCCCCCAGTTCGCCGATGCCCACCACGAGATCAAATCCTCGCGAAGCCAGCAGCGTGCCGATTTCCTCGTGAAACATCCCGGACTGCTCTCCCAGCTCAAGCATATCACCGATGATCGCCACCAGGCGTCCGGAAGCAGCTTCGGAGACAACTTCGATAGCCGCGCGCAGACTCGACGGATTGGCGTTATAGGTATCGTTTACGACCGTGACGGATCCCATTTCCACCAGTTCCATGCGCATGGGCGGCAGGGTATAGTCGGCGAGGGCCGCGGCCGCCTCCTCCTGGGAAAAACCGAATCGCGCGGATACGGCAATGGCGGCAATGGCGTTCAGCGCGTTGTGCCTGCCCGGGACAGCGAGTCGCACACGCAGGTGGTCGTTGATCTGGAAACGCTGACCCCAGCCCTCCCGGCGGTAATCCGTCAGTCGAAGATCGGCCTCCGATGAAACCCCGAATCGTATCAACCGCGCCTCGCACCCCTTCAGTACCCGGTTGAATTCCGGGTTATCCGCGTAGACGATGCCGGTTTTTTCATTATCGAGCCATCCGAGCAGGGCACCTTTTTCCGCCGCAATGTGTTCTACCGATCCCAGACCCTCGATATGCGCCGCGGAAATGCTGGTCACCACGCCGATATCCGGACGAATCGTGCGGGCCAGTTTGCCGACCTCGCCGGAGCTGTTCGTACCGACTTCGCAAATAATGTAATCGCCGCCTCCCTCTGCCGAAAGGAGCGTCATGGGTACGCCGATTTCGTTGTTATAACTGGAGGGACTTGCAATGCCGGTGAACTTCGTTGAAAGAATATGATCGATCATGTTCTTGACCGTCGTCTTGCCGTTTGATCCCGTAACGGCAACCACGGTCGACGGCAGCAGCGAACGGTAATATCCTCCGAGGGCAAGGAGTGCTTCCCGCGTATCCTGCACGCGGAGAACGCCGACCGGGAACCGGCTGACCAGTTCGTCCGACAGGTCGTGCCGGGCATTGACGACGGCGGCGATGCACCCCTTCTCAATCGCTTCGGCCAGGTAGTCATGGCCGTCGTGATTGTTCCCGCGAACGGCGATAAAAAGATCTTCCGGGGACGCGGTGCGCGAATCGATTGAGACACCGCGGACAGGAGCGTGCTCGCTCCTGTTCAGCCACCGGCCGCGAATGGCCTGGCGAATCTCGTCTCCCGTCAATGCCTTCATGTCGCATCCTTCCGATCCGCAATCGCCCCGGCGGCTTCCTCGACATCGCTGAAATACACGCGTGTATCGCCGATGATCTGTTCTGTTTCGTGCCCTTTTCCCGCTATCAAGACACAATCAGACGCTTCGGCGATATCGACCGCGGTTCTAATCGCTTCCCGGCGATCGGGCCTGACCATTACGGTATCACTCCCCCGGTTATTCAAACCGGCCAGTATCTCCTCGATAATTGAGTCGGGATCCTCGCCCCGCGGGTTATCGGTGGTGATGATAACAACATCGGCGAGATCCTCGGCCACGGCCGCCATGCGCGGCCTCTTGCTTCTGTCCCGGTCGCCGCCGCAACCGAACACCACGATGATGCGCCCCTCGATAATAGGCCGTATCGCACCGATGGTATTTGCCAGCGCGTCGTCGGTGTGGGCGTAATCGACATACACGCGAAAGCCCATGTCGGTCTCCACCTTCTCCAACCGGCCGACAACGGGAGGAATAGATTCGAGCCTGGCGGCGGCTTCCTCGACCGGAATCCCGAGGCTTTCGCAGGCACTGACGGCGGCAAGGCAATTGTACACGTTGTGACGGCCGATAAGAGGGGTCCGCACCTTTGTCATATGACCGCCGCTGATGAGGGAAAACACCGTGCCGTCTCCGTCTATGTGTTCTATCCTGCCCTGCATGTCGGCCGCCGGACTCAGGCCGAACCAGCGTTGCTGCGCGTTCGTCGCAGCCGCTATCTCGCCGGCGACCCGATCATCCCTGTTCAGGACCGCGGTTGCATCGGGACGGAGAGACCGGAACAGCCGCGTTTTCATTTCGAGATAGGTTTCCATGTCGCCGTGATAGTCCAGATGATCACCGGCGATGTTTGTAAAAACCCCGACATCAAAATCCAGGCCGGCAGTGCGAAACTGAGCAAGGCCGTGACTCGATACCTCCATGACCAGGTGCGTCGCACCATGTTGCACCATCGCGCTGCACATCCCGGCTATGGCCGGTCCGTCCGGGGTGGTCATGGTGGACTGGCTGGTGCCGCGCCCCGTATCGTATTCAACCGTCCCGAGCATACCGGGGGTATGGCCGGAACCGGCCAGGATTGAGCGAATGATATAGACAACCGTCGTTTTACCGTTGGTTCCCGTCACCCCGACCGTTTTCAATTTTCTGGACGGCCACCCATGCAGGGCGTGGGCGAGCAGGCCGAGCGATCTGCGGGCATTTTCGACGACGGCGTACGGAATGCCCGCCGGCACAGCCGCGGGATCCTCGCAGACGACGGCACCCACACGTGACCCGAGAGCAGACAGGTAATCATGACCGTCGGCGGAATCTCCCCTGACGGCGACAAAACAGCTTTTCGGGCCGGACCGACGGCTGTCGGCACACACGTCCTCTATTTCAGCATCCCCATGTCGGATCTGCGCTTCAACACCTGCTTCCGACAAAAGATTTGTAAAATACATACCGGTTGTTCACTTCTATCGCCATAGGTCTGAAAGGGTTATACGCGTGACACGGCATCGCGCCACCATGGTGCCGCGGTGCGCCCCGGCCGCCACCGGTTGTCGACCGGGCGGCGGAGTGACCGTACACAGGGAAAACCAACAACCACATGAAACTTTATTCGTTAATACGCCCCGTGGGCGTCTTGCTTTCGTCGCCCGGGATCGAAACACCCCAAGTGCATCGAGAGCCCGGGCCAACGCTGGGAATCGGAAACGGTCAACCGCGGCCGAACCAAACGCACACGGTTCGGAATCATACATCAGCGGCGATTATCGCCCAGCCGTCAAATCACCACTCCGGCGGTTATCTCATCGTCCTCCCGCTGCGAGGGAAGAACGACTGTTCGGCACATCAAGATATTGCAGACTTTTTTCCAGTACGTCTTTCACGTACGGGGCGGCTACAACACCGCCGTAATATCCTTTATTTCGGTCAGGTCGATAGATTGAGATAAGACAAATTACCCGCGTTTTTTCGACGGGTGCCCCGCCGACGAATGTGCCGGCGTACGCCCCGTCGAGGTATCCCCCCCTGCCGGCCACCTGCGCGGTCCCCGTTTTTCCCCAACTGCTCCAGGAATCGAGCCGACATCTCTTTCCCGTCCCTCTCTGAACAACGTCGCGCAGCACCGACAGTGTCCGCCGCGCATTGGCCGGCGACAGAACTCTTCGTATCGGCCGGGGGGGTATTTCGTAGAGGGTGTCTCCGGAGGGATCCACGATGCCGGTCACCAACCGCGGCCTCATCAGGACGCCGTTGTTGGCTATCGACGCAAAGGCCATCGCCAACTGCAGGGCGGTTACCGAAATTTCCTGTCCGAAAGGAACACGCCTGAGACTGTATCCGTCCCAGGTGTTCAACGGTCTGACAATACCACCGCTTTCCGACGGCAGGGCAATGCCCGTTTTTCTTCCCAGTCCCCAGGCGTGAACAATAGCGTGCATCCGCCGGTTACCGAGCTTCTCCCCGATCTTGGCCATGAGAATATTGCTGGAATATACCACCCCGTCTTCCACGCTCAGGTAGGCGTACCGTTTGCCGTGATCCGATATTCTGCCCCCCCGGTGGGCATGATAGACGCCGTTTTCGCAATACATCTTGGTACCGTAATTCACCACACCTTCCTCGACCGCGGCGGCAGCGAGGACCGGCTTCAGGACACTCCCGGGCTCGTAGGGAAAACTGACGGCCCGGTTCGCCATATGCTCGACGGGCGTCCGGTTGTAACGGTTGGGGTCGAATGTCGGGCAGGATGTCATGGCCAGGATATCCCCGGTGCCGGGATCGACCACCACGCCCGTTCCCCATGCCGCGTCGAACTTCTCCACGGACGTCCGTACGGCATCCTGCAGGTGCTGCTGTATGTTCACGTCGATCGTGAGATAGACCGCCCTGCCGTCGGCAGGGTCGACGGAATCGGCGATGTGCCTGCTCAGGGGCTTGCGGAATGCGTCGCCGCAAAACACCTGCCGTCCCTCCGCAGACCGTATGGCCCGGTGCAGCGCCTGCTCGAGCCCCGAAACCGGCATGTTGTCCCACCGCCGTGCGCCGATGACCGTTCCCGCCAGGTTACCGCAGGGATATTCGCGCCGCCACTCGTACTTGATGCCGACCGCCCGGTCCGGCAGCGCGAGGACTGCTGCCGCCTCTTCGTCTTCGAGCTCGCGCTTGACCCACGCGAATCTTGTGCCTGAGCGCAGGGCAATCTTCGAATAGACCTCGCCGGGATTCATGCCGAGAACGTCACCCAGCCTGCACGACAGGTCGCTGACCTCGTCGGTACCCTTCAGCAGTGACGGATCGACAAAGCAACCGGGCACCTTTCGGCTGGTCGCCATCAGAACAGGACAGCGGCGCGACCGGCTGAAAATACTGCCGGGTTTTCCCGATACCGGCTGTATTATCCTCGTTCCACCGTCGGCGGTGTCCGGCAGGGGCGATGTCCGCGATTTCCCGATCAGCCACCAGTGATAGACCGGAAAGGAAACAAGCGCCGCCATGAGCAACAGAAAGAGAAGATCGTTTTTGTCAACGATCGGCTCTTTGATGGGTTTACCCGGAAGCATCGCTTCTCCCCGGCGTCTCGTCGTCTTCAACCCGCGAAGGAAAATTCATTTCTATGGCTTTTCTGTGCATATTCCTGCGTACGGCCGCGGGTGACGTTTTCCGCCCCATTTCAGCCTGGCGATCCCACAATTGCCTTTTGATCGCCGGTTTTTCGAGCTCAATAGCATGCACCTGGTGCTTCATGTTCATTTCGCGCCTGCGGAGATGAATCGCGCAGAGGGCGATCGCGGTGATGCCTGCAATCAACAATACCATCCTGGCCGTCATGTCAACCTCGGGCGAATCGATAAACCGGTCCCGGTTATCCCGGAATGTTCAGCTTCATGCCCACCATCAGTTCATTCTTGTCGTCGAGACGATCCCTGTTTGCCCGGAACAGCCTTTCGACCGTCTCTGAATTGCCGTCACCGAGCATCTTCCTGGCGATCCTGGTGAGGTTATCTCCTTTTTTGACGATATAGACTCTCCGCCGGTGCCCGCCGCCGCTCCGTGCGGTTACCCGTCTTCTCAACTCATCCAGCGAGACCTCGACGCTCTTCGTGCCGGGGCCGCCGCTCTCCGCGCGGGAAAAATCGGGCACGCCGTCTTCGCGGTACTTTCGCTGCTCCGCTTTCGGTTCTTCCGCCCGCACGGCCGAGGGACGCGGAATCCTCAGTCTCATGCCGACGGGCAGACCGGACGGATCGGGTATCCGCTCCCCGTTCGCCGTGCGAATATTCCTGAACAGCGCCCCGTGTTCCCGGCCGTAGATTTTCCGGGCGATCGATATCAGCGTATCCCCCTTCTCTACGCTGTAATACACGTATTCCGGTCGCTGCGGTCTCGGCTGCTCCGGTACCGCCCGGCGGGGGGAAACGACGGGGGTGGGCGTGTCATCCTCGACGGGTTCCAGCGGGATCAGTTCGACCGCTCCGCCACCGCCGTTTTCGGGAAACCGCTTCATTTCAGATCGCACCGCGTATCCGTCACCCGTCTGCTCACCGGCCACGGCGCCCATAAATACGGTGTCGTTTTCCTGCCCTGCCGGACCGGGCGCTTCCGGTTTCAGCGTGATGAACTCCGATCCCTTCCGGTAAATGGTTCCCCTTTCCAGATGAACGCCTCCCGCGTCACCGGTACTGTCGTTCTCCCCGTCGGGTTTGAGCCCGCCCAGAAACCATCCAAAGGCGATAATAAATATCAACCCCAACAACAGACCGACCCGTGCTCTTCTGTGTTGCGTCATCGTTCAATCTCCATTCAGATACATTCAGCCGATCTCGACCGCCCTGAGCTTGGCGGAGCGGCTGCGCGGATTCGAACTTGCTTCCTGGTCGCCGGCCGTAACCGGCTTCTTAGTTAATATTTGTGCATCATTTGTTTCGACGAGCCGTTTGAAACTTCTCTTGACCAACCGATCCTCGAGCGAATGAAAACTTATTATCGCTCCCCGTCCTCCCCCCCCGATCAACCGGGGCAGCGCTTCCAGCAGACCCCGGAGATTGTCGAGTTCGCCGTTGACCGCGATGCGCAGCGCCTGGAAGGTCCTCGTGGCGGGATGAATCCTGTTCCGGCCACGGCGAACCGCGGCGGGAAGGGCCGAAAAAATGATTTCGGCCAGCCGGTGCGTCCTGTCGATATAGTCGTTTTTTCGCGCCGCTGCTATCGCGGCGGCAATGCGCCTGCTGAAGCGCTCTTCGCCGTACTCGTAAATCAGATCGGCCAGTTGTTCCCGGCCGTACGTATTGACGATATCGGCCGCCGTCTTCTTCTGACCGCGATCGAACCGCATGTCGAGGGGACCGTCGAGTTCCTTCCTGAAACTCAGGCCGTAGGCGGGATCCTCCATCTGGTTTGAGCTGAAACCGAGATCGGCTATCAGGACGTCGACCCGTTCCAGTTCCGCCTGCGCCAAAACCGCGGTAGCCCGGGAAAAGTTGGCGTGAAAAAAACGAACCTGACCCCCGAAGGGAGCCAGGTTCTTCCGAGAAAAAATCACATTATTCTTGTCGGCATCCATGCCGATCAGGCAGGTATCCGTCCCCGCCTTTTCAAGCAAAACCCGGGCGTGTCCGCCCAGACCAAGCGTGCAATCCATAATTGTCTTCGGCGGTCTCCGGCCCGCCGGGCACAATAACCCGAGAACCTCGTTCACCAGGACCGGTGCATGAAAGGGATCGGTTTCCATGTGGAACCTCCCCTCCCTTTCAAGTCACGGCGCCGGTCTCCAAGGCTTTCAACACATACTCTGAAACGTCAACCCGGAGACGCCCACCGCCGGAAGTTCGAACCCGCGCCGCTCTTCGAGTCAATTCTCGCAGGCGCTGCCTGTGTTCATCCTTCAGTTCGGATGGATTCGCCAGCAGCCGACGCAGTGTTCCGAAATCAGTCGGCGATCTTCCCTGACCGTCGTCCGATTCCTTTCTGCTTCCGCCGGTGAACGTCAGCAATCCGTTTCCGGGCAGAGTTGAAGATCCTTCTTTCATTCGTAAACAACCTTCCATGGTCCGTGTATCCGGTAACTGTTATTTCAGCGATGCCCGTCCTTCACCCGCGGCGGGTTATGTGGCCTCCGTGCCACGCTCGGCCTCCAGTGCCTCCGCCGCCTCGTATAATGCATCACTGTAATGGGGCATATTCTGCGTTACGTAGTCTTCCCACTCATCCCGCGGCCAGATCTCGATATGATCCTGTTCGCCGATAAGAGTTACCTGTTCGACGTTTTCCAGACCGGCGCGATGCACCGACCGCTCCGGCAGTATGATCCTGCCCTGCCCGTCCGGTCTGACAAGCCTGGCCATGGCGAAAAAGAGGCTCAACTTCCGGTTTTTCTGACTCGGCAGAATTGACCGTTTCATACTCTGGGCAAGTCTGCGATAGTACCTGTCGGGGTACAGCCAGAGGTGGCCTTCCGGTCCGAGAACGAGATAAAACTGGTCACCGTCATCCTCGAAGATCTCCTCCCTCAGCGCGGAACTGATGGCGAGCCTCCTTTTGGCTCCGATCCTCGACTCGTGTTCTCCGGTAAAAAACGGCATTGTCAGCTCATTTCCACCATAGTATGGGACTAACAGGAAAAATACACCATTTTTAGGGAATCGGCAAGAATAAAAAAAAGAGATTAGCCTTTTTTCTCTTTTCCTGTCCGAATGTACGTGAACTCATGGTACCTGGGCCCATCGAAACAGATTGTCAAAAAACGGGTAGTCCGGCTATTCCGAACCTGTATCATTATCGGACACATGTCATCCGGCACATTAGCGTTTGGATGGAAATATCCCCTCTCGAATATTATCACGATGCCTTTTCCCGTAAACGTGGACAATGATCCGTGAATATAATAGAGTAATATCGCAACCGGTGCAGTACCGCGCGCATCGCCGCCGCCGGTTGTACACGATCCGGAGAATTTAATGTCTGGCGCATTGAAAGTATCGCAGGAATCACTCGCCGCACTGGTCGACGCGTCCGCCGCTATTAATGACTCCGGGACGATCGAAGAAACGCTGAAATCAATAGCCCGGGCCGCCGCGGCCGTGCTGAAGGCCGAGGCCTCCAGTGTCATTATGCTCGATGAACCCCGCGGAAAACTGGTGTTCAGGGCAGCCGTCGGAGACAAGTCGGACCATCTTGTCGGGATGGAATTCAACTGCGAAGAGGGGATCGCCGCCAGGGTTCTCAAGTCGGGAGACGCGGTCATCGTCGGCAACGTCGATGCCGACCGGGCCCATAACAAGAACATCGACAACACCGTCGGCTTCAACACAAAGAGCATGATAGCCGCCCCGCTCATACATGCGGAAAAGAGACTCGGCGTCGTGGAAATACTCAATCCCGTCGACGGCAGGATTTTTTCAGAGGACGATCGCCAGCTCGCCCGGATATTCGCAAACCTCGCCGCAATTGCGGCGTCGAATTCGCATCGACTCGACCGGCTTCAAAAGGATCGGGACGGCCTCAGGATTTCACTGGAAACCGGGGATATGATCGGTGATTCGCCCCCGATGAAAAAGGTGCGGGACATGATCGACAGCGTGGCCGACGCGGATGCAACGGTGCTGCTCCTCGGTGAAACAGGTACGGGCAAGGAAGTGGCGGCACGCAAAATTCACGCCGAATCCGGTCGCCGCGACCGGTCGTTCGTACCGGTAAACTGCGCGGCCCTTCCCCCCAACCTCCTGGAGAGCGAGTTGTTCGGGCACGAGGCGGGCGCTTTTACCGGGGCCGTTAAACAGCGAATGGGCAGATTCGAACTGGCCAACGGCGGGACGATATTCCTCGACGAAATAGGCGAACTCGGCCCGGATATTCAGGTCAAACTCCTCCGGGTCATACAGGAAAAACAATTGGTGCGGGTCGGCGGATCGGCGCCGCTGGGCATCGACGTCCGCATAATCGCCGCTACCAACCGCGAACTGGAAACAATGGTCCACGAAAAGAAGTTTCGCGACGACTTGTATTATCGGCTGAACGTGTTTCCCATAGTACTGCCCCCCCTGAAAACGCGGTCCGAGGACATTCCCGCCCTCGTTGACTATTTCGTGGATCGCATTGCGGCGGACATGAAAATAGATCCGCCGGTAATTGACGAAGAGGCCCTTTCCTGCCTGAAAGCGTATTCCTTCCCCGGTAATATTCGTGAACTGCAGAACATACTTGAACGAGCCTGCCTGCTCGGCCGGCGCGAAGCCGGTCCCGGCCCCTCGGCAATCAGGGCCGAGCACCTGCCTTCCGACATCCACGAGCAGTCTTCAGCCGGATCGAGCATCGCCGCCGGCCAATCCACCCTGGAAAAACAGGAGGCCGAAACCGTTCTCCAAGCACTTGAAAATAATGACTGGAACCAGTCGAAGGCGGCCCGGGCCCTCGGGATATCGCGCGATAATATCAGGTATCGCATCAAAAAATACGGAATCAGGAAGCCCCGGTAGCGATCATTCCATTACGCTGAACACCTTGAACACCACAAGGAGCACGAGGAGGCCGAAAAAACCGATGGTGACCAGAGAGAGAACGATACCGGCCGTCGCCATCCCCCCTCCCGTTCCCGTTTCCCGCGACCGTTTTTTACCGATAACGCTCAGGATGATCCCGATCAGCGCGCAGGGGACGCCGAGAAACCACAAGCACATGGCCGGCAGGCTTACGATGCCCATAACCATCCCCGCGACCGCCGGGCCGTTGGATTGAAAGAGACGGGAGCGTTGCACATATCCGCCGGTTCCCCGAACACTCCTGGCTCCCTCGGTGATCTCCTGAAAAAATACCGGCTTGCAGGCGGCACAGATCCACATTCCTTCGTAATTGATCATGTCTTCGGTGTCATAGACCCGGCGGCAACGACAGCAAAAGGAACGGGCGATATCCTCGCCTTCCAGCATGTCGCTGCACAATCTCCACGCCGCCATGCCGTCGCGCCAGACAAGCGTATCGGCGGAAACGGTGCCGTCGGCAAGCAGTTTCCGGAACTCATCGCCGGAGACCGGTCCGCGCGGCTCCGCACCATATGCGTAATACCAGTTCATCTCCACTGCACATCCCCATCACGAATACATACACAGGTAATCGGTTTCTCCGACGTTTACCGTTGCATTCCGGCCTGCATAACCGCACTATATATGAGAATGTGTTCCGAGAAAACCATTATTGCCTTGTCCGGAACGAACGCGAAACTACTCCATCGGGAGACAGCATGATGAACAAAACAACACGCGTGCCCGTAGTGCTCATCCTGGCCCTCTTCTGCCCCGCTCTCGGCGAAAAAGCGCAGCACCCCGACACCGGCGGCGAAGGATGGATCGACCTTTTCAACGGAAAGGACTTCACCGGATGGATGAGTGCCGGCGGCAAAAAATACGACGGCCTGAAGGCGACAAGGGAAGACTCCGGCTGGGTGGTCAAGGACGGGGCGATGGTCCTGGACAAAAAGGGCGGGAACATATGGACACAAAAAAGATTCGGGGATTTCATTCTCGACCTGGAATTCAAGACCACCGGTAACAGCGGCGTGCTCTTCAGGGCGGACAAACCCCGCAGTTTTGTCCAGCACGGCATGGAGATGCAGATAGAACGCCGCGGCAAGCCGGGTAACAAGCACAGTCTCGGGGCCATCTACGATTGTCTCGCACCGACGGCCGACGTCAGCGGGGACAAGGACTGGCACCGGGTCACGCTTACCTGCCGGGACAACCTTATTACCGTGGTAATCGACAAGAAAAAAATTGTCGAGATGGACGTGAACAAGTGGGATACGCCCCGGAAGAACCCGGACGGTTCGAAAAACAAGTTTAAAAAGGCCGTCAAGGACTTCAAGCGGGAAGGACACATCGGACTGCAGGATCACAAGCACCGGGTCATGTACCGGCATATCAAGATAAAGCCGCTCGAGAAGAAATAAAACGGCATCCGTCGATCCTGATGAGCCCCGCGTCCAGGACCGCGGCCCGCGCCTCGTCAAGCTCCTTCCGCGTCGGTCGCCGTCCCGCGAGAGCATGGTACCGGACGTCTCCGCACGGCCGGTATTGCGGCATGACATTGATACGGGTATCGGGCGACAACGCATCCGCCAGGAAAGCAGCGACTTCAGGCGTCCCGGAAACCCCTCCCGGCATAACGAGGTGCCGCACCAGGACACCCCCGGCGGCAATGCCGCGATCGTCGATTGCCAGGTCGCCCGCCTGCCGGTGCATTTCAACCAGCGCCGCCGTCGCCCGACGGCGATAATCCGCCGCCTTACAGAATGCACGCCCCCACCGCTCGTCCCGGAACTTGAACTCGCGCCCCGGTCCTTTTCGCCCGCCCGGCAGAACCCGGCCGGTCCTGTAATGCGGTCCGCCCCGCAGCGCCGCGGACAGAGCTCGCATTTCGCCAGCAGGGCAAAAGCCCTCTCCGCCCTCTTCTTCAGCTCACCGGATGTGTGCAGGGCCAGATAGCCCGGGTTACCGCAGACATGACCGCACCGCCCCTACGCCGTGTCGTTCGCCAATGCCTCCAGGTAGTGCTGGGCATCCATGGCTGCCATGCACCCGTGCCCGGCAGCGACAACGGCCTGCTTGTAGACCGGATCGCGCACATCGCCGCACACAAACAGGCCCGCCGTGTCGGTACGGGTGGATCCCGGCTCGACGACAACAAAACCGTTTTCGTCCGTTTCGACAAGCCCTTCGATGGCCTTCGTGGACGGATCGTGTCCGATCGCCACGAAAACACCCTTGCACGCAATGTCGCCCGTGTCGCCGGTTTCCCGGTTCTTCACGCGGACACCGGTCACCGCATCATCACCCAGGATTTCTTCCACGACGTACGGAATCATCCACTCTATCTTGGAGTGGGCTTTGGCCTTTTCCACCTGCACCTGCGCGGCCCTGAGGTAATCGCGACGGTGCACGATGGTAACCTTTTCGGCGAAACGGGTCAAAAACAGGGCATCGTCGATCGCGGTATTTCCGCCGCCAACCACCACGACGGGCATTTCCTTGAAAAAGAACCCGTCACAGGTGGCACAACCGGAAACGCCCTTCCCGTAAAAACGGTCCTCGCCGGGCACACCGAGCCGCCGTGCAACCGCACCGGTCGCCACGATCAGTGACCGGGTTTCGATCCGTTCGTCGCCGGATTGCACTTCGAAGTAATCCTCTTTCCTCTCAACGGATTCCGCCTCCCCGCTTTGAAACCTCGCGCCGAAACGTTCCGCCTGGCGACGAAACTGCTGCATCAGTTCCGTGCCGGTAATCCCCTCGGGAAATCCCGGGTAATTCTCCACCTCGTTGGAAACCACAATCTGTCCCCCCGGTTCGACGCCCTCGATCACCAGCGGCTCCAGGCAAGCCCGCGCCGCGTATATGGCGGCCGTCAATCCCGCGCAACCGGAACCCATTATCACAACCTGTTCCATGTTTACCGTCTCCTCTCCGTACCGGCCCGCGCCGACACACGATGACAAACGATCAAAACACCGCCGAATCCAATACCGACGGGAGGGCATTTTACCGTTCCGCGCGTCTGCGAACAACGGAATATCGCCGGGGCAGCGGCGGCAGGTCAGTCGTTCGGTATCAGTCCCACGTCTATCCCCTGTCCGTTTCGGTCTTGGCGGCAATGAACGGCGATCACGTTCCTGCCTTGACGGAGAGCATCCGACCCGGCGCCGTCGACCGGGAAATCCATGTAATCGGTCGTGTATCCCTTGAACTCCCGGACCAGCGCGCCGTTTATGTAAACCGCCGCATCATCATCGTGAAATATACGCAGGCTGAACGAAGCGGGCACCGCGTGGACCATGAAGACGGTCCGCAGGTAAATGTCGGTATCGCTCCAGCGGGTTGCCGGCCGTATACCCGACGTTTTCTCGGTGCCGAACGGGCCGGTTCCCTGTTTCCACAGCGAGTCGTCGAAGTTGCGCGATTTCCAACCTCCGGCGGGGGCCTCGGTGACATACCGCCACCGCTGCGGTCGGGTCTCAGAACACGCCAGCAGCGGCTCGTCATCGCGTCTCGCGGGTGTACTGCCGTCATACAGGCAGATCCCGCCGAATGTCGCGTCCGCCTTCGCCCCCCCCCGCTTGCGGTCGTCGTCGGCCTCGAGCAAGAGGTGTACCATCTTTCCACGGTAGTAGGTACCGACAGGTATACTGAAATGTTGTTCCCCGCTGCCCGCCTCGTAGTTCGCATAGTCGCCGATCTGGTCGTTGGGAAGCTTCTGGGGACCGGCGAGTTTGAACATCCGCCGCGAGTTGCGGTGGTCCCCGTCTTCATCGAACCCGATGCCGATGATCTCCCCGGCATTCTGCGCGTCGAGGGTAAATTCCAGGACCGTATTGTTTTTGATGCTGCAGTCGATCGGAAATCGCTTCCACGTGTTCCCCTTCATGCGCACGGCCGTGCCGCCGTCGAGAAACGTGACCGTCCCCTGCCTGTCCTGTTCCGTGTACGACCGCATCTTCAGTTTTTCCGCCTTCCCGTTTATGCACATTACGAGGAAGTCCTCGGACACCGCGGCCGGCGCGTCTTCGTTGAGGGAAAAGGCGTCGGCCGACAGCTCGTAATTCTTCACGGTGGTGCCGGCCGTTGTATCACCGCCGCCCGCCATATCCGTTCCGCTGCGGGCCGCGGCGGCATGACCGTCCCCGGCGGCCGGCGCGCCGCGGGGTCCCGGCGTATCGCCGGCACCGCCGGTGCCGCCGTTTCCACCCGATCCCGTCAATACAAACAGGAGACATCCCAGCGCGGCAACGGCCACCAGTCCGGCGGCTATGGCGATGATTTTCGGATTCACCTTTTTCGCCGGGGGCTCGTCGCGCCCCCCGCCGGATTCCGGCGCGACATCACTGTCGGTTTTGTTGAGCCTCCGCGGCGCGCGTGTCCTGTCGCCCGTTTTCCTCCCGGCGACGACCGAACTGATATGGGCTATTTCGGAACCCTCGTATGCCGCGGCTTCTTTTCCCAATAAACGGAGTTTTTCCGCCAGTTCCGCGCAGTCGCGAATCCGGTCTTGCGGCTCCTTCGCGAGGCAGCGGCCGATCAGGCGAGCCAGCCCGGCCGGAACATCAGGGCGGACAGCGGCTATGTCGGGCGTCGGTTCCTTCAGGTGTTTGGCGAATAATTCCCTGCCGGTTTTCGCAAAAAACGGGGGCCTGCCGGCTATCATCAGCCACAATACCACTCCCAGCGCATAGATGTCGGATTCCGGACGCGGCTTCCGGCCGCGTATCATTTCCGGGGCGGTAAAAAAAGCCGAGGACCCCTCGCGCGATTCCACGACCGCGCCGTTCTCCTGCACCTTCACGAGGGAGGCCCCGAAATCGCGCACCTTGCACTGGCCCTCCTCCGTCAGGAGAATAGCGGCCGGCTGGAGGTCCCCGTGCACCATACCGTTTTCGTGTGCGCAGGCGAGTCCCTCGGCGGTTTGCGCGGCAATGCTGAAAATCTCCCGGTAAGAGAGTTTCCCGTCTCTCTTCAGCACATCGAGCAGGGACCGGCCGGCGACATGCTCCATCGCGACCCCCACGACCCCGCTGTAGTGCACCACGTCGAACACGCCGAGGACGTTGGGATGCTGAAGGCGGGCGGAGGCCTGCGCTTCACGGAGGAACTGCCTGAGACGATCGGTGACATTCGCATCACCGACCGCCCCGGTAATCACCTTCAATTCGACATCCCGCTGGAGAATAGCATCACGCGCGAGGAACACCCGCCCCGCGCGATCCTCGCCGATCACACGCCGCAACTCGTACCTGCCGAGTTTTTGTCCTCGCCAGGATTCGGCGGACCGGAGCTGCGCGACGAGTGATTCGTTTTCCCCGCCATCTCTTTCCTGTTTACCGCTCATGGTATAGAGGTCCTTGGCAATACTTTCTTCAATTATACACATCGGGTAACAGATGACAGCAGAGTTTAGCAGCGAACCCCCGCGGCAGTGTCACGAACTGCGGTACAGGTTCGGCTGATCATCCTCGTGGTGTTCCCCGTTTTTCGGGCTGTATCGCACGACGGTCAACCAGAACCGTTCTATGGCTCCCATGACCGTATCGAGTCCGTCGAGGTCCACCGGCTTGACGATGTACGCGTTTGCATTGAGTTCGTAGGCCCGCTCGACGTCCCGGTCCGTGTCGGAAGATGTCAGAACAATAACGGGAATGTGCCCGAGTTCCGGGTCTCCCCTGATTTCCTCCAGCAGTTCCAGGCCGTCCTTGCGGGGCAGTTTCAAATCCATGAGTATGAGATCGGGCCCGGCCGCGTCGGCGTACCGGCCTTCGCGGTGCAAATACTCGGCAGCCGCGACGCCGTCTGCGGCCGCGTGTATATACCCGACCTGTTCATTATCCGACAGCGCATCAAGGATGAGTTCCCGGTCGCCGGGGTTGTCTTCCACCAGCAGTATGTCAATCCGTTCCGGCATCTGTCTTCTCTCCGGCCTGCTCTGCCGGGATGGCGAAGAAAAATGTTGATCCCGTATCAGGTACTGATTCTATCCATATTCTGCCGTTGTGTCTCTCCACGATCTTCCGGGTAATCGCCAGGCCGATCCCGGTTCCCGGATACTCGTCCTGCACATGGAGACGGTGAAAAATCTGGAAAATTTTCTCGTAGTACCGCGGATCGATCCCGATACCGTTGTCGGCGACGGAAAAGATCCACTCCGTGCCCTCGCGGCGGGCGGCAATTTCCACGCGGGGCGCGGAATTCGTGTTGAACTTGACGGCATTGCTCACCAGGTTGCGAAATACCATGGCCAGTTGTGCCCGGTCGGCAGGAACCGTCGGGAGTTCGCCACGGTTAACCGTCACCCCCTCTTCCTCAATAACCATGCCGAGGTCCCGGATAACCTCATCAACGACGGCGTCGCAATCCGTCTGCTCGAAGGGCTTGCCCCGCGTGGTCACCCGGGAGTAGGCCAGCAGGTTATTGATCATCACCTGCATCCGCTTCGCACCGTCCACCGCGAAATATATATACCTGTCGGCCTTTTCGTCGAGTGTGCCCTTGTACCGCCGGGAAAGGAGTTCCACGTAACTTCCCACCATCCTGAGCGGTTCCCGCAGGTCGTGAGAAATGATCGAGGCGAACTGTTCCAGCTCCCGGTTCGAGCGGGCCAGTTCCCGCATCGTTCGCAAATTGCGATCTTCGGCCTTTCTTCGCTCAATGTCGACCTCAATATTATGGAGGGCGAGGGCCAGGTCCGTGGCAAGTTCAGTCAGCAGCTCCCGTTCTTCCGCGTCATTGGTAAAACGGGCGGGAAGCGAAACCACGATGATCCCGTACAATCTGTCCCCGGTCCCGACCGGCTCGGCGAGACAACTGGTGCCTTCGTCGTTCTCGACCAGGACACATGCCGGGCAATCACGTGCCGGACGTTCAGCCGTAAAATTGTCGCCCGTTTCCAGCACCCGGGCAACGCACCGTACGCCTCCCGATCGAAGATGTTCCTCGAGAAGCTGTTTCCGTATTTCGTCAGGGGCGGACCGGTAAGCGGCGGTGACGCGCTGTCCTTCATCAATCAGGACAATAAAGGCGCGCGTGTATTGCCTGGACTGCACCAGCCGGTTACAGGTGCCCTGCAACAGTTTTTCGCGGTCTTTTTCAAGCGTTGCCAGCCGAATACCGTCCCGCACGGCGCCGAGGATCGTCTTGACGCGGCCGAATCGCTCGGCCGCCATCGCAAAGGCGTCAAGCCGATCGCGGTAGAGGGCATCGAAGGCCGAGAATACCCTCGCCAGCGGAACACGGGCAACGGCCGCGACCTCCCCGATCGCCGCGTCGGGCAATTGCCCGGCCAGGTCAAACAACGCCTCCTCGTGTACAGCGACGATATGCTCGGGAAACGACTGTGTCCCCAGCATCTCCACGCCCAGCTCGGTCGCCGCGTCCAGCAGGTTTTCCTCCCGGTTGACATAGTATCTCTTCAACAGGTCGAAGTATCGTTCCCTGAAACTGCCGGACATCCGGACCATCCTTTCAACGCTCATGTCCGGCCGGGAGCGGCAGGATTCATTCCGCCGTGCTCCGCGGGCCGGTTGTATTCTCCCAGGCTGGAAAGGGTGCAGTTGAATTATATGACGTAATGTTGACAAATAAGCCTGCATTATATAGATTTCGTTTAGATCGGAAAATACTCCATTCTCAGCGGAGTCGGCGATTCGTATCGTTTCAAAGGAGGTTTTCAGTGTCTGTCTATATCACATCTCAGGAATCGAGGCTGGCCGCGAAATGGATAAGCGACCTTGAAAAGAGCCAGCGAAGGTGGCCATGGCAGCGGTGCGTCATGCTCATACTCGCCCTGGCAATGCTGGGCGGCGTGGTGGTAATAACCCTCACGCTTGACAGCCGAATGCCGGAAACCCGTTTCGACGCCCGCTTTGAACAGGACACCGTTTCTCCGCTGGTAATCAAGTCTTATATAGACCTGCGGAGCGCCCGGCTTCACGAACAGTTGTTCCTCACCGTGCAGATCTTCATCTGGGCGACCGTGGGCATGGTGCTCCTGCTCGGCTGCATCATGCACTGGAACCAGCATACCCGCGATGCACTGTTGCTGAAGATAATTCGCCAGGAGATGGAGAACCAGATCCAGGTCATGCCCGACGATGTGGAGCGTCCCCTGGACATACTCCTGATCGAGGACAACCCCGGCGACGCCTTCCTGGTAAAAGAAGCTCTCGGAGAAGGCGACATGCGGGTTAATTTTCACGTCGCCGCGGACGGGGCCGCCGCAATGGATTATCTCAACCGGCGCGGCTCGTATACACACGCCTCCCGGCCCGACCTCGTCCTGCTGGACATCGGCCTCCCCGGCATGGACGGCCGGGAAGTGATCGCGGAGATCAAGGGAGACGAGAACCTCGGGGACATCCCCGTGGTTCTCCTGACGGCATCCGAAGATGAACAGGGCACCGTGGAAAAGTACGGTCTCCCCGCCGAACATTACCTCGTGAAACCCGTCGAGTTAGATCGCTTCATACGCGTGATAAAGACTATTGAAGAGCTGTCATGGGCGGTGCGCCGGCTGGACAACGAATGACTAGTGAAACAACCATACACAGAGCGGGCGGCACTGCCGCCCGCCGGGGAAGGGACAACCGATGCATATAAAGCCTAAGGCATCAGGAAATCGCGTGAGTGGATTCACCCTGCTGGAAATACTGATTGTCGTCATCGTTCTCGCCATCCTGTCGACGATCGTGGCGCTGAACCTCAACAGCATGTCGGACCAGACCCGCACCACGGTCAGGCGGGCGGATATCAATTCAATCAAGAAAGCGCTCGAGCACTACCGCGCATACGCCGGGACGTATCCGGACAGCTTGGCCGAACTCACCCTGCCCCTGACCGTACCGAACACGGATCCCCCGGAAACCAAGGGGCCGTTTCTCAACGAACTGAGCGTTGATCCCACGGACGGCAACCCCTTTTCATATATAAAAATCAGCGATTCCTGTTACCAGCTTGAAGGCGAGACAACCGGCGGGTAACCGGATCGCCCTCTATTCCAGCGTCGGCCTGACGACCGCGCCGCGGAGCTGGGCCTCGCCGCCCTCTTTTTCGTAGACGCCGTAAAATATCGACAGCGAGTCGAGCCATACCGTAATCCGGTGCATGGCCTCGTCGGGCAACGTGAGGCCGTGATGCCCCTTCTTGAGCATCGCGTAGAGCCGGGACGCCCGGGCCCCGAACTTGCCGGGCGTGGTCCGCATGCGGTCGCCGTAACTGGTGTATCCGTAAGCCCGCGCGAGGCTGTGGTAGGAGGCATACCACCTGCCCCGCCCCTTCTTGATCACCTCGCTGTCGAGCCGCGGCGGCTTCTTTTTGCACTGCGGGTCCTTGATCTTCTTCTCGTGGCACTTCACGCAGTACTCGTCCAGGACCGGCTGCACCAGGCGCGGATAGCTGAAGGGATTCGTCCCGTCGACGTCCGGCACCGGCACCGAGGGCTCGCGCGTGAGGGCCTCAGCCACGCTTCGGTTCATCTCCGGCGAACTGTGGCGGGGCTCGTGGCACCCCTGGCAGACGAGCCGCTCGCCGGGCTGGAGATAGGACGATGATCGCATCGACTGCACGGCGAGACCGTTTTCGTCCAGGGCCTGGAAAAACATCTCCCGCATCGCGGGAACCCTGAAGTACGCCGAGCCGTCTTCCTCGACGGGAACCGTCCCCAGGACGTACCGGGCGAGGATCACCGAGTCGCCGCCTTCGAGGCCGGGCAGCCGGTAACCGACTTCGTGCGGCGGCCGCCCCGACGGCACGGACATCGGTATGATCTGGTATATCCTGAGGGCGGTGATCGTGACGCCTTCGGGGAAGGGCTTGACGCTGTCGTAGACGTTGATCAATCCGAGGGTGGCCTCCGCGGGCCGGTCGCCGTGGCGCTGGGACTGGGCCGGGACCACCGGCGGTTTTTCACGGGCCCGCAGCGGCAGGGGACCGAGGCAGGCGATTGCGGGATCGCGGTAAATTTTTATCTTGTTGCCGAAACTGTCGACGAGATAGATGCCGTAATTGCCCCGCACGTGCTTGCGGCCCTGCCGCCCCATCCCCGGCTTCATAGACGAATCGTAGACGCAGAGATAATAGTCCTCGCTGAGCGGCCAGGGCGAGCCGTATACCTGGGAACCCCGCTGCGATTCGGGAAACGCCACGTCGGGCGTGACCCTCTTTACGGGCGCCATGGCCTTGCTGACATTGTCGCCGGGAACCTCGTCCACCACGTCCGGATCGAAGATGATCAGCGACCCGTACGCCTGTCCGTGGTGCGGCGCGGCGACCGCCGTGAAGCGGCTCGAACCGGGAATCGCGCGTATGCACAATTCCATGTCGGGCCTCGTTTCCCGGTGAACGAAATTGCCGTGAATGGCGCGGGCATCGCGCCCGTCGGGCGTGGTTATCCACGGATGGTGGGCGACGCAGCCGTGACGGTCCACGTAATCCCAGCGGGTATACATGATCATGCCGTCGTTGTTGATACTCGGGTGCCACTCGTTGGTCTCGTGGGGGCTGATACACAGGATATCGCTGCCGTCGGGGTTCATGTCGTAGAGGGTATAGGTGGGGCAGACCCTGCCGCACCTGAGGTACCCCCCGCGGCGCTCGGAAATAAACACGATCCGGCCGTTCGGCATCCAGCACGGATCGAAATCGTTCCAGGTGCCGTCCGTCAGTTGCCGGAGATCCGTCCCGTCGACGTTGACCCTGAACACGTGGTAGCACCGCTGTTGATGCCAGTGCCCCCTGGACGGGTCGGTGTGGAAGCGATGCTTTCGATCCCCTTCGCACTCCACGTAGGCGAACAGGATGGTCTTGCCGTCGTAGGAAAGATCGGGCGAAATAAACGAACCCGTGTCGAGTTTCTGCCCCTTCAGGCGGCCGTTTTCGACCGTGGCGTCGGCGAGCACGTCGCGCACCTCCCGGACGTCCTCCTCGCCGAACGGATTGTGCAGGACGTATATGCCCCCGCCGGGGACGGCGTTTATGCCGTAGTACTGGTCGCACATGTGGTTGAAGGTTGCCCGGTGGTGCTTGGCGAACAGCAGTTTGTCGAAGTCCAGGAGCGGATTGCTCAGGGCTATCGCTCTCCTGAGTTCAAATACCTTCTTGAAATGCTCAAAGCGGCTGTCGGCTTCTTCGGCCGCGATGCCGTCCGCCGCCTTTCGCAACTCCTCGAGCTGCGTTTCTTTCGCCGAAAGATCGGGGGGAGCCTGCATGTTTTTCAGATCATCGAGCAGGGCGGCGGTCCGCCGGAGGATAACATCGAGGGGGTCGCGGTCGGATTCGAGAATCAGCGAGTGCTCTTTGAAGGTCTCCGGTGCGTATTTCGCAAATCGCTTGCGGTTGCGGATGTCCCCGATCAGCACCTGGTACTGGATCTCCGCCTCGCTGCGGGGATCATCGATCCCGGACGGCAGCGGAGGTACCGGAGAGGGAACCGCCTTGAAATCCACCCCCTCCAACGACATGATCTCCAGTTCAGCGACCGAGGTCCACGGCCGGCCCGCGATCTCCGAGAGCGCGCGGAGTTTCAGGTAGCGCCCCTCCACGCTCGATTCGAATGTGACCTCGTTCCTGTCGTCAAGTTTCGTGAACGTACCCTTCGCCACCGGTGTGCCGAACTTCTTCTTGTCGCTGGAGACGTAGAATTCGTAGTCCTTTATGGTGCCGTTGCCGCGCCCCCGGCGGGGCTGGTAGACAAAACCGGTTATCTCGAAGGTCTTGCCGAGATCAAGCACGAGATCGTGTGGATGCGGCGTCTCGCCCGCGCCCCAGTCGGTATGCCACATCGAGGTCGGGTCGCCGTCCATCGCCCGGTAGGCCTCGTAGCCGCCGTTTTCACTGTCGCAACCGACCCTGACCTTGACAACCTTCGCCGCGGACGGAACGGCAACACTCGTAACGACGGCGAACAATAATGTATGAATCACCTTTTTCATAGCGGGGGCTCCCGGTCACCGGTATCAATCAGCAATGATAATGCATGAGGTCTCACTATCTATAGTATATATGATAGGACACTATGTTTTTTTTGACATCCCCCGTTTTCTCAATGTTTTTTTACCGATCTAAATTCAAATTAATATCATTTTGCCATACTGCCATCAGTATCGTAGAATACAGATAATGACCACGACCTGTTTTCTGTCGTGCGGCGCATATGCCAACTTATAATGGAGGTACGGATTGCTATGTTGTACGTAACGATCGGACTCGGCGCCCTGCTGGCTGTTCTCATCATTGTTCGCATTGCGCAGGGGAAAAAGAAAGACTGATCTTCCGCCGTTATTAATGCCGACCGGTCAGCCTCCGGGTCGCCGTGTCGGCCGGTCATTCCGTGGCTCTCTCGTCAACACCTGAAGTGCAGGCGGGTGGTCGTTGCTATGTGCGCGTTGCATCTCACGTCGCAATTCAGTATCCTGAGTGTGCGCCGCAATAAAGGGAGCCGATTCCATGGCCGGCGGCGGAACCCTCACTGATGGGCACCGGCACACCCGGTCCCCGGAAAGGAGACGGCGATGAACAGGCGAGCATTCTCACGGTACTCGGTCACGATGGGCCTCGGCGCAAGCGGATGCGCGTCCGTGGATACGGGGCGCAACACAAATCCGACGCCGGCAAAAAGGTTTTACACCGAACCCGCCCGAAAGCTCCCCGTCAGGCAATTCGACGTGGTGGTCGCCGGGGCCGGTACCGCCGGCGTCGTCGCGGCACTGGCCGCCGCCCGCACCGGTGCGAAAACAGTCCTGGTGGAAGCAAAGGGCTACCCGGGGGGGACGATCACCGAGGGCGGCACCGCCCTCCACAGCTTCTACAATCTCTGGAAACCGTTCCCCGGCGTGAAAAAACGACAGGTCGTGCGGGGCTTCGCCCAGGAGATCATCGACCGCCTCGCGAAGCGCGGCGGCACCACCGGCCACGCGGAAATGCTCAAGGGGACGGGCTACGATTGCATCTGTACGGCCATCGATACCGAGATATACAAGCTGGTCACCTTCGAGATGCTCCGGGAGGCGGGCGTCTTCGTGTGCGTCAACACGTTGCTGGCGGGGGCGGCGACGAAAAAGAGGCGGCTGACCGGGGCGATCGTCGAAAGCCGCTCCGGGCGGGAGGTGTTCGCCGCCCGCGCATTCGTCGACTGCACGGCGTACGGGGACCTCGCCGCCTTCGCCGGTGCCGATTTTACGGAACCCAACGACTACCCGGTGTGCAACAGCATCGGCATTGCCAACGTGAACATGGAACAGTACCACGCATTCCTGAAATCGAATAACGCCGTCACCCAGCTCGCCCGGGGACGGCGCAGCGGCGCCGACGACATGATCGTCCGCCTGCAGGGCGGCAGGCGGCGAATGCCGGCAGGATTCAGCCGGGAGGCCGGCAAGATCGGGATGTCAACCGTCACCACCACCGTCCACGACGACTACTTCATGTTCATCAAGCTGAACCTCAAGATGCCGGTGAGCCCCACCGACCGCGACGCGGTGGCCGACGCCGAACTGGAACTCAGAAAGCGCCAGGCGCGAGCGGTTGAACTGTTCAGGAAGTACGTCCCCGGCTGCGAAAAGGCCTTTATCGCGCGGACGAGCCCCCGGCTGAATATCCGGCGCGGCCGGCTGATCGCGTGCGACTACGACATCACCCACGAAGACGTCGTCGAGGCAAAGCACTTCGACGACGAGATCATGGTCTACGGTTTCCACGACATGGCCCCGCGGCTCCAGGTCAAGGACGGGGGCACCTACGGGATACCCTACCGGGCGCTCCGGGTGGCGGGGCTGGACAATCTCCTGGCGGCGGGGATGATGATCACCGCCGATCACCGGGCGCACATGTCCACCCGGAACACGGTGTGCTGCATGGGACAGGGGCAGGCGGCGGGAACGGCGGCGGCGCTGTGCGCCGCCCGCAACTGCGGGACCCGCGACCTCCCCTTTCCGATACTCAAGGAGAAACTCGTCGTGGACGGCGTCTGTTTCGAAGCCTGATATCTCCTGCTGTCGCGGGCGCCGGCCGTTGCCCGCAATGCATGGAGACTCCCCGGTTCAGACCAACCGGTCGTAAAACTCCCGGGGCCTGAGCCGGATACATGCAGTGCAGGCACTTCGCACCGCACCGGCAGGAAAACACCAGTCCCCCCGAGACCGGGGGCGGAACGGGCACCGTGTCGCGTCTTGCGGGCATCCCGACAAATTCCTTTGAAAACCGCGGTTTTTCACGGCCGGTTGGTTATAATCGACAGGGATCAGTATGGCACGCAAAAACACAGCGAGGAGAACACCGATGGCCAGATCGATACGTATCTTCGGCATCGTTTCCTGTTTACAGTTCGTGTGTTCCGCCGGCTGCGACAGGGACAGCGAACAGCAGTCACCGACCGGAACGGAACAACAGAACGCCGTTCCCGCCGATCTTCCCGACGGTTTCCCCGGCGATATCCACGTGTACAACAATGCCGCAGTGAAGCGGACGACCGACATGTCCCGCGGGTTCCAGGTGGTTCTCGTGACCGAAGACGCGATTAAGAAAGCGGCGGCGGTATACCGGGATCGCATGGCGGCGGCGGGGTGGTCCCTGAAGGAGGAAAAGGATACCGAGGGCGGGTGCTATCTGAACTTCCTGAAAAAGGGAACACGGCTTACCTCGATTTCCTTCCAGGAAATGACCGCGCCGGGGGAAACAATCATCACCATCATCACGCCGAAGGCGACCGAATAACCGCTTACCCCTCCGCGGCCGCCGACCGCAGCCGCTCTTTCAGCAATGTTATCCGGTGACGTGCCCCCTTGCGATTGACCGCGATCGCCATGGCCCGCTCCGTTCCCACCAATACCACCAGGCGCCGGCTTCGCGTAATTCCCGTATAGAGAAGGTTCCGTTCGAGCAGCGGGTAATGCTGCGTGTGAACGGCCATCACAACGGCCGGAAACTCGCTGCCCTGGGCCTTGTGTATCGTTGTCGCATAGGCGTGTACCAGCTCGTCCAGTTCCCTGACATCGTAGGTCAGGATCCGCTCCCCGAATCTAACCGCCACTTCCTTTTCAACGGGGTCGATCTTTCGTACGATCCCGATATCCCCGTTAAACACATCCTTATCGTAATTGTTCACGATCTGCATCACCTTGTCGCCCGCGCGATAGGTGACACCGAACCGCTCTATTCCCTCGCCGGCGGAATTCAGCGCCTCCTGCATCACCCGGTTCAGATTGTGGCAGCCCAGCCCCCCCCGCTGCATCGGCGAGAGAAGCTGAATATCGTCGAGAGGATGAAACCCGAACTTCCGGGGAATATCCTCGCAGACCAGCCGCCTTATCAACTCGACCCCCGCGTCGGGATCCTCGGCCGGCACGAAGTAAAAATCCGTCGCGGACGGGGAGGCGACCTTGTCGCGGGGATAGTCCGGCATCCGGCCGCTGTTTACCGCGTGGGCGTTGGTGATGATGCTGCTGCGGGCAGCCTGCCGAAAGACCTCCGTCAGCCGGCAGACGGGAATCGTTTCCGATTGGATAATATCCCGCAACACGCAGCCGGGCCCGACGGACGGCAACTGGTCGACGTCACCGACGAGGATCACCGCCGCATCCCGCGGCACCGCCCGGATAAGGCGCCAGGCCAGCGTCACGTCCAGCATGCTTACTTCATCGATGATGAATATATCACCGTCGAGAGGATTGCGGGCATCCCGGCGAAACCCCCCGATCTTCGGATCGAACTCCAGCAGCCGGTGTATGGTGCCGGCGGGCATACCGGAAATCTCGGCCATGCGCTTGGCGGCACGACCCGTGGGCGCGGCGAGAACGACCCGGAGCTTCTTGGCCCGGAATATTTTCACGATGGCATTTATGACGGTGGTCTTGCCCACTCCCGGCCCGCCGGTAATAACCATCGCCCCGGACCGCGCCGCGACCCTGACGGCGTTGCGCTGGCCCGCGGCAAGCTCCATGCCGATGTGGCCCTCCACCCATACTATCGCCTTCTGAACGTCGATCTCCCGGCAGGGATGGCCGGCCCGCATCTCACCGGCGAGGGAAGCAGCCAGTTCCTCCTCGGCGGTATCAAGACCCGCCAGGAATACCAGTTCGTCCCCGTTTTCTCCATCGCGGGGAATCAGCCGCCCTTTCGCGACGAGGTAATCGACCGCGGTTTCGACGCGATCGCGCGGTATGTCCAGCGAGGCTGCGGTTTTTTCCGCAAGGTCGACGCGACCGTATCCGCAGTGGCCCTGTTCGGTCGCCTGCTGCAATACGTACTCGACGCCCGCCCGTGCCCGCAGATCGGAATCGCCGCCGATGCCGAGGCTTTCGGCGATACGGTCGGCCGTAAGGAACCCGATACCCCAGATGTCCCTGGCCAGGCAGTACGGATCCTCGGAGACCTGTTCGATCGCGCGTTCCCCGTAGGTCTTGTAAATACGAAAGGCCCGGCTCGTACTCACGCCGTGGGCGTGCAGAAAGACCATGATATCCCTGATTGCTTTCTGCTCGGCCCACGCCGCGACGATCTGCCGGTGGCGTTTCCGCCCGATACCCGCGACCCGCCGGAGCTTCCCCGGTTCCCGGTCTATCACGTCGAGCACGTCCTCGCCGAACATCGCCACCATCCGGCCGGCGAAGACCGGGCCGATGCCCCTGATGAGTCCGGAGCCGAGGTACTTTTCTATGCCCTCGAGCGTGTTCGGCGCCGTGGTCTTCAGTACCTCCGCCCGGAACTGCCTGCCGTATTCCTTGTCCACGATCCACCGGCCGCCGGCCACCAGCCACTCGCCGGCCGCGACATCGGGAATCGTTCCGACAACGGTCACCTGTTCCCGGTGACCGCGGGCCTTGACCCGCAACACGCAGAACCCGCTTTCCTCGCTGTGGTAGGTCACCCGTTCGATAAGACCCGACAACTGCTCGCGGGTTTCCTCCCCGCCTTCGTGTGTGTTTTTCCGCAGCATAGAAGAAATCGCCGGCCGGTTTTCCTAGAGCTGGTTTCATAACTTCAATTTGGACTACAAGCGGCTCTTTTGCCGTCTGGCGGCGTCACGAAAACTCGACATATTTCCTTAATATGTCGTCGTTTCCGTTCCTTGCCAGATCGACAAAATACCTCGCTTTCGCTACCAAAGCAAGTTATGAAACCAGCTCTAGTCATTCGTTGCGGGCCCGGTGGCGGGCGCCGACTCGGTCATAAACGACGGCAGCGGGGGCGGCCAGGTCTCCCCGTCTCCCGTCAACGCCGAGAAGATGCGATCGAAATCACCGAAACCGGGCAGTGCCGTCGCGTCTCCGAGCGGCGCAGCATACTCCCTGCCGTCGATATCGTAGGTGCAGAGGCGGTTCCCGCCGCCGGTTTCCGCCGTACCCGCAAACACCCAGTAGTTTCCGGGGCTCCTGCCGGGCCGCATCGGGCGGCCGGTATAGGGATTCATCGGTAGGCCGCCCCCTTGACCGACGCCATCGTCGGACAGAAGTCCGGGCAAGCCGTCCCAACCGGCATCGGCGAAACGGCCAAACTCGTCCGGGCTCATATCCGATACCAGCCGGGCGAGCCGCGTGCGGGTCTTCTCCAGCGACTCCAGGGCTCCGGGCACGGAAACCGTTTCACTGTCGTCGACCGTTGCCCGGCGGGAGAGGAACACCAGCACATTGACGGAGAACACGAGTACCACCGACGCCAGCAGCGCCATACCGAACACGCCCGGCCTTCTCCTGCGGCGGAGGATTGCCATGGATAAAATCACCAGCAGGATCCCCCCGCACAGGCTCCTGATCAACAGTTCGTCCCGCGCGCCGTCCCTGCTGTATACCATGCCGCGATGAGGGCGCAACTCGTGAAACCCGAGCGCTACATCACCGGCGCCGTCCTGCCGCGCGACGAGTTTAGTCACCACCAAGCCGTCGGGCAGGTATCGATCCGCATCCGGGCTCCCGATCATGAAGCCTTCGTGTGTTCCCCTGTACACCGCATGTTCGCCGCCGGAACACCGTCGAAAGACATCTGCGGCCGCGCACCGGAATCCATCCGCCGACGCCTGCCGGGGTGCGGCGACAAAGAGCGCCGGCCTGGCGCGACCTCCCCCGAGACGGATACCGGGGGGGACAAACGCGCATTCCTGATGCTCGTCGCCTTTCGATCCGCCAGCCTGCCCGGACAGGTCGGCAACCAGTGTCACAAGCAAAACAGACAGCAGGACAACGGTCTCCAAAACCACCACGGCCAGGGCCGCGTTGACCATTACTCGAACGCTCTTCGCGAATACGATCGCCAGACCGAACGGCAGGAGTCCGCAGAACATATATATCAGCATATTCCTGGTCGCCGGTTTTCCCCCGGAGAGCGCCGGGCGCATGCTCGAATCGATCGACCGGAGAACATGAGGGTCGACCGCAACACCGTCGGCCGGTCGCAGGACCGGCTCCAGTGTTTTCGCGGATTCGGCGGAATCGACCACCAGCTTCCCGACACCGTCTTCGCACACCACCAGTGCCCGGTCATATCCCCGGGACGCAGGAACATGATCAGCAGAAGAATACGCCGTAACGGACACCATGCAGATTATCCCCGCGAACGGGAGCATGTTCATCCTTGCAGCGCCGGTCGTGTCCAAGGGGCCCGCCAATGAATGGCAATTGGTAAAAATGCCGCGCGAAAGCGTCGACTCAACCGAGTGCCTTCAACAATTCCTCGTTGTTTTCGGCCTGGAGCATGATCGTGGCCATTGCCTCGTTCTCGGCGGCTGTCGCATGTACACTGCTGACGTTTATACCGGCATCCGCGACCTTCTGCGCGATCTCGAAGAGAGCACCGGTCTTGTTTTCCACCTGCACGCACACGGCCTCGTCAAACGCGCAATCGTCGACGACCGCCGATGCCGCGTTGCACGCCTTCTCCGGATCATCGGCGAGCAGCTTCATCTTGCCGATGTCTCCTTCGACCCATCCCGCTACCGCGCGGATATTGATCCCGGCGTCCTTGAGGGCCCCGCTCAGCTTGGCGAGTTGTCCCGGTTCGTTATTGACACTCACCACAATAAGCCTGCTGATCTCCGCCATAGCCTGTTCTCCTGTTGATTGAAATTCGAATAGTGTGACAACAGCCTGCGGGTATTATCACTCATCCGGCCGCGGGTAATCAACAAGTATCTCGCACGGTTTTCCGGGCACGGCGGCCAACCGCGCCGTGGTCGACAGATGCACGATCTTTTTATGACCCTTCAGACATCGGTCCGCTGAAAGACGGCGATACGATCGCTCTTTCGGAGACCGGCACGA
>CAZLBC010000019.1:0-7856 GCA_964557575.1 uncultured Planctomycetaceae bacterium
ATCCCTGAAGGGCCTCTTATTGATGATAAGCGGCTTGTGTAAATTGGCGCCGAGTTATTTCACAGCGAGCATAATTGGCTGAAAGCCTATTGATTCTAGGCAACTTATGTAACCTGGCGCCGAGTTATTTCCGAGTTATTTCAATGTCGCAGCCATGCTTCGGGCAACGGCTGTTTGCTCATGCCCGGTCCGGAGATTTCGAGCGTCGGCGCCTCGCCTTTCCACACCACCCACGGTTTGGGATAGCCCCTCCACAGGCCGCTGTTGTGCACGGTGCGGTCGCGGTGGCGGGCGTCGGCGAACGTGACCAGCAGGCGGTGCGGCCCCTTGGCCAGCGGTACGCTCCACAGACCCCGGCCGTGGAAGCGCCGGCCGAGGTCCCACTGCTCGCCGTCTATCCAGACGCGCAGGTCGTAGCCCGGCTCGCACGTCGCGCCGACGTACTCGGCGGGCGCATGGAACGTCCACACGCCGTCGGCGGGAATATCAATCACCCCGCGATACCGGACGCCAAAGGGGCCGTCACCTTCGCGCATGCTGACATCCGGCACCCGTTCGGTGTGCCCTTCTGCCACGGCCGGCAACACTTCGGGCAAATGGAGATAGCTGAAGAGCTGGAAAACGCTGCCGTCAACCAACTCCCAGGTTAGGCCGGGGGTCAACTGCCGGGGCGGTTTCCGGGCGGGGATCGGGTCGCGCCGGTAGAAGCGCGCTTCGCTGACCACCGTGACCTCCGTGCCGTCGGCGGTGAAAGGCATTTCCTTCACGTCGGGACGGAATGCGCGGGCGCGGATGTAACTGTCCTTGTCGATCGTAAGCGGCTTGGTGTAGAGCGGCGAGCCGAGATCCGGTTCCGCGCCGTCGAGTGTGTAGCGAATCTGCACGCCCGGCGTGGCGCTGGACAGGGTCACTTGTTGCGACTCGCTAAAGACAGCCTCCTGCGGCGAGAAGGTTACCGGCACGATGGGGCGATGGATCGCACGGCGGACCGCGAATTGTGCGTTGCGAATTGCAAACTCGAGATCGGCGGCGGGCAGTTTGACTTGCTTGCCGCCGAGACGCAAGGACTTGCCGCCGAGGATGATCCCCCGGGATTGCCCCTTGTGGTCGTAGAGCAACAGGCCCTGGCCGTGAAGGCTCAGTCGCCCGGCTGCCAGCTTGCGTGGCTCGCCATCGGTGCTGAGCCACGTCACGGTGGTCCCGTCGTCCAGCGTTGCCTCGAAGCCGGAAACGTTTTCGCCGCTGAGATCGACGACATGCTTCACCGTCGATTCGCCGGTTTCTGGGTGCGGCTCGGTCAGTGCGGTCATCAGCAGATCGCCGTCGCTCTCGGCGCACAGGCGGCCGCCGACTTGCGTTTTGACACCCAGATGACTCATCAGAGAGGCGCCGCTCCAATTGTCAGGCGTCTCGCGTTTGTCCCAGGAAAGTTTGGCGGTGGTGAATCGACGCACGGTGACGCCGGGTGCGTCCTCGTTGATCAGAGTCAGTTCACGCGCATCGCCTCGGAACGAGCCCGGTTCGTGTTGACCGGCGGGCTCGGGAATCGCAAAGCGCTGGCGCACCTCGTAGGTGCGATTCCGCGCCGCGCCCGGCACATCCACGGCATCCGTGACAATCACCAGCCGGGTGGGACGGAGCAAAATCACTCGGCGTTCGGCCCGAACGTCGCGAATGGCCGGATCGCTGATTGGAGGGCCCTGGCCTCCGGAGTGAAACTGATTGCCATGCTGCCGGTACGTTCCTTCAAAGAAGGACTCGGCGTAATCGCAGAAGTCCGACGTATGCCATCGCGCGGGGATGGGGAACTCGCTGGCTGTTGCGAGTCGCTCGGTCTTGCTGCCCGGCTTATACGTGTTGGGTTCCCCGGGAAACGGCCACTTGCCGTCGACCCACACGGGGCTGAGCGCCAACAGCGGCTGGGCGAAATCAAAATAATGCAACTCCGTATTCCACGCGGAGCCGTTGGTGCTCGGGTGTCCCTTGGGCTGGCAGATCATGTGGACATAGGTCGCATCCGGTTCCCAGCTTCGGCGCAGATACCACAGGCCGGCGTACGGCATCCAGTCGCTGATCGTCTTGGGCGGCGTGAAGTCCTTGCCGTAGTAACCGGTGATCTGGTCGTAGTACGCCTGGCGCCGGGCCGAGAGTTTTTCACGGTCGCGTCCCGCTCCGAAAACGCTCTGCAGAATGCCGGCGAACTCCGGGTGGCGCACGATCGCCGTGTTGTCGAGCGTGTCACTCGCGAACAGTTCTTTGTAACCCTCTTTGGGGTTGATGAGCCACCAGAACTTCGGGAAGTAGTCGGACCTGCCCATCCGGTGGCCGTATCCGTCCGGCGCGAGGTGCCGCAGGGGATAGGTGGCGGTCATCCGCCAACCAGTTTCAAACTCCCTGAGAAAGTCGGGCGAGAACCACGGTGAGGGCATTCGTTTTATCAGATGATCCACGATAAGCGCCATGCGCCAATGCATGGTCAGGTGGCCCTCGTCGCCGATTTCGTTCATCGAGCCGTCGCGGGTCACCATCGTGCTCCACACGCGCTGCCAGTGCCGGCGGTTCTCACGGTCGAGGCGTTGGCCGGCGTAAAAGTCATCGAGCAGTCGCGCGCTGACCGCGGCGGCGTTCATGGCGTTGTAGGTGTGGTTGAAGCTTGCCCGACGGCAAACCCACCAGTAGGCGGGCGGGTATTCTTCCAGAACGGGCATAAGCAAACGGGCGAGCGTCGCGCCGGAGAGGTGTTTCGCCAGTTCGGGGCGCTCCTTGGCGGTCAGCGCGAGGCCGGCCGCAAAACGGTTGAATCCCTGAAGGACGCCCTTGACAAAATAGTCGCGCAGATCGCGGCCATCGGCGGCCGCCCGTTCCAGCGTCGGGATGAGATGCATCCCCCAATCATCGGTTATGGCCGCCCATTGTTGCAGGTACTCCGGCTTTCCGGTCTGAAAAAAGGCGTGCAGAAGCGGCGCCTGGATGCTGCCGACCATTCTGTCGGTTGCCGTCCAGTCCAGGGCGCCCGGCTCAAACGCCTGAGCGGAGACGCCAAAGCGCTCGAAATGTACCGCGACGTTGCGCATCAGATCCTCTGCCGCCGTCGGGTAGTTGGGTTGTATCATGCCGAGTGGGCCGCCGCCTACATTCAGGATCGCCGCCCTTTGAATCTTCCGGAGAAAGTGAGCGCAGTAGGCATCGAGCGCACCGGCATAGTCCTGCTTTTCGAACCGGGTCCGCACGTCGGCCAGCTCCGGTTTACCGGGGTCCATGCGCGCAAAAAACTCGCGCGCAAGCTGCTTGATGGCCGCCGGAGAGTTCCGCGTCGCGAATCGCTTGAGCCGTTCCGCTGTCTCGGCGGAGGTCGGCGCCGGCGTTACCTCGAGCACGTCGGCGAGCGGCACCCAGGCGCCCGTGTTGGCCGGCACGACCCGCCCGATGAGGGGACCTTTGCCCGCGGCGAGGGCGAAGGTGGCGGTTCCCTTGTCAAAGGGCTTGCGCCGGATGTCGCAAGTGGTCGCCCACAGCACGCGGCGCTGCGCGTCGAGCACGGTCACCAGCCGGACGGAACGGTCGTAGTGGGTCGGCTTGCGCGTGGACTTGAAAACGATCTTGTCGAGGAGGTGCTCGGCGCCGAAATCCATCTCCAGCCAGGTATTCATGCTGCCCGCGGTGCTGTACTCGGGGAAGCGTTTCTTCCTTTCGACGACACCGTCAATGAGCGCCCGGCCGCGATTGCGGTCGTTGATGTCGCCGCCCCGGAAGCCCCTGCCGGCGAATTTCAGATTCTCGTTCTTCAGAGCGATATTCGTCCCTCCGCTCCAGACTTCGATTTCATGAATGCCCATGCGCGCGGAGGCCGGCGCCTCGATGCGCACGAAGCGTCCTTTGATTGCCGCATCGGCGACGGGCGCCGCCAATAACAGGGTGAAGCAAACTCCGACGAATCTCAGGTGGTTGTGTTTCCTCATGGTTAATGATAGGAAAAAACCGATATATCTTCTGTTGTCTCAGTGTAGCTCAATAGCTTGTTATCGGTCTGTTCAAGAGTTATAAAATACCGGCAAATGGCTCTTTTCGCAAATAGACGGATCTTCCTGTGTATTGGATTGCTCTGCGGACTTGGTTCGCTGCTCGCCCGCGCATCGGCGGCCGAAGCGGCCGCTTTCAGCCGACCCGATGCAAAGCACCATCCGAACCTCTACATCTGGACGGACACCTGCAACGTCTACGTCTTGCGTGACGGCGGCGCCGCGATCCTGTTCGATCTCGGCGACGGGAGCGTGCTCGACAATCTCGACAAGATCGGTGTGAAGCGTGTCGAGTGGGTGTTGTTCACGCACCATCACCGCGAACAGTGCCAGGGCTCCCCGCGTTTGAGGGGCGGTACGAAGGTCGGCGCCCCCGCGGCCGAGCGCGCCCTGTTCGAAACCCCCACCCGGTTCCGACGCGTGAAGGTCCGGCTCGGCGACCCGTTCACGATCCACGGCGCCAGCTATGTGCGGCCGCCGATCCGGCCGATCAAGATCGACCGGGCGTTCAAGAAGATGGACGTCTTTACGTGGCGCGGGTACGAGATCTGGTGCCTGGACACGCGGGGCAACAGCCCGGGCGCCATGACCTACTGCCTCAGGCAGGCCGACGGATGGCTCGCCCTCTGCGGCGACCTCATACTCGACGGCGCCAGGATGCACACCTGGTACGACAGCGAATGGGACTACGGGTTCGGCAAGGGCATCTACGCCACATGCAACGCCGCCGGCCTGGTCCAGGGCTTCCGGCCGCGCTGGTTGCTGCCGTCACACGGTCCGCCGATCGGGGACGCGGTGAAACAACTCGAGTGCTACCAACAGAAACTCCGCGCACTGGAGAAGGTCTACCTGCGCGGCTACAGCGCCGGCAAGTTCGCGCACGCCACGCAAAACAAGGTCGCGCGACCATCGGATGTACCCCACGTCTGGCGGGTGTCGCCGCACCTCTACACATTCCGCGGACCGAACCTGGGCGTGAACTTCAACCTGATCCTGGCCGACAGCGGGCGGGCGCTCATGGTGGACTGCGGGCTCATGAGCAAGGCGTTCCTCGAGGAAAAACTCGAACGAATGGGCAAACGCCTCGGCCTGAAGAAGATCGACGCCCTCATCGCCACCCACATGCACGGCGACCATTTCCTCCAGGCCGCGCACCTGAAAAATACCCGCGGCGTGCCGCTCTGGGGACTCGACCGCATGGCGCCCGTGTGCGAACGCCCGGAGGATTTCGACTACGCCGCGCCGATCCAGGCCTACAACCACGAAGGCATCGAACGCGTCAAGTTCGACCGGCTGTTCAAGTCAGGCGAAACCTTTGAATGGGAGGGCTACACCTTCACCATCGACTGGATGCCGGGCCAGACCGAGTTCGCCATGGCCATGCACGGGCAGATCGACGGGCGCAAGGTCGTGTTCACCGGCGACAACATTTTCGCCGACCCGGACGACCCGAACCAGACCGGCAACGAATGCGTCGTCGCGCACAACAGCCAGATCCCCGAAGAGGGATACATCTACGCCGGCGAGTACCTGAAACGTTTGAAACCCGACATCATCGTCGGCGGCCACTGCTTCGTGATGGACAATCCCGCGGCCCTGATCGAGCGCTACAGCCGGTGGAGCTATCAGTTCCGCGACGCCCTCACGGCGCTCAGCTCCGAAAGCGACTACCGCAACTGGTTCGACCCCTTCTGGGTGCGGGCCGAGCCCTATCGCGTCACTGTCAAGCCCGGCGGGACCGTTGACGTGGCGCTGCACATCCGCAACTTCCACAAGCGCGAGCAACGGCACCGCATCGTCGTCCACACGCCGCCGGGCCTCAGCGCCGCCGCCCCCGTTATCGAAGGCGCCCTGGGTCCCGAAAAGCGTCGACCGTTCCCCTTCAAACTGGTCGCGGCCAAGGACGCCGATCCGGGCGTGCATCTCGTTGCATTCGACACCACGATAGACGGCCGGCGCTACGGGCAGCGCTTCGATCTGATCGTGTCGGTGGAGAATTAGAGACGCCACATCAGGACCGCCCGTTCAACTCCGCTCGCCCTCCCTCGGGGAACCCGCCCGGAGACCCGGGCTGCGGCTGTATGCATTTCAGCCTGTCGAGTCCAACTGCATTCTCAGCGATGTGCCACTGTTGATGGAAACCGCGCCGGGGATCGTCGTGCGGTCTAACAGGCTGTTGAAAAACTACTACCTGCCTGCGAACGGATCTTTTCCGCTCCGGCTGTGTCACGAAAACAGCAGAATATTGTTAATATGCAACTGCTTTCGTTCCTTGCCGGAACAAAACATCTCTCGTTCTCGGCGACGGTCTACTTTTTCAACAGCCTGCTAAACCGGCCCAGGCAGGCAGGTTCATGGCCAATTCCTTTCTGCGAAGGTTATATTCGGTAAGGCATTTCCGTTATAGTGTACCACCGTGACAGATTGAAAACGAGGAGACGGTTATGGACAGAAAATTCCTTTTCCCAACGATCGCCATCGTGCTGATGCCCGGCCTCATTCCCGCCGGTTCGCACACCGCCGCCGGCGCCGGCTGCCCGTGGCGGGTGGCCGCGCGTCTCGATATCGACCGGGTCCCGTCGTGGTTCCCGGTCGGCTTCTGTCTGCTGACCCGCGGCGACGACCAGTACGTCGCCTACTACGACGCAAAGCATAAGATGACCGTCGCCCGGCGGCGCCGCGGCGAAAACGAGTGGCAGAAAGCGACGCTGCCGAGCAAAGTCGGCTGGGACTCCCACAACTACATTACGATGGCCGCCGACGCCGCCGGCGACATCCACCTCGCCGGCAACATGCACTGCGTGCCCCTGATCTATTTCCGCACGCGAACACCCGGCGATATCACGACCTTCACACGGCTGCCCATGACGGGGAAGGGGGAAAAGCGGTGCACCTACCCGCGTTTCCTGAAAGACGCGGCGGGAACCCTGTTGTTCAACTACCGTCTCGGCGGCAGCGGAAACGGGATGCGGCTCTGGAACCGCTACGACCCGGAGACGAAGACCTGGTCGCGGTTTTTCGACACGCCGATGTTCGACGGCAAGGGGAAATGCAACGCCTATCCCCACGGGCCGGTCAAGGGCCCCGACGGCCTGTTTCACGTGGTCTGGGTGTGGCGCCGGACGCCCGACTGCGCGACGAACCACGACCTGTCGTACGCCCGCAGCCGCGACCTGAAGCACTGGGAGACCGCCGCCGGCCGCCCGGTCGCCCTGCCCATGACGACCGCGACGAAAGGCCTCTGCGTCGACCCGGTGCCGGCGGGCGGCGGGATCATCAACGGCTGCGAGAAGCTCGCCTTCGACGCGCGGAACCGCCCGGTGATCTCGTATCACAAGCGCGACCGGCGGGGGCACATGCAGATCTACCTGGCCCGCTTCGAGGACGGGGCGTGGAAGACCCGGGCGATCACCGATTGGAAAAAAGAGGTCCCGTTCAGCGGCCGGGGTGCCATGCCCTTTATCGGGATCAGGATCTCGGGGCTCCGGCGGGTGCGGGCCGACCGGCTGGTGATCGGGTACCGCCACCGCGACTACGGGTCCGGCAGGATCGTCGTCGACGACGCGACCCTCCGCCCGGTCGACGAGAAGATCGCGGTCCCGCCGTCGGTGCCCCGCGAACTCAAAAAACCCGAGATCGATTTCGCGGGTATCAGGGTCAAGACGGCGGGGGATGCCGGCGATCCCGGCGGGAAGGGCGTCAAATACATCCTGCGATGGGAGACCCTGCCGCCCCACCACGACCGGCCCCGCAAGCCGCCGCTGCCGCCGCCGAGCCCCCTGCAGTTGATCCGGCTGGAACGGAAGGAATGAAAAAGGAACATAATAAAGGGGTCAG
>CAZLBC010000019.1:7956-64489 GCA_964557575.1 uncultured Planctomycetaceae bacterium
TCGGCTAACCGCCTGACGAACAATAAAGGGGTCAGGTACCTTTTCTCCGCCTCAGAACCATAAAGGGACCAGGTACCTTTTCTCGGCCTCAGCGGAGGTCGGCTAACCGCCTGACGGGCGAGTAGAACCCGGCCTCCACCATGCGGGCATGGGCCGCTTCGGCCCGTTCGCGTTCAAGGCCGCCGTCCTGGACGCCGGCGATGAGAATACCGATCGTCCCGGTATACGCGAGCCCCCGCTGCCCGCAGGCATGCCGCGCGGCGCGGTCGTCCGTGGCGACCGTCGCCGCGCGGGCGGCCGCGGCCGCGATGCTCGCCGCCTCGCCCGCGCCGAGAAACTGCCGCAGGGCGGCGAAGACCTCCCGCTCGTCGTGATTCAGTGAAATAATACCGAATCCCGCCTCTTCCACGCGCCGGTCCGCGTCCCGCAGGGCCTCGAACCCGCAGGCCGCCCCGGCCGCGAGTTCGTCCAGTACCGCCGTGGTTACCAGCCCGCGTCGGCCGTAGCGGCCGCAGAGCCAGTCGAGGATCCCCGCCTGCGCGAAATTCGAGAGGATAACCGTGTCGAACACGACCGGCGTTTCGCCGTCGGCCGCAGCCCCTTTGGTTTTGCGCCTCCCCGCGGCCTCAGGCATGCGCGGCGTCCTCCGTGCCGTAACAACTGTTCTCGGGGATATCGTGTTCCCGCAGCCAGGTGCGCATTTCGACCGGATGCAGCCCCATGGTCTCGGACAGTTTGCCCAGGCTGACGAATCCGCCGCGGTAGGCCTCCAGGGCCTGACGCTGGGCGGGTGAGAGGTCGAGCATGTCGACCTGGTAACAACTCGACAGGGCCCGGCGCACGAGTTCGCCCATCGACTGGCCGCGGGCCTTGGCGAGGGCCTTGAGCCGTTTTGCCAGGGCCGGATCGACCTTCAGGTGCAGTGTTGCGGTATTGGGCATGCGCATGATCTCCAATACGGTGTATAAGTACCATATTCTCTACATATATACAATATACGTAACACTATTGTGAAAAACAAGGGATTTCCGGTGAAAACGGCCGAATCAATTCCCGACGACGGAGCCGGACAGGATCGGCTCGACGTAGGCGAAGGGCTTCTCGCCCTTTGCCTCCAGGCGCAGCGCGTTGGCGCCCGGCCGGAGGGCGGGCGGGGGCGCGGCGAGGGTGATCGTGCGGATCGGGGCGTTCGTCCGGTCGAAGACGCGGACCGTTCCGTCCGCCGACAGTTCGGCCATCTCGTCGACCTTCACGGTCACCGGCAGCCGCAGCGCACGTTTCCCGGCGCGGATGACGGGGTTGACCAGCGGGCGGTCGACCTCGGCGAGGGCTTCGATTCGCCCCACGTCCACCGCGACCGGCCCTTCCTTCGGGAGGTTGGCCAGGAGGAGGCGGATCTCGCGGACCCCCCGGTACCGGAAGCTCGCGAGATTGCCCTTGTGGCGGAACAGGGGGAACTCGTAGGGGGCGTCGAAGTCCGGGTCGACGATCCGGACCTTCCGCCAGCCGGTGAAGTCCAGCGGGACCGTGTATTCGCGGGCCCGGATCAGGGAGGCGTCGACGAGCTGAACGTCGAGCAGGGCGCCGCTGCCGTCCCCGCGGACCCACAGGGCCAGGGAGCGGTGCTCGCGGAGGTCGGGCCGGTCGGCGAATGCGTGGGCGACCCACGCCCGGGTCCGCCGGTCGGGCGGCCGGTCGCCCGCCGCGGCGGTCAGGCGCAGGGCGGGTGTGCCGTCGGGGGTCGTGCGGTCGGAGAGGCCGGCGGTACAGCGGGCCCCGCGGGTGCCGTCGGGCTGCCAGGTGACGGGTGTTGCCGGGTCGAACAGGTTGCAGTTGGCCTCGTGGCCGAACGGCCGGAGTGCCGGCCGGGCGGTGATGCGGGCGGCCAGCGGCTGGCCGGCGAACGGGTTGTTCAGCGTCCACGCCGCGCCGTCCGGGCGGTCGAACGTCACCAGGCGGCGGGGGCCGTATTGCATCCGCCGGAACCGCCAGCCGGCGGTCTCGTCGCCGGTGAGCTTGAATTCCCTGCCGGGTTCCCGGAGGGTCGCCGGCAGGGATTCGCCGAATTGGCCGGTCCGCTTGGCCCGCTGGTAGCGATTGATAATGTCCAGGCACTCGCCCGCCCGGCCGTTGTCGTCGAAGTAACGGGTGTGCATGTGCAGGGAGACGGGGGCGTCGTGGGCCAGGCCCTTGCAGCAGAAGTACTCCCACTCGTCGGGCTGGGTCGGCGGGTGGGAGAGATCCCGAGACCGGAGGTTCAGCCAGCCGATCTCCGCGGCGGCGAGGTTGCGGTGGTAGTAGTCGATGCGATCGGGGACCTTGTGCTCGTCGAGGTAGCGCTTCGTGTTGTTGTGGACCCCGTCGTTGGCGTTGCCCCGCATGTGGACGTGCCAGCCGAACCCCCCGTTGCCGCCGGAGCCGGAGATGAGCACTTCCCGATCGAGGCGGCGGGCGAATTCCCGGTGGATCCGGTGGGTGTCGTGCCAGCCGCGCCCGAGGATGCCCATCGCCTCGCCGCCGTCGAAGTAGATCATGTCGGCCCCGACGGTGTTGAATATCGTCGCGACCCGCGCGGCGATTTCCGGCAGCAGGTCGGTCGCCGGGTCGGGCAGGTACATGTTGTAGAGCCGGTGGAGATACCGGACCGGTGTCCCGGCCGTGTGGGCGGCCCGCGCGGTGCCCCGCCGGCCGCGGAGGCAGCCGGTGAACGCCGCCCGGTCGCCGCCGGTCCGGCCGCGGTAGGTGACGATCTCGTCGCCGATCCACAAATCGCAGCCGCGGGTCGCGTAGCTGTCCACCCGTGCCATGCCCGCCGCCGACCCGTCGACCGGGATCTCATCGTCGCCGGGGCCGATGTCCCGGGTCAGCGTGAACCGGCGGGCGACGGCGAGGCGGGAATCGGGGACCGGGCGGACGTACGGGTCGTGCGGCGAGATGCAGGCCGACAGCATGTGCAGGCCGAGTTTGATCCCGGCGGCGTGAAGCTTGTCGGCCACGGCCTTCAGGTCGGCCATGCCGCGGGGATACCGCTTCGTGTTGATCGGGTAGCTGCCGTTGGCGGTGCACCAGACGCCCGAGAAGGTCATCACGTATCCGAAGCCGCCGCGCCGGGCGAACCGGATCACGCGGTCGACGTTGTGCGCGTCGAGGTCGGTGAACAGGTAGGGCTCGCGCAGCAGGGGGGAGGTCCGGAACCAGGTCCCGCCCAGCGTCAGGTGCGGCAGGCCGTAGGCCGTCTGAAGCCGTTCGATCACGCCGAGGGTGTCGTCCGCCGCCGACACCACCACGGCCAGCCGGAGGTTCTCGAACCCCACCGACCGCCACGCCTCGGCACGGAAGACGGTCCCCCGGGAGTAGAACTGCACGCCGCGGACGTGCGGGCTCAGGGCGGCAAATACCACGTGGTGATTCCCGGTCCGGCCCATCGGCCAGTAGTGGCCGATCGTTTCGCGGGGCAGGTCCAGGGGCGCCTGGGCGAACACCACCCGCTCGATCCCGTCGGGGATCGGCCCGGCCGGCTCGATCAGGAGGTGGTCGGTTTTCGCGGCGACCTTAAGGCGGAGCGTCGCGGGGTGGCCGGCGAAGCCCAGTCGCCAGGTGTCTTTGTCGGCGGCGATCGTCGCGGCGGGGTGCCACTGCCGGCCGTCGTAGACCGCCGCGAGCTGCACGGGGCGGGCGCCGGCGGCGAGGTCCTTTCCGGCGGCCTTGACGACGAACGACCGGGTGGTGGTGTCGTCGGCGACGACCCACCGGCAATGGTCGTTTTCCAGTGACACGTCTGCCGGGGCCGGAGAGAGGGCGGCGAGCAGGGCGGCGGTCAGAAGGGCGGCGGTGTATTTCGCGTGCATGGCGGCGTCTCCTCGCGCGGGCGGTTCGGTGTGCGCCGGGGGCCGCGCCGGCACCCGGTATGGGTATCGTACCGGGGGAGAAAACGGCGGGTCAAGGCGATCCGGCCCGGCCTTTGCACAAACCGGATCGCGGCACCTTACCGGTCATCCCCCGGCAGCGCCGCCGCGCGCACCAGATCCATGATCCGCCGGTCGGTGTCCGCCGGGGCGCGGCCCCCCCACAGCCAGGCGAAGATCTCGTCGAGGGAGCAGTCCGGCACGCCGTATGCCGCGCGGCGAACGCGCAGTTCCGCGATGCCCGCCCGGGCGCCGGCGGCGAGGGTGGCCGGTTCCACGCCGTGTTCGAGGCAGACCCGCATCGCACCGAAGAGCCGGTCGTCGTAGCCGAGCTTGCGGACCGGGTCCCGGATGGTCCGCGCGACCGTGTCGTGCAGCCAGGGATTCGTCATCCGCGCCAGGAGGTCGTCGGCGTAGTCCCGGAAACCGGCGGGGGTAAACAGCGGGTCGCCGGTGTGACCGTGCCGGGCGACGAGGGCCGCCCCGATCTCGTCGACGAACGCCGTCCGCGCCGCGGTCATGATCGCCGGCTTCCCGCGGAGATCCGCCATGGCGGTGATCCCGGCCGCCCGGCCGGCGAATCCCAGCAGGGCGTGGACCGCGTTGTGCCCGTAGAGCTTGGCCTCCGCGAAGGGCAGCAGGTCCTCCCGCTCCTCGAAGACGGCGATGCCGGGGGAGAATCCCTCGAGTGCGGCGGCGGTCGCGATGATGTGGTTGAACTCCTCGACCAGGAACGCCCGCCCGAAACCGGGGGTCATGGGGGCCAGTCCCAGCCGGGCGATCTCGGCGGGGTCGGTTATCACCCGGCTCATCTTGCCGATGACCGTGTTGAGAAACCGGTGCGGCCGCAGCGCGGCCGGGGTCGACGTCCGCCGGAGGACCTGTTCGGCGAGGGTCTCGGCGGCGTAGTTGTTGTTCTCCGCGGTGTACACGACCGTGGCATCCGCGCCGCCGGCGGCGAGGGCCCCGGCGATCAGGGCGGCCGGACTCCGGTCCCCGCCGGCCTCGTAACATGCCACCGACGGCAGGGCGGAGACGATCTCGGTGGCGTCCCGCAGGGCGGCGGCGAAGCAGGGCAGCTCGCCGGGGTCCGCGAGGTTCACCGGGGCGACGCCCTCGACTTCCACGACGTCGATGCCGTCGCGCCGCGCGACGTTGACCGCGCAGCGGTTGCCGCCGTTTCGAATGGCCGCGACGAGCGCGGGGTCAACCTCGGCGACGGTGATGTCCGCGAAGTTCCCGCTTTGCCGGGCCTCGGCGGCGAAGAGCCCCGCCTGAACGGGGCCGAAACCGAAACCGGCCATGCGGTGTGTCATGGCCGCCCGTCCGTCGTGCCGCGCTCGGCGAGCAGCGCGCGTTCGGCGTCTTTCGACCACCGGTTTACCGCCCGGAGGGGCGTCGGCCGGATGTGCGGGTAGAGGATCGCCTTGCCGTCCATCGCGCCCCGCCGGATCATCTCCAGGACGGTGACGGCGTTGTCCAGCGACCCGACCGCGGCGACGTAGTTGCCCGGGTCGATGGCGCCGCCGGCGATGGCCCGGAGGGTGGCGATCATGTCGCCGGGGTCGCCGCCGCTGGAGCCGACGACCCTGATCTCGCGGTAGTGGACGTCCAGGGCGTCGAGCTGCAGGGTGTGCCGGCCCTTCGGCAGGCCCCCGAAGAGGTTCGCCGTGCCCCCGAACCCCAGGAGGCCGAGCGCCTCCTGCTGTACCTCCCGGATGCCGACCGCCAGTATGATGTCGTCGGCGCCCCCGCCGCCGGACGCCTCAGCGACGGCGGCCGGGAGGCCGTCGGGGCCGACGCAGACCAGCGTCGTGCCCGCGCCGCCGGCCTTCGCGCCGATCGCCGCCCGGGTCTTCCGAAGCCGGGCGGCCGCGGGATCCGACACGATAAGGACCGCCGGGGGCGCCCGCAGGGCGAGTTCGGCGTGCATCCGGCCCATGGCGCCGGCGCCGATCACGACCGCCACGCCGCCGGCCAGGATGCCGACAGACGGCACCCGCGGCTGCAGCGGGTCCTCCCGCTTCAGGTGGTAGCTGCGCTCCTGGGCGGAGACGACGCAACTGATCGGCTCGGCCATCGAGACGGCGAAATAGGGCATGTCCTCGTCGGGCAGGGGAAGCAGGCACCCGGCTTCAATCACTTCCTCCTGGATCAGGATATACTGGGCGAGGTGGCCGGGGAGGGTGTAGCCGACCGCGCACTTCCGCATGCCCCAGGCGCCGTCCCGGTACCGCCGGCGGTGGTTGATCGGGGCGACATCCACCGCGGGCTGGACGGCGAAGCGCCGGCCGGGGGGGTAGTCCGGCCGCAGGTTCTCCCCGGCCTTCACGACCGTGACCGATCCCTCGTCGCCGAGGATCACGGGCCGGCGGTCCATGTCCCAGCCGTTGATGAAGTGGTGGTCGGGACCCTGGGCGA
Organism: uncultured Planctomycetaceae bacterium; assembly: GCA_964557575.1. Taxonomy (GTDB): domain Bacteria; phylum Planctomycetota; class Phycisphaerae; order SM23-33; family SM23-33; genus CAZLBC01. Next base: position 14,283 of record CAZLBC010000019.1, read on the forward strand.
TAAGCTTGAGGATGCTGGTGCACACGCCCGCGGCGTCGACCCGGGCAAGGAGCTGGTCCGGGCCGGGATGCGGCACGGGAACCCGGCTGACCGCCAGGGATTCGAATCCCCGCCCCCGCGCCGTCACCGCCTGCATGGTCGCGGGTATCGTATCGTCGTGTTCGCTCGACATGCCGCCGCCTTTCCGCGCTGAATGATCACCCCATTAGCGCATCCAGGATGAGCATGTCAAGTTCCTCGTAGTCCCGCACGGCGACCAGGTCGTCGATCTTTTTTTGGTCCAGGCCGCGTGCCAGTTCGACAAGCCGCAAAAAGACGGTCCGGCTGTTGGCCAGGTGCTTCGTCGCCGTGTCCGCCGGCTGTGTGCGCATGGCCTTGACGTCGAGGCCTACGAACGCGCCCCCGGTCCCGTAGCCGTGGGCGTCGAGGATCCGCACCTGGTTGAAGGCCCGGCGGAGGTCGACCGCCCCGAAGGTCCGGTCCTGGTCGTACTTCAGGCCGTTCTGGTCGTTGAGGTGGACCGTGAACAGCTTCCCGAAGGCCAGGGCGAAGCCCATTTCGTCCGACGGGTCGAGACCGGCCAGGATCGCGTGAGCGCTCTCGATGTTGACCCCGACCCGGGACGGGTCGCTGCAGCGGGACCCGAGGGCGAGGGCATGGCCGGCAGTCGGGATGTAGGCGTGGTCCATCGGCTCGTTGGGCTTGGGCTCGACGGCGACCCGGATCTCCGGATCGCAGGCGAGCATGTCGTCGATCGCCGCGACCAGGAGATCGACCGCCTGCCGGCTGTCCTTGGCCTCGCGGATATAGGTGCCCTCCCGGGCGAGCCAGAGGACGATCAGCTTCGTGCCCAGCGCGTTGGCGATGTCGATGCACCGCCGGCTGCGGTCCCGGGCGTATGCGCGGCAGGCCGGGTCGTTGGCGGTGTACGCCCCGTCGATCGTCCGGGGGTCCTCCCAGAGCCGCGGGGCCACGAACTCGGCCGCGAGGCCCTCGCCGTCCAGGGCCTTTTTGACCTCCCCGGCCCGCGCGGCGATCTCCCGCGGGCCCAGGTCGCTTATGTCGGGGACCGCGTCGTCGTCGTGAAACTGCACCCCTTCAAAGCCGAGGCCCTTGTACAGCTTCAGCTTGTCGGCGAAGGCTCTGCTGTCCCTGACCGCCGGGCCGAACGGGTCGGCCCCTTCGTGGATGTTCCACGGTCCGAACGAGAATCGATACCGGTGTTCCATCGCGCTGCTCCTTTCATGGGGTGACGCTGCAGCATACCGGATAAACCCCGCCGGCGTCCACGGTGACGGTCTCAATCATTTGTTTTATTGTCTCAACGGGTATAATGAATATGTCGCGTATCAGTGAAAAAAGGACAAATCCGATGGCCATCGCGCTCGAACAGATCGAACTGCTGCCGAGTCGCCTTTTTCGGCTGCTCCGGTGGAACGACAACGTCCGGGACGTGGAGATGATCGGCGACGACGGCACCGTTCACCCGTTCGAAGGATCGGGCGAGATCTGGCATTACCACCCGGAGATGGAACTGACCCTCGTGACCCGGGGCGCCGGCACGCGGTTTCTCGGCGACGACATCACCCCGTTCCGGGCCGTCAACCTGGTGTTGATCGGCGCGAACGTCCCGCACTGCTGGCACGGGCTCCACGACTCGGCCGGCTGCGCGATCCAGTTCAACCCCGACCCGGCCTACCCGTTCTGGCAACTCGCGGAACTCGCGGGCCTCCGGGTGCTGTGGGAACAGGCGCGGCGGGGAATCCACGTGACCGGCCGGACGCTTCAGACCGTCGCCGCACTCATGACCGCCATGACGGCCTCCGCCGGGCCCGGGCGGCTGGCGCGGTTCCTGTCGATCCTGGAGGCGCTGCTCGCCGCGCCTCCCGGCGACCGCGCGCTGCTGTCGCGTACGGCGTTCACCGCCTCGGGGCGGGAGTCGGTGTACCGGGGCATCCAGCGGGCGATATCACTGATACTCAACCGTTTCGGGGAGGATATCTGCCGGGACGACGTCCTGCGGGAGGCGCACATGAGCCGGGCCACGTTCGCCCGGCAGTTCAAGCGGCACACGGGCAAGACGTTCGGGCGGTTCCTCGTCGAGGTGCGGATCGACTACGCCGGCCGGCAGCTCGTCGAGACCGACCGGCCGGTCGGCGAGATCGCCTTCGCCGCCGGGTTCGGGAGCCTCTCCCACTTCAACCACCGGTTCCGCGAATGCCGCGGCCTCTCGCCGACCGCGTTCCGCCGGCGGATGAGCGGTGCGGGCGCGCGTCCTAGCGCCGCGCCTGCGCGGCCGGCGGCCCGGGGCGCCGGGTGCGCAGGAGGTAATCAGGCCACAGCGGGCAGTTCAGGTCGGTCCAGGCCTTGATCGCCCGGACCTGGCCTTCGTCGAGCGCGACCTCCCGGTGGTCCTCGTCGGCCAGCACTTCCCAGAGGCGGCTGCGGAGGGTGCCAAACGAGAGGGGCTCGGCCTTGAAGTGCCGCATGCCGTAGCTGTAGTCGAAGAAGTGGACCCATCCGCCCGCGATCAGCGCCCGGTACGAGGCGGGCACGCGGTGCTCGTCCGGCGTTCCCCGCAAATCGAGGGGCACCTTCCTGCCGCCGTCGTGGCAGTGGACGCAGCGGGCGTTTAAAACCGGCTGCACGACCCGCCGGTAATCCAGCGGCCCGGCCCCCCAGGGCGGTGGTTCCAGATGCCGCGGCGGGCGGTCCAGGGCCGCGCAGCGGTCCATGGCCGGCGCCATGCACCGGCTCTCGTGGCAGCCGATGCAGCCGCGCCGCTCGCCGGGCTGGAGCTGGACGACGCTGCGCATCCGCTGCAGCTCGTTGTACGCGGCGTCGAGCAATTGGAAGTAGAGTACCCGGCCGGCCGGGGCGAGAAAACTCGCCGACCCGTCCGCGGCGACCGGCACCGTGCCGAGCGATGCCTTGGCCACGTAGCTGGGCCAGCCGCGGGGTTCCCGGACCCGGTAGCGGCCCGGTCCCGCCGCCGACACGAGGCGCGTCCAGTCGTTGTTGGTCCGCAGGGGCGCCGCCGGCGCGTTCGTCGTCCGGGTTTCGTACGCGGACGCCGGGCCGTGCACGAAGCGGATCGGCGCGGCGTAGAAGTCGGTGAACGGCCGGTGATCGGCGCAGTACTGCCCGTCGGGGAGCGGCGCCAGGTCGGCGGGGACCTCCTCGGCGACCCGCAGGTACTTCGCCCGGCCGCGCGCGACGGACGGACCGAGGCCCGTGTAGACGTCCTGCACGATAAACTGGCCCATGCCGGCCGCCGCCAGCGTGGGGTCGATCTGGCGGGCCGGGACGGCCGGGCGCGGCCGCGGATGCAGCGGGACGGGGTGCCGGCTGCTGATCACCGGGTCCGCGTACAGCCACTCCCGGTTGCCCCAGCGGTCGATGACGTACAGGCACCAGGTGTGCTTGTTGTCGGGATTGTGACTCACGAGGAAGTGGTCGCGCGAAATCGGGAAGGGATCCCGGAACGTGTTGTGGGGCGACCGGCTCATCTGGTAGTGGGGCCGGGTGTCGGGCGTGATGTTCGTGATCGCCGCCGTGTAGAACGGCCCCCGGGTCCGGTCGATCAGGGCGACGGGGCCCTGGTGGGCGCCGTGCGACATGAGCGTGCAGACGATTTCCCGGGTGCCGGGGACCTCGCGGGCCTGGCTGTAGCAGTTGGGCGTGTTGTTGCCGAAGACCAGCGCCGGGTGCGTGCCGTCGGGGCGGATCGACCAGAGCGTGTGGCCGAAGTCGGCGCCCTTGTCGAGGTACTCCGAGCGGGTCCACAGGAGCCGCCCGCTGTGCATGACCGCGGGCTTCCACTCGCTGAGGTTGGCGTGTGACAGGCGCCGTATGTTCGTCCCGTCGGCGTCCATGCGGTAGAGGACGTAGACCTGCGGGCGCCAGCAGAGGAAACGGACCGCGCACCGCGTGCTGTGGAAGGCCACGCCGCCGTCAGGCAGGCAGACCGGGTCGAAATCGTGAAACGGGCCGCCGGTCAGCCGCTGCAGTGCCGTCCCGTCGGTGCGCATCCGGTACAGGTGCCAGTAGGAGGCCCAGCCGTCCACTGCCGGCTCGTCGGGCCGGTAGGCGAAATAGACGTGTTCGGCCGCGTAATCCGGCACCGGTTCCCGCACGATGCCCGCGCCGCCGTCGAAGAGCCGCCTGATGCGGGCCCGGTCGGGCCGGAACCGCCCCTCCTCGTCGCGGGGGACCTGCAGGACGTAGACGCCGCCGCCCGGCTGCAGGATGCCGTCGAGGTGCTCGCTGTAGTTGTGCGATTCCAGGAACGGGTGCCGCTTGGCGAACAGGATTCGCGCCAGCGGCCCGAGGGCGGGGTCGCGGAAAAAGAGTTGCCGCTTCGCGCGACGCGTTGTCGTGTAGAGGGCCGCGTCGTCCGGGTTATCGGCGGCCCGGCGGCGAAAGCCGGCCGCCGCCGCGCGTGCCGCGCGGACGTCGACGCCCTTCCGGTCCAGCCGGTCGATCATCTCCTCCAGCAGCACCAGCACCCGCTCCAGCGGCGCAAGGCGCGCGAGGCGCCCCCAGTAGGGCGGCCCGCCGGGCGCGGCCGGCCGGTCGACCCGCAGGGGCGAGAGATGATCGTCGGCCGGAATCTTCCGCCAGGCCGCCCGCTCGCGGCCGAAGGCGTACCGGAGGAACCCGTCCCGGGACTTCTCGGGGAGCCGGTCGACCGGGAAGGCGGGGAGGCGGCGCGACCGCGCGGCCGCCGGCCGGTCCCGCCGGCCGACCGACTCCCACCGCTCGCCGTCCGGCGAGACGAGGACCGCGAACGACACGGGGATCCGGTCGGTGTACTTTCCGGTCCGGTCGCGGGTGACGACGACGCGGGAGACGGTGGCCGGCCGGGGCAGCTCGACCTGCGCCCACTCGTTGTCCCCCCCGGCGGCGATCCAGCTGTGATCGTTGCCGTAGCGGCCGTCGTTGAGGTGCGCGACGCGGTGTATGGCGTAGCCGGGCAGCAGCGAAGACGCGGTGGCCGCCGCGCCCCGCGCGGCCGCGGCGAGGTTCCCCGCATCGCCGGGGCCGAAGACCTCCAGCTCGTCGATACACGGCTGAGTTTTTCCGCTGGTCGCGCGGATGGCCACGCGCACGAACCGGGCCTTCCGGGGGGTAAAAGCGAGTGTGCCGGGCGACGGATTGTTCGTATTCGACGAGAGCCGCGCCAGGGTTTCCCGGAATTCATCGGCTACCGGCCGCGGGCCGGGTTCCCCGGCTGCCGCCGGGGCGCATCCCGCCGCCGGGAGCAGGACGATGCCGGTCAGCCATGTGATCAACGGTTTCATGCGCGCCTGCCTTTGCCGGCGTCCGGACGCGGCGGCGGGGCCGGTTACAGTTCCCGCGGCATGCAGAGGCTCTCGGCCGCGTGCGCGATACGGCCGCAGATGTAGCACTTGTACCGCGGGTCCTTCACCAGGGCGGCGTAGTCCTCCTCGTTTTCCTGGTGGTAGCCGTACGAGACGAAGTAGCAGAGGTGCCGGGTGTGTTCGTCGCCGGTGCACTGCTTGTTGTCTTCGGGGTGTTCTTCGCTCATGATCGCGTTCCTTTGTGGGTGGAAAACAGGAAAAAAGGTTCCTCACACCGCTACTATCCGATAAATATCCCGCCGGTGCAAGGGGCAAGAGAAAACGGCGATACCCGGTGCCGCTGCGTTCTCTGGGCTTATGGTGGACCGGGGGCAAGCCGTAAGTGCTTGTCCGCGCAGGAAGCGGGTGCGGCCGCGAGGAGGGGCAGCACGGCGGACGTGAGAAATGCGCGGCGGCTTGTGGGCGTGACGGTGTTACTTCCCGATGCCGCATTCCAGGACGAAGTAGTCGGGATTCATCGGGGCGAGCGCGTCCTTGATCTTCTCCAGCTCGCCGGCCGGGCCGTGGGCCTCGATGCGCACGAGGTTGGCGATCTCCATGAACTTGCCGAGGGCCTCCCCGCAGTTCTCGATGTGTGCCTGGAAGCCGGCCGCGTCGGTGTAGGCCTCCCGGCAACATATGATGTTTCCGTTCATGGTGAAGTTGTAAAACAGGCACTTATCCTCGTTCTTCACCAGTTCGCAGAACTGTGTCAGGAAGTTCTTGGCGGCGTCCATGTTCGCGTCTTCGATCTCGAAATAGGGGTTGATGCTGACGGCGTTGTCGAAAGTGCTCATGCGTTGTTTCTCCTTTCGGTGTTCGGGTGTAGGAGTACGATACGAAAGTGCGGCGGATTTTCCAACGGTTTTTTGTCAAAGGGGGCTTCGTCTATTCGCGTAATCGGGGCGTGGACCGGTCACTGCCGGGCGGTGCCGCCAACCGGCCCTACTGCGGGCGGCCGTCAGCGGCCGGCTTCCTGCCGTCGGCGAGGGCCTTCGCCTGGCGCGCGAGACGGTGTCCGAACAGGGCGTAGCCCTCCTTCGTGTAGTGCAGGTCGTTGCGCTTTCTGCCGCCCTTGACCTTGTCGTTCAGGTCGTCGGTGTCCACCCACGCGCCGAGCGGGTCCTCCTTGGCGACTGCGACCTGGGCCTTACGGACCGCGTTCCAGTGGTCGCTCGCGAGGCAGTCGCTGAGCCGGCCGATGACGAACGCCATCTTCGGCTGCTCGAGGTCGCGCCGCAGGTTTTTGATCAACTGCGTCATGGCGTCCTTATAGGCGGCGCTGAGCTTCTCCTTGGCGTCGCGCTCACCCTGCATCCAGCAGAAGGTCACCGTGGCGGGCTTCGGGTATTTCTTCAGGAGTTTCCGGTACTGTTCGAGGATCGGCTTGTAGAACACGGTTTGCTTGCAGGTCGCATTCAGCTTGTGTTTCTTCGCGATCTCGTTCCACTCCTCGACCCAGAGGCGTATGGGGCGGCCGCCGCGCGCGACCTTTATATACGCCACCTCCCCGTCGGCGAAGAGTTTCTTCGCCTCGGGGAGGAAACCGGCCTCGGGTTTCATGCCGGCCATGTTGGACTGGCCCGAGAGGATGAAGACGTGAACGGGTTTGTCGGCGTCGATCGCGGTGCAGGTCGCGGCGGCGAGAACGAGGGGCAACAGCCTGAGCGTTTTCATCGTTTTCTCCTGTGAAGTAAGGGGTGATTATACCCCGTGACGGTAACCGGCTCACGGGAAATTCAGTTGCCGCTGCCGGTCCCGGGGCAATCTCGATGACGCGTGCCATGGCGGTGTTCGTCGCCGTGGATCGCAGCAGGCTACGCGGACGAATCATTCGCGCAGTCGTCCTGTTCTTTCCACCAGGCCCTGTATAACGGTTTAACAGCCATACGCCGGAAAAATGCCCTGACCCCCTATGCTTAAAATGTGGATTAATTATCCATAAATTAATATAAATTTGTGGAGTTAAAACCCACATTTTTATTGACAATTCGTGGATTTGGTGCTTATATTATCGCATGATTGAGAGACATTACAACCTGGCGCAGGAAATACGCCCTGGGAAAGTACTGTTGCTTACCGGCGCGCGGCAGGTGGGGAAAACGACTCTCCTGCGGGGTTTTCTCGAAAAAACGACGCTGCGATATAAACTCGATTCAGGTGATAATATCCGCCTCCGCGATCTTCTCGGGTCAAGCGATTTTGACAGGATTCTCGGCTACGCGGAGGGGTATGAACTGATTGCCATTGACGAGGCGCAAAATATTCCACGGATAGGAACTGCCCTCAAGATCCTGGTCGATGAATGCCCCGAAATGCATATTATCGCGAGCGGGTCGGCTTCGTTTGAACTGACGCGCCAGGTCGGCGAACCGCTGACGGGTCGAAAACGTACCTGCCATCTTTTTCCCGTCGCCCAGATGGAAATGCTTAACCATTGCAATCTTCAGGAACTTAAAGGGCAACTGGAAACATTTCTCGTATACGGCGCCTACCCGGAGGTTGTCACTGAACAGTCTTCGGTAGAAAAACAAGAACTGCTCATGGAACTGGTCGACTCGTACCTCCTGAAGGATATTCTTGCGCTTGAAAAGGTGAAAAGCGCACGAACATTGCTCGACCTGCTCAAGCTACTCGCGTTCCAGATCGGCAGCGAAGTCTCTTTGAACGAATTGGCCGGACAGCTCAATATCGATGTCAAAACGGCCGGCCGCTATCTGGATTTGCTGGAGAAAAGCTATATCCTGCTTCGTGCGACAGGCTTCAGTCGCAATCTTCGAAAAGAAGTGACATCAAAACACCGCTACTATTTCGTGGATAACGGCATCCGTAATGCGGTCATCTCACGGTTCAACCGGCTTGCCGAGCGGGACGACGTGGGCGCGTTGTGGGAGAATTTCATGGTCGTTGAACGCCGGAAATTCCTGACATACAGCGGCTGCAGGATACCGCTCCACTTTTGGCGCACGTACAACCAAAAAGAGATTGACTGGGTGGAGGAGCGCGACGGAAGATTATTCGGCTACGAGTGCAAGTGGTCTGCGAAAAAACGTACACGGCCTCCACGAGAATGGATGGAACATTATCAGAACGCCGAATTCTCCGTCGTCACACCCCATTCGGGTTATGAACTGATCACGTAGTACTCTGTCAACACGAAAACCCCAGGTCCGGCGGAAGACAGGCGATCCGTCAGTCGTTTCGCTCAATCGTGATCGGCGCGACGTCGATAACGGCGCTGTCCATCAGGTACCCGACGTGCGTGATCTTTCGCAGGGGAGATTTCAGCTTCGCATCGAGTTTCACGCCGTTGGCGACGTAAGTGACCTTCCGGGCGGCGAGGTCGACGGTGACGACCGCCTCCAGGCCTTTCTTCTCGGGGGCGCTGACCTTCGCTCGGACGGCCTTCTTCTCGCCGCCGGCGAAGGGGCCCTGCACGATGGCGGCCGTCTGGGGCCGGAGGCGTACGCCGCACTTGACGAGGTCCGGTTCCCGGGCGCTCGCGCCGAACGCGAGGTACCCGTTTCGCAGCAGGCCTCGGGCCTGCGGCACGGCGCGGATCCGGGTTCGGAACGTGGCGGTCCCCGTAATGGGTTTTTCGAGTTTTTTGACCGCGATTCCCAGCGTGTCCTTGCCTTTCGCCCGCAGGCGATAGCCGAGCTTGGACGCGAAGACGCTGCATCCGTTGACCACGGCGAAGTCGTTGTTCTTCGGTTCCGGCAGCGGCAGCAGGTAGTCCGGATCCTCGGGCTTGTCCCAGACGGTGTGGAGGGGCTGGGACTTCAGCGACGGCAGGGCGGCGATCCCGGCGGCCGAAATGGCCAGCAGCCGCCCGTCAACCGTGCTCATGAACAGCCGCCCGTGTGCCGCGGCCATGCCGTCGAACACCGGGATGGTATCGAGTTTGTGCCGGGCTTTCACCGTGCCGTCGGCCTTCCCGACCAGCCAGAGCTGTCCGCCGTGTTTGCCGGCGTAGGCCTCTTCCTGGCGCTTCAGCAGCGCGCGGACATCGGGGTTGTCGGGATTGTGGTAGGCGTAGCGCTCATCGATCACGTCCGGCGGGCCGGCCACGATCAGCACGTCGCCCGCGAGGCACAGGGAGCGGGCGAACACCGCCGGCTGGTCCACCTGCCAGCGGGTCCGGGCGGCGCTGAGCACCTCGTCCGGGAAATACCACCGCAGTCGCCAGTCGGAGGAGGTGGCGTTGCGCTCCGGCCGCCGCTTGTTCATCGCCCGGGAGGCCTTGAGCGTGCGCCGGATATCCTCCTCGGTCACCGTCTTGCGGGCGGCGAAGAGCTTGTACTCGATCACGGAGGCATTGACCATGTACGCGGGTTTGCGCCCGTAGCCGTACACGGCGTCGTCGTCGAAGCACAGGATCCGCCCGGCGGGTACGTAGCGACCCGCCTGATACCAGCCGCCGTAGCCGCCGACCATGCGGCGGCCGTACGTCCAGTAGGACCGGAAGAAGTAGGAATCGTCGACGAAGCCGATCTGGCAGAACAGGTGGGCGTCCTCGGGGGACTGCTCGGTGGCGGCGAGGACGGCAAGTTCCGAGCGCGTGCCGTCGAAGGCGATTTTCTGCGACCGCATCCAGAGGTTCCTGCCGTCGCAGGAGAGGACGTCTGAGAGGCCGACGGGCATGGTGTTGCCGGGGGTCCGCTTGAGGTAGGCATCGTGCATGTTCTTGTCGCTCGCCGGGTCCTCGTCGTCCCAGACGACTTCGCCCAGCAGTGTCCCCGTCTTCGCCTCCAGCCGCAGGAAGTGGATGCCGCCGTCGAGGTAGATGCTGCGGCCGGCCGTGCAGTACACCACCGCCCGGCCGTCGGCGTCCTTGCGGACGAGCACGCTGCCGTGGACCGGCCAGACCGACGCGATGCGCTCCTCCGCCATGTGCCGCTGGTCGACGGGCGCGGCCCTGAATCGCCACGCCGGCGCGCCGTCGGCGGCGCGGAGCGCGTACACGCAGCCGTCGGCCGACCCGAAGATCAGCAGGCCGTCGTGGTAGGTCGGGGGGGTGTCCGTCTGGCCGCCGGTCGTGCAGGTCCACCGCACGGTGCCGTCGCGGGCATCCAGGGCATACACCGTGTCCCGGTCCCGGGCCGCGACGAAGACTGTGCCCGCGGCGATGACCGGCTGGGTCAGCCGACCGCCGAGGGCGGTCTCCCAGCTCTTCCCGGTCGCGGCCGGCGCGTCCGGCGCGGCAGCGCTGCGGGCGGGGTCGCGGCGGAAGGTGGGCCAGTCGCCCGGGCCGGCGGCCGGCCCCGCGACCGCGCCGAAAGCGGGGCCGCGCTCCAGGCGGGGATCGGCGGCGGGCTTCGGCACGGGGGCCGCCTTGAGGGCCTTGAATCCCTTGAGCTTCGCCTCGAGCTGGCAGCCGCAGGCGTCGAACGAGGCGTAGGTCATCCCGTTGCACGGCATGACGCCGTAGATGCAGCCGCCGCGGAACCAGTGGTTGGGCGTCCAGTGTTCCTCGCGCAGGTCGACGTACTCCGTGCCGTTGCGGCCGGTGATCAGGAACCGCCCGGTCGCCTTCGAGGGATAGCAGCGATGATGGAACCAGTGCAGGTTCACGTCCGGTGCGAACTCGCGCTTCTGCGCACCGGTCAGGGGGTCGTACCCGGTCCAGACGCCGTCGTGGTCGCTTCCGGCGATGGCCGCCGTCCAGGCCAGGCCGTCGACCACGAACAGGTCCCGCAGCGACAGGTGCCCGCTGGGCTTGTGGCGCTGCTCCCAGATCTTTTTGCCGTCCGCGAGCATCCAGCCCGACATCCTTCCGTTGTTTGTCGCCAGCAGAACGCGGTCCCGGTAGATCAGCACGCGCGGGCCGGTGTTGCTGGGCACGGGCATCTTGAGGGGCGTTTCCGCCGCGTCCCACCGCGTCTTGCCCGATTGCTTCTCAAGGCAGACCAGTTTCCGGCCGTCGTGGAACACGATGGATTTCGCGTCGGCGGCCAGCGAGCAGGGCGCGACCGGGATGTCCCGCTTCCAGAGCAGCTTCCCCGCGCCCGCCCGGCAGGCCACGATGCGCCGTTCTGTCCGGTTCCACCCCCACCCGCTGTTCGAGGCCCGCGTGTTCGACCAGACGTACGTGCCGACGCGGCGGAAGTCCGGCAGGCGCGACTTCTCGGTACCGGCCACCAGCAGGGCCGTGTCCCCGGCGATCACGATCTCGCGGGTAAACCGGCTGTCCTCGCAGGTCGCCAGGGTCTCGCCCGTCGCGGCGTCCAGGATCGCGGCGGGCGCATCGATGCCGAGCGTCGCGTAGACCCGGTCGCCCACGGCCGCCAGGCGCCGGAGCAGGTGCGCCGGGCCGCTCTTGAGGCCGAAGTCCTTGCTGGCCCAGCGGGGGATGTCGCGCTTCCACAGGATGGTCCCGTTGAATGCGTCGCGGGCGACGAGCTTCCAGCGGGCGGGCAACTGTATCGAGGCCCGCGAGCCCTCGTCGAGGATGTAGAACAGCCGGCCGCCGGCGGAGACGAGCGCGGTCATGCTGGCCATGTGGTCGTGGTGCCGGGCCCATCCCGGGCTGCCGAGCCACTGGAGGCGCGTGGGGGGCGCGACCAGGGTGTCCGTGCCCGTCGGATTGCCGTCCGGGCCGTGGAGGTAGTGGGTCCAGTCGTCCATCTCTTCGGGCCGTGGCTTGACCGTCTTGGCCCATTTCCCGCCGCGCCGCGCAAGGAGGACCCCGTTGGGGGCAATGACGCGCATCAGCTCGTCGGTATCGGCCCGGGCCGGATCTTCGGCCACGACGAGATTCACGAAGTCGTCGACGTAGGGCAGGTGCCGCCCGTCCCAACGGTCGATTCCGACCGTTCCGTAGGTGCCCGCCTCAATCAGCCGTTTGCGGGCCGCCGTCACGGCGGCCGCGTCGGTCGAAAGACCGTGCACCGTGTACGGGCCGCCCGCGGCGAGTTCCGCCGCCAGGGTCCCGTCGCCGCAGCCGAGGTGCACCACGACACCGCCCCGGACGCCGGACTGCCGCAGCAGGTCGGCGGCGTCCCCGCCGAACGCCGCGCAGGTGTAGAGAAGCGCACAAACGACGGTAATACATGACGCGTGTCTTTTCATCGCGGGTCTCGCTTTCGTGTTGACTACGGGGTGTCGTCCTTCGTGCTTACTTCATGTCCTCGTGCTCTTCTTTCATGATCCGGGCGATATCGGCGACGACGTCGGGATGGTCCGCGGCCACGTTTTTCCGCTCGGAGCGGTCCTTCGTGATGTCGTAGAGTTCGATGGGGCGGGGATTTTTCCGCCGGGTATTCAGGCGGACGCCCTTCCACCGGCCCTTGAGCACGGCCTTCTTGCCGCCCTGCTCGTAGAACTCCCAGAAGAGATGGTCGTGTTGTTTCTGCACGCCGGTGCCGGTGAGCGTCGGGACCATCGAGATGCCGTCCGTTTTCGGGCAGTCGGCCCCGGCCAGCTCGGCGAACGTCGGCAGGATGTCCTGGAACCCGGAGACGTGGTCGCTGGCGGTGCCGGCCGCGACCGTGCCGGGCCACCGCGCGATCGTGGGAACGCGGACACCGCCCTCGTAAAGGTCCCGTTTCATGCCGCGCAGGTCCCCGTTGGAGTCGAAGTACTCCATCTTGTGCCCGCCCTCCTGGTGCGGGCCGTTGTCGCTGGAGAACATCACCAGCGTGTTCCGGTCCAGGCCGCACTTTTTGAGTTTCGCGAATATTTCCGCGACGTACCCGTCGATGTAGCTGATCATGGCGGCGAACCCCTTTTCCTGGTCCGGCCAGTCCCGATCGGCGTACTGTCCGTACGAGGGGACCTCCATGCCCTTGTTTCGTCCCTCGTTGTTGGCGTGCGGTATGTTCAGGGCGTAGTAGAGGAAGAAGCGGTTGTCCGTGTGCTCGTCGATGAACTCCAGGACCTCCTTCTGGCAGAGGTGCGGGACGAAGTCCACCTTCTTTCTGGCGACGCCGGCGCCGTCGGGGACCTTTCCCCGCCACGTGTCTTCGAGCACGTTCCGCAGCGCGACCTTTTGTCCGTTCCTGATGACGAACTCGGGAAAGCAGTTGTGGGCGTGGTTCATGCAGACGTAGCCGTAGAAGTAGTCGAAGCCCTGGTCGTTCGGGTCGCTGAGGCCCGGCCTGCCGACGCCCCATTTGCCGACGCAGCCGGTGGCGTACCCGGCCTTCTTGAGTATCTTCGCCACGGTCGGCTCGTCCGCGCGGAGCCGCTGGTTGCCGTTGGTGCGGACGGTGCAGTGGCCGGTGTGCAGGCCCGTCATCAGGACGCAGCGCGACGGCGCGCAGACGGTCGAGCCCGCGTAGTGGCTGGTCAGCCGCATACCCTCACGCGCCATCCGGTCGAGGTGGGGGGTCTTGAGCGTCTCCTGCCCGAAACAGCCCGGGTCGCCGTATCCCATGTCGTCGGTGAGGATGTAGATGATGTTGGGTTTCGCCGGGGTTGCGGCGGCGGCCGCGCGGCGCAGCGCCGGCGCCGCGGCGCCGGCACCGAGGCACGCGAGGAAGGATCGTCGGTTCATGCTTGAGCTCCCTACAAGAGATGATACTCCTTACTCGTTCATCGCGGCGATCCGTTTCCGCATGGCCGCGGTGTTGAAATTTTTCGGCGCCGGTTTCCCCAGGTCGGCCTGCATTTCCTCGAGCGTCGGCGTTTTGGACGGCACGCCGTCTTCCGGCACGTCGATTCCCGCTATCCAGGCCAGCGCGTTCAGCGACGCCGTCCGGAAACTGTCCTGTGCCCAGTTCCAGTGCTGATGCATGCCGGTAAAGCCCCAGCCCCGTCCGTCGCCGGGCCGCCGGTAGGTCCAGCCGACGACCTCCTTCATGCCCGTCCGCTTGCGGACTTCGGAATTGCCGCTGTGGGGGCCGAACTTCCGCCGGCGCGTACTCTCCGGCGGGACGGCGGCGAGGATCGGCGTGACCCCCTTCATGCCGTCCACGAATTTCATGTGATAATACCACTCGTCGTGAATCGTGAAGGGCGTGAGGCCGCGCGAGACGGGGTGATCGGGAAACGATGTGAAGTCCGCCTTCCAGGACGGGTTCACCGACCAGTGCCGGACGTACGACCCGCCGATCCACTTGATCAGGCGGCCGACCGCCTTCTTGTGTGCCGGGTCCAGCGTGTAGTGAAAACAGGCCAGCCCGACCCCCTTATCCATCAGTGGTTCCAGGCGGTCGCCCAGCTTCTTTACCAGCCTGCCCCCGTCGCTGCCCAGTACTATGGCGTCCGCCGTGTCCATCGGGGACAGGTCCTTGTTGTCCGGAATGACGAGGCACCTTGCCCCCGGGACCCCGGCCTCGAGCATGCGGGACAGCATCCTGAAGGCGGCCCCGTACGCGTGCCCGCCGTACCCGTGACTGTGCGGCCCGTGAATAAAGACGATTGTTTTTTCCGCCGGCCCGTCGGCCGCATCTACAGTACCCGCACACATCGCTATCGCCACTATCATCGCTGTCATCGTTTTCATGTCCGTGTTCTCCTGATATTCGCGCAGATCGTATCAATATCATAGGGAGAACATCGCCCGCGGGCAAGGAGTGGTCCCGTGCGGGACGTCGGGCGGGACATCGGGGAGACGGGTGACGGCCGTCCGGGCTACGCGTCCAGTGCGGCGAGGAGTTTCTCGGCCCGCGCGACGGTCTCGTCGGCGTCCTTCTGCAGGCCGACGATGAACGGGTTCTCCTCCGGGCGCCCGCGCACGGCGCGGAAGTCGGCGTCGCGATCCTCGCCGCCGCCGTCGACGCCGAAGCCGATGCGCGCGCCGGCGCCGAACTCCTTCTCGGCGTCGCTGCGGATCATGGTGTTGAGCTTCACCCGGGCGTCGCGCCATTGGCCGATCACCGCGGCCCGCTCGTCCGGGGAGAGTTCGCAGAGCGTCTTGCCGCCCCGCGCCCGGTAGGCCTCGTTGGCCCAGGCCCACGCGGCGTCCTCGTAACCTTCGTAGATGTCGCGCAGGGCCGCCTCGAGTGAATGGATATCGGCTGTCTCCGCGCTCTCCACTCGTTCGCAGAGGGACTCGATGTCCGCCTGCGGCGCGAGCAGCCCCAGGACGTCGACCCAGTCGCCGCCGGCCGGGCGCGTCGGCGGCGGCAGCGGTCCCGCTGCATCGGGCGCGCACTCGAGCCGTCTCGCCAGCACGTCGCCGAAGTAGACGCGCAGGGCGACCGCGTAGTGCTTCTTCGCGGTCCGGCACAGCAGGCGCTTCATCGACAGGCCGCGATAGTTCACGTACGCGCGGTCCCGGGATGCATCGGCGTATATCTCGGTGATTTCCGCCAGGCCCTTCAGTATCCTGCCGACGGTGTAGGGCGAGAACACGTCGAAGTTGATCAGGTCCAGTTTCTCACCGCCGGTGCGGCGGTCGCGCTGCGGCCACTTCTCGCCGTCGCGGCGCGTGCCGACGGTGAAGAGGTTGACCGCCGGGGAAATGACCGATCGCCCCCCGTCGTCGGTGATATAGCTGAACGGCAGGTTGCGCGTGTCGAAGTTGGCGTAGTGCTTGCCCATGACCGCCGTGAACGCCCCGACCCGCGCGGGCCACAGCAGGTACGAGAAGCTCCCGGTCTTGCTGCCCCGGCCGAGGACGCCCTGGTGCACCGGCCCCATCTTGTACATGTGGTTGGACTGGTTCGTCCCGGACCCGGCGTTGAAGAAGCTGAACATACCGGCGATCAGCAGCGTGCTCTTGTGGTGCGAGACGGTGTACGGCCCGGCGAGCACCGAAACCGCTTCCCCGTGGAATCCCTCGCAGTTGGCGAAGAAAACCGACGACTCGGCGGAGAACTGCCGGCCGATCCTGCAGCCCTGGCCCACGAACGCGTTTTTGAGCATCGCCCCGCCGTCGACCGACGAGCCGGCGGCGACGATGAAGTTCTCGGCGACGACGCCGGCGCCGACGGTGGTCGGCGCGGCGGGCGTGGAACAGATGCTGCCGTTGGCCAGGCGCAACGCTCCGTCGACGACCGCGCCGTCGCCGAGGGCCACGCCGGTGATCGAGGCGCAGTTGAGCACGCGGGCCCCGTCGCCGATGCGGCCGCGCGTGGCGATCTTCTCAGCGGCGTAGGCGTCGACGAGCTGCGCAATGCGCGCGGCGAGGTCCGCGCGATGGCGGTAACAGGCCGCGAGATACGCGATCTGGGCGGTCAGGCGGTCGTAGATCTTTATCGCGCGGCCGCCGCCCTCGTTGAATACCTCGACCGCGACCCCGTTGCCGAACGACGTCTCGCCTTCGACCGCGAGCGTGCCGCAGTTGAGTACCGCCGCACCGTCGGCGACGTCGTAGTTCGACAGGAGCGCGACGCGGTCGACCCGCGCGCCGCCGGCGACCGAGACCGCGTGCAGCGACGAGTCGTAGCAGCCGGCCGGCAGCGCGGCGCCGGCTACCGACACGGCGCCCGAGAATGCCCCGAGCCGCACGGGCCCGGAAAAGGCGCACCGCGCGACCGCGGTTGTCGTGAATCCGTCGGCGACCTGCACGCTCGTCCAATCCGCGGCGCGCGAGCCGCGGCGTTCGAGGTCGGCAATTTCATCGGACGTCAGTGGGCGATACTCTCCGCCGGTGCTCATGTGCGTTCTCCTGCAGGCCGGGTGGTCCTTTTCGCTGTCCCCGAAGTGCCGAAGCGTCTTCTCTTTCGGCTCGCCGGTCGTGCGCCGCTCAGATCATGATCCGGGCGTCCGCGATGAGAACACCCGCGCCGGCCTCGTTGACCATGACCGGGTTCATGTCCAGTTCCTTGATCTCGTCGCAGTCCGCGGCGAGCTGCGCCAGCCGCACGATGCACTCCTCGAGGGCCGCCACGTCGCACTTCGCCCGTCCGCGGGCGCCGTCCAGCAGCGGGAAGCTGCGCAGCTCCCGGATCATATCGGCGACGTCGTGGGTCTCCAGCGGCAGTGCCCGGAACGCGACGTCCTTGAAGACCTCGACGAACGTGCCGCCCAGGCCCACCATGACGACCGGGCCGAAGATCGCGTCGCGTTTCATACCGAGGATGACCTCGCGGCCGCCGTCGGCCATCTGCTGGACGTTGACGCCCTTGATCTCCGCCGCGGGCGCCGCGGCCCCGACCGACGTTATGATGCGCTCGAAGGCCGCCGCGGCGTCCTCCGGCGTCCGCACGTCGAGCACCACCCCGCCGACGTCGAACTTGTGCACGATGTCGGGGCTGTAGATCTTCATGGCGACGGGGGCGGCCGTCTCGCGGGCGGCCGCCGCGGCCTCGTCGGCCGTCGTGGCGACGCGCGATGCGAGCACGGGCAGGCCGTAGGCGGCGAGTACGCGCATCGCCTCGACCTCCGGCAGGTGCGTGCGTCCGGCGGCCGCCGCGTCGGCGATTTCCCGGCGGGCCGCGGTCGCGTCGAATTTCTTCGTCCGGACCGGCACGTGGTCGGTGGCCAGCGCCTTCTCGACGGCCCAACTCGCCGCGAAGGAGGTCGCCATGGATTCCGGGAGGATGTAGTGCGGGATGTTGTTGCGCTGCATCAGGTCGATACCGCTGGCGACGTCGGTCTCGCCCATGAACGAGGCGTAGACGGGCTTCTGCGGGTTGGCGAGCGAGGTCTGTACGATTTCGTCGGCGATGTCGTCGATGTCGGTCATCGACTGCGGTGTGAGAATGACTATCGCGCCGCCCACGTCCGGATCCTGGAGCGTGGCGTTGAGGGCGGCGCGGTAGCGGTCCGAGCGCGCGTCGCCGATGACGTCGACCGGGTTCCTGGTATTCGCGGTGTTCGGCAGGGCCTCTTTCAGCACCGTTGCGGTATCCTCGCCGAAGCATGCCATATCGAGCCCGGCGTCCACCGCCGCGTCGGTCGCCATGACGCCGGGGCCGCCGGCGTTCGTGATGATGGCGACGCGGTTGCTCTTGGGCCGCGGCTGGTAGGCCAGCGCGATCGCCTTGTTGAACAGTTCCTCGATCGTCCGGCACCGGAGGATGCCGGCCTGGCGCATGATCGCGTCGGTGACATCGTCCGCGCCGGCAAGCGAGCCGGTGTGGCTGGCCGCCGCGGAGGCCCCCGCGGTGGTGCGGCCGCTTTTAATGGCGAGGATCGGCTTGCCCGTCTCGCGCAGCACGGTTCGCGCCGCATTGAGCAGGGCCGCGCCGTCGGTGATTTCCTCGAGGTACATGAGGATTACCTTCGTCGCGTCGTCCTTCGCGAGATAGTGCAGCAGGTCGACCTCGTTGATGTCGATCTTGTTGCCGAACGAGATGAATTTCGAGAAGCCGATGTGCTTGCCGCGCGCGTAGTCGAGAACCGCCGTGCACAGGGCCCCCGACTGCGACAGGAAGGCGATCGACCCCGCCGCCGGCATCATGCGCGCGAAGGATGCGTTGAGCATGACCGCGGGATCGGTGTTGATGCTGCCGAGACAGTTCGGCCCGATCAGGCTGATGCCGTACCTGCCGGCGATGTCCTTCAGTTGTTGTTCGCGCTCGATCCCGGCGGGGCCGACCTCGCGGAAACCGGCCGAGATCACGACGCAGGCCTTGACGCCCTTCCGGCCCATCTGCTCCATCGCGAGGTGGCATACGCTGGAGGGGAACACGAGCACGCCGAGGTCGATCGGGTCCGGTATGTCTATGACGTAGTTGTACGCCTTGACCCCGCCGATCGACTTCGATCGCGGGCTGACCGGGTACACCGTCCCCGTGTAGCCGCCGTGCAGGATGTTTATGAAGATGTCGTGCGGTACCGTGCCCTGCGTTCGCGTGGCGCCGACGACGGCGACCGACGCCGGCGAAAATATCTGGTCGATGTTTTTCATCATTGATCTCTCGGTATCGGCGAGGGCCTATTCGACGTTGCCGCCGACGAAATCGACCGCGTCGGCCACATTCTGGACCGCCAGGGCCTTGGCCTCGTCCATTTCGATGTCGAACTCCTCCTCGAAGCCGGCGACGAGTTCGACGCTCTGCTGGCTGTCGGCCCCGAGATCGAACACGAAGTTGCTCTCCGGCGTGATCTCGCTCTCGTCGATCTGGAGTACCCTGGCGATGACTTTCTTGACCCGCGCCTCAACTTCCGCTTTGTCCATTACCGGCTCCTTACGCTATGAGGGGATGCGCGCCCGCCCGCACTTCGGGCGGCCCGGCGTCGCTTTTTCCTGCTCTATCAGCCATCTGGTATGACGGGCGTACCATATTGGTTACGCCGCGGGGCGTCAAGAGGGAAATGAGGTTGCACGGAAGAACCCGGCGGCCATGTCCTGTTTATCTCACGGGCCTGTAGTAATTTAGACCTAAGGTGACCGGTCCCGTAAAACGCCGGGCGCATGGTGGCGGTCGTTCGGGCCAGTAGAGAGTCGCCGCCCGCATGAAACGCTTTCTCCTCACCCGCCGTCGTGGTGTTCCGGGGGGAAGCCGCCGGACCGGATACGCGGCCCGATCGCGGTGACAGCCGTCAGCCCCCTGTGTCGTTACTGCCGTCAACCTCTTTGTTTTACCCCGCAAGCGGCTCGATCAGGCGAATGACAGACACCGCGAGAATTCCGGAAACAGGATGAAGCTCAAAGGCGGCAGAGAATCGTCACGCGCGGAGGACCGGGCGTGGCGCCCTCGATCCAGTCGAGCCAGCAGAGGGGTTTGCCCAGATGGCAGAAGTGCAGCACGGCCGGCGCAAGCAGGATATACATCCCGTTCTGGAGTCTCTTTCAGCATGTTCGATCCTTTCCGAGTACGTCAAACACCGCGTTTTCGGGAAAACAATCGCCGGTCACTGACGGGATTTCTTACGTACCCGGATGAATCAGTTCGGGCTTGTCGGTCGAGGCCTCGATCTCCTTGATGGCCTTTTTGACGGCCCGTGCCTTCTCCAGGCTCAGCCTTCTCGGAAAGTCCTTTTCTTCGTTCTCGAAATACTGCACGGCCCGCTCGAGTTTCGGGATCACGCTTTTTGCATGCGCCCCGTAGGGCTTCAGCAGGTCCATGATCCTGTTGATGCGTTTTTCGCTGCCGTGCGGCTTCTGTTTCCACGAGTAGTCCGCGATCAGGGGCATACCTTCGGCGACGCGATTTTTCGACAGCAACTCCAGCCCGCTGTTCTGAATGCCGTCGGCGAACATGATGCCGCTGGGGGCCGGCACGGTGATCGCCTTGAGGATGTCCGGGTGCAGGGGCTTGAGTTCCTCGAAGCTGAGCAGCCGGTACACATTGCCTAAACAGCCGCGTGCCCTGCCGTCCTGGTTCAGAAGCCCCGCGCGAACGGCCCTGAACAGGAGATCGCGGTCGACGCCCTTGACTGATTTGCTCAGCAGCCCGCCGCGCCGGTTGAACAGCGCGAAGCACAGGTACCGCTGTTCCATGTTGCGGGGATCGTTCTCGATATCGTGTCTGGTCATCCTGTCCAGCATTTCGGGCACGGCCTTCATCGCCGGCTTTCCGATACCCGCCAGCGCGTCGGCGGCCAGGATGCGCAGCCACAGGTCGTCGGAACGAAAGGCCCGCAGCAGCGCGTCCAGTGCCCCGGCGGCCCTGCCCCGCTGCAGCTTCAGGGCCTGGCATGCCCCGTAGCTTTTGTAGAGTTCCTTCGTATCCAGCAGTCCGCACAGCACGTCAGTTATGTTTTCCTTCCTGCGTCCCAGGGCCATCGCGGCCCGCTGACGGACAATGGGCGACCAGCTTCCCAGGCGGTCGATCAACTGCTTCGTGGTGAGCTTGTCGTAGAAGCCGTTGCGGTCCTTGTTGCTCCAGCCGCGGCCGTCGGCGATCAGCCCCTTTGCCGTGGCCGCGTCGATCTGCGGTGCGCAGCGGACCTTTTCGCGCGTCATGCGAAGGACGCCGGTCGGCATCGCGTAGGCCAGCAGAAAGGCCCCGGTGCAGTCCCAGTTCCGGTAGGTGTCGCCCCGGGTGGTCGGCGCGCCCAGGTGAACGAAGCTGCCATCCGGGCACCGCGCGAGGTCCAGGAACCGGGCGCCGAATTCCTTCATCCACTGCCCCGTCGCGTGTCGGCCGGACTGGGCCACTCCCGGCAGCGCCCACAGCATGTTGAAGAAATTGCCGGTGTGACCGCAGTCGCGCTCCGCCCCGTGCGAGGCGGTGCACATTCTGGAGAAGAATTCAGCCCCTTTCTTATTGCCCAGAAGGTTAAACAGCGTCGCCCCGCTGCCGTTCTTGCCGTTGTCCTCGTGGGTCTGAATCCAGGGATGATGATCGCCGTAGGGAATGCTGCCCTTGCCGATGTAGAACTGCAGCAGGAACACGCTGCGCTCGATCGCCCTGTCCAGTCCCTGTATTCCGGCCTCGCGGGCCAGGGTCAGGCCCAGCGTCAGCGTCAGCCCCGGCTGGTTCATCATGCCGTAACCCAGGAGACGTCCGTCCGGTCCGGCGAACCGGTGTCCCCAGGAACCGACGATGGACTGACCCCTGACGGCCTCCTTTGCCAGGCGCGTCAACCCCGGCATGACCGACTCGTCGCCGGTCTGCATCGCGTACTCCGACAGGAATATCATCACGTAGCCGTAGTACCAGGTCGCCATGCCTTTGGCGGAGAACCCGGCGGCCCACTGCGCCTCCTTCTTTACCAGGGGAAGGTAGGACGTGTCTCCTGATGCAAGCAATGCCAGGGCGTTGAGGCAGCGCGGTATGGCGTTCAGGCGGTAGTCCCCGGAGGAGATTCGCTTCTCAATCGCCCGGCAGCCCTGCTCGAGAATGCGTTTGGACTTCGGACAGTCGTACGGCGCGGTGTCGCTGTAGGTGCCCAGGACGGGCAGTGTCACGACGACCGTCTCGGTGGTGCCCTTTCGCCAGCGGATCAGCGACAGCGTTCCGCCGCCGGCGTCCGATTCGGCCGCGGTCAGCGCCCTGCCGAACTCGGTGCGGGGATCGTGGCTGAATCTTTTTCCGGCGACGCCGAGAATGACGTCCCCGACCGCCAGCACGCCGTCGGCGGGAGCGCCCTTCGCGACCTTCGTGATATATATCTGCCGCGCGTCGGTGGTCACCAGCCGGTCGCTGTACATCCACCCGCGCATGCCGGTGGCCCCGAGGTTCCAGTCGTGCTTCGCGCCGGCGGGAATCTTGTCGCCCTTCGTGAAATCGGGTATCGCGTTCTTTTTGCGCGGCGCGGCGAACAGTGAAGAAACGAGAAGCAGGGAAAACGCCAGGGAGAGTAATCTGATTGCTTTCATCATGACACCTTCAAACGGGTTTCATTCGTATGAACAGCCGGACAGTCAATGAACGCTCCATTCAGTTTCAAAGACAGGCTGCACTACCGTGTCCTCGACGGCAATCCCCCTCAGTCGCCGCGCGTTCTGGTGTTGTTAGGCCCTGATGCCGGCGATGTTGATTGTGTCGCTCGGCGGTTTTTTGCCCGCGCCCAGGACGTGCCGCGGCACCACCGTTATCCCGGCCGCGCAGCCGAGCACCGTCCGTCTTTCGATCCCGTTGCCGTGTTCGCTCATGTTCATGCTCCCGTTTCTGAAAGGTACCGCTATTACGCCACACACCGGCGCGGTCTGCAATCGTTATTGTTGTTTCTCCCGTACCAGCGTCCCGTCCGCGCCGAGGTATTCCCTGCCGGTAACCGTCCGTCCGCCGTCTTCAAGGCGGTAACCGGTGTACACCGGCGTCGGGCCCTGCCAGTTTATTTCCAGGCCGGTACGGCCGTCGTTGACGTCAAGGACGCGGTCACGGCACTGCAGGCAGGGGCTCTTGGCGGCCGGCCACCGGTCGAAGTCCAGGGCGACCCCGCCGACGGAAGCCGCCGGCAGCCAGCCGTCGGAACGGTGGCGGATCTCCAGCCGGTGTCCGCGGGTGGACCGGTACACGACCCGCTTTTCGTCGCGGAGAGCCGACCTGTCGAGGGCGGCCTTCGCGACCGCCTGCTGAAACCGTTCGAACGAACCGTACTCGTCGGCGTCGCCCATCTCCACCACGCAGCCGGTCGGCGAGCCCGGCATGTCGATCCGGGCGTAGCCGGGGATCCGGGATGCCCGCCACGCCGCGCCGTTCCGGAGGGGGCGGACGGCGACATAGACGTCACCCTCCCGCAGGAAGAAGCCCGCCGCCGAACGGGTTTTCTCGTCCACGGATGTCGGGTAATAGGCGAAGCAGGCATTGATCGGCCGCGTGCGCCGTGCGGGCCGGGCCCAGTGAGGCCCCCAGCGCAATTTCGCGTCCCGGTAGGGATCGCGGTCCGGGATATCGTACAGCAGGATCGCGGCGTTTTCGTAGTGAACCGTCTGCTGGAACGGACTGACGCCCGACCACATGTCCTCCGGGGAGGGTTTCTTCCACGGTTCCGGCGTATACCCGACGTAGTAGTAGGGGTGCCCGACGGTCAGCCAGTTGTAGTCGTCCGTTGATTGCCAGACCGCGCCGAAGGGGATCATCGTCCGGTAGCCGGAGTTGTGGATGTTCTCCCGGAAATTGCCCGACCCCAGGGCGTACCGGCGGGCCATGTAGACGTTCCGCAGTGATTGCCGCGGCTGGGGCGGACCGATCTCCGGCACCGTCCTGACCGCGTAACCGTAGGGATTGGCGGCGGCCGGTTCGATGGTTCCCCAGCCGGCCCGGGCCTGCAGCAGCGTAAAGGGCAACGCCACTCGCTTGGCCCCCAGGCTGCGGATCGCGGGGTGGGGCAGGTAAGCCGCCGCGGCGTGTTCGGGGCTGGTGGCCGGACGGATGTCGTCGCCGGATACCCCGCGGTGCGCACCGCCGCCCCAGTACAGCCAGGCGGTGGTCATGGTGTAGGACAGGTGTGTGGCGTTCATTCCCGGTTGCCCCTTCAGCATCGCCTTGCACCGCAGCAGGGGCGGGACGATGATGCCGTGGTGGACGTTTGCCGCCAGGTCGGCCATCATCCAGTCCACGATCGCCCGGGCCATCAGGCGGACCGCCGGGTCCCGCGAGCACTCCATGGCGTTGACCCAGGGAACGGTATTCGCGGCGTGGTAGACCGGGGAGAGGTACTCCCGCATCGAGGCGGCGTAGATCGTCCGGCCGTAGTCCCGAACGTACGCCGTGCATACCCGGGTCAGCTCGCGGCCGGTGATACCATGGTGGAAGGTCGCCCCGGGGAACTGCTCGCCGAATATGAGCCCGGCCGTTCGCTTCATGGCGCGGTGGTTTTCCGTCCCGCCGTCCAGGAAGTGCGGGTACGCCGTCACCTCGTCTCGTACAGCATTTACGATGCGGTCGGGCAGACGGTTCCGAAAGCCTCCCAGGATGCGGGAGAGCGAGGAGATGCCGAACATGGCCCCTTTACCGCCGTACGCGGCCCCCCGCGGCAGGTAGGCGATGCAGTCGTCGTCCGCCGTGTCGGCCGCCAGGCGGGCCAGGATGAAGGGGAAGACCGCCTTCGGGTTCTTCGCCCGCAGGTTCAGGTCGACCTTCGCGGCGGCCGCGAGCATCTCGCGCCGGCGCCGCCCGACCGCGGCCGCGCTCGTCTCGCCGCTGGCGCCGCCGCCGGACCCGGCGGCGCATATGCCCGCCGCGGCCGGGATCGCCGCGAGGCAGGCGAGACGGTATCGACGCGCAGTGTTCACGGGACTGTTCCATTTCCGTCCGCAGACGCCGGTGTGCGGCGGGGGGGGCGTTGCTCGATCTTCCCGGTCTTGACCGCGATGTCGATGTGAAAATCGGGCAGCCGCAGCGTGGCCGTGCCGCCGGCAACGCGGACGGTACGGGTGATCGTTTCGCCGGTGCGGGTGTCCATGAACACCGTCCGGTACGCACCGTCGTCGAGGCCGGTGAGGGTCAGCGTGCCGCCGGTCACGGTTTCCGGTTTCCGGGCCTTCATGACGAGGTTCCGCCAGTTGTCGCGGCGGTTGACCACCCAGGCGACCGCTCCTTTCGCGTACCGGCGGACGAAACAGCGGAGATGATCGGGCGCCGCGGTACCGTCGGCCGGCGGCAGCGGGGCCCGGTTGATGCGGATATCCCGAACGAACTTCGCAAAGGGGGCGAACTGGCCGTAGTAATCCCACTGCTCCACCATGCTGTCCCACCACCAGGTCATCCCGGTGCCCGCGCCGCCGCCGAAGAAGCCGATCCACAGGGCCTCGTGGAAGGCGTATCCCTTCGTGTCCTTGGGATGGTCGCGTTCCTTTCCCGGCCGGGTTGCGGCATGGTTGCCCCAGTCCTTCTTGACCAGACCGCACTCGGCCAGGAGGACCGGCTTGCCGATACGGCGCAGCTCCCGGAGGGGTTCGGCGTAGATTTCGTACTGGACCCTGCCGGGATAGCGCCCGCCCCCGTAATCGTGATACTGGGTGAAGTCCACCGCGGGCAGGCCGTACAGGTCGAACTGCTTCGTGGCCGAGCCGATGCTGTTGGTGACCAGGTGGTTGTGGGGATCGATCGACGCGAGGTAGCGGCACATCTCCTCGGTCCAGGAAACGATCGCCGGCACGCAGCGGTGGCCGAACTGGTGGTTCATTTCGTTCCAGAGTTCCCAGGCCATGATGGATGTGGAGGCACCGTAGCGGGCGACGCAGTACCGCAGGAGGGCCTTCCACTGTGTTCGGGCGTCCGGTTGTGCCAGGAAGTCCATCCGCGTTTCGCACTGGCGGAAGGGACCGCCGTTGTTGCCTAAGTAGGTGTCGGGCTTGTTGCCCAGGCAGAGCTTGATTGCAATGCCGCGCTCCTCGCAGAGCCGGCGGACGGCATCCATCAGCCCGGCCGCGTCCTCGTCGTAGCGGTAGGGGTCGGTCCCCTGAACCCCGAAACACCATTTCGCTCCCAGCCAGACCCGTATGTAGTTGCAGTGGTTTGCGGCCATCCGGTCCAGCCACTGCCGGTACTTCTCAAGCCGGTCGCCGTTGGCCCAGGCGAGGTTCTGGCCGACGGGGATATACGGCGACCCGTTTTCGTATTCGAAGGCCCACGGGTTCTTTGCCGCCACCCGGATCACCCCCTTGTTTTCCGACGGGGCGACGGAGAACGAAAATGAGCCGCTCGTGCGGGTGCCGTTCCGGTCGGCTATCGCGACGGTGCCCCGGTAGGTGCCCGTTTCCCGGGGCATGAACCGCACCCGCCAGATCCACGGGCCGGTCGGGACCAGTTTCGGCTGCCGGCCTTGCTTCTCCCACCGGGTCTCGTGCATAGCGAACCCGGGGACGGTGATCGTTCGCCCGTCCGGCGATACCAGGCGGGCGTCCAGCCGCACTTCAGCCGGGTCGCCGGGACGCCGGTAGTCGCCGACGCCGGAGACCGTTATCGCCAGCCGATCGTATTGCCGCAGGCGGGCGGCGGAAAGGCGAACGCCGAGCTGTTCCGGTTGCCCGGCGGCCGGCAGTCCGCTGAGGGCGATTCCGAGGAGGACCAGGGAACGGCATGTTTCGTACACGGCATCTCCTTTTACTGTTCCCGGTTGCAGCGGGGCCGTCTTTCGCGGCGGTGTGCGCGGTGGCGGGAAACGAACCGCACGGCCGCCGGCCGCTGTATTTCCCATCATACCGTCGGGGCAATCAAAAGGCAACGTCCCGCAGTGCAACGACAAGGCGGTGCTGGACTACCTCCGGTACTACGCGCACACCTGCGGGGCGCAGTATACCGGCGGGGTGTCCTCCGCGGTGCCGATCCCGGAGTGGAAGAAGGAGGAGGCCCGCAACCTCGGGAAAAAACTTGCCGCGGATATCGAGGGCGCCGCGGCGTACGCCGACCAGGTGAAGATCATCGACGAGGGGAAGCGGCACTTCGGTAAGATCATCGAAAAGCGCAGAGACGAGTGGCCGGCGGAGTACCGCTACTGGCGGGAAAAGGGCTGGCTGTAACCGGCACGAGGGGAGAAGTGCTGCCGCGTGCGGCGGTCCTCCGTTGTGGCCATCGCGCGCGTCAGGCCGGACGGCCGGCGGCCCGGTTGCGCGGCAGGTATTTCCAGTAGAGTACCAGATCCATCGACACGAAGATGAAATTCAGCGCGTACAGGACGATATTCCAGTCGAGGTTGTAGAGCAGCTTGTGCGTCACGCCGTTTACGTAGCCGAAGGCGATGATGCCCATGAACAGCGGACTCTTTCCTATCACGACCTTTGTCCTGAGCGACTTGGCGATCGAAATCGGCCAGCTTACACCGAAGCAGATCAGCATGGCTGCCTCGAAAACACTCACGGTTGTCATTGGCAGGTATCCTTCGCTGTAAAAAGGTGCGGACGGGAGCTCGGCGCGCCAAAAACGGTTTCAGGGTTATTCGGCGGCGGGGGTCGGGACATCCCGCGCCCGTCCGCTCCCGGCCGGCGTGTCGACAGTTTCCGATAATGTTCTATGGTAAACTTTCAACGGTTTGTGTGCCGTGCCGGTCTTTGATGACCAGCGTTACCTCACAATCGAGAATATGAAGAATGGTGAGCATGCGCGCGATCGATTTGTGTGAGTTTGCCGGATCGAGCAGGCGGTACAGTTGTGCTGCGGACGTCCCCAGGCGCCTGGCAAGTTCTCGTTTGCTGAGGGGGCTTTCCTCGATGCGATCCTGAACCGCCACGGTTACATTGTACAGAAGGAGGTCTTTCATGTATTCAGGTTCCTGGTTGTATTCCAAAACCCGGTCCAGGTGAACGGAACCCTCGCGCCCTGATTCGAGGACATAGGTTAACGCTTCATTGCCCAGTTCCTTGTCGACGTATACCTTTCTGACATAGTTACCACGCTCGGGACGGGGGCGCGTCCGGGCATAGGGAAATTCGAATTCACCTTTCGCAGTGGCGATTTCAAAGACTTTCTTTCTGTTGTTGTACCGTACGTTCTTGATTTTCATAGTGTGCCCTCGTGCATCAGTTCGGCAATGAGTTTCCGAATTCGCGCGTTCGCCGTTCCTTTCATTGCCTGGCCGCGTTCAAGGTCCCACTTTACGACAAGCTTACCGTCGCGATAGACGTGTACGTGATAGGGGCCGTGATCACTCCGACATGTCAGGAATACATAATTTCCACGCCTGATTTTGCCCATCAGTAAATGTTACCATAAAAGATATCATTTGTCAAAGGGCTCGGTGTGTTTTTCCGGGGAAATCATATTCCAACTCGTCGATGCAAAACGTTGCCGCTGTGTTGTGCCACCACCGATCGGCGGTGGTGCTCCAGAAACGTCTCGAACTCGCGGTCGGTCAAAACGGTAAAAAAGTGGTGACGTGAGCCCGGTACGTCAAAAACGATTTCAGGGTTATTCGGCGGCGGGCGGCCGGGACATCCCGCGCCCGCCCGCTGGGCCACCGAGAACGTCGCTTCCCAGGACGAGATCTCCTCGCCTTTCTTCCAGGTCTTCGGGCCCCGGATCCAGTTGAGATAGAGCCGGTCGGTATGGCGGGCGCGGGACGCTGTTTTCGCCCCTTCGTACCGTGCCGAGAGGGGGCGCGGCGAGCGGATGTCCAGGACGCCGTCGATCGCCAGCCGGCGGACGGCCGGGAAATCGTGCGCGTGTCCGCTCCCGGCCGGCACGGTCTCGGTTCGCCCGTCGACGGCGATGCTGCGCCGCCCCGTTTCATACACCCAGCCGGGATTGTTGAGGACACCCACCAGCCCCGTCGCGACACGGTCCAGCGTCACGCTTCGCAGCGCCGCGAGGCGCTCGCTGATCAGCAGCGATCCGTCCGCCGCCGAGACCACCGCGATGCGGGCCCGCACCGCGTCGCCGTGATCGACCGTCAGCACGGCGCGGAACCGCTCCGGCCCGTCGTCGAGATCGATCTTGCGGAGGCGCAGCGGCAGGTCCTTCCGGCCGCCGGCCTTCCTGATGCTCCCGACGCCGTTCCGCCCGTGCGGTGAGACGATGCGGTCCGGCCGCAGCGGGACGCACTGGACCATGATCCGGCGGCCCCAACTCAGCGTGTGTATCGCGCCGGCCGCGCGGTTCAGGCAGAGCCTGCCGGCGTCGAGGCGCCGCACGCCCCGCCGCGCCGTGGGCGCATCGGGAATGTCCCCGCCGAAGTGCAGGAGTATCCAGAGCCGGGTCAGCGCCCGCAGGATGGAATGCTGGGTGGAGGCGAAGAAGTACTCGCCCGGTGCGTAGACCGCGCCTTTGTCGGAACGGGCCTGCATCTTTTCCAGCGTCTCCAGACACCGCATCGCGTGGGACCACGCGTCGGGGTCGCGCTGAAGCACGGCCATCAGCAGATGAACGTAGAGCCAGTCGGGATTCCGGAACAGCCGCCAGTCCTGGCCGTTGGGGTAGACGAACCCCCCGTCGGGCAGGGAGAGCCACTTCAGGTTCTCGTAAATCCCCGCGGCGTTGTAGGACACGGCCCCCGGCGGCCGCCGGCCGGTCATCAGGAAATCCAGGCTGCACGCCATGCTCAGCGAGAACGTCGTCATGTAGTCGGGATGGACGATCCCGTGGTTCTCGAGGGTGAAATCGTCGTGGATATTCGCCCCGGTGAACTGTGCCGCAACGGGGCGTCCGTCGACGAGCGTTGCGGCGTCGCGGTCGGCGGGGCGCAGCATCGCCGACATGGCCCACCGCTGGAATTCCCGCTCCCACGTGTCGCGCCGGGGGTCCCGCGGCATGAGGACGGCGGCCGCGGAGAATATCTGGCTGTTCCACGCGTTTTCCTCCGCCTTCGTGTCGCCGGCGATCCGCGCGGGCGGTTTTTTCCCGGTGAAACGCCCGGCCTCGTGTGCCACCACCCGGGCAACGCCGATCCGAAGGGCGGCGGGGAGGTCGTCCCCGGCGAACCACGCCGCCCGTCCCAGCGAGTAGGCCCAGTGGGCCGACTGCCAGGCGTCGCCCCACCGCTTGCCGTCGCCGGTGGGCCGCCGGCCGGTCGCGTGGGTCTCCACGAGGTAGCGGATCATGGGGACGATCGTCTCGCGCAACAGCCGGTCGCGGGATACGCCGACGACCGCGGGGTCGCAGGGGCCGAACCGGTTCAGAAAGGCGAAGCCCTCGACGGCTGACGTGTTGGGCCGGATCCAGTGTTCCCCGCTCCGGCTGCCGGTCAGCAGCCTGCGCGACGCATCGCCCTCCCACGCATGGACGGTCCCGAGGAGGTACCGGGCCTGTTTCATGGCCGCGCGGTAGATCCGCGCGGCGACGTCGCGCCGCGCTTTCGGAATCTCGTCCGGCAGGGCGATCGGCATGGGTGCCGGTTGTGGGCTGCCGGCACCGGTTGTCGCTGCCGGCAGGCCGGAGGCCAGGAGACAGATCAGAACGAAAACTCGAATGCGCGGCGCAGCGGACTCCGCTCGGGATACGACGAAGGACATGGCAATCGGCTGTGCGGTCACGGTTGTTCTCCGGCGACAGGGTTCGTGACCGTACAGGGTACCGGATACGGCGGATCGGTACCAGTGCCGTGCCGTGGTGACGGACCGCTAATCGTCGTAGCGGTCTTCCCAGCGCTCCTGCCGTTCCTCGCGCCACTCCTCCCGGCGCTCCCGGCGGTCTTCCCAGCGGTCACGTTCATAGTCCCGGCGGTCTTCCCAGCGGTCGCGGCGGTAATCCCGGATATCCTCCCGGTGATCTTCCCATTCTTCGCGCCGTTCCTCGCGCTCCTCGAGGTAATCCTCCCAGTCGTCATTATCCATGTGCCGGGGGCGGCGGTTGTACCGGGGCGCCGGATATCCCCGGCGCGGCGGCGGGGGCCGATAGCCGCGGTGGCGGCGGTAGTGGATGTCGTCGTCGCCGCACCCGGCGAGGAAAATCGCGCCCAGGACAAGTACAATCAAAATGTGGTATATCGGTGTGAACAGTTTCATAACGTGGATCTCCTGAATTTCCACTCGTGTGTCCATTACTGTACTCTGATGAGGAGGTGGCACATCATGTTTGCAGTAACGGTTCATTATACGACCAAACGGGCGTTCGGGGCGAGACGTTCCCCGCTTTTTGCCTTGAGCCGGGGGTTTTATTACAATGGGCGACGGTCAATCCTTTCCATCGCCACGCAGGAGAACGATCATGGGTTCGAACGCATCTCTGACGCGCCGCGGTTTCTTGACGACCTCTTCCGCCGGCCTTGCCGCGGGCCTCGGGCCGGCGATTTCGGCCGCCGCCCCGGCGCCGGTCAGGCGGGCCGACCGGCTGCCGCGGGAGGTCTGGGTGGCCACCGTCTCGCTTGAGCGTCTCCACCCGCGGGACCCGGAGGACATGATCGGGAAGATCACGCGACGGATGCAGGAAACCCTGCCGTACGAACCGGATATCATCTGCCTGCCGGAGGTCTTCCCGTACATGATGCTGCCGAAGCGCCCAAACCTCGCGGACTGCGCCGAGACGCCCCCCGGTCCGGTAACGAAGGTGTTCGCCGCCTTCGCCGCGAAGCACGACTGCCACGTGGTCTGCCCGATCTACACGAAACAGGACGGGCGGTATTACAACGCGGCGGTGATCATCGACCGGCGGGGTAACATCGCCGGCGAGTACCGCAAGATACGGCCGACCACCGGCGAGATGGAGCGGGGGATCGCGCCGGGACCGCCGGCGCCGCCGGTATTCAAGACGGACATCGGCACCATCGGCGTGCAGATTTGCTTTGACGTCAACTGGCACGACGGCTGGCGGCGGCTCGGGGAGGCCGGGGCGGAGATCGTCTTCTGGCCCAGCGCCTTCGTCGGCGGACGGATGCTCAACGCCCTGGCCTGGATCAACCGGTACCACGTCGTGACCGGCACCCGCTGGGACCCGGCGCGCATTATCGACATCACCGGCGACGAGATCGCCGTCTCGGGCCGGTTCCGGCACTGGGCGTGCGCCCCGGTGAACCTGGAGAAGGCCTTCGTTCACCTCTGGCCCTACGTGAGAGTGTTTCCCGACATCCGGAAAAGGTACGGCCGGAAGGTCCGGATCAGGATCCTCAACCACGAGGACTGGGCGATTTTCGAGTCCCGCGACCCCGATATCCGCATTGCCGACGTTCTGGCGGCGTTCGACATCCCCCCGCACGCGGGTCACATCCGCGCAGCGGAGATCGCGCAGCAAAAGAAACGCAGTCGCCGGGCGGCAGCGGGAAGTACGTGACTGCCAGACCGCCCGTTTCGTTATGCGTCATCGTCGGGCGGCGGTGCGCAGTCAGACGCGAAATGCTGCACCTTCCGGTGGGACCCGAGCGGGGTCGTATCCATTACCATGAGCCGAAGCGGCGCTTCGTCCCCGCCGACGGCGTCCGTCCAGGCCCGGCGCAGGTAGGATTCGAGATCCGGGGCGGTCCGGGAACGCGAGGGCGACGCGTTCCCTCTGTCTCGACTCCGCCGGCAGGTAATCCGGGTTGTGCCGCTGCAGCCGCGCCGCCTGCTGCTCGACCGGATTCGGCCTCGTCCCGCACCAGGGTATAAAAGGATTGTCCGCAGGCGATCAGCAGTTCGGGAACCCTCCCGCGCGTTTGATTGTGTCATGTCCGGGACACGTCGTTGTTCACGACGGTCATCGCCGCTGCCGTGCCGGAGATAACGGTATATCCGGCATACGGTCCGTATCAAGACAAACGCCGAGGGGAGATGCATGCACGCGGCCGGTCAGAACGGCACCCGGGCCCCGGGTTTCAGGGCGTGCTTCGGCAGCGGATGCGCCTCGTTGAAGACCCGCATCTGCCCGGGGGTCTCGATCACCGTTTGGCTTTCGTCGAAGACCTCCGTCTGCGGGTCCTGCACGCCGCGGGCGTCGAGCCCGAGGTGCGTGACCATGAAGGGATACATGACCTGGCGCTTCAGGAACTGGTAGCCGTGCTTGTGGTTCGGGAAGTGGGCGTTTCGGACGTTGCCGGCCTTGCCGAACAACGCGTAAATCTTGCGAATGTAGGGGTACTCGACCAGGGGATTGTTCTTCGTCCAGTCGCCCCCGACGGAGACCAGCAGCAGCGGGCGCGGGGCGGCGAGGGCGGCGATTTCCGCGTTGTTCGTCTCCAGCGCGGCGGTCTTGTGGATCGGCATCCCGCTCTCGCAATGGCAGCCGCCGAAAAAGTGGGCGGAGACCATCGTCACGGGGACGGCGACGGAAACGCGGTCGTCGACGGCCGTCAGCAGGAACGTTTGCGTGCCGCCGCCCGAGCAGCCGGTGACGCCGATCCGCGTGTCGTCGACCGCCGGCAGCGACTGGAGGAAATCCACCGCGCGGATGCTGCTCCACGTCTGCAGGGTCAGCGCCTGGGGGTGCTTGTGGCTCCAGCCGAGATGCCCGGAGTCGCCGAAGCCGACCATGTCGTAGGAAAACACCACCGCGCCCATCCGCGCGAGCGTCGCGCAGCGATGCTGCTGATCCGGTCGCAGACGCCCGCCCCGCGGGCCCCGCGCGTGACCGTGGGGGCAGATGATGCCGGCGTGCGGCGCCTTTTTGCCGCGCGGGCGGTAGAGGTTCCCGTAGACGAAGTAGCCGGGGCGGGCCTCGAACGCGGCGGACTCGACGGAATAGCCGTCGTAATCGCGTTTCGTGTGGACCACCGGGTTCAGCGGGGTCCGCGCCGGCAGCGGGTCGAGCTTCGCGCCGGCGAGAATCTGCTGCCGGACCCGCCGGGCGCGATCCTTCCATTCCGCGCGGTTTGAATATGTCGCGGCCATGCGCTCAAGCTGCCGGACGGCGTCCTCTTCGGACTGCCAGTGCCCCCGGCACAGGATCACCTTTTCTTCGTCTTTTTCACCGGCGTCGGCGAGAGGGGATGTGCACAGAGCGGAGAAAACAACCACCGATAGTACCGCGATATACCGTGCCCTGTTCATGTTCATCTCCTTCGGCGGTGGTGACCGACAGCCCCCCGCCGGATACTCTTGTACCGCCCCGGCCCATGCCGATCAAGCTGTTTTCGGCAGCCCTTCCCGCCCTACTCCCCGAAGACCTGCAGTTCCCAGATGGAATAGCCGTACTCCGTCGTGCGGCGGGTGCCGCTGACCCGGACGTGCCGGGCCGCGACCGGGTCGAAGCGAATGTCGTCGACGCCGCCGTCGCCGTTTTTCTCGGTATACGCCGTCTGCCACTTCTTCCCGTCGCCGGAGACGTCGATCGTGTAGGCCTTTGCCGCCGCGGTTTCCCAGCGGATGACCACCCGGTTGATGGTCTGCCGCTTGTCCAGGTCGACGGTCAGCCACTGCGGGTCGGCGAACGCGCTGGACCAGCGGGTGTTCGACTTGCCGTCGACGGCGAACCGCGCGGGGTATTTCACCCCGTCCTTCGTCAGCTCGGTGGACGCGGCGACCGGTTTTCCCGGCGACAGGCTCGGTTTCGCGACCGCGATGTCCCGCAGGGACCGGACGGTCTCGCCGCCGGCCTTGATTTCCGCCGTCAGCAGACAGGGCCCCGGCGCGTCGGGAAAGGGTACCGCCGCGACCCGGCGGGCCGCGCCCAGGGGCTCGATCGCGGCGGCGATTTCCTTTTCCCGGATCGTTTTGCCTCCCCGGCTCAGGCGGAGCGTCAGTGTGCCTTCCCATTTTTGATACCGGTCGTTTACCAGGAGGACCGGGATTTCCGGCGCGGCCCCCGGGGGGACCTCCTGCGCCCAGTAGTCGATGCAGAGACCCGTCGGCGCGAAGGCGTCGCGGACGTACTCGTAGAAGTGCGGGTCGTACGTCAGTTTCTCGATGTCGACGAAGTTGTCGCAGGTCTGGCCGTCGGGCCGGGAGTAGGCCAGCCCGCAGAAGTGCATCACGCCGGCGCACTGCCGGCGGCACCGCCAGAACTCCGTCATCGCCGCCAGCGTCCGGCCGTAGTAGCGCCGCCGCTGCTTCTCGGTGGCGCCGGGGCCGAGGATCGCCGCGTAGACCTCCCGGGTCAAGGTGGGCAGGGACCCGTCGCGGTTGATCCACAGCCAGCCGTACTCGTTGATGATCCGCGGCGGGTGCCCGCCCTTTCGCGGGCCGTTGTCGGGGATCCCGGATTCATTCTGAAACAGGGACAGGTTCATGGGATGCCGTTTCATCCGCCAGGGGGTCAGGCGGTAAGGATGGTATTCGCAGACGTCGCGGGCCGACTGCGGCGTGCCCCAGCCGTTTTCCCAGGGACGCCCGGAGAGATCGAGGCCGCGGACCTTGCCGATCGCCGGCCGCGTCACGCTGTCGTTGCGGGTCTCGTTCTGGGCGTCCCAGATGACCACGCAGGGGTGGTTCCACCGCTCCCGCATCCAGGCGGTGTACTCGGCGACCACGTCGTCGGTCGTGATGCTCGCCGGCCAGCCGTTTTTGGCCCGGCTGTACCAGATCGGGAACTCGTCCTGGATCAGGATACCTTCCTCGTCGGCGATTTCGTACCACCGCTCGGGCGGGAAGCCGATGCAGTACCGCAGGGAGTTCCAGTGCATGTCCTTGAACCGCCGGTGGAGCCGGCGGACCCACTGCTCGTCCCAGGGCAGGCCGCCGCGCTGCGGGTCGCCGAAGAAGCGGTAGATGCAGACGTTGGAGCCCCGCAGGTAGTACGGCGTGCCGTTGAGCAGGACCGTGCCCTGCTCCGGATCGGTATCGAATGTCCGCATCCCGAAGCGGGTGGTGTATTCGTCGGTGCCGGTAGTGACCGTCAGCGTGTAGAGGAAGGGATCCTCCGGCGACCAGAGACGGCAATCGGCAATGGGTACCCGAACGTCGTACGTCCGGGACTCGCCGGGTTCGACCGTCGCCGGACCGCTCACCGCCTGGCCGGCCGCTTTTCCCGAGGCCCGCTCGGCGACCACGCAGCGGATGCGGGCATCCGTCGGCGCGGTGTCCGCGTTGGCCACCTCCGCGACGACGCGGACCATTTCGTCTTTGATATGCGGAACGGCCTGGACGTTGACCACGTGAGGGGTGCCGGTCAACACCAGTTCCACCCGGTCGTAGATGCCGGGGATGTAACGCTTCTTCTCGTTGTCCCAGCCGGTCAGGATATTCTTGGGCAGGGCGGACAGGGAGGCCCCGACCCGCACGAGCAATTCATCTTCCTTCCCCTTGCCGGACAAATGTTTGCGCACGTCGAACCACCCGGGCGTGTAGCAGGGCATGTGTTCGCCGGCCGCGGCGCCGTTGACGAAGACCTTCGTGCCGTACTTGGCCTTGTGGACCTTCAGCAGGGCCACGGGGGGAACCGCGCCCACGATGCGGACCGTCCGGCGGTACCAGAAGGCCTCGCGGCGTGAATCCACCGGCGGCTCCCAGGGCTTGAGTCGCTGCTCCAGGGACACCGTGCCGCCGGGCGCGGCGAACGCCGGGTCGGCCATGTCGGCCAGTCCGGGCACCGGGACGGTGTGGCCGTACTGTTTCGGGGGGCTGTCCATCGACCCCTCGGCAATCTGCCAGGTGCCCGACAGGTCCATGACGGTCCGCGGGCCGGCGGCGGCGGACGCGGCGAACGACAGCGTAACGACGGCGATCGACACGATAGACTTCATGGTGTTGTCTCCCTTTTGACCGGTGTTCAGTTGCTGCCGTCCTTCGGCCATACCTTCACTGTCAGTGTCTTCCGATTCAGGTTCGCAAAGGGTCCGGGTGCGGGCACGTCCTCGTTCCTCTTCCTGCCCAGGTAATCGCGGTCCAGCGTGTAGGGTGACCCGTCCGGTTGTTCGAACGGCTGTCCGGATACCCCGGTGCGCCCCAGCAACGCGCTGGTCACCACGTTTCGTTTCCCGTCGCCGGGCACGGCATCGCCGGGTTCCAGTTCCAGGTAGAGGCCGTCGGCTTTCCGGGTCAACCCCGCCCCGGCGGGCAGGAAGGCATTGCCTGCGACCGCCATGTCGGCGTATTTCTCGTAAGCGCCGAGGCTGACGGCTTTTGTGAAGAGGTTGTTCAGGAACCGGTTGTCGCCGCCGGGGATGTTGTGCAGTCCCGCGACCGCGGTCGAGTGCGCCTTGTGATAGGGGGTCCTGCGGCCCTGCGGCCGCACGTCGATCCGGCCGGCGGCGAGGTTGTGGACGTAGGCCCCGCCTTCCGACCAGTCGCGGAGGAATTTCGATGAGAGGAAGACGTTGTTGTCGACCAGGAACGGCCCGTGGTTGACCTCCATGAACAGGTCGTGCGCCGCGTCGTTATCGTGCAGGAGGTTGCCGGTCACCCGCGCGCCCTGGGCCATCCAGTCCAGCCAGATGCCCCGCGAGGCATGGTGGATGTAGTTGCCGGCGATCAGCATGTCGATCGAGGCGTGGATCTTGATCCCGGCCATCTCGGCGCCGGTGAACAGGCGGCGGACGTGGACGTGGTGGATGTGGTTGCCCCGGATCGTGCTGAAGACCGCCCCGAGGCTGCCGACGATGCCGGCCTGCTCGCAGTGGACGATATGGTTGTTGCGGACCGTGTGGCCGCCGATGTTCTGTTTCGACCAGCCGTTTTCCAGGGCCCGCTTGATCGTGCGGTTGTAGGCGTCGGCGGACTGCGAGCGGTTGTCCCACTCGTCGCCGTACTTCCCGAGGGTGACGCCCACGCAGGTCGCGTAGCGGATGGTATTGTCCTCGATGATCCAGCCCTTCGACCAGTGCGTGCCGACCAGGCCGATCTGCTCGGCGGTCGGCGGCGCCCACGGGGTGGCTGCGTGCTCCAGGACAAACCACCGGACGGTGATGTAGTTCCTGCCCGGTTTCTCCGGGTAGAAGACCGACTGCCGGGCATTGATCTCGACCCCGGCCTCGTTGGGGTCGACGCCGGGGAACTGGGCCCAGATCGTGGTCATCGCGTCGTCCGTGTCGACCGGCTTTTTTTTCGGGGATTCGTGCCGGCGGAAGACCAGGCAGAGCCGGACCGCGCCGCTCGTCGGCTCGATCGTCGCGGTGAAGGTCTTCCACTTCTGCCAGTCGCCGGTCTGCGTGACCGCGCAGGTCCCCAGCAGGTCGCCCGAGGGTATCCCTCGGCGGAGTTCGATCCGCCCGCCCGCGCCCGGCGCGGCGGCGCGGATGTGTACCTGCGTGGTCTTTTTCCCGAAATCCACCGTCTCGTAGCGGACCCAGTCGCCGTCGTCGATCCAGCCGACGCACGTCCCGCCCTCCGCGCAGTCGGCGGTCTTGACCCCGTGCTGTGCGGCGAAGCGGTCGGCGGGGACCCGCCCCGCCTTTCCGCCGCCGCCGGCCGGCTGAATCCAGGCGACGTTCAGCAGGTAGCCGGCCGCGCCGGTCCTGCCGCCGTCGTGATCGTCGGTGAACCACAGCGGGTTCTCGCCGGCGGGCTCGAGGACCTGCTCCAGGGAAGTCGCCTCGGTCAGCCAGTGTCCCTTCAGGTAGACCGCGCCGGTGTGGTGCACCCGGCCCTTCGGGTTGAACCAGTCGCCGCCGATCCGGTCCCGGTAGGGATTGAACTGCCCGAAAAAGTCATTGGGGATCGCGACCTTCCAGGTGTCGTGTTCGACCGGTTCCCAGCCCTTCACGACCTCCGATCCGGTGATCACGACCTTCTCGCCGGGCGCGGCGCGGTAGGTGATCCGCCGGGCGTCGGACGTGCCGCCGCGGGGCGGGTTGACCCGCTCGCGGTAGATTCCGGCGTGGACGGTGATCGTGTCGCCGGGCCGGGCCCGCGCGGCCGCGGCGGAGATCGTCTTGAGCATCGCCGTCTTCGAGCCGTCGTTGCCGTCGTCGCCGGCGGGTGAGACGTGGTATTCCTTTGCCGCGGCGGGGCCGCACGCGGCCGCCGCGCAGGCGAGGAGGATGATGGCTGCATACCGGGTCGTTCGTGTCGTTGTCATGGTGATCCGACTCCTTGTTACCGTGTGGCGCGTGTTCACTTTTTGCCGTTGAATTCCCCGACCGCCTCGATCATCGCCGCGAGGTTTGCCAGCGGCGAGTTGGCCAGGGCGTTGTGGATGGTGTTGAAGACGAAGCCGCCGCCGGGGGCGAAGATCTCGCACCGGCGGAGGACCTCGGCCCGGACCGCGTCGGGGGTTCCGAAGGGGAGCGTCTTCTGTGTGTCGACGCCGCCGCCCCAGAACGTCAGGCGGTCGCCGTAGTGTCGTTTCAGGTGTTCGGGGTCCATCCCCGCCGCCGAGCACTGGACGGGGTTGATGATGTCGAAGCCGCAGTCCGCGAACAGTTGCATGAAGGGCTCGACGGCGCCGCAGGAGTGTTTGAAGGTCTTCCAGGTCGTGTTCTCGTGGATCCACCCGTTGATCCGCCGGTAGCAGGGGGCCCAGAGTTCCGCGAACGTCTCGGGCGAACAGAACTGCGAGGCCTGGGTGCCGAAGTCCGTGCCGCAGACGAAGAGGATGTCGATCCGGTCCCCGACCGCGTCGCGGACTCTGGCGAGATTCTCCAGGGCGATCTGCGACTGCCGGTCGAAGACCGCGCGGACGTAGTCCCGCCGCATGGCGGTGGACATGTACCACTCGGTGATGTCGCGGATGCCCTTCGGGTGCTTCAGGAAGGGGGCGGGAACCAGGGCGATGTCCCCGAAGGCGGTGCCGGCCACCGACGAGCAGACCGCGCGGTCCCCGGCGGCGAGCCGCTCGGCTTCGCGCCGGTAGTAGTCGAGGTCGTCGTCGCTGATCGGGCCGAACTCCTGAAGGTTGTCGGCCGGGTCCAGCGCGTCCTCGTCGATGGGATCCTGCCGGATGATCGTGTCGAAGAAGAACCCGTCATACGGCATGTGGCCGCTGGGCGGCGCGTCGGTGTCGCCGCCGGGGTAGATCAGCACGTCGCCGTTGTCCTTCGCGGTCGTCCGGAAGTGCCCGGAGACCAGCAGGTCCTGGCCCCAGGGGGCCCGCCACTCTTTCCAGTTTTCGTTGCGGAACCCGAACATGGTGTTGGGGGGCGGCAGCATCACGGTGTCCGCGCCGGTCGCGTCGAGCAGGTCATCCTCGATCTCCCCGAGCATCTGGTAGGGGTCGCAGACCTTCACCGGCCGCTTTTCGAGGCCGTAACGATCGCGGAGCTTCTCGACGCACAACACGTGCATCCCGGTGACCATGGTGCCGCCGAAGTCGACGGCGACGCCGCCCGGATCCCGGTGCTCGATTGCCGCGATGACTCTCTCTTGTCCGGTCATGATTGCGCCTCCTCTTCGCGTTTCAGCCACATCATCTCGATTTCTTCCAGGGACTTGCCCTTCGTCTCGGGGGCGACCTTCCAGATGAAGACGACGGTCACGATGCAGAAGAACCCGTAGAGGAAGAAGGGAAAACCGTGGTTGAACTGTTCGATCAGCCAGGGGTTCTTGTCCATCATCGGGAAGGTCTGTGATACGCCCCAGCACGAAAACCATAACACAAACGTGGAAATCGACATCGCCCGTCCGCGGATCTTGTTCGGAAAGATCTCCGAGAGGTAGACCCACACCACCGGCCCCAGGGAGAGCGCGAAGGACGCGACATACCCGACGACCAGTATCAGCAGCCACGTGCTCATGATGTCGTTGATCGCGCAGTAGCCCTGGATGAACAGCGAGAGGCCCATCCCCGCCGCGCCGACGATCATCAGCGGCTTCCTGCCGATCTTGTCAACCGTCCAGATCGCCACCAGCGTGAAGACCATGTTCGCGGTGCCGACGACCACCTGCTGCAGGAGGGCCGCGTCGATGCGGCTGCCGAACTGCTTGAAGATCTCGGGCCCGAAGTAGAGGAAGACGTTGATTCCCGTCACCTGCTGGAGGAACGCCAGCATGACGCCGAGGACCAGGACGGCGAACATCCCGGGCTTGAACAGCTCGGCGATGCTCGATCCCTCCTGCCGGAGGGCGGCCTCGATCTCCGCGATCTCGGCCCGGGCGTGACCGGCGCCGCCGACCCGGCGGAGCACGCCCTCCGCCCGGTCCCGCAGGCCCTGCTTCGCCAGCCACCGGGGACTCTCCGGGACCAGCATCGCCAGGACCAGCAGCAGGCCGGCGGGGAAGGCCTCGCTGCCGAACATCCACCGCCAGCCCCAGGCGAGGTCCCACGCGTCGTCCCCCCGGCTCTCGATGAACAGGTTGACGAAGTAGACCACGAAGATGCCGCCCACGATCGCGAGCTGGTTGACCGAGACCATCCGCCCGCGGATCCGGGCCGGGGTGACCTCGGCGATGTACATCGGGGAGATCATCGAGGCGATCCCCACCCCCAGCCCGCCGACGAACCGAAACACCACGAACTGGGTCAGCGTCTCGGGCACCGCCGTGCCCACCGCCGAGACCAGGAAGAACGCCGCGGCGATCACCAGGACCTTTTTCCTGCCGAACCGGTCGGCGAGTATGCCCGCGAATGAGACGCCCGCCATGCAGCCGACCAGGGCGCAGGAGGCGGTCCAGCCGACCATCTCGGGGCTGAGGTCGAAGTGTTTCTCGAGAAAGCCGATGGCCCCGGATATCACGCCCGTGTCGTACCCGAAGAGCATGCCCCCCAGGGCGGCCACCAGGGTAATCGCCGTCAAAAAGAGCAGGCTCCCCCGGTCTTCGTTCGCTGCCGATTCGTGTTCGTTCATGGTTCTCACCGTCAGAGGGTATTGCGGACGATCAGTTTTGTCGGCTCCAGTATGTTCGCCTTCTGCCCGCCGGCCACGTGGCCGGCGGCCTTCCGGCCCATCGCGTGAAAATCGACCGAGACCACGGTCACCCCGCCCTCGAGGACCTCCTTGAAGGCGGTGTCATTGTAGGAGACGACGCCGATATCCCGGCCCGCGGACAGGCCCCGCGAGCGGACGTACTTGACGACGGCCACCAGGTCGTCGTCCTCGATGACCAGGTACGCCCCGCCCGCGCGGATGCCGGATTCGTCGAGGCGGGGGACGATCCGGCAGGGAATGCCCTCCGCTTCACAGAAGCGGCCGAAGGCGCCCGGGATGACCGCCGGATGGTTCCGGTCGGGCGGGAAGACGAGCGTGAACCGCTCGTACCGCTTAACCCGGTCGGCGCCCGACCGGAGGGCCGCGACGAGCTGGCTGTCGTGGTCCTGGCGGATTACCGAGCAGTCCTTGCCGGGATAGTCGACGTCGATGTCCAGTATCAGCAGCCGCCGCTGGTCGCACCGCGCAAGGGCCCGGCGGACCCGGTCGTTCGGGACGGCCATGACCACGTAGTACTCGTAGCGGCCGGCCGCGTCGGCGAGCAGCTTGACCAGCAAGTCCGGGTTGTAGTGGTGGAAGTACATGTCGAGGTGGACGCCTGCGCCGACGTGATCGGCCATGCCCTGGTAGAGCCGCTGCTTGTAGGGGGTTCCGAAGACATCGAACATGACGAAGACGTTCGTGTCGCCGGCGTAGTGGTCGGTGGCGACGTAGAAACCCTTCCCCGGCCGCGATTCGACGGCGCCCTTCTGCTTGAGGATGTTGTAGGCCTTCGCGACCGTCTCGCGGGCCAGCGAGCGGTCCCGGCTGACATGGTTGATGGAGGGCAGCAGGTCGCCTTTGCCGATCGTCCCGTCCCCAATGGATTCAAGGACGGCGTCGACGAGCTGCCGGTACTTGGGCGTGCCCGCCGCCGCGGAAATGCTGAAGATATCCCGCACTGAATCGCCTTTTTTGGCCATGGACCGTTCTCCGGGGAGGCGACTGTACTATACTGTGCTGTGCTGTTCAAGTGAAAAGAGAAAATTTATTTGGGGGATCAACAGTAAAGACTCGTGGTATAGCGGACGGAAAAATGGGGCCTGCAACGAAATGAGTCGGAGCCCTTAGTCGCTCCATCGTCACGCGGCAAACGAATACTCCACCGTCTGATCTGGTTGGTCATCTCTTTCGACAGTCGATGCGGTTATTTCTTCAATGCCATTGTTTGAAATGTCGTGTTCGCTGTTCGCGAACAGCGAACAATAGTGGAAACAGTATTTTCTTTACATATGCGTATGTCCCTTGTTGCTTCATCGTTTGATGTGCCGTCATTATTCGCTCACCGCCTTTCCAGGAACGCCCGCGCGTATCGGGACAGGTGCCCGTGGATCTCGTCGCGGTACTGCTCGAGTACCGTGCGCCCGCGGCCGTCACGGTCGCCGCAGGTATAGAGCATGCCGGCCGTCACCAGTGCCTTCATGGCCGCGTTGAAGTCGTCGACGCCGTCGGTCTTGTGGTACCTGCCGGCCCTCTTGCGCGGCAGGACCGTACGCTGCTTGCCCAGGTCTCCCCAGGTCTTGGCCAGGCTGGGTGAAGCGCATGCCTTCAGCAGGTCCGCGAGCGGTTCCCTGAACGCCCCGGACGCGTGCCGGGTCAGGGCGTACGCGAGCGCCCGGTAATGGGAATACCCGCTCTCGGGCGTGAGTGTCTCTGCCTTCTCGAGCAG
This sequence comes from uncultured Planctomycetaceae bacterium, assembly GCA_964557575.1. Lineage (GTDB taxonomy): Bacteria > Planctomycetota > Phycisphaerae > SM23-33 > SM23-33 > CAZLBC01. The sequence goes on from CAZLBC010000019.1 coordinate 57,603, forward strand.
GACGCGCTCGATGTCCGGGCCGTCGATGCGGCCCATCGCGATGATCAGGCGGTCCACTTCCGAGTAGGTGTTGTGCGTCTCGCGCCGGGCGCTCCACCCGAAGCCCTTGTCCCAGGGGGTGTTCTTCACTTTCTCCACCAGGAGCTTCAGCCCGGTTTCATCGCCCATGATCGCGAGGGTCCCGGCGTAGTTGGCCCGCGTATCGGGGTCATCCGCCCGCTGGTACGCCGCCCTCAGAAGCGGGAGGCTCAACCGCGGGTGGGTCAGGACGATCGCGAGGCTCCGATACGCCTCGATGGTCTTCGCGCCGGGATTCCTGTTGTTGTCGATGCCCCGCTTCAACCCGGCGATACGGTCCACGGCCTTCTTCACCGCGCGTTCCGACACGGGGAAGGAGTCCTCGTGGTCCGCGCATTCGGGAGGAATGATGCCCGCCGCGATGAGTTTCTGCTGGAGGGCCGTGATATCGATCCCCCGCGTGTCCCCCCCGGCCCCGGCCGCCATGGCCGCGGCGATGCCCATGCCGTACCCCTGGTTCTGCAGATCGGCCTGCATGCGGGTCAGCGTCATGGCGTCGCGCTCGATGCCCGCCCCGAGGCCGACCACGATGATGCCCGACAGCCCCTTCGGCAGGAAACACCGGTAGGGGACCGTGCAGGTAAATGCGGGGCCCTTCATGTCCTTGACGAAGAACAGCGCGGTGCTCGGAAACGCGGCGGCGTCGAAGTTGCTCCGCATCCGCAAGACGGTGTCGGCAAAGGTCCTGCCCGCCAGGATATCGGTCGTCTTCAGGATGTAGTCGCTGACGACCCGCCTGCGCTCCCGGCTGTCGACGATCTGCATCATGTCGAACAGGCGATTGTTTCTGCCGGCCTGGAACGCTCGCTCGGTGAGCATCAGGTGCCATCGGTCGATCGCGTCACAGTCGTCGACCAGTGCGTAACAGGTATTGTTGTGATTCCGGCCGAGGCCGCGCGTCCCGTGACCGGCGAGCTGCACGGACAGGTGGCCGCCGGCGTCGATGCTGTAGTGCGTTTGCGCGCCGGCGTGGGCCGCGATGTCGGCATTGCCGGTGCCGTCGATCACGGTATCGGCCAGGACGACGCCCCTGCCCCGCGGCGTGGCGACGACAACGCCGGTTACCGTGCTGCCTTCCCGGACGGCGCCACAGCCGAAACTCCGGTACCAGATCGCGCCGTCGCCGGCGGCGATCTGCCGGCGGAGCCACTCGGCCTTCTGCATGATGTTCCAGCGCCGGGATGTCATGCGGAACGTGCCGGACGCATCGCGTGTCCCGAGACCGAGGGCCTCGTTTACCCGTTCGGTGAACCCGTCGCCGCATCCGTACCAGTACTTCGAGATCAGGCCGGCGGTGCCGACCCCGCCCAGTTCGTCGAGGTATTCCACGACCAGGACCCTCGCGCCCGCTTCGGCGGCGCCGATCGCGGCGGGGGCGCCCGCGGTCCCTCCGCCGACGACAACGACGTCGTATGTCCCCAGCACGGGCAGCGCGCTTGCGCCGAGCGTGACATGGCGGGGCTCGGCGGCGGTCCTGAGGATTCCCGGTTTTTCTCCGACGGTACCGGAGACCGACTTCTCCCCGCGTTTCTGCGCGCAGCGTTCTGCCGCTGTGCGGGGCAGCTTCTTCGCTGCCCGGGCGGCGTCACTGCCGACGCGCTTGCCGATTTTCAGTGACTGGTCGACGGCCATCATGCGTGCGGATGCCGCCGTGCTCAACGCGGCACGGGGGCCCACCACGTAGATTGCCGGGGCGGCCGCGTGGCGGAAATAGTTCAGGTCGACGGCATCGGCCCCCGGCCACTCCGCCAGGGGATCGCCGGTGTCGAGGACGGTCCCGAGGTGACACGACATCCGTTCGGCGTGCTCGACGATGCCCTCTACCATGATCAGGTTTCGGAACGTCTGCTCGACGCGGCACAGCTCTCGCCACGTGTCCGCATCCAGCCGGGCCGTGTACCGGTATTCGTAGACGTTCTTCGGGCCGCCCTCGTATCCGCCCCGCTTCCCGTAGTGCGTGGGCGTTGTCAGCCGGACACCGAGCTTCTTGCCCGCCAGATGCTGATTGCCCGTGACGAGATCGCCCCCGATCACTCTCATGGTGAAATCGTAATCGCCCGGGGTAAACGGGGTGAAGGGCATGCCCGCCCGGCGGGCCAGGACGGCATGCCGCGTGGCGTCGACGAGGACCGCGGCCTTCACCACCTGGCGGCCGCTGCGGTTGACCATCGTGATCCCGGCAAAACGCTCCTTTTCGTCGGTCACCACTTCGGTCGGATAACTGCCGGTCAGGAACCTGACGCCCGCCGCGATCAGTTTCCGGTCGAGCGTCGTCTTTATGTGCAGCGGCGTGGTCTTTTCGCCGTCGGGAAAGAGCCAGCGGTTGTTTTCCGTCCCGGATACCCCTTCCCGGAACAGCCGCAGGTCGGCACACAGGTCCTCGCCGAGGTACGGGCGGTCGGTCAGCAGAAAGACCGACGCGCCGTTTCTCGCGGCTGCCAGCGCGGCACCCACGGCCCTTATCGAACCCCCGGCGACGACCACATCAACGTCGCCGGCGACCTGGAGCCGCGTCGCCGGTTGCGAAACGGATGCACCGCGTGCCCGGCACAGCGGGTGGACGACCAACAGGACGAGAATGATGCGCGTTGCCGTTTTCATCATGGCTCCGGTTCTCTCCTTACTCCGCCCCGAGGCGGACGACCGCGCCGCCGGGTACCCATTGTACCGCCAGGCTGAAACACCGATCAAGTCGATCTTCAGGAAGACCGGGAGTCCCTCGCGTATTCTCCGCGCTTGACAAAATCATACTCTATGATATAAGCATATAATATGATAAGCGGCCGGAAACGGAGACTATAATGAAAACCATGACCGCCACGGAGGTCGTTCGCAATTTCAGCGCAATCCTCAGCCGGCTGGAGACCGGGGCCGAGGAGATCACCATCGTCCGCAACAAGCACCCCGTTGCGAAGCTGGTGCCCGGCGCCCCGGTCATGCGGGCGATGGACGCCTTTGCCGACCTGTACGGTGTGCTTTCGGACGATGAGGGCGCCGCCTGGCTGAAGGACGCGGCGGGCGCGGACCGCCCGCTCGGTGAGGAAATGGGTGACCCGTGGGCGTAGTGGTCGATACCTCCGTCTGGGTCAGCGTGGAGCGCGGCGCGCTGACGCACACGCGCGTGGCGGACCTCGTGGACAACGACGCGGTCTACCTCGCCCCGCCGGTCCTGGCGGAACTGGAGTACGGTGTCCGGCGGGCGTCGACCGCGGCGCAGCGGAACAAGCGTATCAGCGCGCTGGCCCGGATCAGGAAAAAGCCGTGCCTGTTGATCGACAAGGATACCGGCGAGACGTTCGGCCGCATCGCCGCCGGACTGGATACCGCGGGCAGACCCGCCACGCACCGGGTCAACGATCTCTGGATAGCGGCGGTGGCCCTCCAGAACGGATTCAGGGTATTGACCGAGAATCCGAGTGACTTCAGGGACATCCCCGGTCTCGACGTCGTGGCCGTGACCTGAAGACGGTGTGCAGGCCATGCGCCGTCCCGGCAGCCGCGGTCCGCGGCGCGGACCGGCAGCAATCCGACGTAATTTCTCATACCGCCCCGGCGCCCGCCCCGGTACAATCGGCACCGGGCCGGTCGCGGCGCCGCACTCGCCGGCCGGCCGATACACCGCCCCGCATCCGAACAGCCACGCACAGGAGTCGGCAATGAATCGACACCGGACCCATCGCAGAACGGCACTGATCCTCTCGACGGCGGCGCTGCTGCCGGCCGCGTTCACCGCGGGCCGCTGCCCCGGCGGGCAGAAGGCCGATTTTTACACCGGGGAAAAAGTCTACAAGATGCGCCCGCGGCCCGACCGCGAGAAACACTTCGGGCACATCGGCGTCACCGGCATCGTCGCCCGCGTCTACCGGGGCGTCGCGGTCAGGGTCGAACGGGTCGAGGACGGCACGCCCGCGGCGGGGAAGCTGAAAAAGGGACAGGTCATCACCGGCGTCAACGGCGCCGCCCTCGCCGGCCGGAACCCCTACGTCGCGCTCGGCGAGGCCCTGGCGGCGGCCGAGGCGACCGACGGGAAGCTGGTCTTCACCGTCAGGGAGGGCAACAGCGCCGCCGCCCGAAAGGTCGCGATCACCATTCCGGCGATCGGCGGGCACGCCGACACCTGGCCGCTGAACTGCGAGACCTCCCGGAAGATCGTGAACGATGCCGCCGCGTACTACGGCGGCGACGAGGCGTTCGCGAAGAAACATCTCCGGGGCCGGGGCATCGGCGGCGCCCTGGCGTGCCTGTTCCTGCTGTCGACCGGTGACGATCGGTACCTGCCGCGGGTCACGGCGTACTTCGAGCGGTTTCCCGACGACGCGACAAAGATCGGCAGCCACACCTGGAACAACGGCTACAACGGCATCGCCTGCGCCGAGTACTACCTCCGGACCGGCGATGAGTCGGTGCTCCCGATCATCCAGCACTACTGCGACGACGCGCGGGACCGCCAGCACTTCGGCTGCAGTTGGACCCACTGGGGCCGCGGCGTCAACCCCGGGTACGTCGCCGGCGGCCTGATGAACCCCGCCGGCGCGCAGGTCCTGACCACGCTCCTGCTCGCCAAGGCGTGCGGGGTGGACGTCGACGAAAAGACGCTGCTGGGCGCCCTGCGGTTCTGGTACCGGTTCGCCGGGCACGGCACCGTCCCCTACGGCGACCACCGCCCCGAGGGCGGGCTCGGGTCAAACGGCAAGGACGGCATGGCCGCCGCCGTCATGCAGGCCGCCTCCCGCGCCAAGGGGAACGTCGCGATCTACGACCTCGCCAAGCGGCGGTTCAGCTACTCGACGGTCACCTCCTACCCGGTGATGGTGTGCGGCCACGGCGACAACGGCCGCGGCGACGCCCTGTGGCGGGGTATCGGTTCGGTGCACACGCTCGAGACCCGCCCGAAGGTGTTCCACGCGGTCATGAACCGCCTGACGTGGTGGTACGTCCTCTCCCGCCGCCCCGGCGGCGGCTTCGGCATCGCCGGCCTCGAGCGGTTCGACGACCCCGGATCGGGCGCCGGGCTGGCCCTGGCCTACACCGCGCCGCTGAAGACCCTGCAGATCACCGGCGCGCCGCGATCCCCGCACGCGGTGGCATTCACCCTGCCGGCGGAACTGTGGGGGAACACCGCGGACCGCGCGTTCCTGGCCGTCCGGCATAATGCCGCATACCTCAAACGGGGCGATCCCGAGCCGATCCACCGGCCGTTCTACCGCTACGGCAGCGCGTACGACCGGCCCGCCGTCGACCCGAAGGAGGCCGCGCAGGACGAGATGGTCAGGAACGTCTGTCACGAGCGCTACATGATCCGCGCGCAGGCGGCCAAGGCGCTCCGCGCGGCGGGCGCGTTCGACACGTTGGAGAACCTCCTGCGGGACCCGGACCCGCGGGTCCGGCGCGCCGCCCTCGACGGCATGATCGACTACCGCTACTGGTTCAGCATCGGCCGCGGTCACATCAAGACCGGGCAGTTCACCCCCGGCATGGTCGCGGCGATCAGGAAGATGATTGCGGACCCCGCGGAGACGTGGTGGGTGGTCGACGGGGCCCTGATGGCCCTGGCGTTCGCCCCGGCAAAGGATATCGGGGCCTGCCTGCCGCTGATTATGCCCTGGACGAAGCACGATGACTGGTGGCTCCGCGAATCGTCGTTTACCGCCCTGACGGGCCTGAAAAACGACGATGCGCTGCTGATGAAGGCCCTGCCGACGATGACCGCGATGATGGTCGACGAGTACCACACCCAGCCCCGCCAGCGGATGGCCGGCGCCCTGCGGAAGATCCTGAAGGAAAAGAAAAAAGACAGCCCCGCGGGTAAGGCGATCCTCGCGGCCTTCCGCCGCGCGGTCCGGGAGAGCGAGATCAAGCCCAACCGGGACCACCGGCAGCGCGCCGCGGAAGGCGCGTACAACGTGGTGACCGCCGCGGACGTCTGTCTGCGGGAGTCCCCGGAGACGGCCCTCGCCGTCGCCGCGGCGATCAGGGACCGCTTCGAGCATCTGGACACGAAGCAGGTCATACAGATCGTCGGCAGCCCCGGCTCGAAGCCGGAGGGCCGGCCGTTCGGCCTCTACACGGTCCGGGAGAAGGTTCCCCCGGCGCAGCGGAAAAAGCTCGACGAGGTCCTCTGCGAGGTCTACCTGCCGGAGCTGCAGCGGCGGATGAAGGCCGCATCCGGCACGGACATGTCCCTGATCTCCACGGTCATCGACCTCGCGAAGATCAGGGACCCCGCGGCGGGCTGGAAACCGATCGGCACCCCGCCGCCGGCCGAGCGGACCTGGCGGTTCATCTCCTTCGACCCGCAGCGCGAGCAGGACAAAAAGCCCTGCCGCGAGAAGAAGCGGTTCCGGAAGGTCGCCCTGCCGAAGGGCCTGGAGAAGTGGTATGAGCCGGATTTCGACGACTCGCGGTGGAACAAGGGCCGGGCCCCGATCGGCGTCGGCGCGCACAAGCGGGGGCGGGTGAGGTTCGAGAATAAGTCCGACTGGGGGGACGGTGAGTTCCTCCTGGCGCGGACGACATTCGATCTGGACGCGGTGGACGGGGACCGGTACCGCCTCAGCATCCTCTGCCGGCAGGGGTTTCACGTCTACCTCAACGGCCACGGGATCAGCCGCTACGGGTGGTGGAAGGACCAGCCGTACTACCGGCCGATCATGCTCAACCCGGGCCATATCAAGCGGCTGAAGAAGGGCCGGAACGTTTTGGCGGTGTACACGAACGTCGAGTACCGCACGGGCGACCCCGACCGCCCCGTCGGCCAGATCGACGCGTACATCGAGGGCCTCAAGAAGGAGGACCTCGAGTAGGGGGGG
>CAZLBC010000020.1:0-63701 GCA_964557575.1 uncultured Planctomycetaceae bacterium
GAAAAAGGTACCTGACCCCTTTTCTTATTGTTATCCACCGGACGGGATGCCCATGAAAAGACAACTGATCCGAAACATTCTGCGAGACCCGCCCGTCGGGGAAGAAATCACCCTGGCCGGCTGGGTGCGCACCCGCCGCGATTCAAAGGGCGGTTTTTCCTTTCTCGTGGTGAACGACGGTTCCTGCTTCGACAGCATCCAGGTGGTCGCGGACGGTGACCTGGACAATTACGAGGAAGAGATAGTAAAACTCTTCCCGGGCAGTTCGATCGCGGTTACCGGGACGCTCGTCGAATCCCGTGGAAAAGGCCAGGAGGTGGAGGTACAGGCCGCGGCGATACGGGTGCTGGGGTTCTGCGATCCCGATGAATATCCCATCGGAAAACAGCGGGTGAGCTTCGAGCGACTGCGGGAACTGGCCCATATCCGTTCGCGGACGAACACCTTCGGGGCGGTCGCCCGGGTCAGGAACGCCCTGGCCTTCGCGACGCACCGGTTTTTCCAGGAGCGCGGCTTTCTCTACGTGCACACTCCCATCATCACCTGCAGCGACTGCGAGGGGGCCGGCGAGATGTTCCGGGTGACCACGATGGACCCCGCGGCTCCGCCCGTTTCGACAGAGACCGGAGAGCCGGACTGGAAACAGGACTTCTTCGGCCGCCCGGCCGGCCTGACCGTCAGCGGCCAGCTCGAGGGGGAGACCTACGCCTGTTCGCTGGGAAATATCTATACGTTCGGTCCCACCTTCCGGGCGGACAATTCCAATACGAGCAGGCACCTGGCGGAATTCTGGATGATCGAGCCGGAGATGGCATTCGCCGATCTCGACGACGATGCGGCCCTCGCCGAGGAGTATATCCGGTACCTCTTCAGTTACCTCCTGGAACACTGCCGAAGCGACCTGGCATTTTTCCGGGAGCGGATTGACGACACCGTGGTCGATACCCTTGAAACGCTCGCGGATTCCTCGTTCGAGAAGATTTCCTACACACGGGCCGTCGAACTGCTCGGCGAGGCGAACACCGACTTCGCATTTCCGGTAAAGTGGGGAGACGACCTGCAGTCCGAACACGAGCGCTATCTGACCGAGCAGGTATTTGCGGGGCCGGTTACGGTGGTCGACTACCCGAAATCCATCAAGCCGTTTTACATGAAGCAGAACGACGACGGGAAAACCGTCGCGGCCATGGACGTGCTGCTGCCGCGCATCGGAGAGATCGTCGGCGGCAGCCAGCGCGAAGACCGGCTCGACGTCATCGAGGCCGCCATGCGCGAGGCGCACCTCGAACCGGAGGATTACTGGTGGTACTGCGACCTGCGCCGGTACGGCTCGGTGCCGCACGCCGGCTTCGGCCTGGGATTCGAGCGCATGGTACAGTTCTGCACGGGCATGGGGAACATACGGGACGTCATACCGTTCCCGCGGACCCCGCGCAACGCGGAATTCTGAATTATTGTTTGGGGCTCGGTTCCTTTCCCTCCCAGTCCAGTATGGCGCCGGTGTCGGCCGACGTGGCCAGGACCGCGTATTTGCCCAGCGCGCCGTGCATGATCGGCGGGGGGGATGGTTTACGCTTTTTCCGCCGCCGTTCGAATTCCGCCTTCGATACCTGAGCGTTCAGCATCCCGCGGGGGATGTCTATCTCGATGACGTCACCGTTTTTCAGCAGCCCGATCGCGCCGTCCGCCGCCGCTTCCGGTGCCACGTGCCCGATGCAGGCGCCCGCGGTACCGCCGGAAAAGCGCCCGTCCGTGATCAGTGCCACCTCCTCCCCGAGTCCCATGCCCCTGATGTAGCTGGTGGGCGCGAGCATTTCCTGCATACCGGGGCCGCCCCGGGGTCCCTCGTTGCGGATCACCACCACGTGGCCGGGCTTGACCGCGCCGTCCAGGATGCCGGCACACGCCGCTTCCTGTCCTTCGAAGATGATCGCCGTCCCCGTGAATTCGTACATGGCGGGTGAGACGCCGGCGACTTTGACCACGCTGCCGCTTTCGGCGATGTTGCCGTAGAGGACCACGAGTCCGCCCCGGTCGGTGTACGCCGTTTCCAGGGAACGGATGACGTCGGTCTTGTCGCAGCGATTCTTCGCATTGAGCGTCGGGAGCCTGCGCGGTGTTTTTCCGCGGTACATCGCCTTTACCTCTTCCAGGCCGCGCCCGGTGGCCTTCCAGCCCTCGCGATATATCTTCGCGGCGGCCGGGCAGATCTTGCGGCTCCGCAGCGACCACGTGACGAGGTTTTTTCCGATGTTCTCGCCGGTGACGGTCATGCACTCGGTATTGACCAGCGCGGGCTTTTCGGTGTGCAACTGGTGGAGGATGGTGTGGATGCCTCCCGCCCGGTGGCAGTCCTGCATGTGGTAGATCGTCCCGGCCGGGGTGGCCGACGGCGCGACCCGGCAGATGTTCGGGGTCCGCCTGCTGATCCGCGCGATGTCCTTCAGCGAAAAGTTGACCCCGGCCTCGCCGGCCATGGCGAGGATATGCAGCACGGTATTGGTCGATCCGCCCATCGCCATGTCGAGCGTGAAGGCGTTTTCGAAGGCCTTCTTCCGCATGATGTTGCGGGGCAGCAGCGGATAGGAGACCTTCCGGCCGCCGCGGATATGCTCTTTTGCCATGGTCACGATTCTCTGTGCGGCCAGATCGAACAATTGCCGCCTGACGGGGCTGGTCGCCAGAATGGTCCCGTTTCCCGGCAGGGCCATGCCGAGGGCCTCCGACAGGCAGTTCATGCTGTTGGCGGTGAACATGCCGCTGCAGCTTCCGCACGTCGGGCAGATGTTGTTTTCGTACTCCCTGAATTGCTTCTTGGAAATCGTGCCGGCCTTGAGTTGCGCGACCGCGTAAAAGGCGTCGATCAGGTCGCAGTCCTCCCCGTCGACGACGCCGGCTTCCATCGGCCCGCCGGAGGCGAAGAGCGTGGGTACGTTGCACCTGATGGCGCCGAGAAACATGCCGGGGATGATCTTGTCGCAGTTGGTGATGCATATCATCGCGTCGAAACAGTGCGCCCGGACCATCGTCTCCACGCAATCGGCGATGATTTCCCGGGACGCCAGCGAGTACTTCATGCCCGTGTGTCCCATGGCGATACCGTCGCAGACGGCGGGGGTGTTGAAGACGATCGGCGTACCGCCGGCCTCCCGTATCCTGTTTTTGACGTACTCGCCGACGGCGTCCAGGTGGCAGTGGCCGGGAACCACGTCGGTGTAGCTGTTCGCGACAGCGATGAACGGCCGCCTGATGTCCCGGTCGGTCAGTCCCGTGGCCTTGAGCAGGCTGCGGTGGGGTGATCGCTCAAATCCTTCTTTGACAACAGTGCTTCCCATGGTTGCATTCCTTAGATTCGGCAGCGGCCTGATGGTCGGTGCGATGCGGAACGGCGCCGCGCCCGGTGTATGTTACTGATCTTCGAGAAAGTCGATAGCATCGTCTATCGCGGGAAAACCCTCTATGGCGGTCAGGACGTAATTCTCGGTTGATTCGTCCCGCAGGGGACGGATTTCGGAAAACTCGGGGTCATTGGAGAAGTTTTTGAGGGCCGTTGTGTCGGGGTAGCACACCACGCCGCAGTATTCCTGCTGGGCCCGGCCCATGTACACCCGCCGGGTCCGGCCGTAGAGCACGATCTTCGCCCCGTGGCGATCGAGGATCGCCTGGACCCGGCGGAGGTAGCGGGCGTAATCGTGTTCGCGGCCTTCAATTATGTCGAAAAGATTGAGTACGAATATCATAGGTTCTCCGCGATAAAACAGTACCGTCGAGAAAAGGCAAATGGAATAGGATACGTTACGCCGATTAACTTGACAACACAATTCATCGTGCCGGCTGTCGATTACGCACAGCGGCGATGTAATACCGGTCGCGATTCAACCGGCGCGCGTTTGACCCGTGCGGGAGGGGGTGAATTGGCCGCTGCTGCCGGTATAGGTGCTTGACAACCAGGGTATTTTGACAAGACTGTACTGGTTCGTATGTGCAATCAAGCCATCGACCCGCGGTATATCGACGGACAATCGCCGGCCGGTGGTCGCAACACGTGGTTTGAGGAGAAACAGCAATGAATCGCTCACGGATGGTCATCGTCCCGGCATGGTGTGCCGTTGTGCTGGGGACCGGTTTTCTGGCGGGATGCCAGGGAAGTCCGTACGAGGTACTGATAGCGAAACCGGAGGTCGGGTACATCGAAGACGTGCCGGTGCCGATGGATTTCGATCTCAACGAAGATGAGTCACTCAGCAGGAATTACCCCGACAAGAACGCGCGGGAGATCGATTTTGTTTTCGAGGGCAATGCCCACAAGCTTGCGGCAAAACGATTTTACGAGAAAAAGATGCCCTTGTACCGTTGGTCGATGACCTCGTCCCAACTGTCTCAGGGCCGGATAAACATGCATTTCGTAAAAGGGGGAGAAGAGTGCAGGATTGACCTTGACAAGAAGGAATTCTGGGGCGGCACGCGCATATCGATTTCCGTCCATAAAAAAACCAGGGCACGATAAATCGATGTCTCATATTCCCGCTATCCATGAACGACAGGAATACCGATGAAATCCGAACACAGGCATGAACTCTCGCGCAATTCGGCGGAAGAGCTGTTGAAATCCGCCTCGCAGTTCTGGAAAAAATACAAGTCCCGCGTCGTCCTCGTCGCCCTCGCCGTGGCGCTGGTGTTCCTGGGATTGGCCTACCACCGGCGGAAGACCCGGAGCGACCGGATGCGGGTGATCAACAAGTACAAAACGGCATGCCGCAACGCCGACGAGGCGCAGATTGCCGATCCGGCCTCGCTGATCGAGGATTTCAAGGAGGTCATCGAGCTTGACGAGATGCCCCGTATCACCGTGGAGGCGATGAATCGGGTTGCCGGATTATACCTCGACGAGTTCAACCGGGCAAGGAGCAGCAAGCGGCGCGACTACGTTCTCGATCGTGCCAAAACGTATTATGATCAGGCGATCGCCCGGACCGTCGGCAAAGATGAGTTTAACTACCTCGCCGCCGCCGCCAGGATCGGGCTGGCGCGGATTGCGGAAAACCGTGCCGATTTTCAGAAGGCAAAGGAAGAATACCGCAGGGTTATCGAAAACGGGAGACTCGAAGGCAGTCCGCAGTGGTCCGATGCCCGCCGGGCGCTGGACCGCCTTGAGGAGACCGCCGAGCGCCTGTCGCTTCCGTCGACCCGCCCGGCATGGATCGCCGAACGGGAAAAGGAAGAAGCGGAAAAAGAACAACCCGCTTCCGCTCCCGCGAGTGCTCCGGCGACCGGGCCGGCAGACAGTGACACCGCGGCACCGGGCGGCGAAAAAACCCCACCGGCGAAGACGGGTGACACGGGTACGTCGCCGCCGAAAGAGACGAAAAAGGATGCCGGTGATGAAGCCGACGCGTCGAACGCCGAACCCTGATTGTTGCATAAATGTAAAATTTCGCTATATTTTTGTTAGAAGCACGATCGCGATCACGGTACAGTAATACCGCCGAATCTCGCGGAATACGCTGGAAAAAAGCAAAAATTGAGGAGGCTGTATATGTCAGAATTGAGTGATTTATCCGAAGCCCTGGTAAAGGGAGACATGGAAACGGTCGTCGCAATAACCAAGGAGCTTGACGAGGCGGGTACCGAGCCGCAGACGATTCTCCAGGACGGCCTGATCGCCGGCATGGCAGTGGTCGGTCAAAAGTTCAAGAACAACGAAATCTACGTGCCGGAGATGCTCATCGCCGCCCGGGCGATGAACGCGGCCCTGGACTACCTCACCCCCCGGCTCACCGAGACCGGTGTAAAGCCGGTTGCGACCGTCGTGCTCGGGACCGTGAAGGGCGACCTGCACGATATCGGCAAGAACCTCGTCAACATCATGCTCAGCGGTGGCGGTATGAATGTCGTCGATATCGGCATCGACGTATCGGCGGAGAAATTCGTCGAGGCCGCCAAAGAGCAGAATGCCCAGATCGTCGCCATGAGCGCGCTGCTGACGACGACCATGCCGGAAATGGCCAACATCATCACGGCGCTGAAGGAGGCGGGCGTGGAGGCGCCGACCCTGGTCGGCGGCGCGCCGGTCACCCAGAACTACGCCGACGAGATCGGCGCCGACGGCTATGCGCCGGACGCGGCATCCGCGGTGGACATGGCCAAGCAGTTGATAGACGTGGCGTAGGCCACATACAGCGCAACGCACGCCGCCGGGCGCGGGCGCACGGCCTGAACGATCAGTCGCCGTGCGGTATTCGCCCGGCGGTTTTTTTTTATAACCGCGAATATGTCCGAAGACGACGACAGAGAGATGCGCGGGGTCCGGCCTCCGGAGGGCGGTGCAGACAGCGAGCCGGATCAGGACGACGACGAGGCCCCGCGTTACGAGCACCTGACGTACACGATCAAGCGGATGCGATCGAAGGGGCGTCTCGACAAGTACCTCGCGAGCCGGCTGGGCAAGCGGGCGAGCCGCAACGCCGTACAGCGCTATATCGACGAGGGCAACGTCACGGTCAACGGCCGCGCGGTCAAGCGGAAATACGCGCTGCGCCCGGGTGACGTGATAGACCTCTACCTGCCGACGACCCGGCCCGCGGAGATACCCGCGGAGCCCATTCCGCTGGACATCGTCTACGAGGACGACGATGTCATGGCGATCAGCAAGCAGGCCGACCTGATCGTACACCCCGCGCGGGGAAACTGGACCGGCACCCTCGTCAACGCCCTTGCCTGGTACTTCGAGAAGAACTGGCGGGATATTCAGGAACTGCCGACCAGCGGGGAGGTCTTCCGCCCGGGGATCGTTCACCGGCTCGACCGGGACACGACCGGCATCATGCTTGTCGCGAAGACGGAACTCGCCCTCTGGCGCCTCGGCAAGCAGTTCGAGAACCGGGAGGTCGAGAAGACCTACACGGCCATCGTGCACGGCGCGGTGCGGCTCGACGAGGACGTCATCGACCAGCCGATCGGGCGGCACCCCAAGATACGTGAAAAGTACGCCGTCCACCACGACACGGGACTGCCTCACCCGATCATGACGAAAGAGGCGGTGACGCGGTACCGCGTGCTGAAGCGGATGCGGGCGGGCGTCAGGGACACGGCCTTCACGCTGGTGGAGCTCTACCCGAAGACGGGGCGGACCCACCAGTTGCGGGTACACCTCAGCGCGATCGGCCACCCGATCGTGGGCGACCGGATGTACGGCGGCGGCCCCCTCTATCGCAGCCAGCTCGCGGGCCGCGACCGGGAGGCGGTGGGGCCGATCATCTGCCGACAGGCCCTGCACGCCCACACGATCGCGTTCAACCACCCCCGGACCGACGAGCGGATGTCACTGACGGCGCCCTGGCCGGAGGATTTCCAACGCGCCTTCCGGGAACTGGCCGGGGATGACGACGATATCGCCGGCAACGGGACGTGACGGTCTCCCGGGTGAAGGGTGGGGATGGTCCGCTGTTACCCTCGAAATCACTGCCGACATGCGGGTTGCAACATGACTGCAAACCGCTATAATGCTCACTTCCATCGGGCCTTTAGCTCAGTTGGCTAGAGCGCACGGATCACACCCGTGAGGTCACTGGTTCGAGTCCAGTAAGGCCCAGTGTGAATATGGGGGAAACGAAGTGCTGTTTTCAGAGGCCGTTACGTAAGGAGTTGTGTTGTGGGCAACAAGCTCGGCTGGATAATGTCCGGCGTATTCATCGCCCTGATACTCGGTTTCATCTTCGTCGTGTACCTGAGCCCCTATCTCTTTTCGTCTTACGACTCGGAGAACTTCGGCCCCGGCGACATGCACAAGATCGAGATTAGAACCGGTATAGAAAAAGTTATCGGGCACGTGCCGTCGGGGGCCGGGGATGCGGCGTCGGACTATCACGAGGCGGTCGAAATCTTCATGCAGAACGAGGATCACCTCAACGACCTGCTCGGCGCATTCGACATGGGGGAAAGCAACCGCCTCTCGTCCGGCGATCTCTCCACGTGCGAGGGGATGCGCCGGCACGTGCGTGCGGGCGCGAAGAAGAAGGAAATGAAATACACCCTCGAGTATTCGCCCGGCCGGTTCCAGCCGATCCCGGAAGGCGCGCGGGGTCTCGGGTGTGTCGGCACGGTGCTGCTGTCGCTGCTCTTTCGGCACAACTACGCGGTGAAGGATTTCGACAACTGCCTGGAGATCGCCGGGGAAGTCATGGTGCTCGGCTGGCACATGGTCAACGAGCGGAGCAGGGGACACATGCTCATGTTGGGCGCGCAGTTACAGGCCGACGCGGCGCGGTTCATGCGCACCGTGTACCACGAGCGGAGCAATGACCCCAAGATCAATATCACCATCGATTACGAGAACGACGCCGACCGGCTCTACGCGGATTGCCAAGAGAAGATGAAGTTCATCAGGAACCCCAACCCGGTGCCGGGCGACATCTTTTACCTGATAAAAAACCACGAAGACAGGACGTGGAAGGTCGAAGGGCTGTTTACGCTCCTGTACCTTCGCTACCGCAAGCGCAACAGCCGGGGATGCAGGATCACCTGCGACCGGCTGCTGGACCGATACGCCGGCAGCGACGATCCCTACCTGCAGGCCGCCGTCCGGTCCGTCAGGGAAAACGATCTTTGGGGGGACGACCTCGTCGTGTGGTGGCGTCGCGGCGGGGATAAAAAGACGCAGTAGGCGGCGACAGATTCGAGATAACGAATGGGCTCCGACAGACTTTTTATACACGAACGCCCGCGGATGAAAGACCCCAAACTCGTCATCGGCTTCTCCGGCTGGATGAACGGGGGCGAGGTCTCCACGGCCACCGTGGGATATCTTACCGAAAAACTCGACGCGGATCTGCTCGCTGAGATCGATTCCGAGGATTTCTACATTTTGAACTTTCCCGGAACCATGGAGATCACCTCGCTTTTCAGGCCGCGGGTGACGGTGGAAAACGGTATCGTCACCGATTTCAGGACCCCGGAGAACACGTTTTACTGCAGCCCCGAGAACAACGTGATTCTGTTTCTCGGCAGCGAACCGAACATCAGGTGGTGGGAATTTACGGAATGCGTTTTCGAGCTTGCCGAAACGTTCGGTGTGTCGATGATCTACTTTATCGGCAGCGTGGGCGGCGCCGTACCCCACACGCGACAGCCGCGGCTGCAGGTGTCCATCTCCGACGAACAACTCAGGTCCGGTCTGCAGCAGCTCGGGTTTAATTTCACGAATTACACCGGCCCTGGAGGGATATCGTCCTACCTGATCCAGGAGGCGCGCGAGCGAAACATACCCATGGTAACGGTGGTCGCCGAAATACCGCCCTACGTGCAGGGCAGGAACGACCGGTGTATCGAGTCCATGATCAAGGTGATGTGCGGTCTCCTGCTGATCTATGTCGACCACGAAGACCTGCGGCGGCGGGGTGACGAGCTCGAAAAGAAGTTGAACGCGGCCCTTGAAGATCACCCTGAATTGCTGGAGCGTATCAGGGAACTGGAGGACAAGTACGACCGGGAGATATTCGATTCCACGATGGACGAGATGAAGCAGTGGTTGACCGACAAGGGGATTCGTCTCGACTGAAGCGGCAGTTGTGGATTACACGGGGGTGAACGGCTTGGTTCCGACGATCTCTCCGGGGCAGTTTTTACCCAACGCGGCGGCGCATTCAATGGCTATCCGTGCCGCGGCGAGGGCATCCGAGGCGGCGTCGTGGATTACACGGGGGTGAACGGCTTGGTTCCGACGATCTCTCCGGGGCAGTTTTTACCCAACGCGGCGGCGCATTCAATGGCTATCCGTGCCGCGGCGAGGGCATCCGAGGCGGCGTCGTGGTGAATCAACTCTATGCCGAGGTGGTCCGAGACCGTGTTCAGCTTGTGGTTGGAGAGTCCCGGGAATGCACGCCGCGCCATCCGGCAGGTGCAGGCGTAACGGAATGCCGTGGAGTCCAGCCCGTAATGCCTGAGAAGGGCGCGCAGGACCCCGATGTCGAAGGGGGCCCAGTGTGCCACGACCAGCGTGTTTTCCAGGCGAGGATGCAGTTCGTCCCACACCGCGTCGAATCCCGGTTCGTCGCGGACCATACCGGGCGTTATACCGTGGATCGCGATGTTGATCATCTCGAAATCGAAATCCGGGTCGGGGGGGCGAATCAGCCGGGTATAGGTATCGACCACGCGGCCGTTCTCGACGGTGCACGCGGCGACGGCGCACGCGGATTCGGGTCTGCCGCACCCGGTCTCGAAATCTATCGCGGTGAACGTCATGTCGTTGTGTCACGCCGCCGATCCGCCGCCGTACGCGACGGCGGACCGGCGGTTCGTCGTGTCGGTTGCCCGGGACGGACTACTTGTTCGGATCCCAGCGGCCGACGAGTTTTTCAAAGCAGAGGTCGGGGAATTTATCCTTGAAAATGGAGTAGTACCACTTTTCCTTAGGGGAGTTCAGCGTGTACCCGCCCTCGGTTTCGCGGTCATCTTCGTCGAATGCGGCGATGTCGTCGTAGTACTTGTCGGCCACGCCGTCCATCTCGTTGTCGGTGCCGGTGCCCGCAGAAAACCGCAGCTTGCGCCGCTTGTATATCGCCTCCGGCAGGAGGTCCTTGAAGGCCTCGCGGAGAATGAATTTCTCGACATCCTCTTCGCCGCCGGTGTCGCGGATCTTCCAGCCCACGGGGATCTGCAGGGCGAAGGTGACCACGTCGGTGTCGATGAACGGCGTCCGGTAGTTGATGGAGTTGCCGAACATGGCCCGGTCGAGCCGCTGAACGGCGGTGTTGTAGGCGATGTCGATCAACTGCTGCATCATCTGGAGTTGCTCGGCCTCGGAATCGAGATCCTTGAGCAGGTGGTAGCCGCCGAACAGCTCGTCGCCGCCCTCGCCGCTGAGGATGCAGTTGGTTATCGTGCTTGCATCGCCGGAGGCGGTGAGGTTCGCGATGGTTCCGCTGACGCAGTCCTCGTCGAAGGATTCGAGCATGTAGACGGCCTTGGGAACCTTCTTCTTGACGTCCTCGGTATTGAAGTTGACCACGCGGTGTTCCATGCCGAGGTGCTCGGCGACGATTTTGGCGTTTTCCAGGTCCGGCGCGTCCTTCATCCCCACCGTAATCAGCGGCATGTCCCGCAGTCCCAGCTCGTGGACGGCGCAGGCGATAATGGAACTGTCCAGGCCGCCGCTGAGAAGACAGGCCCCGACCGCGCCGTCCTCGATCCGCCGCTGGACCGACTGCATCATCAGGTCCCTGAGCGTCTGCGTGGCCTCTTCCAGCGAGTCGCCCATCCGGATCTGCGGGTGGACGGGGATGTAGCTGGCCTTGCCGGTCAGGGTGGAGTAGGTTGTGGCCGGGAGCAATTCCCTGACGTCGACCGACCGGCCGACCAGCGCCTTCATCTCGGATGCGAAAACGAAACTGCCGTCGTCGGTGTGGCCGAAGTAGAGCGGGCGGACGCCCACGTCGTCCCGCGCGATGATGACGTTGTCGCCGTCGAAGACCGCGCAGGCGAAGACGCCCTCGAGGTGGGCGGCGAAATTCCGTGCGTACCGGCGATACATTTCCAGGGCCACGTCCGAGTCGGACCGGCCCTTCTCGCGTTCGTTGTAGATGTCTCCGTCGAAAAGGACGCTTACGTTTCCGTCGTGGGCGAACCCGTCGCCGCGGGCGGCCGAGAGCTTCGACGCGCAGACGCCCCCGCAGAAGTCCTTGCTGTCGTCGATTTTCCTCGTGTCCGGCCCGCGATGGGCTATGGATTCCAACATCTCTTCTACGGCCCCGCGGGATGCTGATGTGCCACGTATCCCTGCTATTCCGGCCATGTTTTCAGTGCTCCTTTCCCGTTATCAGAAGGTCCCGCGATCGCAGAAACGTTTCGGCGACCGCTTTCTCGGAACCGGTTTCCTTCATGTTCAGATTGAGACGTCTCATGGTTTCGTTGTCGATGCTCCCCGCCAGAAGGGAGAGTACCTTGCGCACCTCCGGGTGCTTGTCGAGGAACGCCCGCCGGACCACCGGCGCCGCGTCGTAGGGGGGGAAGAAGCGGCGATCGTCCCTGAGGGGCACCAGGTCGTATTTTTCGAGCTGCCAGTTTGTGGAAAATCCCGATATGACGTCGACCTGTCCCTGCCGGAGGGCCTCGTACATCATGGCGAATTCCAGGTCCTTGACCGCGCCGAACCGCATGCCGTAGCGGTCGGCGAGTCCGGGATACCCGTCCTGCCGGTTGTGAAATTCGCTCGTCACGCCGGCCACGAGATTCTTCGCGTTATCGGCCAGGTCGGAGACCTTTTTCCATCCGCGCTGTGCCGCCGCGTCCCGCCTGACCGTCATGACGTACGTGTTCTCGAAGCCGAAGGGTTCGAGCCACACCAGGCCGAACTTTTCGCGGTACCCCTTCTTGACCGCGGCGTAGGCGTCGTAGGCGCCGATGGAGGTGCCGTACCGCGGCTCGATGATCTTGTCGCGATTCAGGACCGCGGCGTACCCGGTTCCCGTGTACTCGATGTACAGGTCCAGTTCGTCCTGGACCATCGCTTCATGGCAGACGATGGTGCCTCCCAGACCCAGCAGTCGCTCGACGGTCAGTTTCGTGCGGTTCTCGACAAGCTGAGATGTTATCTCCGCCAGGAGCACCTGTTCGGGGTATACCTTCGACCCGATGCGTATCGTGCCGGGATCGCCGATCCGGCCCGCGGCGGCTTCGCCCGCGGCGACCCGTTCCTCCTCGGTAAGCGGCACTGTCGCCGAGGCGATTCCCAGGAACACCAGCAGGGCGAAGGGCACGATGCTGGCGCGTTTCATCAGCAGGTTCAGGGCGGTCCGTTTCGCGGAGGGCAGGTGGGTGATCCCCCGCTCGATCGACCATATCGCGAAGTCCACCAGGAGTGCCAGCAGGGCCGCCGGTATGGTACCCAGGAGGATGTAGTAGTTGTTTCTCATCGCGAGACCGGACTTGATAAAGTCGCCAAGCCCCCCGGCGCCGATATAGGTCGAAAGCGTGGCGATGCCGACGCCGATGACGGCGGCGGTCCTGATGCCCGCGATAATCACCGGGAGAGCCAGCGGGAGTTCCACCCGCGTCAGCAGTTGCGGCGGCGTCATACCCATGGCCCGGGCGGCCTCCTTCGCGCCGGCGGGAACGCCGTCGAGGCCGGTGGTCGTGTTGCGGGTAATGGGCAGTATGGCGTACAGCATGAGGGCGGTGACGGCGGGAACGACGCCGATCTGCCCCGTCAGGCTCAGGAGGATGCCGAGCATGGCGAGGCTGGGTATCGTCTGCATGATACTGGCGATCCCGAGGACGGGGCCGCGCAGCGGTCGCAGCGAGTAGCACGCGATACCGAGGGGGATGCCCGCGAGCGTCGCGATAAACGTGGCCGTCCCGGTCAGGAAGATGTGGCGGCCCGTCGCCGACCAGAGATCGGGAAGGTTGTCGGCGGCGAAGTGCAGGAAGGCGTCCATCAGCCGAGCTCCCGGAACTGCTCGAGTTCCCGCCGTGGTTTGTCGAACATCCGCCGCACGAAATCGGTGGCCGGATCGCGGATCAACTCGCCGGCGGTGTCGACCTGCTGAAGGACGCCGTCGTGGAGCACGGCGATCCGATCGCCGATCCTGACCGCCTCGAGTATGTCGTGGGTGACGAAGACGATCGTTTTCCGCATGCGGGTCTTCAGGGAAATCAATTCCTCCTGGAGTTCGTCGCGGGTGACCGCGTCGAGGGCGCCGAAGGGCTCGTCCATGAGGAGATAGTCCGGGTCGGCGGCCAGGGACCGCGCGACACCGACCCGCTGCTGCTGTCCGCCGGACAACTCCTCGGGATATCGCGCGGCGTACTTGCCTGGTTCAAGGCCGACGCTTTCCATGAGTTCCTCGGCCCGCTTTCTGCGACGGGGTCGGTCCCAGCCCATCAGCCGGGGGATGACCTCGACGTTCCGGCGGACGGTCATGTGGGAAAAGAGACCGATTTCCTGGAAGACGTATCCTATGCTGCGGCGCAGCGCTATCTTGTCCATGTCGCGGTGAATGTCGCGGCCGCCGACGGTTATCCTGCCGCCGGTCGGCTCGACGAGGCGGTTGATCATCTTCAGCGTGGTCGTCTTGCCGCACCCGGAGGAGCCGAGCAGCACGAGCGTTTCCCCCGTGGCGATCTCCATCGTCAGATCGCGCACCGCCCTCGTGTCCCCGGAATACGTCTTGGCAATATGGTTAAACGTGATCATGAGGCAGGCACATCCCCGCTGCCCGTATTACATCGCCGCGGGCAGTATGCCCGCACAGGTTTTACTGATGTCGTCCCGCATCGGGTCGGGAAGGCCCGCGCGGTCGGTTTCGAGAATATCCCGGTACCGCTTTTGCGCGGCCGCGAGGGCCCCGCCCTCGTCTTCGAGCGGGTACCGGACGTAGACGTCGTCCCGCGAGGGTATCGGCAGGTGGTACATGTAGGTCCGGGTGCCGCCCATGACCTCCCGTACCATGTCGACGACGCGTTTCCGGCCGGCCTCGTCGACCGCGGGATCACACAGCATCTTCTTGACGAACCCCACGTGGGCGTCGTCGATGATCGCCTGTTCCGGGCAGAACACGTTGGTTCGCTCCAGGAGCCCGAAGCAGTAGTGAATGTACTGCGCCCCGCCGCGCGGCACGGTGAGTAATTCCGTCAGCTTCTCCGCCGTGGCCTGGATGCCCGGTACGCCGGCGTCGGCGACGTTCGCGCTGGAATAACAGGGCAGCCCGTAGTGGCGGGCCATCTGCGCGCAGTCGATATTGTAGTGGCCGAACTCGGGGGCCCCGTACATGTCGTTCAGCGTGTCGAGGCGGGTCCGGACGGCGACCGCGCCGTACAGAACCGGCGCGCCGGGGGAGACGATCTGCGCGAGCGTCACGGCGGCCAGGATCTCGGCGTTGATCTGTGCGACCATCCCGAACTCGTCGAAGGGCCCGGTCGCCCCCGCCATCGGGCAGGTGGAGAGCACCACCGGTATCTTGCGGCGGGCGATTTCGATCAGCTTGTCGGTGGTATCGTCCACGATCTGGAACGGGCTCTTGACGATGCAGGTAATGAATGAAAGGACGGGGTTCTCCGTGAACGCCGTCTCGCCGCCGGCGACGATCTGCCCGAGGCGGACAATGTCGTCGAGGGCGGTGATGTCGGTCAGGCCGGCCTGAACGTGTTTCGTGGTGTTGTTCAACGCGGCGAGGAACTTGTTGACGTCCTTGTTCCCGGCCGTGATGCCCTCGTCCTGGATGTTCACGCAGCGGATGAAAAAATCGAGATTATCGAGATGTTCGGCGAGGTGCGCGGCGTTTTTCAGGTCGTCTATGCGGCCGGGACGCCGGGTGAAGACGGGGGCATCGCCCGCGAGATCGACGTCGAGGATGAAATTCGTCTCCGATCCGCTGCCGAATCGAACGCGCGGCTCGGCCGCGTCGAGAACGATCCGGTTGTTCGGATCCCTCGCGCCGAGCGTGAAGGTCGCGGGCGCGGATCGCAGCGCCTCGTCGATAAGCCGGCCGGTGATTTTCACCACCGGGGCGTCTGTTCCCTCGGCAATTTCCGCGCCGGCCTGCCTGAAGATGCCGACCGCCTCCTCGTTGTAGCAGATAATTCCCATCTCCGAGAGCAGTTCCCGCGAGGTTGCGTCGATGATCGCGATCTGCTCGTCCGAGAGGCGTTTCTCGGGAGTGACGAGCACGCCGGCCCGTTGTGTTGTTTCTTCCTGCATAGTGTTCCTTTGGGGTTCTTGTGCTCTTGCGTTTCAATCGATCAGGATGTGTGGATCTCGGGATAGTGATCGAGGATCTGCGTGCGGACGGCCTTGTCGATGAGTCCCTCCGGGGCGGTCGAACGGATTTCCGCAACGAATTGCCGCGCCCGGGCGACCGCGTCGTCGTCCTCTTTCATTGTTTCGCGCTTGTCGCGGTTGGCAAGCCGCGGCATGAAGAACTCGTCGCGCATGTACGCGAGGGTATGAGGCTCAACCAGGTAATCGCATCCCGGCCGCTTCTCGAGCAGCATGTCCATGGCCAGCGTGTCGTCGTTGACCTCGATGCCGCGGAGGACCCGCTGACACATGCCGAGTATCTCGTTGTCCACGACCAGCTTTTCATAAGAGATGGACAGATCCGCTTCGAGCAGCCCGGCGGAATCGTGAATGTAGTTGGCGCCGGACATGGCGACCAGCAGGTTGGTCATCCCGCTTTCCCACCCGGCCTGGGCGTCCATGGACTTTGAATCGCTCGCGCCCGCCGTGGAGTAATAGGGGATCTTGAAGTACTGGGCCATCTGCGATACGGCGGCGTTGATGATGCCCCGTTCGATGGGGCCGCCGAGATGGTGCATCGTCATGAGATCGGGTATCGAGCCGACGCTCCCGCAGATGCCGGGCGCGCCGCGATGTACCGCCTGGAGCATCGCTATACCCGCGATGGTTTCGGTGATGTGCACCAGGACGTTTCCGGCAAGCGTCACCGGAGACGTGGTGCCGCAGATCGGCTCGGTGGGTACGACGACGGGAAGGTTCTCCCCGGCGAGGTAGCAAGACATTTCACCGTAGACATCATCGATCTTGAACGGGCTGATCATCAGCGTGATGAATGAAGCGAAGGGTTTTTCCCTGAGTTGTTCAGGGCTCCCCGCGATGATTTCGAGCATCGCCACCAGCTTCTTGCACCCGTCCATGGAATAGATGCCCCCCATGACGTGCTTGTTGGTGTGGTTCAGAGAATGAAAAAAACGATTTACGTCGATATCGTCTTTAACCGTGATGTCATGGGGGAAGACATTGATGGTATGGAGGTGTATGTTTTCCAGGTTTTCGACGAGCCGGGCGTTGAGGATGACGTCGTCGATAACGGCCTGCCGCCGCTCTTTTGTCTTCGGGTCGAGGACGTACAACGCGGTACCGCCCGTCCCGTAATGGACTTTCGAGCCTTCGAGCACCACGTCGGTCTTGCCGTCTCTTGAGTAAAGGGTAACCGATGAGGGCGATGAATCGACGGCGTCCTCGACCATGCCCCGGGGAAAACGCACGATCTTTTGGTCGGCATCCCCATCGGCCCCGGCAGCGACGAGGGCGTCGAATGCGGTCCTGCTGTAAACGGCCATGCCCGACTTTCCGAGTATCTCCATGGCCGCATCGGCTATTTTTTTCTCATCGGCATCGCTCAGCGGCCGATAGATGCCGCCCTGGAGCCCTAGGGTCCTGTGCCTTTCTCCTGCCATGAATTCACGATCTCCAATAGGATAACGTATTTAAAATAAAGGAATTAGAAAACACTCGCGATCGGTGTTGCAAAAATAAGGGGACTTCTACAGTGAGAGTCCCCGGCGGTAAAACACGACAAAAACGTCACATGACTGTATATTCAGACAGCGAGATTATACACCAAATCCCGTCTATTGCACGGCCTTTTCCGGAACGTGTGGTGCTGTCGAAAAAAATAATCGTTTTTTCTAACCTCTGTCGTACGGACGTGTCTTATTAGAGCATAATCCATATGCAAAGAGCGTGTCTTTGTGTTATACTTTACTATGCGTGAAAATGTATTTGCTTTTCGGCCCGCCTTCAACCGATACCTGAAGGGGGGCGGAATGCAGAGGGAGTGGAAGCTATGAATCCGAAAATGATTATTCCGGTAATGGTTGTAATCGCGACGGCATTGTCTGTGAAGTTTGATGCCGGCGCGGCGGAAAAGGGTCATGCCGATGCGGCCGGGGAGGCACCGCGCATGGTGACTATCGAGTCCGTAAAGGGCAGTGCCGAGTACAGCAGGGACGGTAAATGGCTTCCCCTCAAGCAGGGCCGGAAACTCAGCGAACTGACCGTTATCCGGACCGGATTCGGGTCGAATGTCGTCCTGCATTTCAGAGACAACACCCGGGTTGTCGTCAGCAGGTGCACGAAAATGGGCATCCGCCAGTGTCGGGACCGGGGCAGAACGACGAATACCCGCCTCGACCTTAAGTACGGGACCCTCCGTTCGAAGGTCGACAGTTCGCGCGCGCCGAACGATTTCAGGGTGAATGTCCACGGCACCGTACTCGCCGTCACCGGCACCGGCGGGAATACGACATTCTGGCCGGATTCCGGCATGGACCACCACAGCACCGAGCATACCTGGAACATAAAGAACGCCAAGGGCGAGAAAAACCTCGACGAGAACCTCAAGACGGACGACGACCTGACGCCCTCGGATACAATCACCAAGCGTACTATGGCCACGGGACAGGGCGACGGTTACGGTCTGACCCGGGAGGAGAAGGATCGTCTCATCGAGCATGGCTCCGGCAGGGGCATATTCGACGGTCTCGGTGACGATCCGACCAGCGTGCCGCGCGGGGGAAGCCGCAGTGAGCCGTCCGGTTCCATGCCGAACGGTTCCGGCAATACCATCACACCGGGTCCGTAATCCAGGGATATATCTCTCAGAACGGATTCTCTCCCGGGTACGGAATTCCCGCCGGCAGGGGGGTGTTGATGTCGATCAGGCCGAGCATCCGCGTGGCATCGAACAGCGTCTTCCCGCACTTCCCGAACGCCACCGCCCCGTGGTGGGGGAATGTCTTGCCGATCAGCACGTGACGGTAGAACCGCGCGAAGTCGGGAATCGCGAATACGCCTATTCCGCCGAAGCTCTTCGGGGGCATGCTCAGTATCTCGCCCTCGGCGACGTATGAGCCCAACCCCCCGTCCGCGGTCCCCTGTATGCGAAACAGGGTGACCGGTCCGGCCTTCAGTGTGCCTTCGAGGGTGCCGCGGGTAATGTCCGGTTCCACCGACGGGTCTTCCATCAGGCGATTCATGATCAGTTGGTATTTCAGCGAACAGTCTTCGAGGTGGCAGCTCGGCGTGTTCCCGCAGTGAAACCCCATGAACAGATCCTCGGGTGCGGCGCCCCGCAGGTCCGTGGCGCCGTCGAGCATGTCTCCCGGCACGGTGTTGTTGATATCGAGCAGCGTGGGAGGGATCCCGCCGGCAAGGTAGCAGATATACTCGCTCAGCGCGCCGTATATATCGACCTCGCACGCCACGGGCATGCCCGCCGATGCCAGCCGGCTGTTGACGTAACAGGGCACGAATCCGAAGGCCGATTCGAACGCGGGCCAGCACTTGTTGGCGAACACGGCGTACTGCCGCGAGCCGAGGTGCGCCGCGGCGAATCGTTTCAGCGCGACCTCGAACGCGGCGAGCTTGTCCAGGAGATCAGGCCAGGTATTTCCCGCGCCGAGTTCCTCAGCCATCGCCTCCTTTGTTTCGATCACGTCCGGATCCCCGGCATCGACGGCCTCGAAGAACTGCAGCATATCCAGCTCGGAGTTTTCCATGACCTCGATACCCATGTCATACAACTGCCCGATCGGCGCGTTGCAGGCGTAGAAGTCCTGCGGCCGGGGACCGAAGGCGAAGATCTTGAGGCCCGCCACGCCGAGCTGCACCCGCGCGACCAGGCTGAAGTCGCGGATTGTTTCTACCAGTTCCGACGGGAGCCCCACCGGCCGCGGCGGGATGTAGACCGATACGGATCGCAGGGAAAAATTGATCGAGGCATTGAGCATGCCGCAGAAGGCGTCGCCGCGTCCCGACACGAGATTGTCGCCGCTCTCCTCCGCGGCCGCGCAGGCCATGACCGGGCCGGCGAAACGTTCGGCGAATATCGAGAGGGGGCCCTCGGGTCCGAAATTGCCGAGATAGATGACCGCCGCGTTGCACTCTTTCTCAATCGCCTCGGTAAGGGCCTGTCCCGCGTCGGTCTCGCTTTCGATGATCGTTTCCAGCCCGACGGTATTCAGGCCGGCCTGTTCGCATTCCGCCGCGAGCGCCGCCAGCCGCTTGCGTGTCAGGTCTATCGGGAAACAATCACGGCTGACGCCGACGAGGGCGAGCCTGACTTCGGGGGCGTTGTTCAAGGTTTCCATGCCGCATGCTCCTTTGTTATGTGTGTATTCTGTCCGCTCGCGATCGGTGCGGTGTCATCAGTCCCAGAGCCTGCGGGGGTAGACGCCGTCGGCAACCAGTGATCCTATTGCCGCCACCGCCGCGGGCTTGTCTTCGGGGTAGGTGATGCCGAGCCATTTCTCGTCGGTGGGGAGGACCCTGATGGCGGCCGTGCCCTCCGCGATCAGGTCGCTGGTGACCACCGGCAGGTAGAACTCGGCGTCCGGATCATCGAGGTTGAGTCGCAGAAAAGACTCGAAGCGATGTTCCAGTTCGTCGAATATGCCGGGTGTATACCCGAACATGTTCATCGATACGGTGCTTTCCGGGTCGACTTCCCTCCAGTGATACTGGTCGTCCATGAAACATGCGCCGGCGTCGCATTTTCGAACCTTCTTCAATTCGACGATCTCCCGCAGCGTCCCGTCGCTGACGTCGCAGACTCCCCGGGAGACGTACCCGTAGTCGGAGAGGGTGTTCTTCAGCGTGTAGCCGACCATGCAGTAGTCATATGTGCCCTCGCGGTCGGCGGCCTCGGCGAGGTAATCGGACAGAAGCCCGAAGGCGGCGGCGCCGTAGAAGTCGTCGGCGTTTATAACGGCAAAGTTCTCGTCGACCTGGCCGGCGGCACAGACAACGGCATGGGCCGTCCCCCACGGTTTTTCCCGGTTGGAGGGCACGGCGAATCCCGCGGGAAGGTGGTCGAGTTCCTGGAAGGCATACGCGGTTTCCACGCGATCCTCGATCGTCCGCCCGATCTTCGCCCTGAACTCATCTTCGAAACGGTGGCGAATAATAAAAACGATTTTACCGAAACCGGCCTTCAGGGCGTCGTAAATCGAGTAATCTATCAGCAGTTCGCCCGACGGTCCGATCGGATCGATCTGCTTTAATCCGCCGTAGCGGTTGCCCATGCCGGCGGCCATGATGACGAGTGTCGGTTTTGACATGCTGTCTCCCGGCCTTATTTCAACCGCGGACCGCGGAGACGGTCTCGACCGCCCCGGCGGCGATTTCGGTGATTTCGTCGAAACGGCCGGCCGCGATCATGCCGGTCTTCGCCAGCCAGCTTCCCCCGCAGGCGAGGACGCAGTCCAGGGAGAGGAACTCCGCGAGGTTGTCGCCGTTGACCCCGCCGGTCGGCACGAACCCGACCATGCTGTAGGGGGCGCTGATCGCCTTCAGTGTCTTCGTTCCGCCGAGTGCCCCGGCGGGAAAGAATTTCAACACCGTCAGACCGAATCCCATCGCGGATTCTACGTCCGTAGGCGTTGCCACCCCGGGAATAACGGTCGCGCCCCGGTCGAGCCCCCGCTGAATCACCCACGGATTCGTGCCGGGGGCGACGACGAAGGTGGCACCCGCATCGACCGCCCGATCAACCTGCTCGGGCGACAGAACGGTTCCCGCACCCACGAGCATGTCGCCGCGGGATGCCATGATGCCGATGGCTTCTTCCGCCGCGTCCGTGCGAAAGGTAATTTCGGCGCAGGGAAGATTTCCGGCGAGAAGGGCCTCGGCGAGCGGCGCGGCGCTCGCTGCGTCTTCAATTTTCACCATCGGAACCAGTCCGAGGGTTTCCAGTGCGGCGATCGTTTCAGTGCTCATGAAAATATGTCCTTACAAATGTTTTATTGTACATACAATTTTGCAGGAACGTAAAGTCAAATACATACGCAATTACGCGATAAAATCAAATGTTATTTGGGATGCCGGCCGTCGTGATCCGACGAAGCTCTCAGGCGCAATCGCGGTAGGCCTGTTTAATGCGTTCGATGTACTCGGCCTGATCCATGGCCCAGTATTCCTCGTTGAACACCTCGACCTCGTTGTAGCCGTTGAACCCCGCATCTTCCATCCAACTGCGAATGGTGCGGAGGTCTATACAGCCGTCGCCCATAAGCCCCCGATCGGTCAGGAGGTCGCGGGTCTCGACCCGCCAGTCGCAGATGTGGAATGCAAACAGCCTGCCGGCACGACCGGCGTCAGCGATTTCCTGCTGCAGGTCCGGATCCCACCACACGTGGTAGACGTCGACGGCAATGCCGACGACGGGGGAGTCGAGAACATCGCATATCTCTCGCGCTTCGGCCATCCGGTTGACGCACGACTTGTCCGCGGCATACATCGGGTGCAGCGGTTCCACGGCCAGCCTGATTCCACTGGCTGCGGCGCTGTCGATACACGCGGCAATGCCGTCGGCCACGTGTTTACGCGCTTCGTCGAGGGGCAGGCCCGGTTCGGCCCCGACCACCAGCACCACCATGTCGGCGCCGACCGCCGCCGCCTCCTCGATCGCCGCGAGATTGTCGTCGATCGCCTCCCGGCGGCGACGCTCGCTCGTGGACGGGAAAAAACCGCCGCGGACAATCGCGGGCACCGCAAGACCGGCATCCCGCAGCATCCGCCCGGCCTCATCAAGCCCGGGGGGACCGAGAACGTGTCGCCATATGCTGACGGCGGGAATGCCGGCGGCGGTATACAACTCTATGCACTCGGCGAGCGGCAGGGGCTTGTTCGTCTGCGTGTGAACCGCGAGTCGGGAACAATCCGTGAGCGCGTCAACCATTGGTATCCCCCTCGCCGAGAGCGGGCACGTCCACCCACCGCCGCTCTTTGCAGCTCGTGATGCCCAGTTCGGCAAGCTGCACGCCTTTTGCTGCCTCGCGGAGCGTCCAGCGAAACGGTTCGTCCGCGGCATGATGCCGCAGAAAGCGTTCCCACTGCGCCTTGAACGCGTTGTCGCAGTCGCCTTCCTCCATCTTCTCCCACGATCCGTAAAAGTCGACCGGCTGCGGTATATCCGGGTTCCAGACGGGGCGCGGCGTCTTATCGAGCGGCTGTATCCACGCGTCCCGCAGGCCGGTGATCGCCGAACCTTTCGTCCCGTCGACCTGGATGGTGAGCAGATCGTCCCGGCGGACCCGCGTGCACCACGAACTGTCGAAGCGGCAGATGACCCCGTTTTTGAGCAGAAACAGCGCATACGCCGAATCCTCGGCCGTCGCATCATACCGATTGCCGTTCTCGTCGACCCTGGCCGGTATATCGGTGTTGGCACAGGTGACGAGCCGCTCTATCTCGCCGAACAGGTTGTCGATCACGTATCGCCAGTGGCAGAACATGTCCACGATGATTCCCCCGCCGTCTTCGGCGCGGTAGTTCCAACTGGGACGCTGTGGCGGCTGGTCAGGGTCGAGTCCGCTGAAAACCCAGTAACCGAAATTGCCGCGCACGGAAAGGATGTCGCCGAAGAACCCCTCATTGATAAGTGACTGGAGTTTCAGGAGCCCCGGGAGCCAGAGCTTGTCCTGCACAACGCCGTTTTTCACTCCGGCGCGTTCCGCCGTTTCGGCAATGTCGATGGCGGTGGCGGTGTCCGTTGCCGTCGGCTTCTCGCAGTAAATGCTTTTTCCGGCAGCGATCGCCATGTCGAGAAATTTTTTCCTGAGCAGCGTGGTGGAGGCGTCAAAGAAGATTTCGTTGTTTTCGTCCGCCAGTGCCGCGGGTATATCGGTGGTCCATTGCAGTGTCCCGCCCGCATCCGCGCCGTACGTGTCGGCGAGTCCCTTGAGTTTTTCGGGATTTCTGCCGGTCAGCACCGGAACCGGTATCAGCGAACCTCCCCCGGGCAGGGAAACGCCGCCCTGCTTGATTATTGCGAGTATTGATCGAACCAGGTGCTGGTTCGTTCCCATCCTGCCCGTAACACCGTTGAGTATGACGCCGATCGTTTTCGTTTCCATAAATCGCCCTGTAATTGCCTGTCCTGATCTGTGTGTTCCCCGGCACGCTGCCGGGGGATATTCCGGTCATTACTATAAAGCGTATAGTCACGAATGTCCACGATACGCGTTCTTGCCGTCTCATCCCATATTTGCTATTATCGTCGACCGACCGACAGGAGAGATTGATATGGGCACAAACAATATCCTCCCCGCGAAAAGCTGCCGCTACGACGCGGTCTCGCTGGGCGAGATCATGATGAGAGTGGATCCGGGCGATGTGCCGACCGCGCGGGCACGGCATGCCCGGCTCTGGCACGGCGGCGGCGAGTGCAACGTCGCGGAGGGACTCAGTTACTGCTTCGGGCTTCGGACGGCGGTGGTGACGGCGCTGGTCGACGACGGTATCGGCAGGAACATAGAGAACCAGCTCCGCGAGGCGGGCGTGGACACGTCACGGATCATCTGGTTCAATACGTCCGGGGAAGGGGGCTTTACCACCGACCGGAAGGGGACGCTCCACAACGGCATCAACTTCACCTGGTCCGGCAAGGGGGTGATGCCCTCGGTGACGGAATACTATCGCGCCCATACGCCCGTGCGCGAGCTGAAGGCCGGCGACGTCGACTGGGACGAGCTCTTCGGCCTCGGTGTCAGGTGGTTTCATACCGGCGGTATTTTTACCCTTATTTCACCGACCAGCAGCGCGGTCGCCGTGGAGGCGATGGAGGCGGCCGGGAGGGCGGGGACCTTCAGGTCCTTCGACCTGAACTACCGGAGCAAGGTTGAACCCGACAAGGAACGGGCGCGGGAGATAAACCGGCGGATTGTCGGCATGACGGACTTTCTCGTCGGTAACCAGGGGGACTTTGCCGATGCCCTCGGGGAAACCTGCCGGGAGGTCGGCACGGACGAACCGTTCGAGGTATGGCTTGAAGCCTATTCTGAACTGCTGAGGAACGTCGCGCAAAAGTATCCGAATCTTGCCCTGATCGGGACGCAACTTCGAGCGGCGATCTCGGCCGACAGGATCAATTGGGGCGCGGTCCTGTACGACCCGTCCGCTGATACGATACACCTGGCTACGACCAGGGAACACGTCGAGATAGCCGACAGAACGGGCGGCGGCGACTCGTTCGCTTCCGGGGTGGCCGCGGCGATTCTCGAAGGACGCGACCCGGTCGATGCGGTCCAGTGGGGAGCGGCCCACGGTATATGCGTACAGTCCACGCCCGGTGATACCACCATGGTTCGCCGCGGCGATGTCCTCGCCGAAGTCACGCGGATTCTGTCGGGCGGCGGCGTCAGCGCGTTGCGGTAACGAGTTCCCACGGAATCTGGAAAGGATCTACTGATGAGTGAAAGCAGGGTTGCTTGCGTTACGGGAGGGGCCCGGGGGATCGGCGGGGCGATTGCGGCCGCGCTGGCGGCAGACGGTATGGATGTCGCCGTACTCGATGTAGCCGACGCCTCTGAAACGCTCGACGCGGTGGAAGCCGCCGGGAGGAAAGGAATGTTCGTGCGCTGCGACATTTCCGGCGCGGACGACCGGGCCAACGCCCTGAACAATATCAGGCGGGAATTCGGCCGCCTCGATGTCCTGGTGAATAATGCCGGCGTCGCCCCCGCGGTCAGGGCGGATATTCTCGAAGCGGGCGAGGAAAGCTACGACCGGGTCATGAACATAAACCTGAAGGGGCCGTATTTCCTCACGCAATGTGTCGCGAACTGGATGATCGGCCGGAAAACCGAGTGCCCCGAAGAGTGGATGTGCATCATAAATATATCCAGTTGCAGTGCCTATACGGCAAGCCCGTCCCGCGGGGAGTACTGCATATCAAAGGCCGGCGTTTCCATGGCCACCAAGCTGTTCGGCGCCCGGCTCGCCGAACACGGCATCGGGGTCTACGAGGTGCGCCCGGGCATCATTGCCACGGACATGACCGCCGGGGTCAAAGACAAGTACGATGCCCTCATCGGCGACGGGTTGACACCCATCCGGCGGTGGGGACAACCCGTAGATGTCGCGGCCGCCGTCGCGGCGTGCGCGCGGGGTGACCTGCAGTTTTCCACCGCCGAGGTCATAAACGTGGACGGCGGTTTTCACCTGCGGACATTGTAGACTACAGCTAACAGGAAAAAATGTTAATCATGAACGTGAACAGTATTGAGATCGAAGGAATGGATGTTTCGGTAATGCGGGCGGAGACGGTTATCGTCGGCGCCGGTGCAGCGGGCATGAATTGCGCGGTCAAGCTTGCCGAGTTCAGGCGCGCGGGGGGGGTGGATAATCCCGGGGCGGGAATACTGGTGGTCACCGGGGGGCTGTCCCTCGGCGCGTCGCGGATGAGCGGTTCAGACAAGCAGACCTACTACAAGATGGGCACCAGTCCGCGAGTTCCGGACACGGCGATGGATTTCGCAAAAACGCTGACGGCGTTCGGCTGCTGCCACGGCGACACCGCGCTGGTTGAGGGCATCGGTTCGCTGCCGGGTTTCTACCACCTGTGCGAGTCGGGCGTGCCGTTTCCGCATGATCCTTACGGCGCGTATATCGGGTACAAGACCGATCACGATCCCTGCGAACGGGCGACATCTGCGGGGCCCAAGACCAGTCGCTTCATGAGTCACTGCCTGCAGGCAAAGGCTGAAGCGCTCGGCATCGAGATCCTGGACAAACATGTGGTGGTCGACTTCGTTACCGACGGCGACGGAGATGAGCGGCGTATCACCGGCCTTTTGTGCATCGATCGGTCTCGCGCGGGTGACGATGATCCCGGCCTGGCCGTCTTCGCCGCGCGTAACTGGGTATTGGCGGCCGGTGGTCCGGGGGCACTGTACGCGACAACGGTGTATCCGCGCGGGCAGTACGGCATACACGGACCGGCTCTCGCGGCGGGCCTGTACGCCGCGAACCTCACGGAGATGCAGTACGGCCTGGCCTCGATCAAGTTCCGCTGGAACGTCAGCGGCACGTACATGCAGGTGATACCGCGTATCTTTTCCACCGACGCCGACGGGAACAATCCCCGAGAATTTCTGGTCGAGTATTTTCCCGATATGAAAACCATGGCGACAAATATATTCCTGAAGGGTTACCAGTGGCCGTTCGACGCGCAGCGCATAACGGAACACCGGTCGACGCTGGTGGACATGGCCGTACACGTCGAAACGGTTATACGCGGCCGGCGGGTGTGGATGGACTTTCTCCGCAATCCCGCCGGAGGTGAGGGCTGGGAGGAATTCTCGATCGACGGGCTCGACGCAGAAGCCCGGGAGTATCTCGACAAGACGGGCGCCCGCCAGGATCTCCCCATCGAGCGGCTGGAACACATGAATGAACCCGCCATTGATATCTACACGGAAAACGACATCGATATTCGGTCCGCACCCCTTGAAATCGCAGTGTGCAGCCAGCATATGAACGGGGGATTTGCCGTGAACACGTGGTGGGAGTCGAATATCCCGCGGACGTTCGTGGTCGGAGAAATGGCCGGCACACACGGGGTCAAGCGACCCGGCGGCAGCGCGCTGAACGCGGGTCAGGTCGGTGCGGCGCGTGCCGCGGAATATATCGCGCATGTCTATTCGTCAGAACCGCCACCGGAGGACGAGGCGGCCGCCGTCGCCGCGAAAGCAGTCATGGAGGCCGATTGCCTGAAACAACTGTTCTCATCGAAGACAGCCGACGCGCCGAAACCGCAGCAGATTCTCGGGGATATCGGCGACCGCATGACGCGCAGCGCCGCTCATCTCAGGAGCCGCGGCGGTGTGGCGGAGGCGCTGGAGGAAGCGAAGACCCGGTATGCCGCCCTGGCGGACAGCGGCGTACAATTCGATTCGGTTGATCAGCTTCCCGAGGCGGTGCTGGCCGTGCAGCAGTGCTTTTTTCAGGTGGCCGTGCTGAAGGCCCAGGCGGCCATGTTCGAGCGGGGGGCCGGCAGCAGGGGCAGCCACTGCATACTCGACCCGGCGGGCGAACAGATGCATCCGCGTCTCATCGATCCCGATTCGGGAGAGCCCCTGCGGTTCACGGGTGAAAACGAGGCCCTGCGAAACGAGATACTCTGCCTCGCCTATGATCCCGACCAAGGAGATCTCTTCAGGACATGGCTCGAAGCCCCCCGGCCGATTCCCGAGCCCGACGTGCCGTTCGAAACGGCCTGGGCACAGTATCGCCGCGGGGATATATATCACGCGCAATAATTCTACGGTGACTAAAAGGAGAATCAAATGAACAGGTCACATCGGCTCTGCTTACCGGCGGCACTCGCGATCGCGGTATCCGCGGTTTCCATCCGGGCGGCGAAGATACCGGACAAAAACATCCGGCTTCCCGAGCAGAAGAACATCGACGGATACACGAGTACGCCGATGCAACCTGACGGAAAATGGCACATACACGACCCGAACCGGCCGCAGCCGAAGGTCGTGGAACCGCAGTACGACGGCGCACCCGTCCCGGCACCCGACGGGGCGACCGTCCTGTTCGACGGCGACGACGTCGATCACTGGAAGAACAAGAAGTGGAAAATCGAAAACGGGGCCATGGTGGCCACGAAAAAGACCCAGGTGTCGAAGGAGAATTTCGAAGACATTCACCTGCACGTCGAGTGGCTCGTGCCGGAGAAATGCTTTCGGGGATGGGGACAGAAGCAGGGGAACAGCGGGATATTCCTTATGGGCAGGTACGAAATCCAGGTGCTGAACTGCTGGGGCAACAGGACCTATCCGGACGGTATGACCGGCGCGATTTACGGGCAGACACCACCCCTGGTCAACGCCTGCCGCAAACCGGGCGCCTGGCAGTCATACGATATACACTTTAAGGCCCCGGTATTCGAGGACGGCAAACTGAAAGAGCCTGCGTATATGACGGTTTATTTAAACAACGTCCTTGTTCAGGACAATACCGGGGTTCGGGGTCCCACGCTCTGGAAGAAAGTGCCGAAGTACAAACCGCACGGCCCGGGACCGATCACCCTCCAGCATCACGGAAACCCGGTACTCTTTCGTAACATCTGGTTCGCGCCGCTTAAAAAGAAACTCGGACCGAAGAAATAAGTTGAAACGACCACTAAGGATACGGCGACGGCGAGGCGGTTGAGAACCGGTTTCATAACCGGTTCTCCTTTTCGCTCACGACACCAGCGACCCTACGGCGACGAGTTGAGAACCGGTTTCATGACCGGTTTTCCTTTTCGCTGTCCCCGTTACTGTTGTCTTGCTTTGTCTTGCCGCTCCCGCCGTCTTTGTTCTGCTTTTTCTTCCGCCCCCTCCCGCTGCCTCTGCGCCTTTTGCTTTTCCGTTCCTTTTGTTGCTGCTGATTGTCGTTCTGTTCTTTCTTTTGCTGCTTCTGTCGTTGTTGCTGTTGGTTTTGCTTCTGCTGCCGATCCTGTTTTTGCCTGTTGTGTCCACCGGTGCCTGATGTGCCGCTCGGGCTCTTGCTCCCGCTTTTGCGAGATCTTTTTCGCTTGGAGGATTTTGCCGGCACCATGTCATTTACGTTGACGAATTCTTCACCGCGGTCGTTTTTCCCCCCATGGTACACCTGGTCGAGTTCAATGCTGGTTCCCCGGGAGGAAATACAATCGACTTCGAGATCACTGCCGCCGCGGTTTTCCTCGGCGGTAATAATAATCCGCTTGCCGTAAGTCCTTTCGATGTCGGTGATCTGGTCGCGAAGATAATTCGAGATATAGTGTGCGGTCGGCGGCGAAACCTTGACGTTGATTGAAGCAACATCCTTGGCACCGCACCCGGCATTCAGGGTACGCATGACTGCCAGCGCGATGGATTCGTCGCTCATCACCTGGCCGGTTCCTGCGCAGTAGGGGCAATCGGCATAAATATTCTGTTTCAGGGATGGGCGCAGGCGCTGTCGTGTCAGGTTCAGGAGCCCGAAGTTGTTGATTTTGAGTACCTTGCTTTTGGCCCGATCCTTTTTCAACACTTCTTTCAGCCTGGCTTCGACCGTGCCGCGATTCTTGGTCGAAATCATGTCGACCAGGTCGATAACGATCACGCCGCCCATGTCCCTGAGACGGAGCTGACGCCCGATTTCTTCGACGGCTTCGAGGTTCAATTTCATTGCATTCGATTCGGCGTTTGAGCTTTTTCGGAAACTTCCGGAGTTGACATCTATGGCAACCAGTGCTTCCGTCTGGTCGATTACCAGGTATCCGCCGCCGGGGAGCGTGACCCGGGACGAGTGTATTTCATCGATTTTCCTTTCTATCCCGAATTGCTTGAACAGTCCCGGCCGTCCGGAATAGACCTCGATTTTACATTTGGTCCTCGGCAGGGCGATGTCGATAAATTCGCGAACATTGACGGCGACATCCTGGTTATCACAGACGATCCTGTTGATATCCGATTCATATATATCCCGGATGGTCCGTATGACGAGGTCCGATTCCTTGTATATTTCCGAGGGAACCGGCGCGCTGTTTACCCTTTGCTGAATCGATTTCCACAGCCGGGAGAGGTAGGAAATGTCGCGGTTCAGATCGCGCTTCGATCGCTCCTGGCATGCGGTCCGAACGATCAGCCCCATGTTTTCGGGAATGGTCAGCGTGTCCACGATGTCCCGCAGCTTCGCGCGGGCGTCGGGGTCTTCGATTTTTCGGCTGATACCCGTTTTTTTCATGTCGGGCATCAACACGACCAGGCGTCCCGGCAGAGAAAGATAGGTCGACAGGGTCGCGCCCTTTGTGCCAATGCCCTCCTTGGTCATCTGGACGATGACCTGGTCACCGGGCCTGAGACATTTTTGTATCGGCGGCCGGGTCTTTCTCGATGTTCGGTGACCGACCTCTTCCGCTCCCTTCTTGTCACCCGGAAAGTACTGGGGATGGAGGTCCGTTATGTGAAGGAAGCCGTTTTTCGTCCCACCGTATTCGACAAAGGCAGCCTGGATAGATGGTTCTATGTTGGTCACTTTGCCCTTGAAGATATTGCCGACCCTGCTGGCATTGCTGGCCCGTTCGATATAGAGTTCCTCAAGGCTGCCGTTTTCCAGGATCGCAATGCGGCATTCGTGGTTCACGATCGTGTTTATGAGCATCGTCTTTGACATGGTTATCCTTAATCTTTCAATACATCGTCATGAATGTTCGTTCTGACCAGGCGTGATACCCAATGCGGTTTTTTTAAACCGATGAGCCCGAGAATTTCGTCGGGCCTGGCCCATTTCCCTTCGCGGGGTACGCACGAGAAAAAAACAGTTCCCGGTTCCCACGAAATATCTTTAACCATCTGCTTGAGATCCACGGTGACCGTTCGGGGTGTGCTCCTCCGGCCGCGGCGCTTTTTCACTGCAGATCTCACAATCGGCCATGAATCAAGGGTCCGCAGCCTGTTCAGCACCTCTTGAATCATGCCGTCACGGCCGCTGTCCAGATGCAACCGGTAATCGAGGCGGAAGGGGTGGATTGTTCGCGAACCTTCCATGGTGCGCGAATCGATGAATGCCATCCCCTCAGGTGAATGCGCATTCAGCGTCTCGCACGGGTCCCCGTCGATGGGGCTGTCGAGCCCGAGTATGAGCCTTTCGTCGACACCCGCGACACCAACCGGCTTGGGTACCGGCAGCGAGACCGCCGGCCGCGGATTGTAGCCGTGTGAATAATGAACAGGGAATCGGCAGCGCCGGGCCAGCCTTCCCATGAAGTTCAACAGGTCCCGATGCGATAGAAATCGCATCCTCCCGTCGATGGCCCACCGGGTTATGCGGTAGCTGCTGCAACTGCTGTTGTGGTTATCGCGCAAACGCAGAACGTCGTTCCTGTTATCACGGCGGATTTCCGCCGATTGTTTCTTAATCCCCGCCGCGCTGTTATGCGAACATCGCTTCTATTCGTACAGCTCGGGGAGTATTTTTCTTGTCACCTTTCTGAGGTATCCGGTAATTTCGGTTACCGTGCCGAATTTTCTCGCCTGACGGGCCACATCCCGGGCCTGTCTCAGGGTAACCGAACGTATGATTTTTTTGATTTCCGGGATCATCTGCGGCACGCACGAAAACTGTTTCAATCCCAGTCCGACCAGCAGGAGGGTATACTCGGGGTCGCCGGCGATCTTGCCGCAGAGACCGACGGGGATCTTGTTTTTCTTGCCGGCTTTTACGACCCGCTGTATCAGTTCAAGGACCGCCGGATGCGCCGCGGTGAAAAGGGAGGCGACCCGTTCGTTGGTACGGTCGACCGCGAGCGTGTATTGGACGAGGTCGTTGGTTCCGATGGAAAAAAAGTCGACCTCGGCCGCGAGGACCTCGGCCTGCAGGGCAGCCGCCGGCACCTCGATCATCACGCCGAGCGGTATCTCGCGGGTGTGCTCGACACCTTCCTCCTCGAGGTCTTCCAGGACCTCCCACACTATGCTTTTCGCCTGTCTCAGTTCCGTGATGTTGGTGATCAATGGAAACATGACGCGCGGGTTGCCGTGTACCCCGGCGCGATAAATCGCTCGTAACTGCCGTTTGAATATCGGCGTATTGCTCAGACAGTAACGGATCGACCTGCATCCAAGCGCGGGATTTCTTTCAGGAACTCTCGGTCGTGCATCAATAAACTTGTCGGCTCCCAGATCGGCCGTGCGAATCGTGACCGGGAGGTCGCCGAAAACCGCGAGTACTTCACGGTAAGCCGCGTACTGTGCATCCTCGTCGGGTTCGCTGTTTGACTCGAGGAAGAGAAATTCGGTACGGTAGAGACCGATCCCCGTCCCCCCCTTGTTAAGAACGGTTCGGGCATCGCTGGGAAATTCGATATTTCCCTGGAGTTCTATTTCGCAGCCGTCCTTTGTGACCGCGGGCAGATTGGCCAGCGCGTCAAGACTGTGTATGAATTCCTCCTGTTGCCGATCCAGCTTTCGGTACCGCTCGATCGTTTTTTCATCCGGATTGATGATAAGGATCCCTTTGAAGCCGTCGAGTATTACCGTTTCGCCTCCTTCAATGGTCGTGGTGATGTCTTCCAGGCCCAGTACCGCCGGGATCCCCAGTGCCCTGGCCATGATTGCGGTATGACTTGTCGCGCCGCCCAGATCGGTAGCCAGTCCCACGACATGATTACGATCAAGACCCGCCGTCTGGCTCGGATTGAGATCGTACGCCACGATCACGACGTCCCGTGTCAGATGGGCGAGCGATTCTCTTTTCTGGCCGGTCAGGTTGGTCAACAGGCGCTTTTCCACGTCATAGACGTCTCGCGATCGCTCGGCGAAATAGTCGGGCATCTCTGAATATTCCCGCGCGTAGGCTCGCAGTATCTTGGCCACTGCATATTCCGCCGTGACGTGTCCCTCACGTATTAACCTCTCTATTTTTTCCGAGAGCGTGTTATCCCCGAGCAGGCCGATATGAAAGTCGAATATACTGGCGGCTTCCTTGCCGATTTTTTTTACGGATTGAGACTTGAGGTCGGCAATTTCATCCATGGAAACTTTTACGGCATTACTGAAGCGATCCATCTCCAGTTGTGCGTGGTCGATGGGGACATGACGTTCAGGGATATCAAATTCTTCATTATCGATAATAACGGTTTGAGCAACAGTAATACCGGGAGAAACCCCTAACCCCGACTTGGATCTCATGCCTGTTTTTTCTTCTTCATCTCCCACTCGGTCTCACTCTCCTTCGCCGAAACCGCTTTCTACAAGCGAAGCCAGTTCTTCAAGGGCTTCATCGGCATCCTCACCGTCTGCCATTATTTTCAGTACGGTGTTCCTGGTTGCCGCCAAACGCATAACACCCATGATACTTTTCGCATCCACCGTCAGAGATCCCTTTGCCACTTCCACGGTGCAGGAATACTTGTTGGCAATCTCCACGAACCGCATCGCCGGCCGGGCGTGGAGGCCGTACTTGTTGGCAACCGTTACTTCTCTTATTTTCAAGGACACGGATTATATACCATAAATCATTAAATTTCATTATGCATTTGCTCAGGACTCCGGCGTTTATTTGCCCGGCGGATCGTGTAAGTGCGCGCCCGGCAAGACGATTGAAGAAAAATGTATCAACCGTCCGCCTCGTCGGCTTCCGCGATCAGCTCCTCCACGGCTTCCTGCGTTTTGGCCTGTGAAAGAAATTTCCTGAACATGTCATTTCGTACGTTTGTAAATATCACTTCCATGGCGGCAAGGTGTTCCTCCGGTTTGTCCGGAGGACTGACCATGAGTATGACCGAATACACGGGCTGGTTATCGAGACTGCGGAAATCGAGACCTTCGAGCGACAGCCCCACGGTCGCCGTCGCTTTCTTGATACCCGCCGCGGTTGCGTGAGGGAGCGCGACGCCTTTGCCGATCCCGGTCGTCGCCCTGTTTTCCCGATCAATGATCGTTTTCGCAATATCTGCAGACATTTGTTTTTTGATTGCCCCCGCATCCGCCAGCGCGGATACGAGTTCGACAATGCAATCATCCCTGGTAGTCGCCTGGAGTTCCAGGCGGGCGGCCTCAGTGACTATAATATCGGACAACTTCATTGTATGCTCCCGATGCAAGGCAGAATCCGTATAGCATATCCTTATTACAAGATGATTTGCCGGTCATTCATAATGGCATAACCGCTGATGCATTACTACATGTCGGAAAATCCGATCAATGGCCGTCAGGACCCTTGTGATCACGTAGTTTTTCCTTGTATCTCCTCAATTGCTGAGAAATTTTATCCATGCACAAATCAATACACGCGCGGATATCCTCGTCTTCATGGGTTGCAATAAACGGCGGTTTTTTGCTTACGTGGGCAATTATTTCACCCGTGAACAAACCGGCCTCCGAATCAAGAATGACATCAACCGCCTTGATCTGGTCGTAGTACCGGGGCAGCTTGCCAACCTTGGTCTCCGCGTATTCACGGATTTCGTCCTCGATATCAATGTGCCGTGCTTCAACAGTAATTTTCAAAGCTGATTCTCCTGGGTTTTCATGACTGTTGATTCGGTTGCTGCGTCTTTCCTTGCAGGTGCCCTCTCGGCGGCCGGAAATACCTTGTCGGCCAGCAACTGGGCGGGGGGAATGACAACGCCGCCGCTTATGGTAAAACGCAGCGCTTCATCAATGGTAAGGGGAACCTCGATGACCTCGTTTTTTCTGACCGTAATCGTGTACCCGGTGATCGGTGTCGGGCTGGAGGGAATAAAAACGGTTATCAAGTCTCCTTCGAGACTTTCGTCGAATGTTCTCATCGCCGCATTGGTTGCCAGCCCCAGGGACCAGATCCCCTTGCGGGGGTACTCAACCGCCACCACTTTGGAATATCCCATTTTCCTGTCGTCTGAAATGAGAAAGTCCGTTACCTGTTTAATCGAGGAATAGACCTGGTTGACCAGGGGTATCCCCGACAATCCTTTTTCCAGCACTCTCAGAGCCAGCCTCCCCATGTAGCTGGTGAGAAATTTGCCGATAATGTAAATGGCGACTATCGCCAGCAGAAAGCCGACGAGGAACAGATAGTCGTTCCAGAAATCACAAATGGGCTTGGTTACGTGGTAGTTTTCTATGAAATAGAATTGATCGCCGAGCCCCTCGATGTTTTCACCGGCATACTTTTTCGGAAATTCTTCCGGGAATGTGGGCGGTATTTCATGCCCCTTCGTTACAAGCCATGTCTTGCACACCAGGTATTTCGCGCCGCTGTTTATGGGCCTGCCGATCTTGTCGTAAAGCCAGGCAAAGAGGAGAATGGTCAGGATGGTCGGTAAGACCGCGGCCAGTCCACGAAGGAAAAATCGCTTGAAATCATCCGTGAATGTTCGCACCGCGGGATGTCCTCCGTATCGTCAACCACACACGCGCCGTGTAAGGGGGGCAACAGATGCTACCAGACGCGGTTTCAACACTTGCCGGCGGGAAAATCTCCTGCGCGCCGCCGTGCAACCGGATATTTGCGGTTGTTTCTTAAAAATTTTATATATATTCATTTATGTAAACAAAATTCGACTCAAATCCCGCCGGAACGCCCGTGTATGACGGCGGAACACGCATCCACGGCGAGGAATAACAAATATGCTGTTCGAGTCTACGGATATCCGGCTTTAAAGTCAAGCTGTTCTGCTTCCCAAAAGGCTCACAAAAGGAACCGTTGATGTTCACTATCCCTTGAAATAGAGTTTTAATCGGCCGTCGCGGATGATGCGTCGTAGCCGAACTTCCGGGAAATTCGACCGGTATGCTCCACCAGCAGTCTGCCAATCTCCGGAAAAAGCGATTGCGAAAGACGGGTTTCGGGACCGGTAATGGTCATCGCCGCAATCGGGTACCCTCGGTGATCCCGTATCGGGGCTGCAACACAGTGTACGCCGTGTATCTGTTCGCTCTCGTCGGTTGCGTAATGCAGTTCACGAATTTTCTTGCATTCCTTTTTTATTGCCGTCCTGGTCGTCAGCGTGTTCTCGTTGAACCTGGTCAGTTCGATCTTCTTAAGGA
The DNA here is from genome assembly GCA_964557575.1 of uncultured Planctomycetaceae bacterium. Taxonomy (GTDB): domain Bacteria; phylum Planctomycetota; class Phycisphaerae; order SM23-33; family SM23-33; genus CAZLBC01. The sequence continues at coordinate 36,067 of CAZLBC010000020.1, forward strand.
TCGCGTTTTGTTCATCGGGGGGGAGATACGCCAGGAACACCTTGCCGTGTGCGGAGGCATGGAGGGGGAGTCGCGCCCCGGGTTCAACGAAAAACTTGAATTGATGGGTGCCGACTATCTGCTCGAGAATGACTGTCTCGAGTTCTCCGAGGGTTGAAATGAGAACGGTTTCCCCCGTCTTGTCGCGCAGGAGCCGCATCTCCTCGAGCGATTCCTCAACGACGCTGTGACTCATGACGGCGGAATAGCCGATCCCGAGCAGTTTTCTCGTCATGCTGACCTTGCGAGAATCCTTATCCCGCTGCAGATAACCGAGTTCCATGAGTGTGCGGGTAATCCTGAATACGCTGTTGTTGGGCAGATCGAGCGCGCGCGCCAGTTCGGACATGGTCATGCCGTGAGGATGGCCGGCCAGGGTTTCCATGATCCTGATCCCGCGCCTGAGATTCGGTACCTGGTACTCGCGTTTGGCCTTTTTCTTGCGATCTGCCATTGAGCCGCCGGACTACTTTTCAGTGTTCAATACGACTGGTGTTTTGATGCATTTGCAATCCGCCGGCAATTTTTATATCCTGATCCGGCAAATCAGGTTGACTATAGAATGTGTTTTTAGTATACAGAATTCGAGTTGATATTTCAATAAACAAGGACAATATTGACGGAAAGGCAAAAACATGGCGATGAAAAAATTTATCAACGACGCGGACAATCTCACGGAAGAACTCCTCGATGGGTTCATTCTGGCCAACAGCGGCATGGTGAAACTGGAAGGAAAAACGGTCGTACGTACCGCTCAAAAGGCCGATGACAAGGTGGCCGTGGTGACACTCGGCGGCGCGGGGCACGAGCCGGCGCTCAGCGGTTTCGTCGGCGAGGGAATGCTCGATGCAAGCGTGGTCGGAGACATTTTTGCAGCACCGGGCGGTCCGCCGGTATTCGAAGCCATCAAGGCCGCCGCGCGCGACGCCGGCGTGTTGCTGGTGGTACTCAACCATCCCGGTGACGTCCTGGCGGGTAACATGGCTTTCAACATGGCCGAACAGCAGGGCATCACTATCAAAAAAATTCTTACCCATGAGGATATCTCTGCCGGAAAGGACGCGACCATGGAAGAGCGGCGGGGACTGGTCGGCTGCATTCCCCTTTACAAGATCGTCGGCGCCGCCGCGGAGGCGGGTAAGAGTCTCGACGAGATCGTCGCGATCGGGGAGCGGTTCAACGAAAACATGCGGACGCTTGCCGTCGCGTGCAAGCCCGCCACGCACCCCCAGACCGGGGACGAAATAGGCGCTATCGCCGACGATGAAATGGAGGTGGGCATGGGACAGCACGGTGAAGGCGGCGGCGGCATCATGAAAATGGCCTCTGCAGACGAGACCGCAAAAATCATGCTCGAGAAGCTGCTTGACACCGTGGACATCGGGTCGGGTGACAAGGCCATGGTGATGATAAACGGCTCCGGTGCGACGACGCTCATGGAACAGTACATTGTTCTGAGGGCGGTCAATAACCTTTTGCGGGACCGGGATATAGAAATGGTCCGCTCAATGGCGGGCGAGTATCTGACCGTACAGGAGATGGGCGGCTTCCAGATGTTCATCGCCAAGATGGACGATGAACTGATCGAGTTGTTCGATGCCCCGTGCGCAACACCCGGCTGGACGGTTGCGTAATCGCGAAAAGTGGAGAAGACAATGGCGACGTCGCTGAAATACGAGGAACTTGCCATTCTGTTAAGGACGGCTGCTGCAAAGGTTAAGGAACATGTAGATATGCTCGGTCAACTGGACTCAGTCGTCGGCGACGGGGATCATGGCGTGGCGATGAAAACCGCCATGAACGCCCTTGAAAAGGGGATCGACGATTGCAGCGGGGAAAGCATCGCTGCACTGTTGAATTCCGTGGCCATGTCGGTGATGAATATCAACGCCGGTTCCACCGGACCGCTGACGGGTTCGCTGTTTATGGGAATGGCCGGGGCCGCAGGAGACCGGGAGGAACTGGACGCGACCGAACTGGCGGCATTGTTTTCTTCCGGCCTGAAACAGGTTCAGTCCATCACTGCGGCCGCCGTTGGGGACAAGACGATGATCGACGCGCTTTCTCCCGCAATCGAGGTTATGGCGGCGGCGCCGGCCGGGGGCGATTTGGCCGACATGCTTCGGGGGGCCGCCGAGGCGGCGGAAGCGGGCGCCGAGAAGACCAGGGATATGGCAGCCAAATTTGGCAAGGCTAAAAATATCGGCGAACGCTCACTCGGGCACAAGGACCCGGGAGCGACATCGATGGCCTTGTTTTTCCGCGGGCTGAGCGAAGGAGTATCCGGCATGTGAACGTCGGCGACATACCACAATCGTATTCGAAATAAACATTCAGGATGACGAAAGGATGTGCGATGGTTGATTCAGCGAAGGGTAAAGATGCGAACGAATTTTCTGTAGATATTCCCCAGGAAACCCCGGGCTTTTTTTTGAAGGGTTCCGGTGGATACGACTGGGGCATGCGCGATCGGCTGTCGCGGATATTCAATCCCGAGACCGGGCGCACGGTTATGCTCGCGTTCGATCACGGTTATTTTCTCGGCCCGACAAGCGGATTGGAACGGGTTGATCTTTCCGTTGTTCCCCTCGCGGAACACTGCGACGTACTCATGGGAACCCGGGGGGCCATACGCGCCTGTATTCCCGCCGACACGAACAAGCCGGTGGCACTGCGGTGCTCTGCCGGCGCTTCGATTCTCAAGGAACTGAGCGAGGAACTGGTCGGCGTCGCCATCGACGACGCGATTCGCATTAACGCTTCGGCTATGGCTGCACAGGTTTTTATCGGCGGCAACGGAGAACATGCCTCGATCGGAAACCTCGTGAAACTGATCGACAGCGGCATGAAATACGGCATACCCACGCTGGGCGTCACCGCCGTCGGCAAGGAACTGGACAGGGATGCCCGGTACCTGGGACTGGCGACGCGCATCATCGCGGAACTCGGCGCCCAGTTTGTCAAAACCTACTATTGCGAAGAAGGGTTCGAAAAGGTTACCGCCGGATGCCCGGTGCCGATCGTGATCGCCGGCGGCAAGAAACGCCCCGAGCGGGATGCCCTTGAGATGTGCTACCGGGCCATCGATGAAGGTGCCCTCGGTGTCGACATGGGCAGGAATATATTCCAGGCCGAATCGCCCGTTTCAATGATCAAGGCGGTACGGGAGGTGGTACACGGCGGAGAAACAGCCGATAAGGCGTTTGAAATGTACAACGACTTGAAGTCCGCCGAGGGTAAGTAAACACGCATGCATAACGGACGATGATATGACTCTGCTTGAGGAACTTCGCACCAAGGCGTCGAAACGGCAAAAGAGAATCTGTCTTCCCGAAGCGCTCGAAGATGAGCGGATTATAACGGCCGCGAGCGCGTTGAGAGACGAAGGAATCGCCCTGCCGATAGTACTGGGGGCGCCGGACGAGTTGGAGAAAGCTGCGGATGCCGTCGGCGTCTCCCTGAAGGGGATAGAGGTTGTCGACATGGAAAGCTGCGATCGCATGGCTGATATGGTCGGCGCGTACCGCCGGCGGCGGGCCAAGGAGAACCTCGACGAATCACAGGCGCGCGAGGTTCTGAAAGATCCCGTCTTCTTCGGCGCCATGCTGGTACAGATCGGCGTTGCCGACGGCATGGTCGCCGGCGCCATGCACGCGACGGGGCATGTGCTCCGTGCGGCCATTAAATGCATCGGCCCGACCGACGGCATCGAGACGGTTTCCTCGTCGTTCCTTATGGTGATGCCCCCGGGGAGCCCGATGGAAGGCCGGGTGTTCACGTTTTCCGACTGTGCCTTTGTTCCCCAGCCCGATCCCGGACAACTGGCGGATATCGCCGAAGCCGCCGCCGCAACCCACCGGAACCTCACGGGCGAGGAACCCCTGGTGGCCCTGTTGAGTTTTTCCACGAAAGGCAGCGCCGATACCGCGGATACGCAAAAGGTGGTCAGTGCCCTGGAGATTGTCACCGGGAGAAACCCCGCGCTCAGAATCGACGGAGAGATGCAGTTGGATACTGCAATTGTCGGTTCAGTCGCGTCGAAGAAGGCACCCGACAGCGATATCGGCGGCAGGGCAAACGTGCTGGTATTCCCCGATCTCGATGCCGCAAATATCGGCTACAAGCTCATCCAGCGCCTCGCCGGCGCCGACGCGATAGGTCCCGTAAGCCAGGGGCTCGCAAAGCCGGTTAACGACCTTTCCCGCGGCTGCAGTTCAGAGGACGTCGTCCAGGTGGCGGCGATCACGGCCCTCCAGGCCTGATACGGCCGCCGTGTATCCCGCACTTCAGCGGCCGACAAAGGTTACCTGTTCGTGCTCAAAGCCCATAGCGCCGCACAAACTGTATGCCAGGAGGGGGAGTAATTCATGGACGGTAATTGTTTTGCCGGCCAGCGCGGTAACACTGGTCATCGATATGCCGCCCAGTCCGCAGGGTACGATCGAATCGAAACCGCTGGTGTCCGGCTCGACGTTGAGCGACAACCCGTGATACGTTACCCACCGCCGCACCGCGACCCCCACGGAGGCCACCTTGCCGCTTTCGGTCCAGACACCCGGGAATCCCTCTTTTCGAGTCCCGTTGATATCCATCGCCGCCAGGAGATCGATAACCGACTGTTCAAGGCTTCGCATGTGGTTTCGGACGCTGTTTTTTCCGCCGAGCCGCACAATCGGATACGCCACGAGCTGTCCCGGTCCGTGAAACGTGACGTCGCCCCCTCGTTTTGATTCGAAAACCTCGTATCCCTTTTGCCGCATCTGTTCGGCGTCGAGCAGGATATGTTCCGCCTTCGCCCGCCGTCCCAGGGTTATCACCGGGGGTGCATGCTCCAGCAGCAGCAGGTGGGCCCGGGAGGAACCCGCGATGATCTCCTCGACAAGGCGTTCCTGGCGCCTGAGTGCATCGCCGTATGAAATGCGGCCGAGGTCGCGAACGTGTATTTCGTTCATAGTGGACACGCCTCATGTACGAAGCGTGCTAGTGCCCCGTGTTTGTCGACGGTAACGACGCCAGGTCCGGTTCTCGGGCCGCCGTTGTCTCGTCCAGCCGGGAAACCGGCGTGGTCGTCGGAAAATCGTGAAACAGTTCCGGCGTCTTTTCGGCACACTCGGCTATGTCTCTCATGGCGTCCACGAACGCGTCGAGGGTTTCCTTTGACTCGGTCTCCGTCGGCTCGCACATCAGGGCTTCTTCCACGATAAGGGGAAAGTAAACCGTCGGGGGATGAATACCCCGGTCGATAAGGGCCTTGGCGATATCGACCGCGCGGACGCCCTTTTCGGCCTGGCGCGACGCGGAGAGCACAAACTCGTGCATGCACGGACGCTCGCTTGCCATCGCGTAATGTTTTTTCAATTTTGCCGCGAGATACCGCGCGTTTAACACGGCATTTTCGCTGACCCGCGACAAGCCCTCGGCACCGAGGCTCAGGATATAGGCGTATGCCTTCAGGATAACCCCGAAGTTACCGTAAAACGGGGCAATATACCCGAGCGTTTTCGGGCGATTGTAATCAAGGGCGTACACGCCGTCCTCCCGCTCGCAGACCACGGATATCGGCAGGAAGTCGGCCAGTCGGTCTACGACGCCGACCGGTCCGGCGCCGGGTCCGCCGCCGCCGTGCGGGGTTCCGAATGTCTTGTGCAGGTTCAGGTGCACGATGTCGAAGCCGACGTCACCCGGCCGGCACTTACCGAGCAACGCGTTGAGATTCGCGCCGTCGTAGTACATCAACCCGTCGACACCGTGGATCAGGTCTGCTATCTGCTTGATTTTGGGGTTGAAGAGCCCCAGTGTATTCGGACAGGTCAGCATCGCGCCGGCGGTGGAGTCGTCCAGCGCCGCCCTGAGTTTTTCCATATCCATCAATCCCTCGTCATCGGAGGGGATGGTGACGGTATCGTAACCGGCAATGGCCGCGCTGGCCGGGTTGGTCCCGTGCGCGCTGTCGGGAATGAGTATCTTGTCTTTTTTGTTTCCCCGGTCCCGGTGGTATGCCGCAATGATCATGGCCCCCGTCAGTTCGCCGTGGGCGCCGGCGAGGGGCTGCATGGTGAATGCGCCCATGCCGCATATCTCCGACAGCATTGTCTCCATTTCGTAAAGAACGGCCAGTGCCCCCTGCACCATCAGTTCGCCCCCGGGCAATTGAGGAAGCAGGGGGTGAAGCCGGGCGAACCCCCGCAGCCGGGCGACCCGTTCATTGGCCTTGGGGTTGTATTTCATGGTACATGAGCCGAGGGGGTAAAACCCGCTGTCCACCCCGAAATTTCTTCTGCTGAGATTGGTGAAGTGCCGCATGACGTCGAGTTCGGAAAGCTCCGGAAGCTCGGCGGGTGCGCGGCGGAGGTAGGGGGCATCCAGCTCGGCGGGCACATCGGTTTTTTCGCGGGGAATGCGCGTCCCGCGCCGCCCCGGGACCGATTTATCGAATAATGATTTCATCTCTCTGTCTCCGTCCCCTTACGGGTGTTGAAGGATCACTTCCAGCGTGTATGCCAGGTAATCAATCTCGTCCCTGGTCCTCTTCTCGGTGATCGCCACCAGCAGGCAGTTGTTCATTTCGGGCCAGTACCGGGCCAGGGGGAAGCCGGCGGAAATGCTGCGGTGCAGCAGCCGGCGAATGACCTTGTCCGCCGCCATGGGCAGGTTGAGCACAAACTCGTTGAAGAACTGACGCCGGGGAAAACGCAGCGTGACGCCCGGGACCTCCAGGAGCCGTTTTCGCGCATAGGCGGCCCGGTCCCGGCACGCGGTTGCGACGTCGATCAGACCCTGCTTGCCGAGTATGCTGAGATAGGCTATGGCGGTCAGTGCGCACAGTCCCTGGTTCGTGCAGATATTTGAGGTCGCCTTCTCCCGTCGTATGTGCTGCTCGCGGGCCTGCAGCGTCATCACGTATCCCGGTCGCCCGAGCCGGTCGACGGTCCTGCCGATGATTCTTCCCGGCATCTTCCTGACGTATTTCATGCGGGTTGCCATGAAGCCGAGGTAGGGGCCGCCGAAGGAGAGCGGCATGCCCAGCGACTGGGCCTCGCCGACGGCGATGTCGGCGCCCATTTCCCCGGGAGTCTTCAGCAGACCCAGCGAAATCGGGTAACAGGAGACGACCAGGAGGGCGCCGCACGTGCGGGCCGCCTCGCCGATATCGGCGTAGTCCTCGGCGCAGCCGAAAAAATTGGGGTTCTGCACGATGACCGCGGCGGTTTTTTCGTCGAGTTCCTTTTCTATCGCCTCCCTGCAGGTGAGCCCTTCATGCGATGCGACTTCGACGAGTTCTATGCCCAGGTTCGCCGTGTAAGAACGAATCATTCGTCGGTAAATCGGATTGACGCTGTCGTCGATGATCACGCGGTTCCGCCGGGTGACCCGCATGGCCATCATCATAGCCTCGTAGACCGCGCTGCCGCCGTCGTAGAGCGAGGCGTTGGCTACTTCCATCTCCGTCAAGCGGCATATCGCCGACTGGTACTCGTAAATGGCCTGGAGCGTGCCCTGCGATACCTCCGGCTGGTAGGGGGTGTAGGCGGTGTAAAACTCGCTGCGCGATATAATGGCTTCCACCGCCGAGGGAATAAAATGATCGTACAGGCCCCCGCCGAGAAAACAGGTCAGGTTGAAGTAATTCTGCCGCGCAAGCCGCTCAAGTTCGTTGCGGACTTCAAGTTCACTGCGGCCCTTCGGGATGTCGAGCGGGCCGCAGGTGAGTTCAGCCGGAATCTCGGAAAAAAGATCGTCGATATGCTGCAGGCCGATCTCCTTGAGCATCTCCTCCTGCTGCTGCTGCGTGTTGGAAATGTAAGGCATCAACAGACTCCTGTTCTATCGGGCGCGCATCAGTTGAAAAACCGGCGTTACCGCGCACCACAACATTTCCGGGCGATACAATAATCCCCGCCGGCGCCCCGGACGATCCTGTACTCCCGGTTCAGTCCTGTGAGGCCAGAAAGTTCTCGTACATCTCGGCGTCCATCAGCGACTCGATCTCCGTCGAATCGGAAACATGGATCTTGAAAATCCAGCCCTCTCCGTAGGGGTCGCTGTTGACCAGTTCGGGGGAATCCTCGAGCTTCTCGTTGATTTCGGCGATCTTGCCCCCGACCGGGGCGCAGATGGGGGACGCCGCCTTGGCCGATTCTATCGAGCAGGCCTCGGCGTCCCTGGACAGCTCGTCGCCCGGCGCGGGGAGTTCGACGAAAGTAATGTCGCCGAGGGCGTCCTGCGCGTGGTCCGTAATTCCCACGGTCGCGGTGCCGCCCTCCATTTTGATCCACTCGTGCTGTTCCGTATACTTCAGGTTCTCCGGATTACTCATGCTCTCGCTCCTTGTCCTGTTGGTGTAATTTCGTGCGGCACGATCCGCGGTCATACAGCGGTTTCTCGCAGACACGGACCGGCAGTGCTCCGCGGCCCGCAGCCACAACGAGATCCGTTCCGGGGACCGCCGATGCTCGCTGCACATATCCCATCGCTATGGAAATCTCGAGACTGGGCGAAAAGGCCGCGCTGGTAACGTGCCCCACTTCCCGTCCTTCCATGAGAATGGGATCGCCCTCGCCCGCGCGTCTGCGCGTCTCGGCTTTCATTGCAACCAGTTTCAAAGGAGGGGGGGTATCCTGTTCTTTCCGTACCGCCGCGACGCCGATATAGCCGTCGCCTTTCAGAAAGATGTCGAGATCGGCTTCAAGGGGGGTATGTTCGGTACTCAACTCATTTCCGTACAACGGGTAACACATTTCCAGCCGCAGCGAATCCCGCGCCCCGAGCCCCGCGGGCCCGACCGCATCGTGTTCCAGCAGACGGGTGAATATCTCCCGCAGGTATTCGCCGGGCGCCATGATCTCGTACCCCAGTTCCCCGGTGTAGCCGGTCCGTCCCAGGATGCAGCCCCGATCGCAGCAGGTGGTCCTGGTTGCCCCGAAATAGTTCACGCCGGCCGGTTCGTCTCCGGCAAGGGGGGCGAGGATATCGTACGACAGGGGTCCCTGCAGGTCTATCTTTCCCCAGCCCTCGGCGGACAGGTCGGTCATCCGGACGTCGCCCTCCAGGTGCGACGCGATCCATTTGCGGTCCCCGTCGGCGGTGTCGGCGTTGACGACTACCAGGAACTCCTCGTCCCCGGTCTTCATGAGTATCGTATCGTCGATAATGCCCGCGTTTTCATTCAGGATGAATCCGTACCGGCTCCGTCCCGTCTTCAGGCTCGCCGGGTCCTGCGTACAGATTCGCCCGAGGGCCGCGGCGGCTTCGCTGCCGCTGAACAGCAGTTGTCCCATGTGCCCGGTATCGAAGAGGGCCGCCGCGCTGCGGCACCGGCGATGCTCGGCGAGTACCCCCTCGTACTGGACGGGAAGCAACCAGCCGTGAAAGTCGACCAGCCGCGCACCCAGAGACTCGTGCAGATCATGCAGCGACGTTTTTTTCATATAACTCCTCTTTCTCGGCATCGGGAATACATGATGAGGGAAGTAATCGAGAGCAGATATTTAACAGGGGTTCACGGCGGATGTCAAATTGAAATAGCAACGACAGGTCGGCCGGCTGAAAATAACCAATTTTAAAATATAGACTTACAGAGATTCCAGGGTTTCAGGATCAATGCGGTGCTTTTTCAGGAACTCGTCGGCGGCTTCTTCGAGTTCCCGTTCCGACTGAATTTCCGCCTTGAGCTTTCTGCGGGACTCGAGTTCCTCGCGGGCGGCAAGTGCCCAGAGATGCTTGTCCGTGTCCCATAACTTCTCAGACATCCACTGCAGGAACGTATCGGGTTGCTGCGATATTTTTCGCCCCTTGTTGCCGGGCCTGCCGAACGGTACCGCCGAATTTCTGGTAATTATTCTACTCATCATAGACTATTTCCGGCAAGGTGGTACGGGTTACCTCGAGTTCGTTTACCACCGGCATCGATATATCCCGTGTGCGCATATAGTGCTTCAGTGCGCATGCCGCGCTGGCGGGAATGTGCCCCGCCCACCTTTTTCCGAGATACTTGACGATCACCGGTTTGTCAAGGTCGAGCATGCCGGCGTATATTTTGATTCTCAGCCTGGTGATCCGAATGCCGCTCGCTCTCAGCGTATTGGTTTCGCGGTCGACGCCGCCCGTGATACGGTACAGGTACCTGCTGAAAAATTCACTGTACACACGCAGTGTGCCCATCTTGTCCGCCGGGGGCCGCCGCCGCAGCCGGATCTGGGGCGGGTGTTCCCAGTCGAGCGGCTTGCCGATCACCTGGAGCGCCGTGATGAAATAGGCCGAGCCGTGGTAAGGGTGGAAGAAATCGTATGAAAACGACTCGGGGGCGGCGGTACGCCGGTGTGCAGAGAAGAATTCGTGCATGCGACCGGGTTCGGGGTAGCAGCCGGCGTGACCCTTCTGTTTCAATTCTATTCCCCGGTAGAGCGTGCATCCCCGCCGCTGCATCTCCCCGGTTGCCAGCCGGCAGAAGTCGGGCTGGCCGAGACGCGCGGGGTCTTTCCTGTCCAACTCGCCCCAGATAGCGATGAACGGCAGGTTCCGGTAATTCGGAACGTAATGGATGATCGAGTAGGGGAACCCGCGAAAGTGGGGAACGCCCGCCATGGCGATAGCGGCCGCGAACAGGTGGGGCCTGACGCCGGCGTGATGCCAGGTGGCGTGGCCGCCGAGGCTGTACCCGGTCAGGTAGACCCGGTCGTCGTCGACGTTGACCAGGTGCCTGGTCTTCCAGAACGCCTCCAGGACCGCCAGTTCCTGGTACGGCATCGAGTTATACTCAGTGGGGAAATAGTCGTCGTCCGGCCCGGGGGTCGTCGGGGAGAGGATCACGTACTCGTCGGTGGCCTCGTCGCCGAGAATGCCGGTCACGCTCTGGGCGAAGGGCTTGGTCTTCATGTGTGTTCCCGGTATTGCTATGACCAGCGGCCAGCTTTTGCCCACGGTGTATCCCCTGGGAATACGGAGGGTGAATCGCACCGGGTATTCCTTGTCGTTCGACGTGTACGTAAGCTCATGTTGATGATAACCGGGCTTCAGCGGCGGGTAATTCGCGTCCCGGCGAAAGGCGGCGGCCAGCCGCGACGGGTCGCCGCCGGACGTATCGATGACCGCCGCGTACTCTTTTGACTCCGGTGTGGGTTTTTCCGCTTTCAGAAGGGCCGACAGGGCCGTATCGAGCGGCCGGTTTTCGGCAGACGGTGCGGAGACGGTGAAAATCGCGATCATTGCGATGGTCGAAATGATAAATGGTTCCCTGCGCATCACAGATACCATTATAATGAAATCCCGCTGATTTGTCCCGCTAATCCCGCTCTGCGGCTGCAGGGCGACGCTTTTGATTTTGCACCCGTTTTGCCGATGCGGTACAGTATCGGGGCATACCCGGTGTGCACAACTGAGCAAGGAACTGAAAACGGCCATGACGGATTCTGAATTGCGCAATAAGCGGGACGTACAGGTGAAAGATGCGTCCCTGTTTTATCTGCCCGTGGAGACCCGCATACCCCTGAAGTTCGGTACCGAGACGCTCAGCAGTGTCACCTGCGCGCGGGCCTGCGTGACGGTCGTCGACAAGCTGGGTAAGGTTTCCGCGGGATGGGGCGAAACGCCCCTGAGCGTTCAGTGGATCTGGCCGAGCGACCTGCCCTATGCCGAGCGGCACGAAACGCTCCTGCAATTTACCCGGGAGCTGACGCGGGCGTGGCGCGGCTTCGATGCCGCCGGGCACCCCGTGGAGATCGGGTACAGATTCCAGTCCGATGTGTTGCCCCGCTTCCTGGATGCTTTCAATGACCGCGGCATCTGCGCGGAACCCGTTCCCTATCTCGCGGCCCTGGTGTGCTGCTCGCCGTTCGATATCGCCCTCCACGATGCTTACGGGGTGACCCACGATGTGCCGGTCTACGAGACGTACACCGGTGAATACATGAACGATGACCTTTCGCGATTTCTGGCTCCGGCGGAGGATGCCGCTGTTTCGTTCGACGGGAAGTACCCCGGGGATTTCATGAGATCCTTCAGTTCGAAACTGACGGCCTGGCACCTTGTCGGGGGCCTGGACAAGCTCGATCCCGACGAGATCGACGGGAGCGAACCGGACGACGGCTATCCTGTCGTCCTGCGGGACTGGATCCGCCGTGACGGCCTTCGGTGTCTCAAGGTAAAACTCCGCGGCAATGATGCGGAATGGGATTTCCGGCGGCTGGTCGCCGTCGGAAATATCGCCCTCGACGAGCACGTGGAATCACTGACCGCCGACTTCAACTGTACCGTCGAGGAACCGGCATACGTCGTGGAGGTAATGGACCGTCTGCAGTCGGAACATCCCGATATCCACAAGATGATTCTCTACGTCGAGCAGCCCTTTCCCTATGACCTGGAGCGATTTCCGATTGATGTCAGGGCCGTCTCGGTCAGAAAGCCGCTGTTTCTCGATGAGAGCGCGCATGACTGGCGGATGATCCGCCTCGGACGCTCCCTGGGATGGACCGGCGTGGCCCTCAAGACCTGCAAGACCCAGACCGGCGCCCTGCTGTCGGCATCCTGGGCACGGGCCCACGGCATGTCGCTGATGGTCCAGGACCTGACCAATCCCATGCTGGCGCAGATACCGCACGTGCTCCTCGCCGCGCACGTCGGCACGATAAAGGGGGTGGAGACCAATGGTATGCAGTTTTACCCCGCGGCATCGTTGCCGGAGGCGGCAATTCACCCGGGACTGTACACGCGGCACGACGGCTGCGTCGACCTGTCCACCTTGAGCGGCCCGGGATTCGGCTATCGTCTCGATGAAATCAACCGTGACCTTCCCCCTCCCGCGGCGTAGCGGACGTCTGGCAACCGGTTCTCTGCAACCATCGCGGTGACATCGCCGACGAATTTACGGGAGACATCGCGGACTTCGGCGACTGAGGGCGCCGGCCGTTACCTCGCCTCCGTGGCCGGGTATCCCGCTCATGGTTATGGTTCTCGGCCGGCGACCGCGCGGTAGTTGTCCCCTATCTGCCGTTGATCGAGGGCGGTTGCGTAAAATCGCAGCAGCGCTATTTTTCCCTCGAAGTCGGTCGGCGTGAGGCCGACACCCTCGCCGGCACTGTCGGCGACGGTCCCCAGGCCGCCGGGGTTGGTACCGGCCCACTTGTCTATGCCCTCTACGGCCGTTTTTTCAGCCGACAAGCGGCCGTTGACGAAGAGTCGCAGCGCGTCTGCATCCGGTCCACCGGCATGTTTCTCGTACACCGCGACCAGTTGATTGAATGCGCCCCGCGTGATTGCGCCCGCCCCCCCCGCGATGCGTGCCTGGGTCGTATCGGCGTCTAGGGTGAAGATAGTCTCGCCCTTTTTGCCGTCGTACACGATGGACATCCCGTGCACGTTTCCGCCGGTTTCGAACAGAATATCGGCGTCCGCGTCGTCGTCGGGACTGAACCACAGTTCCCAGGTCGCCGATTGTTCCTGGGGTTTATCGGGAAGGTCGCCGAGCGATTTTGTCGTTCCCCCGCCGTTTCCGGTAAAGACGTACGCCGCGCGTATGCCGGGCGGCGCGGCGCGAGGATTGGACGTGTAACTGACGCTTGGCGCGAGGGCCCAGTCGTACGCGATGAGGCCGGCGGTGTTCTCCCAGATCCAGTTGCCGGGGGTCTTGTCGGTAGCGGCATCGTAGACGAGTTTGGCGCCGGGCGTGACCGTGAATTTTTCATCGGCATTTGCATCCGTCCCGCCCGTGTCGCCGCCGCGTGCGGTTCCGAACACCATGTAGGCAATCCGTTCTTCCTTGTGGGTGCGTTCCGTGTCCAGCAGCGTGTCTTCGTCGACCACTATGCGAATGCGCGACGTGTCCAGGGCATTCCCGCCCAGGAGGACGGGCCAGCCCCCGTCGTCGCCGGCCATACCGGCATAGCTCAGTATCGCCGCACTGACGCTCCGGAGTCCGCTGATCCGGTACTCGTTCGCCCCCGCCGGCAAGGCGGGTATGTTCCTGTCTTTGCCCTTTCCCTTCCCCGATCCCTTTTTGTTCAATTTCCCTTTGATACCGTAGATATTCTGCCCGCCGACGCCCGCAAGGTAATCCATATCACCAACCCGGCCGATACCCGACTCCACGACGATATAGCCGATCGTCTCGTTGTCCCTGGTGGGAATGGGGTCCTCGCCGACCTGCTTGCCGACGAACAGCGCATCGGCATCCGGGGGATTCTCCTTTTCGCCGCTCCCCTTGGCCCAGAACGTTGAAAACCGCTCGTCGTTGTACGACAGTACCTGCCCGAGAACCACCGGACGATCAAACCTGTTGCGGTACGACCGTTTACTGCCGATATAACTGCCCTTGCAGTCGACACGGGTGGAAGTGAACTGTGCCGCCTCGATTGTTGAGCCGTGTTTTTCCTTTGTATAGACGCCCTCCTCGATCACAAAGTAATGAACGGACACATCATCCAGTTCCCACATACCGCTGTCCGTTCGCTGGGAGCGGAGGTCGAAGCTGCTCCCGGCCGCATTCGTGACGCGAATAACCAGCGGATCGGAGGAGGCGTCGTAGACGGGCGTGCATATCACGATCATTGATGTGTATCGGTAGCGGAGCCTGACGGTAGTCCACGCGCTGTTGCCCACACCCGACACGACGCCGGCTTCCGCCACGATGGGCGGCATATCACCGGGGGTGATATCGCTTTCGGCGGTGGTGTTACCCGTCGTGTCATTTTCCACGGGCTCGTAATATTCTTCGGGTCCCGTATCTTCAACGATGATGTCATCGCCGAGGCCGGGCGTTCCCTGCTGCGCGTCACTATCCTTGCCGTTCCCGGAGAGAATCATCGCGAGTATGACCGCACCCAACAGCAGCACAACGCCGGCGATGATGCCGGCAGATACGAGTCTTTTCCTGTTTTTTGCCGGGGGCGGTGCCTGCTTTTGACGTGCCGGAGAGACGGTCTTCCTGGTCGTCGCCTTTTTTGCCTGCCTGTCGTCGCCGGCAACGGCGGCGGTAATCCTGGCTATCTCGGGATTTGCGGCCGTCTCACCGGACGCGCTGCGCAGCAGGGCCGCCAGCTCCGCGCAACTCGGGATGCGGCCGGCCGGGTCCTTCTCCAGGCACCGCTCGATCACCCTCTCGATGGCCGGGGAAATCCCGGGGCATGCCGCCGCCATGTCGGGCAGGGGCTCATCGAGGTGCTTGCGGTACACCTCTTTCCGCGTGGTGCCCCTGAACGGAGGGCCGCCGGTCAGCGCCCACCACAACACGATGCCGAGGCTGTAAATGTCGGACTCCGGCTGGGGCGGGTGGCCCCGTATGACCTCCGGGGCCGCGAAGTAGGGGGTCCCGACGATCTTCCTCTTCATCATCTCGACCTCTTCGGCCTTCGCGACGTGAGTGGCGCCGAAATCCACCACCTTGCACTCCAGCTTCTCGGTCAGTATGAGGTTGGCCGGCTTGATGTCCCGGTGGATGATCCCCTCGCGGTGGGCCGCGCCCAGCCCCTCGGCGGCCTCGGCAACAATGCGGCAGGCCTCCGCGGGCGCCAGCGTGCCCTTCGCGGAAATCCGCTCGGCCAGCGTGCCGCCCTGGACGTATTCCATGGCGACGGCCACCACCCCCTCCTGGTGGACAATATCGTACACGCAGACGATATTCGGGTGTTCCAGGCGGGCGACTACCTGGGCCTCGCGCAAAAACTGGGTCAGGTGCCCCGATGCCGCCGCCTCGTCGATACGCTCCGGTATCACCTTCAGGGCGACCTGCCGCTGGAGAATGGTATCGGTGGCCAGGAAAACCCGGCCCATCGCCCCGTCGCCGAGCAGCGCATCGAGCTGGTACCGCCCGATCTTGATACCCTGCCAGCCGTCGTCCGACCAGAGTCGGGAACTCAGCGCCTCGGCCCCCGTGTCGGAATCTGGTGCGTTATCGGCCATCGGTGCATACTATAGTATCTGCGGGTATAAATGCAATACGAGGGGGGGGAGTGACATCGCGGGGCGCGATCATTTCATGCGGGTGAAAGTCACCGCCCTGAGATTCATCATCCCGGCGCCGGTGATCTTCTCAACCGGCTTGACGGAAACCTGGTAGGTGCCCGCCTTTTCAACGGCTATTCTGCCGAGCTTCACGGGGACGAACTGATCCCAGCCCCCGGTTTTTTTGACCGTACCCTTCAGTTCCTGTCCGCACACGGTAACCGCGTACCGGTTTCCCCCGCGCTGCTGGTGCGCCTGCATGATCTCCACCTGGTATTCGCCGGGTTTCCTGAACTCGACCTTCCAGCTCACCCAGGCGTTCACGTTCGACCAGCACCCGATACAGTTCCTCTCGCTGTTACGGGGCCCCTTTACTTCGTATTTGACTCCCTCGCCGTGGAGCTCGGCATCGACCGCTTTCAGGATTCCCCGCGAACCGATGATGTGTTTGTTCTCCAGTATCGCAAAGGCTTCATCGCCCAGCTCGATCACCTCGCCGCCCGTACCCATATCGAACAGCCCGTCTCCGGCGGGGGGGGGCGGTTTGTCATCCGTACTTCCTCCGCCCGTACTATCCTTCACTGACGTTTCATCCGGAGAAGGCGTGTCGTCGATCGCCGGGCCGGGCCCCTCTTCCGGCGTCCCCGTTTCCGGACCGCGGGCATGGATGTACACCGGGTCCTGCTTGGCTTTCGAATCCGTGCCGCCCGACGGCATGGACAGCAGAATCGTCACGGCAACGGCAACCGCGGCTATCACGAAAATCAGAATGGCGGCAATGAGTCTGTAATACATCTTTTGGCGGGATTGTGTCACGCTGGTAGCCGCGATGACGGTTCGCGAAGTGCGGCCCGCCCCGGGCGTGCTTTTTTTTGCGACAGTGGAAAAACCCTCACCGGTACGCGCGCCGGCGCCTGTATCCCCGGGCGTCTGCTTGCTGTCGGCGAGCTCGCTCAGCACCACGCTCAGGCTTGAAATCTCCCCCTCGTATTCGGTCGAGAGGTCCTTCATCACGCCCCCTAATCTCTCGACGATCTCGGAACATGCCGAAAAGCGTTTCCGCGGATCTTTCTTGAGGCACCGGTGGACGATTTTCGCGAGAGAAACCGGCACGTCGGGACGGTATGTTGTTATGTCGGGTGCGGAATCCTCGAGATGTTTTCGGTAGAGTTGCTTCTTTGTCTTCGCGTAAAAGGGTGGGTGCCCCGTGAGTGCCCACCACAAGACGATGCCGAGGCTGTATATGTCCGACTCGGGCCGCGGTTCATCTCCCCTGATCACTTCCGGAGAAATCGTGTACGGCGTACCGATGATTTTCCCGTCCAGGATCGACAGTTCCTTTTTACGCTTTACGCGGCTTGCGCCGAAATCGACGATTTTACACTTTTTTTTGGGTGTCAGCATGAGGTTCGCCGGCTTGACATCGCGATGAATCATGCCGTGCTCGTGTGCACACTGGAGGCCCGCGGCCGTTTCGGCGACAATCCGGCACACTTCAAGAATATCGGGTTCTTTCGTATGCCGGATAAAATCCTCGAACGTGCCGCCGGAGACATATTCCGTGGCGATGGCGACGACCCCTTCCTGCTGAACAATATCGTATATGCGCGCCACGTGGGGGTGGGACAGCGCGGCGACCGCCTGGGCTTCCCGGAGAAACTGTTCGAGATGTCCCGACTGGTGGGCTTCCCTGACCGATTTAGAAATAACCTTCAGGGCGACCTGCCTTCTCAGCAACACGTCTTCGGCGAGAAAGACCCGCCCCATCCCCCCGTCGCCGAGCGGTATTTTGATCTCGTACCTGCCGACCCGCAGATCCTGCCATCCGTCGTCAGACCACAGGCGCTCGGTAAGTGATCGTGAAACACCGTCGTTGTCGGAAACATTGTCCGGCATAATTGTGCTACTCACAGGGGACCGGCGTCATCGGCCGCCGGCGCGGTTGTCACTGTCCCGGCACGTATCCCTCCCGGTAGACGGGATCGGGCTTGTTCTGATTTTCCATTTTTTCACTCAGGTGCGAACTGAGAATGCATATGAACACTATGCCGAAGATCAGCAACAGAACCAATCCGGCGATCAGCATAAACAGGGGGAACTTTTTCTTTTCTTTTCGGGCCAGAGCACGTCGGTCATCGGGCATGACTTTTGTGGCAACCGTTGTTGTGGTCGCGTGTGATTTTGTCCGCCGCGGCCGCTGCTTTCGCCTGCCCGCCTTTTTCTTTGCGGGCTGCGCCCGGCTCGTCTTGTAGGTCGTCGTGTGGGTGTCGCCGACGGCGGCACTGATCTTGGCAATATCCGAGTGCTGCTGCCGCACGAAATCATCGGAGATATCGCGCAATATCTCGGCTATTTCGCCGCAGTTGTCTATGCGATTGTCGGGTTTCTTTTTCAGGCAGTTGCCGATGAGCATTTTCAGGGCCGGCGGTATGTCGGGACGCAGTTCCCGTATATCGGGTAACCGGGCCTTTATATGTTTCATGTAGAGTTCCCGCCGGGTCTCCGCGGTGAAAGGAGGATGTTTAATCAGGCTGCACCACAGGACTATGCCGAGGCCGTATATGTCCGACTGGGCGGTGGGGGCTCGTCCCCGTATGACTTCGGGGGAAATGAAGTGAGGGCTGCCGATAATCTTTCCCTCGAACATTGCGATTTCTTTCTGCTCCTTGTCGTGTGTGGCACCGAAATCAACCACCTTGCACTGCCGCTTGTCGGTCAGCATCAGGTTTGCGGGTTTCACGTCACGGTGGATCATGCTGTGTTCGTGGGCGTACTGGAGCCCGTCGGCTGCTTCCGCAACGATCCGGCAGACCTCCGGTATCGGGATCTCGTCATCAGCTTTTATCAGGTCCCCCAGGGTTCCTCCCGAGACGTATTCCATGGCGATCGCGACGACCCCTTCGCAGTGGACGACATCGTAGACCCGGACAATATTGGGATGTTCGAGCTTCGCCACCGCCTGCGCTTCACGGAGAAACTGTTCAAGCTGTCCCGATTTCTTCGCCTCGTCCAGGGCCTCGGGTATCAGCTTGGTAGCCACGTTTCGCTGGAGGATCACGTCCCTGGCGAGGAACACCCTGCCCATACCGCCGTCCCCGAGCAGTTCCTCGACTTTGTACCGATCGAGCTTTATGTGTTTCCAGTCCTTCTCCGACCAGAGCCGCGCAACGAGCCCTTTATTGCCGCGAGTGTTCTTCTTCCCGCCGGAGCGTTTGCCTGCTTTTTCAGACATGATCGTGGAGGATTATAGCTGCTCGGGACAATCGATGACAATGAAAATCATACAGAGCCTGCCCCCTTTTCCGTATAGGGCGCGCTCACTCGTAATCCGGAAAAAGGCTGCCTTCGGCAGTCGGCTCATCGCCGCTGTGCTTGAACAGCCTTGTTTGCAGGGCGGGAATAAACTGCGTCCAGTCTGAGTCGGCATCGGTGTCGCCGCCGATGGCGTTTGACGCCATCCACATCTTGGCGTCGAGGTTGTCGAGGTAATGCAGAAAAAAAGCCTCGGGGACGGCCGGCAGCTTGGGACTGCCGAATTCGTGTTCCCCGTGGTGAGCCAGTATGATATGCTGCAGGACGTTGAGAGTCTTTCGCGGAAAGGCCTCCGAGAGTTCTTCCGCCACCGCGGCCGCCTTGTTCTCGATCCAGATGCAGGCCATGGTTATGTGGCCGACGAGCTTGCCGCGATCGGTGTAATGAATGCCCAGTTCGCAGTGCAACTCATCGATCTTCGCGATATCGTGCAGAAAAACCGACGCCAGCACAAAGTCCTGGTTGAGATTGGGATAGTGCGGGAGAAGAAGCCGGGCGGCCCGCGCGACGGACAGGGTATGCTCGCACAAACCTCCCGCGTAGGCGTGGTGCATCTGGACGGCGGCGGGGGCTTTCTTGAATTCCTGCGCCAGTCTCGTGTCTTCCACGAATTTCCTGATCAGAAGCCGAAGATGCTTGTCGCGAATGGACCTCAGTATTTCGAGCAGCTCGGCCCACATTTCCTCGATATCATACGGTGTCGTCGTGACGAAGTCGGCAATGTCCGCGCTGTCGGGCCGAACCGGCCGGCAGGCATCGATAATGATCTGGAGTTTCCCGCGGTACTCCTCGACCCGCCCCTTGATATGCAACAGCCCCTCGCTGGGAATACCATTATATACCGCCTCGCTGGCCTGCCACATCCGCGATTCGATGTGACCGGTTCGGTCGCTGAGACGGGCCGAGATGTAATAGTCTCCCTTTTTTGTTTTCCTGAGGTCCTTCTGGACGACGGCAAACACCTGGTCCAGCGCCATTCCCGCGGACAGGTCCGAGACATATATCCTTTTTTCAGACATTGGCGGATTGTACACCCCGCCCGGCGGTTAATGCAAGCAATGAAACGCCGGCGCGAGCGGCATCAGTTACCGATGTCATAGACCGTGTCCCGCCACGTGATTTTCGCGCCGGGCAGAAGTTTGCATATGGTCATGACCAGGATCCCGGAAATGACGCACGTGGTGAAAGGGTAGAGTAATCCCAGGAGGGGAGGGTCCCCGGCGTGATGGTAATAGCGAACCATCATGACCAGTTGCAGAACAAGTGCGGACGTGGCAATAATCCCGCAGAGCATCCAGGTGTCCCCGACACCGACATGCCCGAGATACATGCTCCATGCCAGGATGGTCGTCAGCAGGGGGGTCAGGCCGCGGCCGACCAGGATGGCCAGTTCCGCGAGAAGTCCGCTCAGCGACCTGAAGGCGCCCATGAAGATCCTGATCCAGCCGTTCACGATAGCCCGGAGCGAGGAGTACATCCGTACCTCGAACAGGTCGCGGGTGGGGGCAAACCGCAGGTGCAATCCATGGCGTTTGACCTGCCTGGCGATATCGATGTCTTCTATCAGGCTTCCCTTCACCGTCTCGTGCCGACCGACTGTTTCGTACGCCTCGCGCGACATGAGCATGAACTGCCCGTTCGCGAAAGCCTGCTTTTTCGCGGGATCGTTGACCTTTTTCGGGGGAAACCATATCAGCAGTATGCCCGCGCAGACCGGCAGGAGGAGTTTTTCCCAGAAACCGACCATCCGCAGCGTCGGCAGCAGCGTGACCATGTCGGCGTTCTCGCCGGCGGCATAGGCCATCGCCTGTGAAAGCATGCACGGGTTTCGAAGACTGCAGTCGGCGTCGGTCATGGCGATCCACTCACCGTCCGCCGCCTCTATGCCGCGCTGCATGGCATGATTTTTGCCGCACCAGCCGTCCGGCAGTTCGTCGATCGCCACGGTCCGCACCCGGTCGTCCTCGCGGGCGAGATTCTCGATAATCCGGCGGGTGCCGTCACTGCTGCGATCATCGACCAGCACCAGTTCGAAATTCGCGTAATCCTGCCTGAGGATATGGCGCGCACACTGTTTGATATTCTTTTCTTCGTCCTTGCAGGCGACCACCACGCTGAGGCGCACGGAAGGGGCGGGCGCGCGGTAAGTGTAACCGGGATCAAGATGAAAGGCCCGTTTCCAGACGGGAAAGGCGAGGATGTTTCGTGCCAGCCACTCGAGACCGGTGACCGCGGCGAGGACAGCGGTGATTAGGGCAAGCAGGTACACGCCGAATTCCTTTGTCGAAAACCTCGATTAAAATGGGGATTATGTCCGCAACCTGCCCTGCAGTATCGGGTAACTCGCCCCCCCGTAAGGGTACACCGCGAGGCGCTGGCTGCCGCTGCCCAGTTCCGTTCGAGCCGCCGCCAGGGCCTCGTCGACGGATGCAAACAGCTCGATGCCGGGAAAGTCGATGCCGTCGGCGACCAGTTTCGGCGAAACAAGGTATATCGTGTTACGATGGAGAATATTCGTGGCCAGGCGTATAAACCACTGCGAGTCGCCCGCGACCCCGGAAATGATCCGGTCCAGCAGCGACGTGATCGTATCCGGCCCCAGGAATCGCACCGCCTTCTGCGTCCACCGGGGACTCAGCGGCCAGTGCATTCTTTTCATTTCGTTCAGCCCCTTTTCGCACCGGCCCACGCAGATGACGATGCCCCCGTATCTGGCGGCCCAGCAGGTATTCGGAATGCTCTTGAAGGTTTGCCATAAATCGTAGTCGCGGGGATGGGCATTAGTCACCACGACATCCGCGGGCTCCTCGGTGACGATCCCGTATTCAACGGCGCACTTCTTTGTCAGCATCCGGTGGGCGGGCACCGGGAGACCGGCGGCGATGTGCGTGGGAAAATCGTCTTCATCGAGCATGTACTGAACGGAAAACGTTTCGCCGCCGGCGCGGTCGACCATGGCGCCCGCCCGGTCGATAACCCGGCGCATACTGTTGGTTTCCGGATCCGATCCGACCAGTTGCCTGACGCCGCCGTGGGGTATGCCGAGCCGGTGCAGCATGCGTATCGATTTCAATTCACCGCAGCCGGGAAAGAACATCTTGTATCCCCCGCCGAAACCGGCTTGCAGATGCGGGGAGACATGGGAGATCAGAATCCTGATGTCCGCTTCCACAACCCCCCGGTCGACCTGGACGTCAACCCGTCCTATTTTCCCGATGTTCGCGTACTGCCGATGATGATGCCAGGGGTTCACGCGGAGCGGTATACCCTCGGTTCCGTCGCAGAGCCGATCGCGATACATGCCTTCGTCCGCGTGCGGATGCATGCCGCATGCCACCACGAATTCCATCTGGTCGTCGCGCAGCCCGGCATGGCGAATCTCTTCCATGATGATCTCGAGTATGGCGGACAGCGGGCTGTTCCGGGTGAGATCCTCGATGACAAAGACGAGCCTGCCGCCGTCGAGCCGGCCGAGTAACTTGTGCAGGGACGGGCCGGCGACCGGATGAGAGAGCGATTCCGCCATCCGCACCTGCCACCGGCGCGAAGACAGGGTGTGGGCGGGCTCGGCGAGCTTGATCAGCCGCCAGTCGGCCGGAACGGGAAATGCCAGTTCGTCCCCGCCCCACGGTATGCGAACCTCTTCCACGTCCTTCTCCTCAGTCCTTTCCGGATTTGCTGCCGATCATCAGTTCGTAGATACCCAGGGGTTCGGGCTGTATCAACCAGTCGCCGAAACCGGCGGGCTCGAACAGCCGCCGCAACTCTTCCGAGGATCGGTGTATCATGTGGAGGCCGAACACGCGTTTGAAAAAGGGCTCCGTTCCATGCTTGCGAGAAAGACTGTTGCAGACCAGGGATGCGTTGCCGGGCATGATGTCCGCCAGCGCCGCCGCGATCGATACTATCTGTGAGTCCTCAAGATATTCGCAGATACCCAGCAGTTTGACAAGGTCCACCCGTTCGGTTATCCGATCTTTGACTTCCCGCACGTCGCCCCGGATATAGTCAACCCGATCGATCAGTCCCTTCTCGCGCGCGAGTTTCCTGCCGTAGGCGAAGGCGTCCGAACTGATGTCGACCAGGGTCGCCCGGCAATCCCGGCGGGTCATGAGCATGGCGTCGGTGATGATGTGTCCGGGACCGGCGCCCAGGCAGAGGGCATGGGCGGGCCGATGGGGCGATTCGTCGAGGAGGCGGGCGATGTGGGCGGCGGCGAGTTTTCGCCGGTTGCGGAGGGCCATCGGGATCGTCCCACCCTTCACCAGGATCCGGTCCCACAGCCGCTCGGGCTTGCCGTGGTAGCTGATGACCATGCTCCGCCATCCCCCCGGGTCCCGCCAGTTGGCCAGTGCCAGTTCGCTCTTCCCGTCCCGGAGAAATTTCTTCAGCAGGGCGGGGGGGAGATTGTTCGCCAGCGGGTTGATGGCGATCTTTTTCAGCAGCCGCGCAACGGGGCTCAATGTCTCAAATTCGATTTCCAGTGCATTCACGTGTCCACTCCGAGCCGGCTATTCTATGCCGAAACCTGAATCGTAAAAGGGTAAACCTGCAGATAAACCGAAAACCGGCCGATGGTGCACAATTGATTATTTTCGACCGCCGGAAGCGGTTGAGTTAAGTCCCACTCTCCCGTATGCTCAAACGCGGGGGGAGGAGCGAGCATGGAAAAGACCCGGACATGTTGTATATGCGGGCACGACGGCGTCCCGGCCGAACGCGCTGCGGTCCGTTCGAACGTGCGCGCATTCCGCCGCGAACGCTTTTCCCTCTGGCGGTGCGCCGCGTGCGGGAGCATCCACGCCGCCGACGAGGTCGACCTTGACGCGTACTACCGGCAGTATCCCTTTTTCGACACGACGCTCGACTGGACACTCGCCGCCGGCTACCACGGCCTCCTTCGCCGGCTGCGGAACAACGGCCTTGAAAAGGGGGCGCGTATCCTCGATTACGGGTGCGGCGGCGGCCTGCTGGTCGAATACCTTCGCACCAAGGGATACGCCGCCGGGGGATACGATCCCTATTCGATCGCCTTCACCGACGAGGGCGTCCTGTCGGCGCGGTACGACTGCGTTATCGCCCAGGACGTGCTCGAGCACGGTTCCGATCCCCATGCCCTGATGGACCGGCTCGATACGCTGGTCGCGCCCGGCGGCATGATCGCCGTGGGCACCCCGAATGCGTCGGGGATCGACCTCGCCGATCCCGAGCGGCACGTCCACCCGCTCCACCAGCCGTACCACCGGCACATCTTCTCACTGCCCGCCCTTCAGCGGGCGGCGGCGGATCGCTCGTGGGAAACACGGCGGGTCTACATGGCCCCCTACACGAACATGCCGCTGCTCTCCCTGCCCTTCATGCACCACTACATGCGGAGCAACGACGGCACCCTCGATGTCCTCTTCGAGCGATCCTGCTCGCGGTGGTTCTGGCTGGATCCCGAGACGTGGTTCATATTCTTTTTCGGCTACTTTCTCTGCGACGACGCGGACATACTCGCCGTCTTCAGGAAACGCCCGGAAACCTGAAGTACGCCGCGGCGTTGCCGCAGGATATCTCCCGCACCATGGCCGCCGCGAGGTCCATGTCACGCGGCATCCTCCCCGCCTCGATGTCCCCGCCGATGATGTCGCAGAGCAGCCGCCGGAAGTACTCGTGCCGCGCGTAACTGAGGAACGACCGGCTGTCGGTCACCATCCCGACGAACCGCCGCAGGAGACCGAGCCGGCTGAGGGTGTCGATCTGACGCGTCATGCCGTCGACCTGATCCAGGAACCACCAGGCCGCCCCGTACTGTATCTTGCCGGGCCGTGAGCCGTCCTGGAAATTGCCGATCATCGCGCCGATCATCTCGTTGTCCTTCGGGTTGAGGTTGTAGATGATCGTCGGCGCCAGCGCCCCGGCCTCGTCCAGCCGCCCCAGCAGCGCCGACAGCGCCGGCGCGAACGGCCGGTCGCTGATCGAGTCGCATCCCACGTCGCGCCCGAGCTGCCGGAAGAGCCGCCGGTTGTTGTTCCGCAGGGCCCCGATGTGCAACTGCTGGACCCACTCCTTTTCGTGGTTCATGCAACAGAGCTCGTGCAGAACGAACGCGCAGTACCGCTGCACCTCCTCCGGCGACGGCGTGGTGCCCGCCAGCAGGCCCGCGAATACCGCCGCGGCCTCCGCCCGCGTGCAGTCGGCCTGCGGCACGGTCTCGACGGCGTGATCGCTGAGACGGCAGCCGGCGGCCGCGAAGACATCCTGCCGTTTGCCCAGGGCGTCGAAGAATGAATCGAGGTCCGCGACGTCGACGCCCGACGACTCCCGCAGCCGATCAAGCCAGGCGTTGAATTCCCGCGGCCGGTCGGCGGCCATCGCCATGTCGGGCCGCCAGGTGGGGTAGACCCCCACGGCGAAGCCGTCGTCGGCGGCGATCGCCTCGTGGTGTTCGAGCGAATCGGCCGGGTCGTCGGTCGTGCAGACGCAGACGACGTTGCTCGCCGTCATCAGTCCCCGCGCCGAGAACCAGCCCTCCTGCATCACTTCGGCGCAGCGGTCGTAGATTGCCCCGGCCGTCTCCGGGCACAGCAGCTTCTCGGTGATGCCGAAGTAGTTCTTCAGTTCCAGGTGGCACCAGTCATACATGGGATTCCGCGGCAAATACGGCATGGTTGCGGCGAATTTCTCGAACTTCTCCCGGTCGCTCGCGTCGCCGGTGCAGTACCGCTCGTCGATGCCGTTTGACCGCATCGTCCGCCACTTGTAGTGGTCGTGGTGGAGCCAGACCTCCGTGATGTTCTCCCACCGCGTGTCCTCGGCTATCTCCCGCGGCGGCAGGTGACAGTGGAAATCGATGATGGGCTGGTCCGCGGCGTGGTCGTGGTAGAGCGTCTTCGCGGTCTCGCTGCCCAGCAGAAAATCGTCCGTTATGAATATGTCGTCCGGCATGTGAAGCAACTCCTTTCCGTTTTCGCCATGGCCAGATGGTAGTAGCGGCGGGCGGAAGTTTCAACTTCGACTTGACGGGGTGGTGATAATTAATTTTTACTGTGTATAATTTCGGCGCCGGCGTGCCCGGTCACGATGGAGAGACGCGATGCTCGACGATCTGAAGAAAACGGTGTGCGACGCGAACATGCGCCTCGCGGAGGAAGGCCTGGCCGTCCTGTCGTGGGGCAACGCCAGCGGCGTAGACCGCGACAGCGGCAACGTGGTCATCAAGCCGTCGGGGGTGATGTACGGCGAACTCAGCCACGACCGGATGGTGGTGGTCTCCCTCGCGACGGGCGAGACGGTGGAGGGGGACCTGAATCCCAGCGCGGACACGCCCACGCACCTGGAACTGTACCGCGCGTTCGGATCCGTCGGCGGCGTCGTCCATACCCACAGCCTGTACGCGACGGCCTGGGCCCAGGGGCGGCGGGAGATCCCGGTGTACGGCACGACCCACGCCGACGCGTTTTACGGGACGATTCCCTGCACGCGGCGGATGGAACCCGCGGAGATCCGCGCGGATTACGAGTTGAACACCGGAAAGGTGATCGTCGAGCGATTCGCGGACCTCGACCCGGAGCAGGTCCCGGGCGTGCTGGTATCCGAGCACGGCCCGTTCGCCTGGGGCGCGTCGCCGGAGAAGGCGGTGCGGAACGGCGTCCTGCTGGAGTACGTCGCCCGCCTGGCTTCCGAGACGATCCATGTCGAAACGTACCCGCGGGGGATCCGGCAGGTGCTCCTGGAGAAGCACTACCTCCGGAAACACGGCGACGACGCCTACTACGGGCAGAGGTGAGGGGGGATAAGAATAATCGGGAAATCACGATGGATTTTGAACCCGAGGCAGGGGAGTGATATTATTGAAATATGAGAGGCCCGGGAGCATGATCAGTTGAACACGGTCATCATTATAATTCTGGTACTGGTCGGGTTGTTCGTCTTGTGGAGACTGTTTGAACGGTATGTAAATTTAATTGACGTCCGCTGGCCCGTCCTGATCAGGAACCAGAAGGTCGCTGATCTCCAGGAGCACGTCAACCAGCACTGGAAGCGGGGGATGAGCAAGTGCGTGATGATCATCGATTCGGAGGACACGGACTTCAGCATCCACATGTACAAGTATTACATTGCCGATCCGCACATATTCTACTACCTTGTGTGCAATTCGATTAATCAGTATCACCCGGACGTGAAACGATTTTCAAAGTGCTTTGCTCGCTTCGATATTAAGCCTGCGATAGGAATTTACGTCGATAGAAATAAGTGTGAAACGAAACTTTGGCGGGAAGATAAGGTAACCAACAACCCCTCGAAGGAGTACGCCGACAAGCTTGCCGGCGAGATAGAAAACGACCGGCTCGCTATCTGCGGCGACC
>CAZLBC010000021.1:0-62615 GCA_964557575.1 uncultured Planctomycetaceae bacterium
GCGTCGCCGACCCGGAGCGTCCCGGCGGTGACCAGGTCGAGTTCCGCGTCCGAGATCTGCAGGACGTTCGCCGCCGGTCCGGCGTCGGCAGCCGCGGCGTAGAACGTACCGGGAGCCGACTGGTTGTTGTACGCGGTGGCCGTCCAGCCGGCCGTGCGGGCAACGCCGGAGACGCGGACCTCGTCGAGGAAGCCATGGAACTCCTGGCCGCCCAAATCGTTGCGCCGCTTGCCGATATAGAAGTCACCGGTGCCCTGGAAGTCCGCGCCGGCGGTGCGGGTGCCGATCTGGGCGCCGTCGAGGTATACCGTCTGAAGGTTGGTTGCCGCGTCGTACGTGCAGACCCAGTGATGGGCATTGGTCGTGTCGCCGGCCTCGGCGATGCCGCCGATGTTCAGGTCGTTGCCCCAGAAGGCGAAGGCGAACGTGTTGCTGTCCCGGAAGCCGATGTGCAGGGCGCTGTTGCCGCCGCCCGTGCTGTGACCGATGGCCCAGTCTTCGTTCGTCGAATCCCGCTTGGCCCAGAAACTGACCGAAAAATCGCGATTGTCGATCGGCATGCCGGGACTGACGGTCACGTAGTCGTCGTCGCCGTCGGCGTTGAAGGCGTCGCCGACGACCCCGCCGATCAGCGTGCCGCCGGTGGACGTGCCGTCGTATGCGTTGGCGGTGCTGTCGATGATCCCCCCGGCGCCGGCCGTCGCGGGGTCTTCGTTGAGGTGCTGGACCATCGTCGTGCCGGCGTTCCAGACATTCTGTGCGCCGAAGGTATCGTCGGCGGCGTACCCGGCCGCGGCGCCGTTGCCGCAGTAGACGTAGAAGCTCGTTGCGGCGCTGCCGGAGAGCTGGTCGGCCCTGAAGTGCATCTCGCCGGTGCCGCCGCCGCCGTCGATCGAGACCACTTCGAGCGGCAGCTCGGTGGTGCCGTCGGCGGCCGTGACTCTGATGTCGGCGCCGGCGGCGTCGACGTTCGTGAAAAAGTCCGCCGGCATGTCGGCGAGGTCGACGTAGACCGGGAAGTCGGCCTGGTCGCCGTCGACGCCGGCCGGGTCGACGGTGACCTTGACCCGGTAGCTCCAGTTCGGGTCGTACCAGATCGCCGTCGGCACGTCGTCGACCAGTTCTATCGGGTCGCCCGTGTCGCCGGAGCCGGTCGAGGGGGCCAGGGTCAGGGTGTTGGCCCCCACGTCGACCGCGGCCTGGATCACGATGCGGTCGGCGATGATCGAACTGTCGCCGCCCGCGGTGATCGGCTGGAAGATACCGATGGCGGTGTCGACCCCGGCCGAGAGCAGGTCCACGCCGCCGCCGGCGGTGATGCCGGTCGTGCTCCCGGCGGTGGCGACGGCGAAGGTGTCGGCGTCGGTGAAGCTGAAGGCATTGGTGACGTTCGCGGCGATGACGTCGACGTCGTTGCCGATATTCTCGAGGGTGACCGCGTCGGCCAGGAGTTCCAGCGATGACGCCGTAACCGGGTCGGTCTGTGTCAGGGCCCCGGCGACGTTCAGTGTCGCGTCGCCGCCGACGGTGACGCCGGCAGTGCCGCCGACCGTGCCGATGGCCAGGTCGTCGGTGACCGTGTCCGTAAGACTGAGAGAATCGGCGATATTCGCGGCCAGAACGTCAATGTCGTTGCCCGCGTTCTCCAGCGTCGCCGAACCGGCGATGATCGCGAGGCCGGGCGCGTCGATCGGCTGGGTCTGGGTAAGGTCCGTGCCGACATCGAGGGTCACGTTGCCGACGGTGGTGATGCCGCTGGTGGTGCCGACGATCCCGACCAGCAGGTCGTCGGCGTCGACGAAGCTGATCGCCCCGCCGGTGTTCGCGGCGACCGTGTCGACGTCGTTGCCGGCGTTCTCCAGCGTCGCCGAACCGGCGATGATCTCCAGGCCGGGCGCGGCGATCGGGTCGGTTTGCGTCAGTGCGCCGCCGACATCGAGTGTTACGTCGCCCGTGGCGGTGAGGCCGCTGGTGTAGCCGACCGTGCCGATCGCCAGGTCGTCGGCGTCGACGAAGTGCAGGGAGCCGTCGATGTCCGCGGCCATCGTGTTCACGTCGTTGCCGGGGTCCTGCAGGGCGATCGGTGTCTCGGACAGCAGCTCGAACCCGTCGCCGACGATCGGCCGGTCCTGCGTCAGGCCCGCGCCGACGTCGAAGAGGACGTCTCCGCCGGCCGTCGTGCCGGCCGTGGCGCCCACGGTGGTGATGTTGAGGGTGTCGTTGACCGTCCCCGGCAGCGGGTTTTCGATGCTGCTGTCGAAAAGTGTGCGGAGATACTGGCCGCCGATGACGGCGGGGTTGGGATTCAAGGGATCGGAATTCCGCTCCCAGAAGACCTGGACATGGTCGCCGCCGGTACCTTCCTTGTGGAGGGCCTCGACGTAGTACCGCCGGCCGGCATCGAGGGTCAGCGTCAGCCCCAGGTCGTCGGATGAGTGGACGTCGCCGTCGTTCCAGTTGTTCCACCCGGCCCAGTTCGTGACGTTGGAGACAAGTTGGGCGTTGGCCGGATCGGCGTCGCTGCTGAGCCAGAGTTCGCTGTTGTCGTCGCTGACGATCCAGAAGGTGTAATCGCCGGCCTGATCTGGCTCGATGTAGCCCCTGAACCGCTGGCCGTATCTGTCGTTCCACCCCCCGTACTGGAATATACCCAGTTCGTCGGCGCCGTCGGGATTGTCGGGATAATCGGGATCGCCGGTGAGGTCCGAGACGCTGGTCCCGTTGCCGATGTCAAGCCACCACTCCCGGTAGATCGTGTTCGGCGTGCCCGGTCCGCCGATCCCGCGGATATAGGTGCCGCCGGCGGCGCCGGTCGCCACGTCGATCGTCAGTGCATTGTCGTCGGCGCCCGCGCCCGGTCCCTGGTGCCCGCCGACCCCGCCGCGGACGTTCAGCGGCTCGGCGCGGGTGCCGATACCGCCGGCCGTGGCGATAAGCTCGATGTTCGGGTTCGGGCCCGCGGTGCCCATGAAGGTGTTGCCGTCGCGCATCTCGAGAATGAGGGTGTTGCCGTCGGCTGCCGGGTCGATAATCGAGCCGCCGGACGTCGCCAGCCTGATCGCGTTGGCCCGCAGGAGGTTGTCGGCCGTGATGTCGCCGTCGCTGGATACGTCCAGGCGGCCGTTGAGGAGGACCTGGTCGTTGAACGCCGCCGCGCTGCTGCTCGATACCGTCAGGCCGCCGAGTTCCTGGCCGATGCCGACGCTCGTGCCGGCTGCCGTCGCGTCGCCGCCGACGGTATCGTTGAAGAGCACCGCGCCGCTGCCGGCGGCGATGTTCAGTTGCTGCGTGCCGCCGTACTCGATGACCGAGTCCATGGCGGAGGACTGGCGCTGGTCGTTCCACCCGCCGCCGCCGCCGATGTGGCCGCCGTGTTCGTTGTTGCCCGAGTTATTGGGCTCTCCGCCGCCCCAGTTGGCGTACATCTCCGCCACGGGCGTTCCGCCGGCGGCGCCCTGCCAGAACTGGAGGCCCTGTTCGGGCCCGTCGTCCCACCGCCAGACGCCCTCGTCGGCCGCGTCGGAGGCGGCGATCCAGGCGTTGCCCGCGATCGCGTCGACCTCAGCGTTTTCGGTATCGGAGGTGATCGTCGCGAGGTAGCCGGCCATCCCGTTGTACGTTGTCGCGGCGGCGTTTGTCCGGGCATCGCCGTACGTGCGATTCGCCGTGTCCAGGACGTAGAAATGCTCGGCGGCCACGGTGTCGTTGAACGTCACGGCCCCGCCGCCGGTGTCGATATCGACGGTCTGGCTGTCCAGGAAGGCCGGGCCGTTGAAGATTACGTCGCCGGCGTCCGTGGTCAGCGTGTACGCCGCCGTCCCGAAACCGAGGTGGGTCCCGGTCACGGAGGCCAGGGCGATCCCGCCCCCGGCGCCGGCGGCGGTGTCGATGTCTTCGGCGGCGTCCAGGCGGCCGCCGGCGGTGACGGAGACGTCGCCGCCGGCGGTGGTGATGCCCGTGGTGCCACCGACGGCGCCGACCAGCAGGTCGTCGGCGTCTACGAAGCTGATCGCGCCGCCGGTGTTCGCGGCGATCGTGTCGACGTCGTTGCCGGCGTTCTCCAGCGTCGCCGAACCGGCGATGATCTCCAGGCCGGGCGCGGCGATCGGGTCGGTTTGCGTCAGTGCGCCGCCGACATCGAGTGTTACGTCGCCCGTGGCGGTGAGGCCGCTGGTGTAGCCGACCGTGCCGATCGCCAGGTCGTCGGCGTCGACGAAGTGCAGGGAGCCGTCGATGTCCGCGGCCATCGTGTTCACGTCGTTGCCGGGGTCCTGCAGGGCGATCGGTGTCTCGGACAGCAGCTCGAACCCGTCGCCGACGATCGGCCGGTCCTGCGTCAGGCCCGCGCCGACGTCGAAGAGGACGTCTCCGCCGGCCGTCGTGCCGGCCGTGGCGCCCACGGTGGTGATGTTGAGGGTGTCGTTGACCGTCCCCGGCAGCGGGTTTTCGATGCTGCTGTCGAAAAGTGTGCGGAGATACTGGCCGCCGATGACGGCGGGGTTGGGATTCAAGGGATCGGAATTCCGCTCCCAGAAGACCTGGACATGGTCGCCGCCGGTACCTTCCTTGTGGAGGGCCTCGACGTAGTACCGCCGGCCGGCATCGAGGGTCAGCGTCAGCCCCAGGTCGTCGGATGAGTGGACGTCGCCGTCGTTCCAGTTGTTCCACCCGGCCCAGTTCGTGACGTTGGAGACAAGTTGGGCGTTGGCCGGATCGGCGTCGCTGCTGAGCCAGAGTTCGCTGTTGTCGTCGCTGACGATCCAGAAGGTGTAATCGCCGGCCTGATCTGGCTCGATGTAGCCCCTGAACCGCTGGCCGTATCTGTCGTTCCACCCCCCGTACTGGAATATACCCAGTTCGTCGGCGCCGTCGGGATTGTCGGGATAATCGGGATCGCCGGTGAGGTCCGAGACGCTGGTCCCGTTGCCGATGTCAAGCCACCACTCCCGGTAGATCGTGTTCGGCGTGCCCGGTCCGCCGATCCCGCGGATATAGGTGCCGCCGGCGGCGCCGGTCGCCACGTCGATCGTCAGTGCATTGTCGTCGGCGCCCGCGCCCGGTCCCTGGTGCCCGCCGACCCCGCCGCGGACGTTCAGCGGCTCGGCGCGGGTGCCGATACCGCCGGCCGTGGCGATAAGCTCGATGTTCGGGTTCGGGCCCGCGGTGCCCATGAAGGTGTTGCCGTCGCGCATCTCGAGAATGAGGGTGTTGCCGTCGGCTGCCGGGTCGATAATCGAGCCGCCGGACGTCGCCAGCCTGATCGCGTTGGCCCGCAGGAGGTTGTCGGCCGTGATGTCGCCGTCGCTGGATACGTCCAGGCGGCCGTTGAGGAGGACCTGGTCGTTGAACGCCGCCGCGCCGCTGCTCGAGACGGTCAGGCCGCCGAGTTCCCGGCCGATGCCGACGCTCGTGCCGGTTACCGTCGTGTCGCCGCCGACCGTGTCGTTGAAGACCACCGCGCCGGTACCGGCGGCGATATTCAGTTGCTGGGTGCCGCCGTACTCGATGAGGGAATACTGACTGTGGGTTGCGTCGACGTCCTGCCACCGGGTGGCGGGTTCGTAGTAGTTGCCCTCGACGTAATCCTGCTGGCCGGTCGGCGACCCGGACCAGTTGTTGGGCTGGGCGCCGTCCCAGTTGTCGTACATGCCGGCCACGGCCGTCCCGCCGCTGCCGCCCTGCCAGAACTGCAGGCCCTGTTCGGGCCCCTCGATCCATCGCCACACCCCTTCGCTGCCGGCGTCGGAGGCCCCGAACAGGAACTCGTTGCTGCCGGCCGTGTTGTGTGCCTCGGTGTTCTCGGCGTCGGAAGTGATCGTCGCCAGGTAGCCGGTCATCCCGTTATACGTTGTCGAGGCGGCGTTCGCCTGAGCGCCGGCGTAGTTGCGGTTCGTCGTGTCCAGGACGTAGAAGTGCTCGGCCGCGACGGTGTCGTTGAACGTGACGGCTCCGCCGCCGGCCCCGGTGTCGAGGTTCACGGTTTGGCTGTCGAGGAACACCGGGCCGGTGAACGTCATGTCGCCGCCCGCGGTGGTCAGCGACACGGCGGCCGTGTTGACGCCGAGGTGGGTCTCGCCGGCACCGTTCGTGTCGGCGTCCGACGTGAGGGCCAGGCCGCCGCTGCCGAGGTCGACGTCCGCGGCGACGATGACGTCGCCGTCCGCCGCGACGGTCATGCCGGCCGGCGGGGTCGTCCCGCCGACGGCGCCGCCGAACGCGACGGCATCGCCGAATGCGGCGTCAAGCGTCCAGGGGCCGTTGCCGTCGCCGTCGAGCGTGTCGACGAACGCCAGGCTGCCGCCGCCGGTCAGCGTCGTGTCGGCACCCAGGGTGACCGCGTCGTTGTATGTCTGGCCGCCGGTGGTGGTGACCGCGCCGCCGTCGATCGCGGCGGGGCCCGTCACGGTCAGGCCGGCGAGGGGTGCGGTCGAGCCGACGGCGCCGCCGAAGGCCGCGCCGCTGTTGGTGGTGACGTCCAGCGCCCACGGCCCGTTGCCGTCGCCGTCGATGGTCCCGCCGAATGCCAAGCCGCCGCCGGCGGCCGTGAACGACTGGTCGGCGGCGAGCAGGAGCGGCATGTCGATCGTCTGGACGGCCGACGACTGGCTGTCGATGCCGCCGGAGAGCGTGAGGGTGTTGCCGCCGAGCCCGTAGCCGTTGTCCGCGGCGCCGGTGTCGGTGACGGTGATCGTGTCGAGGGCGAGGCCGACCAGGTCGTTGTCCGGGGAGGTGAACTCGGTGTCGCCGTCCGGGAAGATCACGGCATCGCCGTCGCCGGGATGGCCGGCGTCCTGCAGCCAGTTGGCCGCCGTCGACCAGAGCCAGTCGCCGCCGGCCGCCGCGTCGCCGTCCCAGGTCCAGGTGGTCGCGATCCGACCGAGGACCAGGTCGTTGCCGCCGGCCGCCGGCTCGTCGACGGCGAATGACTGCCCGGTGATCGTCACCGTGCTGTCGCTGGTGCCGTCGGCCGCGCCGGAGAGGTTGTCGACGACGGTCAGCGCGTCGCCGGTGTCGTAGACATGCGTTCCCTCGCCCGTGATCACCGTGCCGGTGCTCGTGTCGAAGGCGAGGTTGTTGCCGCTGGTGACCACCACCTGGTCGTGCTCGGTCCGGGCGGTCGTGCCGCTCAAGGTCACGTGCAGGGTGGCGGCGGGACCGAAGGTCAGGTCGCCGTCGACGGTCAGGAGCCCGGCGTTCGCGTCGCCGGCAACCGAGAGGGTGTCCTCGATCACGAGCTGCGGCGCGGTGACCGTCACGCCGTCGGCGGGGACGGTGCGGGAGGCCATGACCATCGCTGTCGAGACGCCGGCCGGGCTGACGTCGTTGGCGATCGCGACGGTGCCGCTGTCGGCGTCGCCGACCCGGAGTGTCCCGGCGGTGACCCGGTTGAGTTCCGCGTCGGAAAGCTGCAGGACGTTCGCCGCCGGCAGGTCGGCGGCCGCGCCGTAGAACGTGCCGGGAGCCGACTGGTTGTTGTATGCGGTGGCCGCCCACCCGGTCGTGCGGGCGACGGTGGAGACGCGGAGTTCGTCGATGATGCCGTCGAAGAAGCGATCGCTGCCGCTGTTCGGTTCCGCACCGAACCCGTTATCCGTGCCGCTGCCGTCGATGCCGTTGGTGTTCCCGTCGCTGTCGACCACGAGACCGTTCTGGAAGAAATTCCAGCCAGTCGCCGGATCGAAGGAGGTGGAGACCTGGTACCAGTTGCCGTCGACAAGCGGATCGGAACTGACGTGCGTCCGCCAGCCCGCGCCGGCCTGGTCGGTCCGCGAGCCGAGCTGGCTGGCCGGGTTGAGGCCGTCGCCGAATGTCATCATGAAGGCATTTTCGCCGCGGGCCGTAAACACCGCGTCGGACCAGCTCCAGTTGCTGTTCGTGGGCCAGGCGTCGTCGTGCAGCCACATCGTGACGGTAAAGCTGGAGGCACCGTCGAAGATGCCGAAGTCGTTCGGGATGTCCACCCAGCCGGTGGATCCGTCGAACTGGTCGGCGCCGCCGATCGTTCCCTGCACGTTCGTGGTGACCCCGCCGTTGATCACGCCGTCCCGGCCGTTGGCGCTCGAATCCGCCTGGATGCCGCCCGTGGCGTCTTCAAGGTGCTGGACCATGGCGTAGCCGGCCGTCCACACGTTCTGACTGCCGTACGTCGAATCGGCCGCCGGTTCGGCCGCCCCGCCGTTGCCGCAGTAGACGTAGAAGCTCGTTGCGGCGCTGCCGGAGAGCTGGTCGGCCTTGAAGTGAAGTTCGCCGGTGTCGCCGACGGTGTCGATCGAGACGACCTCCCGCGGCAGCTCGGTATACCCGTCGGCGGTCGTCACCCTGATGTCGGCGCCGCTGCCGTCGACGTTGGTGAAAAAGTCCGCCGGCATGTCGGCGAGGTCGACGTAGACCGGGAAGTCGGCCTGGTCGCCGTCGACGCCGGCCGGGTCGACGGTGACCTTGACCCGGTAGCTCCAGTTCGGGTCGTACCAGATCGCCGTCGGCACGTCGTCGACCAGTTCTATCGGGTCGCCCGTGTCGCCGGAGCCGGTCGAGGGGGCCAGGGTCAGGGTGTTGGCCCCCACGTCGACCGCGGCCTGGATGACGATGCGGTCGGCGATAATCGAGCTGTCGCCGCCCGCGGTGACCGGCGCGAAGATGCCGATGCCGGTGTCGATCCCGGCCGAGAGCAGGTCCACGCCGCCGCCGGCGGTGATCCCGCTGGTGCCCCCGGCGGTGGCGACGGCGAAGGTGTCGGCGTCGGTGTAGCTGAAGGCATTGGTGACGTTAGCGGCGATGATGTTGACGTCGTTGCCGGTGTCCTCGAGCGTGACCGCGTCGGCCAGGACCTCGAGCGTGCCGGCGACCACCGGGTCGGTTTGCGTCAGGGCCCCGGCGACGTTCAGTGTCGCTGCGCCGCCGACGCTGACGCCGGCGGTCCCGCCGACCGTGCCGATGACCAGGTCGTTGGTGACCGTGTCCGTAAGACTGAGAGAACCGGCGATGTCGGCGGCGATGGTATCGATGTCGTTGGCGGGGTTTTCCAGCGTCGCCGAACCGGCGATGATCTCCAGGCCGGGCGCGTCGATCGGCTGGGTCTGGGCCAGTGTCGTGCCGACATCGAGCGACACGTTGCCGGCAGCGGTGATGCCCGACGTGCCGTCGACGGTGCCGATCAGCAGGTCGTCGGCGTCGGTGAAGGTCAGCGCGCCGGTGAGGTTCGCGGCCAGGGTGTCCACGTCCGATGTTCCCTGCCGGTCGAAACTCGCGCCGAGCACCACGAGGTCCATGCCGCGACTGCCGGTTTCGATGACGCCGGTCTGAACGGCCGCGGGGGGCGTCCCGCCCGCGTCCAGGCGCAGGGTGACGGTGGCGGTCCCGGCGTCCTGGTCACACGCCATCCAGCCCACGTCGTTGTCTGAGTGATTATCGGCGGTATCCGGGGTATCGAGTTCCACGAAGCGGACCTGCGCCCCCGTGGCGGTGACGTTTTGCGCCCCGTCGCTGATCAGTCGCTCGGTGCCGTCCTCTGTCTGGGTTTCGGCGATGACCGCCGGTACGTCGTCGAAGGCGGGACCGAAGACCACGTTGTTCCAGCCGCCGCCGCCGGGGGCGTTGAGGACGATGCCGGCCCGGGACTGCGAGGAGGGCAGGTTCGCCGGATCGATCGCGATCCAGCCGACCGTTTCCACCGCGTGCGTTGCCGCCACCGAGTTGTTGCCGTTCTGGACGCCGATGCCGGCCTCGAAGTCGGTCATGCTGGTATCGGTGACCCGGACCTCTATCGGGCTGAGGCCGTTGGTGGTCTGGACGGTGGCGAGCACCACCGGCTGGCCAGCGAAGGATTCGTTGAAGGTGACAGTCTGACGGTCGGTTTCCAGGGAATCGCCGATGTCGAATGTCCCCGCCTCGATACCGGGGATGACGTCCGCGTAGGCGGCGTCGAAAACGAAGTATCCGACGGTTTCCGAGTCGTGGGTGTCGACGACTCCCGGCGTTCCCTCCGATTCGGCTACGCGGACCTCGGCGGAGGTGGCGGTCACGTTCCTGACCTCGGAGATGAGGGTCACTTCACTGCCGTTCTGCGTGTTGGCGGTGGCGACGACGACGGGATCGATGTAGATATCCCGGAAATTGACCGTGACCCAGTTGCCGTCCTGGGTGACGAAACTGCCGGCCTCGAAGTAGCCGGCGCTCCTGACGGTGGCCGCCGTCAGGTCGATCGTTCCCGCCGCCGAGTCGCCGCCGACCTCGGTGTCTATGGCGACGTCGTTGAAAACGAATGTCGGGCCGGTAAGCGTGACGGTGCCGCCGTCGGTCTGCAGGGCGCCGCTGTTTTCCATGAGCCCGAGATTGATTGCCGTGGTCGCCGTCAGGGCGATACCGCCGCCCGTGCCGCCGGCTGCCGTGGTGTCGATGTCCTCGACGACGTGGAGCGTGTCGGCGGTCAGGTCGACCGTTCCGCCGGCGGTGGTGATACCGCTGGTGCCGTCGACGGTGCCGACGCCGAGGTCGTCGGCGTCGGCGACGGCCAGGTCGTCGGTCAGGTTCGCGGCGAGCGTGTCGACGTCGTTGCCGGCGTGGTCGAGCGTCGCGGCACCGCCGAGCAGTTCCAGACCGGCGCCGCTGACCGGCGCGGTTTGTGTCAGCGATCCGGTCGTGTCGAGCGTGATATCATCGGCGCCGGCATCGATGCCGGCGACGCCGTCGACGGTGCCGACGCCGAGGTCGTTGACGTCGGCGACGTGCACGTTCCCCCCGGCGTTGACCGCCAGTGTGCCCGCGTCGTTGCCCTGGTCCAGCGTGACGGCCCCGGCCGCGTCGACGGCCAGGTTGGTCTCGGTGATCGTCGAACCGGCGGTCTGGCCGACCGCGCCGCCGGAGATCAGCGACAGCGTGTCGGTGCCGGCGGGGGCGACGGGGCCGGTTACCTGGATCGGGCCGGCGGTCGCGCTGCCGATCCGGAGGGTCCCGGCGGTGATGTTGTCCAGTTCCGCCGCGGACAACTGGAGCGTGTCCCCGGCGGCGGTAGTTCCCTGGGCGCCGACCGCGGAGAAGAACCCCCCGGGATTGCTCTGGTTGTTGTACTCGGTGCCGACCCAGCCGGCCGAACGGACGAGCGTTGAGACCCGCAGTTCGTCGATCTCCCCGTCGAAAGGCTTGGTGCCGCCGCTCTCGTGACCGGAGAGGCCGATCGTCATCTCCGCGCCGCCGGCGTTGTCCATGTTCGTGCCGGAGACCGTGGTGCCATAGCCCGCGTTGTCCAGGTAGACGCTGACCGTGCCCGCGTCGTACGTTACCGTCACGTGGTGCATGGCGCCGGCGGCCAGGTCGCCGGCGGTTCCCACGACACGTGTGTTGTCGCCGCCGCCGTCCTTGGTATCGAAGTAGAGGTCGAGCCGCCCGTCGGGGTTGACCCCGATCTCGAAGTTGTCGTTGGCGCTGTTGGACGAGCGGGAGAAAAAGCAGTTGTGGATGCTGTGGTTGGTCGTGTCGGTGCCGAGGAGTTCGGGCTGTATCCACCCCGAGAGCGTAAACGAGGTGCTGCCGCCGTCGAAGGCCCCGCCGAGGCTGGTGACGCCGAGGTCGATCCAGTCGTTGCGGCCGTCGAACTCGACGGCGTCGCCGATGTGGCCCGTTACGCCGAGCGGGAAGTTTTTCTGGGTTCCGTCGGCCCCGCCGGCCGACGAATCGGCGAACGTCCGGTTGCTGGCGGTGAAGGCGTGGCCGATGTTGTACTGCCCGTCGTCGACGCCCTCGATGAAGTCGCCGCTGAGGCGGGCGTCCCACTCAACCCCGTTCGTCGTGCCGGTGCTTGTGTCGAGCAGAACGTACCCGAGCGTCTCGTCGTTGCGGGTCGTGTCGGGATCCTCTGCCACTTCCTTGCCGACGTAGATATTCGCGGCACTGGGCGGGTTTGCCGAGTTGCCGTCGGATGACCAGAATGCGGACCAGCCGGTGTCGTTGTACGACATGACCTGCCCGAGGACGACCGGTGTTCCCGAAAAGGCAATGGAGGGCGTAACCTGCTCCATCTGTGCGGAGTTCCAGTTACCGTTCTCATTGGTGCCGTCGGAGAGAACGGTCCCCGCTTCGAGGGGGGTCCCCCCCGGGAGCGTGTGGGTGCCGGCTTCCACGACAAGGAAGTGGACGTTGGCGGGTACGGTGGTGTCGGAGCCGTCGCCGATGTCCTGGAGCATGGCGTCGAACGTGCCGCCGGCAACGTCGACGTTGTCGATGCGGACGACGGCCGGGGAGTCGTCGCCGCTTTCCAGTTCCCGCGTGGCGACGATGACCGGGCTGGTGTAGGTGTTTCGCAGCGTGACGGTCGTCCAGCCGCCGGTTAGATCGTCGACGACGAGGACCTCGCCGATGGCCGCGCTGGTGTCGTCGAGTATGTCGAAGTCGCTGTCGGCGAACGTCCACGCACCGAACTGCTCGTCTGTGTGGCCGCGTTCGTCGTCGGCGAGCTGGTCTTCGTCGCAGGCCACGGTTGCGCTGCCGAAGGTCACCCCGTCGCTGCGCAGGACGGCGAAGCCCCCGTCGGTCCCGTCCATCGCCTCCTGCGTGACGGCCCCGCCGGGGTAGACCGGCTTCTCGTTGAGGTGCTGGACCATCGTGTAGTCGCCCCAGACCGCCTGCGCGCCGTTGGGCGCCGCGGCGTCCGGTTCCGCGGCACCGGCGTTGCCGTAGTAGACGTAGAACGTCGTGTCGCTGCCGCCGGAGAGGGCGTCGGCCTTGAAGTGCATCTCGCCGGTTTTGTTGACAGTGTCGATAGAGACCACCTCGCGCGCCAGCTCGGTCGCCCCGTCGGCCGCCGTCACCCGGATGTCCGCGCCGCCGGCGTCGACGTTGGTGAAGAAATCGTCCGGCATGTCGTCGAGGTCGACGTAGACCGGGAAGTCGGCCTGGTCGCCGTCGACCTGCGTGTCGTCGACCGTCACCGCGATCCGGTAGCTCCACTTCGGGTCGTACCAGGCGTCGACGCCGATCGAGCCGAGGTCGATCGCCCGGTTGGCGGTCTCCGGTTGCAGCGTCAGGATATTCGCGCCCACGCCGACCGTGTCGTTTATCGCCATCCGGTCGGCGGTGAAGATGCTGTCGGCGCCCGCGGAAACCGGGGCGTTGATGACCAGGGCCTGGTCGCCGCCCCCGGCGGTGAGGTTCACCGCGCCGTTGCTCGTGACGGCCCCGCCGAGGACCAGCCGGCCGGCCGTGGAGGTCACGTCGATGTCGGCGACCGCGGAACCGGCGGCGCCGGTGGTGTCCAGACCGCCGGTCTGCAC
Source organism: uncultured Planctomycetaceae bacterium (assembly GCA_964557575.1). Classification (GTDB taxonomy): domain Bacteria; phylum Planctomycetota; class Phycisphaerae; order SM23-33; family SM23-33; genus CAZLBC01. The sequence goes on from CAZLBC010000021.1 coordinate 13,266, forward strand.
GGCCGCACCGCTGATCGTCAACGTCGCCCCGTCGGTGGCGATCGTGTCGGAGGGGAACATCGCGAAGGTGCCCGACCCGTCGCCGTCGCTGTCGGCGGTGAACGTTACCGAGCCGGTTGTCGCCAAGTCGAGGACGTCGTCGCTGAGGTCCTCGATGGTGATGTTTTCGAGGGCCTCGACAATAATGTTCGTCGTGGCCGCGATGCCCTCCAGCGCGGCCTCGGAGATGGTGAAGTCCGCCCCGCCCCCGTCGGCCCCGTTGATTGTGCCGTCGGCGACCGCGCCGTCGTCGGCGCCGCCGCCCCCGTCGACGATCGTCACGTTCGTCGGGTCCAGCAGGAGGGTGCCCGTCCGGCCGTTTTCGGCCGTCGTGTCGACCGTCCCGTCGAAGACCAGGTGCTGCTTGCCGGAGACCTCCACGAATCCCCCGTCGCCGTCGCCGCCGCCCGTGGCGGTGATCAGTCCGTGAAACGCGGTCGTGCCGTCGGACCAGACCGCGACCTCACCGCCGTCGCCGTCGATGCCGTCGGCGTGTATTGCGGCCCCGTCGGCCACGAAGACTGATTCGGCGTTGGCCAGGGGGCCGGCGCCGTGAAAGTCGCCGCCGACCAGGACCCGGCCGCCGGTTTCCCCGGAGACGTCGATCGTCGAACCGGTCTCGAGGATGACCTCTCCCCCGGTGACCTCGACGACGCCGCCTGCCGACTCAATCGTCCCGCCGTGGGAAACGGTGCCGGAATCGGCCGTCAGCAGGACCTGCCCGTCCTGCTCGACCGCGCCGGTCGCCCGCCGGATCGTGCCGCTGTTCTTGATGGCCAGGGAGTACATGTTGCCGCCGGCCGCCTGGAGTTCGGCGCGGGTCGCCTCGATGACGCCGGCGTTTTCCACGCCGACGTCCCCGCCCGCGGCCGCACTCCTGACCAGCAGGCCGCGCGAGTCGCCGTCGGCCAGGAGGACCTCGCCGCCGGCCGCCAGCCCCACCGTGCCGTCCGGGGCGCTGATGGTGCCGCTGTTTTCGACCGCCGTGGCGATCAGGAAGACGTCGCCGCCGAGGGCGTTGATGCTGCCGAGGTTCTGTACCGCCGCGTCCGAGTCGCCGACGAAGGTCATGTCGCCGCCGTCGAGGAAATCGCTGTCCGCAATGTTCAGCGTGGAGGCGATGAACGACTGGGTGTCGATGACGCCGCCGGGACCGACGACGATGCCGTTGGGGTTGACCAGGTAGATCTGCCCGTTGGCCTTGAGGGTCCCGTAAATTTGAGAGGGGTTTCCGCTCATGACGCGGTTGAGTGCCGCGGCGTTGGGGCCGGGCTGGATGAAGCGCGTCATTTCTCCGGCGGCGATGGAGAAGTTCTGCCAGTTGACGATGAGCTTGTTGGTGTTCTGGGTGACGGTCAGGTTTTGACCGCTGCGCTGGAACGACGCGCTGCCCGCCGCGACGGATTCACCGTTGGGATTCGCCGCGACCCTGCCGCCGAGCAGGCTGAGGACGAGGAACCCGGAAACGGCCGCCCCGCGCAGGGTTCCGCGGCGCCGCGCGCCGCCTTCGTGAGATCGCTGTTTGCGCACGGCGGCCAGGAACCGGAAGAGGCCCTGTTTGCCGAGAAGTGCGCGATACCACTTGCGAAGCATCTTGATTGCCCGTGAATTCGGATCCGGCATAACCGCTATCCTCCAAATTGGATGATAATCAGTAAAAAAGCTATCTATCATTTTCACATTCGCGCGGGTGCGCGAATGTTCGTGTTTCGCGCGGGACGGCCTCGTTTCACCAGTCCGTTTCCGGGAGGCCTGTATCTGAGGGTGTACCTCACCTCAGCTCCTCCACCACTCACCGCTATCACGGCCCTGCAGCGTCCCTCCGCCGCCGCGGCACCGCTCCCTGAACAGCATCCCCGTTTGGCGACAAAATTCCATTTTCGATTCAATCGTTACGATTGTACTAAATTATGAAAGCGGGTCAATGAACACACATTACTATTTTAGCTGTGTTCTCCGTGTTTTTCGCTCTCCTGCGCGAGAAATGAGGCAGAGACCCCGCGGGCCGGCCGATGTCTTTTTTTCACGGTTACGCGAAATGTTTGATTGTGGTAGGATATACCCGTTATTTTCGTGCCCGCGTTGCAGGGCAGACTTGTAAAACCGAGGAATGACCGATGAGAAGAACAACTGTTGTCGGAGTACTGCTTCTTTTTTCTGTGACAGCACTTACAGTGGTTAAGCCGGTTCCGGCAGACGAGGTCGGCGATACGCTCAAGCGATTGTCGGCGCGGGCGGATAAGATGCTCGTGAAGGTGATCTGCACCGTCAAGAGCGAAGTCGGTTCCCGGACCATGGCCGGGACCGGCGTTTGCCTGGATGCGGGGCAGGGGCTGTTCATGACTCTGGCCCTTGATGTCAAGTTGCGGCCGAAGACGATCGCCGGCCTGAAACTGGTGGCGCCCGGCACGGACCGAAAGAGTTTCGACGCGGAACTGCTGGGAATGGATCCCATCACCGGCCTGAGTTTCCTGAGGACGGAAGGGGAGTATGGCTGGGTTTCGATTTCGTTTCTGAAATCCGGTCGGCTTTCGCTCGGCGACCCGGTATTTTCGCTGGGATTGAACGCGGCTTCTCCCGCCGCTGCGCCGGTGCTCGGCCAGGGCTACGTCGCCGGCGTATACCGCCGGCCGGGGAGGGTCGTGTTCGTTACCGGCGGCAGCCTGCCGGGACCGGGTTCGATCGTGCTGAATGCCGCGGGAAAGGGGATCGGCCTGGTGCAGTCCCAGCCCTTCGAACGGTACACCATGCTGGCAAACAACAAGAAGGTCACCATTCCCCTCAAGAGCATGGACCGTTCACTCTACTTCGTCCCGGTCGAGGAATTCGCCGGCGTTTTGCGCAACATCCCCACCGGGGGGAAGGCCCGGCGGCTGAAATGGATCGGCGTGGGTGTCTTCAGGGCGGTCGGCGAGGACCTCCTCAAGCCCCGGGGGGTGGATTTTCCGGCCGTCATGGTCGACAACGTCATCCCCGGCGGCCCGGCCGACGAAGCGGGCATGAAGGACCGTGATATCATCGTATCCGTAAACGGCGAAGCGCTTGAGAAACTCGCGACCCCCGCCCTGGTGAGTCGCAATTTTGCCCGGCGGCTTTTCGGTATGCGGGGTCAGAAGGTAAGGCTCGGCGTCTACCGGGACGCGGAGCGGAAGGAATTCACCGTGGCGCTCGAACCGATGCCCGAACTGCCGAGCGAGGCGAAGCGGATTTTCGACAACGGCCTCGGTATACTGATGCGCGAGACCGTTATGCTGGACCGGTACCTCGGCGATGCCGCGAACGCGGGCGCCGAGGGACTGGTCGTGGTGGCGGTAAACGAGAAAAAGGTTGCCGCGCGCGTGGGCATCCGGCCGGGTGACGTGGTGACCGCCGTAAATGACAAGACGGTACGGACCGCCAGGGAATGCAAGGCGGTGCTGGACGAAACCCTCGGCGCGAAGACGCCCGGGGACTTGCGTATCACCTGTATGCGGGAGGGTGAAGAACAGGTGTACACAATAAAAGTGAAGACCGCGGAGGAGAAGAAGTAACCGCCGCCGGGGTTGCGGTCCTGCCGGAGAAACCGCGTGTATACGGCCATGGCGAAAAGCGACAAAAGACGTGCTGAGGCCGTCGAGAGCATCCGCGAAAAAATCGCGGAGATACCGACGTCGCCGGGAATCTACCTGTTCAAGGACGCGGGAGGAACGGTTCTCTATGTCGGGAAAGCGGCATCGCTGCGACAGCGGGTATCGAGTTATTTTCAGCCGTCCGCCGACCTCCTCGCTTCCCGCGGCCCGGAGATCGAGCGGATGATCAGGGAACAGGTGACCGACGTCTCCTGGATCGAAACCGACAGCGAGGTCGACGCGATTCTCAGGGAAAACCGGCTCGTCAAGGATATACAACCCCGCTACAATGCCAGGCTCAAGGACGGCAAGAGCTTTCCCTACCTGCGGATACCGTCGAATGAAGACTTTCCCCGCGTGTCGATAACCCGGAATCCCGGGCGGGGTCCGGCCCGGCTGTTCGGGCCGTTCGTCCATTCCCACGACCTGCGCCGGTCCCTGCCGCTGCTGCAGCGGGTGTTCCGTTTTCGGACGTGCGGGAGGGATATCGACGCGGACGATCCGAAGCTCGCGTACAACCGCCCGTGCCTGCTGTACAGTATCGGCCGGTGCACGGCCCCCTGCGCGGGCCTGGTTTCCCGTGAGGACTATGCCGACCGGATCCGCCGGCTGAAGCAGTTCCTGGAGTCCAAGGGGACGAAGCTCACCCGCGAGCTGAAGCAGCGGATGCAGGAAGCCGCCGAGCGGCGGGAGTATGAACGGGCGGCGGCGCTGCGGGACGAACTGAAGGCGCTCGAGGGGCTCCGCGCGCGGGGTCTCGGCGGTGAGGAAATGCAGCCGGAACTGTTTTATAGCGACCCGTCCGCGGGGCTTGAAATCCTCGAACGCATCCTCGGCGTCGGATCCCCGCCCCGAACGATCGAAGGGGTCGACATAGCGCACCTCCACGGTACCGATTCCTGCGGCGCGATCGTTTGTTTTATCGACGGCCGGCCCTTTCGGGACCGTTACCGGCGCTACCGGATCCGGGAGTCGGCGGGGGATGACGACTGCGCGGCGGTCCGGGAAGTGGTGGCCAGGCGGTACCGCAGGAAAACGGAACCGGACGAGGACCTGTTCCCCGATCTGCTCCTCATCGACGGGGGGCCGGCGCAGTTGTCTGCGGCCGCCGCGGCGTTCGCCTCGCTCGAAACGGATCCCCCCGCGCTGCTCGCGCTGGCAAAAAAGGAGGAACTGCTGTACGTGCCCGGGGCCGACGAGCCGCTCAGGCGCGAGCGGAGAGACCCCGCCCTCAGGCTGCTGCAGGCCGTACGGGACGAGGCCCACCGCTTTGCCCGGCACTACCACCACATCCTGCGCAGAAAAACCACGCTCGGGGAGTAAGAGCCTGTCCGAATAACCCTCTGGCTTCGGCCGGCTGCGGCGGCCCGGTAAGGTGTCGGGCTGTATCGCCAACCCGGAGACGGGTTGCCTGCTTCCCCCGCCGTGCCCGCGGCCGCCTCGCTCGGCCTCGGGACGACGAGGAGTTATGCCGCCAGGCTCTAAATGCAAGACGGGGGATGACATTTCTGTTCCCGCGCAGTATGGTAGTGCCCGTCATGAGTGCATTAGCGGCCATCGTGTGGGATGTCGACCCCGTGGCGATTCGCCTCGGCACCGTCGAGATCAGGTACTACGGTATCATCTTCGCCCTGACGCTGCTCGGGGGGTACATCCTGTGGCGACGGCAGATGCGGCGGAGGGGATACCCGCTGAAGGTGGTGGATGATTTTATACTGTGGGGCGTGGTGGCCGTTATCGTGGGGGCGCGTTTGGGCCACTGTATTTTTTACGATCCCGGTTACTATTTCGCCGACCCGGTGACGATCCTCTTTTTCTGGCGCGGGGGGCTTGCCAGCCACGGCGCGACCGTGGGGCTGATTGTGGCCCTGTTTTTATTCGCGCGCTCGCGACGGCTCCACCCCGTTGAGATCATGGACCGGTTTTCGATGTCCGCCGCAGTCGGCGCGGCCGGTGTTCGCCTGGGTAACTTCATGAACTCCGAGATCGTCGGGCGGGCAACCGATGTCCCGTGGGCCATGGTCTTTCCCCGCTACGCGGCGATCCACAACCGGCACATCTCCATGAACGAGGCTGTGGAGGTCGCGATCCCCCGGCATCCCTCACAGTTATACGAATTTGTTATGGGACTGGTCGTCCTTGGGCTGCTTATATTTGCCGACCGGCTGGCGGGCAAGGAACACCGCCCGCTGGGATTGATTACGGGTCTGTTTCTCGCGGCCTACTTTTCCGGTAGGTTTATCGTGGAATTTTTCAAGGAATACCAGGCATTCGGGCAGGATTCCGTGCTGACCATGGGACAGGTCCTTTCCATCCCGCCGTTCCTGGCCGGCGCCGGATTGCTGTTGTGGGCGTTCCTCGGGAAAAGAAAAACTCCCGGATTCTGCGTGGATACCGGTTCCCCGACGGGGAAAAACGGCAGTTGAGCCGTTCAGACGTCTCTTTGCTTCTGCCAGAAAAGCAGTATGGGGGTATTTTCGGGCCGCATCGGCAGATTCAGCAGGGTATGCGCGGGGAATTGAATAACATAACTCATTATTATTAAAGGTAAAGCGTCAGGTGGCACCGCAGTTGCTAACATCCGGGTAGCGATGCATGTATGTATTCGTCGATGTGGATGCTGTATCGATTCAGGTACCGAGTGTTACAATGATATGGGAACCCGGAAAATCAAGGCCGCTGGAAATGGTCGTTACCGGCGAGGCCGGGCAGTGGGGTCCCGCTTTGAGCAAGCTGGTCGGTTCGCGGCTGCTCCATATGATGCAGGCCGCGGATGACCGGGAGTTGCTCGATATCGTCGGCAGTGGCCGGACGGACCTGGCGGTCATCGACGAAGAGGCGTCGCGTGACGTCGGTCTCATGCGCCTGGTGCGGATAATCAGGCGTCTCGATGAGCACGTCGCCATTGTCCTGGTGACGAATCATGCCGAACGGCGGTGGCTCGAGGATGCGCTCGACCTCGCCGCCTTCAGCGTCCTGGGCAAGCCGCTGCAGTTCGAGGCGCTCCTGCGGCAGCTCCACGGCGTGATGGTGAAACTCAACAGGTACGTAACGTAGTTCTTTTCAATACAGGTTCTGATTTCCATGGTTTTCAGAAAAGAAGGAGTGAGAGATGGCTAAATCGTCAAAGGCGAAGTCGAAGAAGTCGAAGGCGTCGAAGAAAAAGAGCAGCGATAAGGCGGCCGTTCGTCCCCTCGGGGGACGTATACTGGTCAGGCGCCTGGAGCCGGAAGAGGTAACCGACGGCGGGATTATTCTGCCCGACGCGGCGAAGGAAAAACCCCAGAAGGGCAAGGTCATCGCTCTGGGCGACGGCAGGGAACTGGCCGACGGGTCGCGGGCCGATTTTCAGGTCAAAAAGGGCGATACGGTATTGTTCAAGAGCTACGCAGGCACCGATGTCAAGGTCGAAGGCGAAGAGCTGATGATCATGGAAGAGGAAGACGTTCTGGCGATCATCGACTGACGGACCTGGCATGAGTCCGGATGTGCTGATGAGCCGAACCCGATTGATTACAGGAGTACAATACGATGGCAAAGAAAAAAATAGTGTTTGATACCGACGCCCGGGAAGGCATACGGCAGGGCGTGAATGTTCTCGCCAAGGCCGTGAAAGGCACGCTGGGGCCCACCGGGCGTGTGGTCGTGCTGGAGAAGTCATTCGGTGCGCCGACCGTCACGAAGGACGGCGTCACCGTGGCCAAGGAGATAGAACTCGAGGACCCGAACGAAAACATGGGTGCACAGATGGTCAAGGAGGTTGCGTCGAAGACGTCTGATGTGGCGGGCGACGGCACCACCACGGCGACTATTTACGCCGAGGCTATCTTTGAAGAGGGCCTGAAGAACGTCGTGGCCGGTACCGATGCCATGGAACTGAAACGGGGCATTGATACGGCCGTGAAGGCGATCGTCGACGAACTGTCGAAGATGTCCAAGGACGTCAAGGGCAGAAAGGAAATCGCCCAGGTCGGTACCTGCTCGGCCAACCAGGACGCGGAGATTGGCAAGCACATCGCCGATGCGATGGAAAACGTTGGCAAGGACGGGGTGGTTACCGTCGAAGAAGGCAAGGGCCTCGAGACCAGCGTCGATCTCGTGGAAGGCATGCAGTTCGACAAGGGATATATCAGCCCCCACTTCATCAACGACATCGAGGCCCGGGAAGTGGTGTTCGAGAAGCCGTTTATCCTGATATTCGAGAAGAAGCTCTCCACGATCAAGGACTTGGTACCTCTCCTCGAGAAAATCACCAAGGCGGGACGCCCGCTGCTGATCATTGCCGAAGACGTCGAGGGCGAGGCCCTCGCCACGCTGGTGGTCAACAAGCTGCGCGGTATGCTCCAGTGCTGCGCGGTCAAGGCGCCCGGTTTCGGCGACCGCCGCAAGGAAATGCTCCGTGACATCGCCTGCCTGACGGGCGGCAGGGCCATCATGGAGGATATGGGCGTCAACCTCGAGAACGTGGATATCGCCGATCTCGGCGCCGCCAAGAGCGTTCGCATCGACAAGGACGACACCACGATCATCGAGGGTGCCGGCGACGTTGCGGAGGTAAAGGCGCGCATCGAGCAGATCAAGGCCGAAATCGAGACGACCACGAGCGATTACGATCGCGAGAAACTCGAAGAGCGCCTCGCGAAGCTCGCCGGCGGGGTTGCCCAGATCAACGTGGGTGCGGCCACCGAAGTTGAGATGAAAGAGAAGAAGGCCAGGGTCGAGGATGCCCTCCACGCCTGCCGTGCCGCGGTGGAAGAAGGCGTGCTGCCGGGAGGCGGCATCGCCGTTCTCGCCGCCCGCGAATCGCTGAAGAAGCTGAAGTTCGCCGTCGACGGCGAAAGGGTCGGCGCGGATATCGTCTACCGGGCCGTCGAGGCACCGCTGAAACAGTTGGCCGAGAACAGCGGCCTGAACGGCAGCGTCGTGTTGATGAAGGTGCTCGAGGAGAAAGACAAGGCGAATTACGGCTACAACGCCATGGCCGGCAAGTACGGCGACCTGGTCAAGGACGGCGTGATCGTTCCCACCAAGGTCGAGCGGATCGCGCTTCAGAACGCAGCGAGCGTGGCCGGTCTTCTCCTGACCACGGACGCGGTGATATCCGAGATCCCCGAGAAGAAGCAGGCCCCGGCGCCGGGCATGGGGGAGGACATGATGTAACGGTTCCGGCTTTCCGCCGGATCGCATGTATACCACAGGCGGGCCGTCCGTAACCGGGCGGCCCGCCTGTTTACTTATCGTATTTCGAGTTCGATGATCTGCCGGTCGTAGGCGACCGTTCCCTCGACGTGGAGCGTGAACCGGTACCACCCCTCGGGGAGTTCGGTTATGCCGAGATCCAGCGCGTCTCCCTTGAGGTGCTCGAACGTGTTCATCGTCGTTGCGTTTCCGGCTTCGAGTTTTTCGTTTCCCGCGTAGCGGTAAAAATGACCCGCGGTGGTCTTATCTTCGAGCAGGGGATACATGGAAAGATAGGTCTTTTCCGGCTTGATTGCCCCGAGTCGTTTCTCGTTGGGGATGAACAGCAGCTCGGGTGTTTTGCCGCACGTCGTCACGGTCCATATCTGCTGCCCGCCGTCCTTCCTGAACGGCCGGGTGGCCTTGCCGTCGAGCCTGACCGATATGTCCCAGCCCTGGTGGTAAGGGGTACTGGTTTCGGTTTCCGGTGCGACCGCCGCTTCTGCTCGCTGCGCCCGGTTTTCACGAATCCCTTCGGCCTCTACACGGGCCGCGGGTGTTTCATCCGGCGGCGCGGCCTCTTCGCTCCGGTCCGTTTTCCAGAACTGCATGCCGTTTCTGCATCCCGGTGAAACGAGGACCGCGAAGATCGGGAGTATAACGATCAATGACCTTTTCATTATCGAGTCCTTTCTCTGTCTATTGACGGGTCATCTGCACATAAAGCGCGTGTGCACCATGCAATATAATTCGGAATTCAATTGTATTATACTTTACCCCGCGGGATGTGCATGCGGCGGTCGAATAAATTTTTATCGCGGTTTTCCGACCGGTTCGTCGTGTCTTTCTGGCATGCGTTGCCGGCAGACGGTAGTATTGACGCAATGAAAAAGTTGTTCGAGGACAGGGATGATTCGCGCGATGCCGAACCGGGCGGGAGGATTGTCGGTATTGCCGTGGCGGTGGGCGTATGGGGCCTGTACGACTACCGCTGGCCCGCATCGCTCGGTGAACCGTTCAAGGGGCAACGGGTTTTCGTTCCCTTCGGGGCCGGTGACCGGAAAACCCCGGGGTTCGTCGTCGAACGCGATCGGCCGCCGCCCGAGGGCATTCGGCTGAAGACGGTTTCGGCGGTTGTTGACGGGACGCTTCAGACCAGCCTCGCGGTGTTTGCGCTCGCTGAATGGATGGCCGACTACTACATGACGCCTCTCGGGTTTGTGCTGCAGACGTGCATTCCATCGGTTGCCGGACACCACGCTGATCGCAGGGAGACCTGCGTCTACCTGGCGGAGGGGGGCGAACCGGACGCCCGCATGGGTTCCCGGCAAAAGCAACTCCTCGATGAATTGGTGGAAGCAAAACGGCAGGGAATAGAGCCGGTTCAACTGAGCGTGCTGTTGAAAAAATGCGGTGCCGACAGGAAGAGTTTCCAGGGGCTGGTGACGAGGGGACTGGTGCGTACCGAGATGCGCGCGGTGCAACTTGAATCTCTCGCGGACGGTACCCGGGCGGCTTCCGATCCCTTCGAGCTCAACGCCGAACAGGCGGCGGTCGTCGCGTCATTACGGGAGAAGATCGATGCCGGCGGCTACGGCGCCACGCTGCTCCACGGCGTCACGGGCAGCGGAAAAACCGAGATATACGTGCGGTTGATACGGCGGGTGGTCGCACAGGGGCGCAGCGTGATCCTCCTGACACCGGAAATCGCCCTCGCGACACAGACCTTCAGGCGATTGCTCGCCCGGCTCGGGCGGGTCGCGGTGCTCCATAGCGGCATGACCCCGAACCAGCGGTCATACAACTGGGAGCAGATACGGCAGGGAAATGCCGACGTCGTGGTGGGTCCCCGCAGTGCCGTGTTCGCGCCGGTCCCGCGGCTGGGGCTGATTATCGTCGACGAGGAGCACGAGAACAGTTACAAGCAGGGCACGGCGCCCCGCTATCACGGGCGGGACGTGGCGGTGAAACGCGCCGCCCTGGAAGGCGTGCCGGTGATACTCGGGACCGCCACGCCGTCGATGGAGTCGTTCAATAACGCCCGCGAGGGTCGCTACGATTTGCTGACGCTGCCGCACCGGGTCCGCGGCCTCCCGATGCCCGCCCTGAAGGTGGTCAACCTCCGCCGGGAGATGTCGCCGCGCAGGGTTGAACTGCTCGGGCGGACCCTTTCGGCAAAGATGGCCGCCGCGCTGGAACGTGGCGAGCAGGTCATACTGCTGATGAATCGCCGGGGATACGCCAGTTATGTCTTCTGTCCGTCATGCAAGTGGATGCTGGAGTGCCGGCATTGCGCAATGCCGATGGTCTGGCACCGCTCGCTTGAGCTTGCCACCTGCCACCACTGCGGCAAGACCGCGGCCCTCCCGGATTTCTGCCCGGCGTGCGAGGGGAAGATACTGCTCTTCGGCTACGGAATTCAGCGGATCGAGGACGAACTGACGCGGAAGTTCCCCCACGCCCGCTTTGCCCGGATGGACAGCGACACGATGACCTCACCGAAGCAATTCAAGCAGGTGATCGGCGACTTCGGCGACGGGGAACTTGATATACTCCTTGGTACGCAGATGGTCGCCAAGGGACTCGATTTTCCCAACGTGTCCCTCGTCGGCGTCGTGTCGGCGGACACCTGCCTGTCGATAAACGATTTCCGCGCGTCCGAGCGCACCTTTCAATTGATCGTCCAGGTCGCGGGCAGGGCGGGGCGGGGAACCGTCCCCGGCGCGGTGATCGTGCAGACCCTCTACGAGGACGATCCCGCCGTCAGGCATGCCGTCGGCCACGACTACGACGGATTTTCCAAAACGGAACTCCACGACCGGCGCGACGCCGGGCTCCCCCCCTTTACGCGGATGGTGCGGTTTATCATCAAGGATACCGATATCGAGCGGGCCGCGGATGCCGCCGATCAGTTCGCCGCCGCACTCCGGACATACCTGCCCCGCGACGGTGTCACGTTCATCGGTCCCCAGCAGGCCGTCCTCGCCAGGATCAAAGATCGCTTCCGCTTCCACCTGATCCTTATCTCCCCCCGTCCCGGTCTCATCCAGGATGCTCTCAACCCCCGCCTCCCCGACCTCCAGAAAAAGATTCCGGCCGACATTATTATCGACGTCGACCCTGTGGATTTGATGTAGGGAGCGGTCCCGCCCGGCAACGAGGGCGGCATTCGAACGGCTGCATCGCCGCCCGGCGTCATCAGCCTGCATCGGCGGCTCGTTTTACCGAGCCGCCTGCTTCGGCTTCTTCGCCGTACGGCGATTCGCTCGTTCTCGGTGGCGCGCTCTCGTTGCCGGGCGGAACCGTTGCGCTTGCCGGGGGAGGCAGGCGGGAGATACGGAAGTGATTGCGGTGACGTCCGGCGATTACTGATTGCCGGGAACGGCCGGGGGCGCAGGTTTCTCGGGGGGCGGCTGGGGGACCGGTTCGGCGGCCGGCTCGGCAACCAACTTCTCCGGCGCTTTCTTCGCCGGCCTTGTTTCCGTACTCTTTTTTTCCGGCGGCGCGGCGGGCTCGCCGGGGGGATTGTCCAGGGCTTGTATATGGCCCGCGTAAATCGGCAGCACCGTGTCGGGCGTGACTTGAAAGCGCAGTGTCTTGTTGCGCATCTTTCCCACGAGCGTTTCTCCGGCCTGCAGCTTGACCGTCACGGAGGTCGACATGATGTCTTTTCTGGTGATCGCGCGCACCAGGGACCAGGACAGTTGCCTGTCTTCGTCGTCGACATTGAGCAGAAGTGCATCGTCCAGTATGACTCCGTTAAGGCGGTCGTTGTTTCGCAGGGTCACGGTGACCGGTCCGTCTCCGGCAGATCCCGGCGTTCCTGCTGCGGGAAAGCGGAAGGACTTGACCGATTGCCTTCGCACTTTCAGGACTCCGCCGACCGCGAGATCGGTCTCGACGCGTTCGGTGATCAGCAGTCCGGAAAGGCGGGAACCGTTGTTGAACGTAACCGTGTGCAATCCTCCCTCCGCGGGGGCGAGGTCGATTTTCTCGAGATGTTCATAGGCCAGTGTGCATCGGCCGTACTCGGTCAGGAACGTGTAATCGACGGAACCGGGATCAAAGGCGAGGCTGGATCCCGACCGCAGGTCGACGACGGTTTTTTGGAGTGTTGTCTCTTCGGGCTTGTCTTTCGAAACGGGATAGGAGGCGAAGAGGAGGTGCCTGAGGGGAATCCGCGACTGTTCGCCGTCTTTCGACGTCATCGCGAGGGATTCCCCGCCCAGTTTTCCGGAAATGACCTGGCCGTCGGAGAGGGCTATCAGCGTGTGCCGTTTGCCGGGTGCGGGACAGTAGAGACCGACCACGGTTTCGCTTTTCAATTCCACGGGGCCGTACGGGGTTTCCAGGAAATAGGTGTCCCTGTTGATGGTTCCCTGTTTCTCGGTGCCGTTACGCAGTCCGACCAGGCAGTGGTCTTCATTCCTGAGCAGATCGACGCCGGCGAGCGTGATGAATACCGAGGGCATGTTGACGATCAGCCGTCGTATTTCGGGGTTGATTTTTCGTATTTCCCGTTTGAGCGGGAATGTCTTGAACTCCTCGGCGGCAAGCGAATAATCCTTGCGCTGCATCTCGAAGAAGCAGAGCGCCGCCGGTTCCCCCGGCTTGATTTCCAGGGTGAAGTTATAGTAGATGTCATCTCCCTGTGCTTTGATGTCGGGACGTATCCTCGATTTTTCGGTGCCCCAGAAATGGATAATCGACGGGCGGGAGCTGCTTCCGCTCGATGTCAGGAGGCCCCAGTCATCCTTTCCGGCGTTGTTTCCGCCGGTCGTACTCAGAGAATTCTGTATGGATGAGCCCAGGTTCGAGTAGTACCTGAGCTTGACGGATGCCGCCTTCGAACCCCGGTTGCGAAACAGGTCGATCCAGCGGCAGTAGCCGGTTTCCTGGTCGACGTAAATGAGCCGGTGCACGACGAGGGTGTCCTGGTGTTTCCAGGGGCCGATCATGATTTCCCGGCCGCTCTTCAGCAGCATGCCCTTACCCTGGCTCGCCATGAACTGGTTGCCGTTGACGTGCAGCATCATTCCGCCGTCGTAGGCATCGTTGGTTCCGTCGTTGACCGAACCGTACGCGGTGATATCCCACTGGTATCCCCCCCCGTCCGTGACGGACCAGTTGAGGGAAACCGGTTTTCCGCCGGTTTCGACAGGGGGCCATTCGGCAGCGGCCCGCGTTACGCAAGCCGCGGCGAGAACAAAGTAAACAGTAAGCAGTGTTTTCATCGAGTGCACCCTTCACCGTGTTTCGGTGTCAGCCGGACCGGATGGTATTACCCGCCCCACCCGCCGCATTGAAACTGCCGGAGGTTGCCTCGCCGGCCGGCGGCCGGCGCGAAACCGACGGCGGCGGGGGGAGGGGGAGCCTCGGCGGCATTATTCGCTTTGATATTCTTCAGAATTTCCTTGACTCGTTCCCTGATTTCCGGGTCTTCATCGTCGCTGTGTTTCTCGAGTTGCGCGGTAATGCTCGGCCCCATTTCCTGGAGTGTTTCCTGTGCCTCCTTGCGATCCTTGTAGCTCTCGGATCCGAGCTGCGCTATCAGCCGCTCCACTTTTTCCCGAATCTTTTTCGATGTCAGCGGCCGGGGCCTGGTGAGACTTTCCATCTGCATGGTGCTGAACTCGATGACGGGGCCGGGCATAATCTTGAATTTAAGCGTATCATCAACAAATTCCACGTCGGTGGTCGAATGTTCGCTCGATGATTTTTCGTTCCATATCTTCAGGCGAACAGCATTTTTCTGTGACTGCAACCGGGTGATCTGACGGATATTTTTTCTCTGAATGGAGATTGTCGACTGCTCTGTCGTTCCATTGCCGAAGTGTTTTCCCGTGAAGGGGACGGTATCCTCGACCAGTTGTCCGAAAAACTTGTCACCGGTGGACATGACCACGCTCGCCAGCCCCTTCTCCGGCGTTTTTTCGGCCGCGAATTCTATCCTCACCAGGTCGTTGCGAAGAATCGTCTGCCCGGCTTTCAACTGCAGGTCGAGTGTCAGTTCGTTCGGTTCGAGAAGCCCGCTCAGGATCGAGCCGTTTTTGAAGAGGACCCGGTGTACGCTGTGTTTCGCATCACTGAGAACGATGCGGTAAATTGTTTCGCCCTTCAATGCCACGCCGCCGTTTCTGGTCTGGAGGCGAAACTGAACCGATTCGGGAGTGAACATGAGTCGGTCGCCGGAACGTATGATCAGGAAGGGACCGGAAAAGGGAATCTCTTCGTCCGATTCCGCCGCGGCCTTGAACGTCCAGCTCTTGATATCACTGAAGGGAATCCACATGTTGCCGATACCCGGTACGTGTATCTCGATTTTACTGCCCGGCAGCCGGCCGGAGACGATCTGCCCGTCGGTGAGAATAGCCAGGAAGTCGGAGATATTTTTTTCTTTGGCTTTCATGCCGATGACTCGCGCAGCGGGCAGTTCCAGCTCGCCAAACGCTGAGATCAGCTTGAATGATGTGTTCTTTATCCGGCCGTAGAGGGTATTGTCGTCGATGAGCACAACCCGGTCGGAGTTGCTGCTTCGCTCGAGATCGAAATCCATTATCCCGGAGCAGGCCTTGAAATTGGCGATCAGTCTCCTGACGGCCGGCGGAAGATCGGCGAAGTAGTCTTTCGCGGAAAACCCTTTCATGATCTTGTCGAGCTGGGCGGTATTCTGGTTCTGTCCCTCGAAATACGCGATGATAATTGTTTTGCCTGCGGGCACCGTGAGGTTGGACGTGTACTGGAGATTATTGCCCGACACGTTGACCTTCATCCGCAGCTTGGATTTCGGGCCGTGCGGAATGTGGAGTGCGGCCGGGGTATTATTGGCCGGCGAGCGGGTCCACATGGCGAAGTCCTTGGCGGAAAAGGCGGCCTGGCCGGTATTTGTTTTTGTCTGGGTGATCCCGTAATTAAGCTGGGTCTGAACCCTGATATTTACCTGTTTATCCGTCTCCGACGGGTTGTGGTAGATATCGAGCCACCGGGCGATTCCCGATGATTTATAGATCTTTATCCTGCGGTAGATGCTCAACCCGTGATGATTCCAGGGCCCCACTTCGAATTCGGTGCCGCTCTTGTCGGCGGAGCAGTTGGGGCAGTTGAAATATCCCCCGTTGATATTTAGCCGTAAAGCGTTACTGTATAAATAGTTAGTGCCGTGATAAATCGATCCGTAATTGCAGTGCAGATCCCAGGTGTTGCCGAGCGTGTCGTTGACGTTGTGGCGGCCGCGCAACTGCCCGTGCCTGGCGATATGCAGCCCTTTTATTTCGTCCGCAGAAGCGGCGGTTGCCAGACAGAGCATCGTGCCGGTTATCACTGCAGGTAATGATTTGACACACATGTAAAACCTCGATTCACCTTGCATTAGACGCTTTAGGCTGTGCTTCTGTATGAGTGATGCCGACGCTATTATATAATAATTGACGTAAATGAGTTGATTCTGTTCCGGAAAAATTGGAGAATCTCCCAGGTTCATACCCCCTTGAGCGGTGGTGCAGAGTTTTCGGATTGTCATGAAATTCAAGCTGATTGCGATTGACCTGGACGGCACGTTGCTGGACAGCACCAAGAACGTTTCGCAGGAGACGGTTGCGGTCGTTCGGGAGGTGCTCGGCGGCGGGGGGCACGTTGTGCTGTCGAGCGCCCGCCCCCCCCGAACCACCGTACCCTTTTACGATCAACTCGGGCTCAATTCTCCGATGGTCAATTACAACGGTGCGTTCGTGTGGTCTCCGTCTACCGGTGATGTGCTGCTGCATCACCCGATTTCCTGCAACGACGCCCACACCGTTACGGCCTGGGCCCGGCAGCGGCACCCGCGGATACGGGTGTCCGGCGAGATCAGGGACAAGTGGTACACCGATTTTTACGACGGGACCTACCAGACGGAAACGGCCAAGCTGTACCAACCGGACCTGGTGGCGCCCATCGAGAAGTGGCTGACGGGCTCGGTGACGAAGCTGCTTCTCCTCGGCAAGAACGACTGGCTCGACGATGTGCAGCAGTTTATCGCCCGGGAGCTGGCCGGCCGTGTCCGCGCGCTGCGGGCCGAGAGCAAGCTGCTCCAGATAATGAGCAGGCTGGCGTCGAAGCTGGGCGCCCTGAAGCTGGTGGCTAAACGGCTGGGTGTCCCGCGGCGCGAGGTGATGGCGATCGGCGATAATCTCAACGACGTGGGAATGCTGGAGTGGGCCGGCGTCGGTGTATCGATGGCGAACGGCGCGCTGGAATGCCTGCGCGTGGCCGACCACGTTACAGACCACAACGACGATAACGGCGTGGCCAACGTCATACGGGAACTCGTCATCGAGGGCAAGGAGCCCCACGGGCGATAGGCGGCCGGGACGGGTTTGCGCGCCGATCTCCCGCGTGCCTTTGGAATACGGCGATGATAGACATGAAAATATACCGGCAGTCAGAACCGGATTTTGAGCGCGACATGGCGCTGCTCAGGGAGAAACTCCGCGCCGGCATCGTGGCGGCCGACGACGGGGAGACGGATGTTGTCGGGATTGTGCGAGATATTATCGCGCGGGTCGCGGACGACGGCGACCGGGCACTGGTCGAACTGGAAAAGCGACTTGACGGCGTCGATCTGACGCCGGACACCGTCCGGGTGGCGCCGGACAGGATCGCGGCTGCGCGGGCTGCGGCCGACGATGCGTTCCTGGCACTGATACGGCGCGCCGCGAGAAATGTCAGGGAGTACCAGGAATACCTCCTGCCGCCACGGCCTGTGCCGCTGCGGCGGGGGGGACGGGAGTTGTCCGTCAGGCATACGCCCATTGAGCGGGTCGGTGTCTACGTGCCCGGCGGCCGGGCCCTCTATCCGTCCTCGGTGCTGATGGCCGTTGTTCCCGCGCAGGTTGCGGGTGTCGGCGACATCGCCGTGGCCTCGCCGCCGTCCGCCGACGGCGACATCGACCCGATGGTCCTGGCCCTCGCGGGTGAACTCGGGATAACCGAGGTCTACCGGCTCGGCGGCGCGGTTGCGGTTGCCGCCATGGCGATGGGGACCGAGCGCGTGAAACCGGTGCGGAAGATCGTCGGTCCGGGAAACGCTTTTGTCGCGGAGGCGAAACGGCAGTTGTTCGGTATCGTCGGTATCGACAGTATCGCCGGTCCGAGCGAGGTGCTGATCGTTGCCGACGACACCGGTCCGCCCGAGTGGATTGCGGCCGACATGATCGCGCAGGCCGAACACGATCCCGGCTCGGCCCTCCTGGTGACCACGTCGCCCGGGCTTGCCGAGGACGTGATTTCCGCGATAGACCGGCAGGTTGCCGCCCTTGAACGCCGGGAAGCGATACGCGAGGCCCTTGATCGCCACTCGGCCGTGGTGCTCGTGGAGGATATGGATGCGGCCTGCCGAATAGCCTCCGATTTCGCACCGGAGCACCTCCAGGTCATGACGACCGACGACGACGCGGTCTTTGCCGGCATCGGCAATGCCGGGGCGGCCTTTCTCGGCCCCTGTACCCCCGCGGCCGTCGGGGATTATTACGCCGGGCCCAGCCACGTGCTTCCGACCGGCGGCCGGGCCACCTTTTCCGGTCCGCTCAGCGTGATGGATTTTCTGAAATCAACAAGCGTAGTTCGCTACGATGCCGCCGCCATAGCGGAGGACGGCGGGGACATAGCGGACTTCGCCGCGCGAGAAGGACTGACGGCACACGCGCGGGCCGCCGAAATCCGCCGGGAAGACGATTGATTCCCGGGTGTGGATACGGCACCCGGCCTTTCGGAAAGACTGATGAGCTACTTCAAAGACAGTATCGACAGGATGACGTCGTATGTTCCCGGGTCGCAGCCGGCCGGGAGCGTGATAAAACTCAACACCAACGAGAACCCCTATCCTCCCAGCCCCCGGGCGATGGCGGTCTTTTCGTCGATTGACCCCGAGTGCCTGCGACGCTATCCCGATCCGCGCTGCGCGGCGCTGGTGAAGGTCTACGCCCAGGTGGTCGGCCTCTCCCCGGACCGGGTGATGGCGGGAAACGGGAGCGACAACCTGATCGTCATGATCGCGCGGGCGTGCGGCGGACCGGTGGTCGTCCCGTCGCCCACGTTCCCCTTTTACGAAAGCCAGGCCGCCGTCGAGGGCGTGACATTCGTCGCGGTGCCGATGGGCGAGAAGTTCACCCTGCCGGTCGAGGGCCTGCTGGAAGCGGGCGGCGCCGTTACCTTTGTGGCCTGTCCGAACAGCCCGACCGGCACCGCGGCGCCCGTCGAGCAGCTGGCCGAACTGGCCACGGGGCTTGCCGGCAGGGGACTGCTGGTGATCGACGAGGCGTACGCGGACTTCGCGGAACGGGACGCGCTGGTCCTGCTCGATACCTGTGAGAATGTTGTCATCCTGAGAACGCTGAGCAAGGGTTATTCACTCGCCGGCCTGCGGCTGGGGTTCGCTCTCGGGTCTCCCGACATACTGGCGGGGCTTGACAAGGCCCGGGAGATCTACAACGTCGGGGCGGTTCCCCAGGCGGTCGGGATGGTGGCGCTGCGCGACCAGGGCCACAAGGAGGACAACGTCCGGAAAATACGGTACTCCCGGCGACGCCTGTCGGCCGGCCTGGAGGATCTGGGCTGGACGGTGGTTCCCAGCGACGCCAATTTCGTCCTCGCCGCGCCGCCCGGGGGAGGAGCGGCGGAAATCCACGAGAGACTCAAGGAACACGGCATTTTCGTTCGATACTTTAATCGGCCCGACCTGGAAGGCTTTCTGCGGATTACCGTGGGTACGGAACATCAGAATGAAACCTTCCTCAGCGTCCTGGCGGACGTGACCCGCTGAACCGTCTTCCGCCGAACGGAGCCCGTGACCATGGCACGAAAAGCAGACATATCACGCCAGACCGCCGAAACCCGGATAACGGTGACGCTCGACCTGGACGGGACCGGGGCGTCGTCGGTGTCCACCGGCGTCGGGTTCTTCGACCACATGCTGGAGCACCTGGCGTTCCACAGCCTGATCGATCTTGATGTTCAGGCCGCCGGCGATCTCGATGTCGACCAGCACCACACCGTTGAAGATGTTGCCGCCTGCCTGGGCGCGGCGTTTGCGGAGGCACTGGGCGACAAGGCCGGGCTGACCCGCTACGGCAGCGCGCGGATCCCGATGGACGACGCGCTGGCGGACGTAACCATTGATTTCTCGGGGCGCCCGGCGGTGGTGTGGCGGGTGTCGTTCGTTTCGCACCGGATCGGCGACTTCGATACCCAGCTCGTCGAGGAGTTTTTCCGCCGGTTTGCCGCCACGGCGGGGATGAATCTTCACGTGGACGTGCCCTACGGCGTCAACGATCACCACATAGCCGAAGCCGTCTTCAAGGCCGCCGCCCAGGCGATTCGGATCGCGAAATCTTCGGATCCCGGCAGGGGAACAGACGTACCCAGCACCAAGGGTGCGCTGTAAACGGCGGGCATCCCGCGGTTATTCAGGTCCTTCTACGCCGTCGTATCTCTCCGTGTCCGGCTGCCCAGTCCCGGCAAACCGATACTGGTGGGCGATGACGGCGAGCAGCATGGCCTGCATCGAGATCATCAACTGGAGGGTTCGCATGACGTGTCCGATCGAAAGCAGCGCGAACGCGCCGAGCAGGAAGCCGACGCAGACGCCGAGGACGGGGGGGATCCCCACGGCGTAGCCGGCGGCGGCGAACACGATCATGAAGGTGGGGATCACGGTGAACGTGGCGGCGAATCCCGCGATCGCGAGGTAGCGCCGGCCGCGCAGACGGTACCGGTCGCTTTCATCCCTGGTTTCAGCTTTCTTTTTTCTCATGTCTTGTCTCCGGTAAGCGGTGTCCCGCACAGCCCGATGACGGTCGCCCGGTATGCCGGGCGGATTTCATGAAATGATGATAGTGATGCGACGGGATATGTCACCGGCGGTCAGAACTGGTGCAGGAAACGGATGTCGGACTCGTAGAGCATGCGGATATCGGCAATGCCGTGTTTTCGCATGACCATCCGCTCGATGCCGAGGCCGAAGGCCCAGCCGGTGTACCGCTCCGGATCGATGTCCACCGCCTCCAGCACGGCCGGATCGACCATCCCGCAGCCCGCCATTTCGATCCATTTCGACGAACCGTCGTCAAGGTTAAACAGCAGGTCGACCTCCGCCGAGGGCTCGGTAAACGGGAAGAAATGCGGCCGGAACCGGGTGCGAACCTCGGGACCGAAATAGGCCTTGCAGAACTGATCGACGCAGGTTCTCAGATCCACCATGGTCACCCCCTCGTCGACGTAGAGGCCCTCGAGCTGATGGAACATGAAGCTGTGGGTGGCGTCCACCGTGTCGGGCCGGTACACCCGCCCCGGGGCCACGACCCGCACGGGGGGGCGGCGCTGTTCCATGACCCGTATCTGGACGGTGGATGTCTGGGACCTGAGCATCGTGTTCGTCAGTGTGCCGTGTTTCTCGACGAAGAAATTGTCGAGGGGGTCCCGGGCGGGGTGTTCGGGGGGTATGTTCAGGTCAGTGAAGTTGTGTTGTTCGTCTTCGACCTCGGGGCCGTAGACCGTCTCGAATCCCATGTTCCCGAAGATGTCGCATATCTCGTGAATGGTCTGGGTGATGATGTGGGTGTGGCCGGCGGCGGGGGCAATGCCCGGCAGCGTGATATCTTCGGTGCCGGCGGGCCGCCGCGATTCCGCGCCGGCATCCAGGGTTTGCTTTTTACGTTCGAAGGCCTCCTGGAGCCGGTTCTTGATCTCGTTCGCCGTTTTCCCGTATTCAGCTTTCCGGTCGGGCGGGATGTTCCTGATTTCCTTCAGCGCGGTCTTCACCCGCCCCCTGCTGCCGAGGTATTCGATGCGCCACTGTTCGAGGGCATCGGGAGACGCGACGGCCGCGAGCGTGTCCTCGGCGGCCGCACTCATGTTCAGAAGGTCTTCGACGAGCGACATTGGGATAGTATAGCTGTTTTAGACGGCGTGTTGATATTTTTCAGGCGGTGTTCCGGGGGATCAGCCCGCTTTTTCAGCGTCCTTTCCGAGCGACATTTCGACGATCGTGTCGAATGCCTCGGGATCGGAAACGGCGATATCGGCGAGCATCTTGCGATTCAGGTCGACGCCGTTGTCATAGAGCGCGCCCATCAGGCGGCTGTACTTGACGCCGCGCCGGCTGCAGGCGGCGGAGATGCGGGTTATCCAGAGCCGGCGGAACTCGCGTTTCCTGGTTTTCCGATCCCGGGTCGAGAAGACACCGGCGCGGAATACTTTCCCCTTGGCGATCCGGTAGCGCCGCGAGTTGGCGCCGGTGTAGCCGCGGGCCTCCTTGAGAACGCGCTTGTGTTTTCGTTTTCGTGCAGAACCCTTGCGTACGCGGGGCATAATCAGCTCCTTCAGCTGCCGGTATAACTGCTATCGCCCGAGCATCCTCTTTGCCTGCTTGGCGATGGCGGGGGCGATGTCCCTGTCTTTTCTCAGGTTTCTCAGCCGCTTGCTCGATTTTACGCTTTTCAGGTGGCCGGATCCCGGGCTGCGCCTCATGGCCTTGCCGTTCGCGGTTATCTTAACCCGCTTGGCCACGGATTTGTTTGTTTTTTTCTTGGGCATACGTGCTCCTCGAAGATGATAAACCGGGAGATTATACCTGCTTGGCGTCGCTTGTAAAGGAAAAACGCGACCCCTCTTTTAGCCGCACCAATCTCTCCGGCGGGACAGGACGGCGGCGCGGCCGGCGGCCGCGCGACCGGCAAATTGTCCTTGTCAACGGGCAGAAGAGGGCTGATAATCTCTCCCGATGAAACGTGCACGCGCAATGATTCTTTCGGCAGTCGTTCTGGTCGCGTCCGGATGCGGGCAGGTGATCAGGGAGTGGACCATCTGCAGCGAGCCGTCCGGCGCGCTCGTGGAGGTGTCCGGCAAGGAGGTCGGGCGCACGCCGGTGACGATTACGTTTACCTATTACGGGAATTACGAAGTAGTCCTGCGAAAAGAGGGATACGAAACCCTGGTGACGGCCGTCGACCTGAACCCGCCCTGGTATCAGTATCCCGTCATCGATTTCTTTACGGAGATATCGCCGTTCACGTTTCAGGACCGCCGGCAATCACAGCACGTACTGAAGAAGAAAAAGGCGCCGTCCGCGCATGATCTTCTGAAGAAGGCCGAGGAGATGCGGGAGAGAACAAGGGGAGGACCTTGAGCGGGGCGTCCACCGGCAGCGCGGCGGTGAATCGACAGGCGGGGCTCGGGCCGTGGGTGACACTGTTCCTGCCGGGTGTTTCGGCCGGTCTCCTGCTCGTGTCCTTTGCGCCTGTCGATTTCTGGCCGGCGGCCTATCTCGCCCTTGTGCCCTGGTCCCTGGCGTCCGCCCGCGCCCGGAACCGGTTTGCGGCGGTCCTTGCCGGCTGGCTGGGGGGGGTGCTGTTCTGGGGCGGCGCGATGTGGTGGCTGCTGATGCCGACGGTCCTCGGTTACGTGATGGGCGTCCTGTACCTTTCACTGTACTGGGTGCTGGCGACGGTGCTGATCCGGAATATCGCGCGGCGGGGGATGCCGTTCTGGATCGCGCTGCCCCTCGTCTGGGTTGGGCTCGAGTTCCTTCGTTCCCGCGTCATCCCGTTCGAGTGGTTTTTCCTGTCTCAGAGCCAGTACCGGAGAGTGTACCTCATCCAGGTATGCGATATTACGGGCCAGTACGGGCTCTCGTTCTTCGTGGCCATGGTCAACGGTGCGGCGGCGGATATCTGCCTGGCCGCGCGCGACGGGGGGTTTCGCGGGGCGCGATTCCTGACCCGGCGGACTATGGCGGGGCTTGGTGCCGCCGTGCTTACGGCGGCCGTCGTGCTTGCGTACGGTACGTGGCAGTTGGGGCGCGATACCGACCGGCCCGGCCCGGCGGTCGGCGTCGTCCAGGAGGCCTTTCCCATTACGCTTGCCGGCCGCAGCGCGTCCCCGATGGAGTACCTCGATGCGCACATCGCGCGGACGGTGGATCTCGCCGGGAAGGGGTGCGACCTGGTCGCCTGGCCCGAAACGGTGATCCCTTCCGGCCTGAACCGGGAGTTGCTGGCGGTTGATCCCCGTCGCATGGGAGACCGCGCGGTCCGTTCCCTGGTCGATTGTTTCGCGCGGCTGACCGGAGACGAAGAACCGGCGGTCTTGCGCGGCTGGCTCGCCCGGACGATCGGGCTGGAGGAAACGGCATGCTACCGTTCGGCCGCGGCCAGGTACGTGCTGTCCCGCTTTGCGACCCCGGCGATACTCGCCCGCGTAGACGAGCGGGGACTGCGGGTGATCGGAACGGACCTCTTCGGCGCGACCGCGTGCCGCGCGGCCCCCGCCGAAGATCTCAGGACGGCGCTTGCCCTGCACGGCCGGGATTTCGATCCGGACAACTGCCCGCCGGCGCGGCTCCGGCGGGCGGCAGAGCTGGTCCTGGCCGGCCGGGCCGGAGCGGGCACTGTCGCGACCGGGGAAACCGGTCCGCGGGATCTCTGGGGGCAAGCTCGCCGTATCATCGCCGGTCGGATCGAGCGGGACCGGGACGAAAAGCACCGGGAGACGAAGCGATGCAAGGCGGCCATGATTGCGGTCTGCAGCGCGATAACCGGCTGCCCGATTTTCGCCGGCGGCACGTCCGTGCACCGAAACGACCGGGCCCTCGATCCCGACGACGCCTGGGTGATGTCCAACAGCGTCATGAAATTCAACGCCGGCGGCGTCTGTTCCGCACTGTATGCGAAGGTGCACCTGGTTCCGTTCAGCGAGTATGTCCCCTTCAAGTATACGTGGCCCTCGCTGTATGGGTTTTTGCGGGGTTTCATACCGTCGCAGATGCCGCAACTCGAGCCCGGCGAGCGCGTTACGCGGTTTCACGTGGCTGCCCGCAGCGGGGATGTCCGGCTGGTGACGCCGGTATGTTACGAGGGCACCTTCTCCGGCGTGTGCCGGCGCATGATCGGGGAGGATGCCGCGCAGGTGCTCGTCAATATTTCCAACGACGGGTGGTTTGTCTGCGAGGGTGACGGCGGTCGGTTTCGGGGTACGACCGAGCAGTATCAGCACCTCGTCCACTATGTGTTCAGGGCCGTTGAGTTGCGGGTGCCGGTATACCGTGCGGTCAACACGGGCATCAGCGCTGCTGTTGACGCCGACGGCAGGATCGTATCGGCCGTCGGAAACCGGGACGGAGATGCCGGCGGGCAGACGATGATTGCGGGGACGCTGCGGGCCCGTTTACCGGTGGACCGGCGGATAACCACCTATACTATAACCGGGGATCTGTTCGGGACGGTCGTGTTCCTCGCGGCGGCCATCCTGGTGTTCCTGCCCCTGATTTCGGGGCTTTTCAAGCGGAAAGAATGAGTAAATATATCTCCCCGGCAGCCTTGCGATGAGGCAAAACGGCCTATTAAAATGGTATTTTCTCTTGACTTGCGCGCTTTTTCAGTTTAGATATTTTATTGGACGTGCATGTTCAGGTTCGCACTATGTTAAAGATGCTGGATTTTTTTCATTACTTGTTCCGATAAGGCTGAAATAGAAACGAGTATCGATTTACAGAACTGACAGGGAGATGAGCCTTGAATATTCTGACAAAGATATGTGTTGTACTCCTGACGCTGGTGGCGATTGCGGCATCGGTGACCTTCGTGATATATGCCCGCGTTAAACCGAGCTGGCGGCATTACTACCGGCAGGAGCGGCAGCTCAGGAAAGTCTGGGGAAACAAGTGCATTGAGCTTGCCGCCGCGGTGGACACGCTCGAAAAGCGATACGTGGAACTCAGGCACCGGATGGATAATGAAATCCAGACGAGAGACGAGAAGATCGTCGCCAAGGACAACGAGATCGCCAGGCTCGAGAACAAGGTACAGGAGGAAAATCTCGACAACAAGAAACTCCAGAACGAACTGAACGCCTTGCGGCACATCAACGAGCAGCAGGCCAAGCGGATCGCCAGTTACAAGCAATCATCCGAGGAGCAGTTGAAAGAAGAGTTCGGCCTGCGAAACGAGGTTACCGATCTGACCCGGCAGCTTGACGAGGAAAAGGCCCTCACCCGCCGACTGGAAAAGAGCCTCGATATCGTCAGGCGGCAGAAGGAAAATCAGAAGAAGGTCATTGACGAACTCAGCGAGAAGCTGGTGAAACTGGAACAGGAACTCCGGAAATACGGCGGGGAAGTACAGGAAGAAGCGCCGGTCGTATCCGACCAGATAACCGGTGCGATCGTCGCCATCGGGCAGGGGATTGCCAGCATCAATATCGGTTCCGCCAACGGCGTCAAGCAAAACATGGAATTCATCATTTACCGCGGCAAAGAGTATGTCGGCAAGCTCACGGTCAAGAGGGTTCGGGTCGCTGAATCCGCCGGCGTGGTGACTTACCAGAAGCAGAGCCCCGCGGAGGGCGATCGCGTCGTCAACCGGCTGAACCTGGGGAGTGGGATATAACATGAGTCAGAGTTCGGGCGAAAATATCGTTGAAGTCAAACCGGCCGCCAACGTCTACACCGCCTTGATCATACTCTCGATCATCGCCCTCGGTGTCGGGATCTTTTTCGTCGTCAATTCCCTCTTCGCCATTGGAAAAGACGGGTACGGATTCGTGGAATTCAAGGACCTGTTCGTGCCTCCCATCGAAAAGAAAGAGGCTCTCGACAACGAAATCGGGGAAATCCCCGCTATCGAGGATATCGAGGACAGCTACCGGGATATCCGGGAGGCGGAGAACAAGTAGCCACCGGGGGACAATCCTTTCGACGGTTCCCGGGCACCTTCTCCGGTACGGTACTGTGCCGATACAGCGGGAATCACTCAAGAATATTGCGTGTCCGTGTCGAAAATACAATATTGACATCCCGGCGGGACGGGTATGCACACGGATATCCGCCCAAGCGGGATACGGTTCATTTTATAGGATTAACCTGAGATGATCTTTGATTCCCTGCTGGGCATGTTTTCGGCCGACATGGGCATAGACCTGGGGACCTGCAATACCCTCGTCTGTGTCCGGGGGGAGGGTATTGTCCTCAACGAACCTTCCGTCGTCGCGGTCAAGCGGGGGACGAACAGGGTGGTTCAGGACGGCAACGCCGTCGGTATCGTCGCCAAGGAAATGCTCGGCAAGACGCCCGGTTCTATTACGGCCATTCGCCCGATGAAAGACGGGGTCATCGCCGATTTCGATATCACCGAGGCCATGCTCAGTTACTTCATCCGCAAGGTGCACAACCGGCGAAGCCTCATCAAGCCGCGGGTGGTCATCGCCATACCGTCCGGCATCACCGCCGTTGAAAAGCGGGCGGTGCTCAATTCCGCCGAGCGGGCGGGTGCCCGGCGGGTCTACCTCGTCGAAGAACCCATGGCCGCCGCGATCGGTGCCGAGCTGCCGGTCACCGAGCCGACCGGATCGCTGATCGTCGATATCGGCGGGGGAACCACGGAAGTGGCGATCATATCCCTGGCGGATATCTCCGTCTGCGAGACCATCAGGGTCGCCGGGGACGACATGGACGAGGCCATCGCCGCCCACATGAAGCGCACCTACAACCTCATGATCGGCGAACAGAGCGCCGAAAAGATCAAGATAGAAATCGGTTCGGCCAGCCCGCTCGAAACCGAGATGACCCGCGAAGTCAGGGGCCGCGACATGATCTCGGGACTTCCCCGGAAGACCAACATCTCCTCGGAAGAAGTCCGGGAGGCCCTCAAGGAGCCGGTCGGCGCGATCATCGACTGCGTCACGCGGACCCTGGAACTGGCGGAGCCGGAACTGGCCGCCGACCTCGTCGACAACGGGATCGTCATGGCCGGCGGGGGGGCGCTGCTGCGGGGCATGGACACGGTGCTGGCGAACGCGACCGGCCTGGACGTCATGATGACGGACGATCCGCTGACCTGTGTCGCGCGGGGAACGGCGGTTTATCTCGAGCACATCGAGGACTGGAAGGACACGATGGAGAGCGCCGAGGAGGAGTTTTAGCAGCCGGTTATTCAGTTGCCGGGGGGCTTTTCATCCAAGAGTCGCAGGCGCAGTGCGTCCATCGCGGCCAGCGCGGCACGCCGCCGTATCATGGTCCGGTCGCCGGGCAGCAGATGATGCCGCACGTCCGTTCCGCCGGCGCCGGCCAGCGAGGTATAGACCAGTCCCACGGGTTTCGACGGGGTTCCGCCGGCGGGTCCCGCTATGCCCGTGACGCCGATGGCCCAGTCGCTGCCGGTCTTTTCGCGGATGCCCGCCGCCATCGCCGCCGCGACTGCTTCGCTGACGGCGCCGTGCTCGGCGAGCATGCCCGGCGGGACGCCGAGAAGCGCGGTCTTGAGCTCGTTTGAATACGCCGTCATGCCGCCGCGGTAATACTCGCTCGATCCCGGCACGGACGTCAGCAACTGACCGATCATCCCCCCCGTGCAGCTTTCCGCCGTGGAGAGGGTCTGGCCGGCTTCCCGCAGGAGCGATCCGAGCACGCCCTCCATCCCCGTCTCGCCCGCGCCGAGTACCAGCGGGCCGAGCCGCTGCCGTATCCGGTCGGCGGTCCCGCCGACCACTTTCCGGGCCGCCGCCTCCTCGCCGGCGGCGGTCAGCCTGATGGTAATCAGCCCCCGGCGGGCCGTCATGCCGGTCGAAAGCATCTCGTTTCCCTCGAGGAGATCCGCGATCCGTTCCGCCAGTCCCGACTCGCCTTCGCCGAAGACGAGGATTTGTTCGCTGTATTCGGCCGCGCCGCCGGCGGGCAGGCGGGCCGCCACGTACTCCTCGAACATGACTTTCATTTCGGCCGGCACGCCCGGCAGGGCGAAGACGCGGCAATCGCCGAGCCGTATGTCGATACCCGGCGCCGTGCCGACGGTGTTCGGTATCGCGGTCCCGGCGGCGGGGCGCATCGCCTGGACCCGATTCGTTTCCGACATCCGCCGCCCACGGCGCTCGAAAAAGGCTGCTATCCTTCTGAGACTCTCTTTGTCTGTCTCCAGTTGGCATCCGGCGGCGTGTGCCAGCGCCCGGCGGGTAAGGTCGTCGTGCGTCGGCCCGAGCCCGCCGGTCATCACGACCGTCGACGCCGTTTCGGCCGCGCACCGCAAAGCGGCGACGATGGCCTCGAGGTGGTCGTCGATGACGTACCGCGCGACGGGAACGATCCCCCGCGCGCGGAGCCGGTCTGCGATCCATCGCCAGTTGGTATCAATGGACGTGCCCCTGATCAGTTCGCTGCCGGTGGAGAGTATGCAGGCCCGGTGGCCGTCGTCGCTGTTCATGATTCTTCGTTCTCTTCGGCTTGGCAATTATTCGGCCGGTGTTTCATCCGCATCCGCAGTCCCGGCAGTTCCCGGGTGCCGTCCTCCCGGCGGTCCATTCTCTGTTTGATGTAGATCCCCCAGAAAAAAAGTGTCGCGGGGATCGGTGTAAAGAACAGCGTCAGGAAAAAAAACAACCGGTGGTTGTACCCGTAGCGTTTGGCATATCCCGCCATGCGGAAGGCGGAAATGACCAGGAACACCGCCAGTACGGCGATGAGAAAAAGCGTCCTGTCTGAAACGGCAATCATAGCGTGCGGACATCATACACCATATTCAGTGATTTATCACTTTCGGCAAAAAGAGTTCAGGCGGTTCCGGTGTTGACGGGGCAATAGCGGTATTGGACACAATTCCCCCTCGCGCGTATAATGAGCCGCTCACAGAGGAGAATCACGATGTCTAAGATTTCGACAACGGTCTGCTGCGTCGTCGCTATCGTGGTATTTCAGACGGCCGGGTGTTCGAGTAAACTCAACGTCGGCAAGTCGGCGCGGGATACGATTTCCGCCCCCGAGAAGTGGAAGATTTCGAGCGACGGCGGCAGTTTTACCAATCTCAAGGCGGCGATCGACGATACGATCGACACGATGGCGGTTTCCGGGGGGAATTACCGGAATACCTCTTTTGCCCTGGATCTCGGGAAACCGTGCGTCTTCAATATGATCGTGCTTTTTCACGGTAAAAAGGAATTCGGTTTTGCCGGCAAACTGTTGGTATCCACGAGTAACGACGGCAAAAAATACAAAAACATCCATACTGCCCCCGGTACCAGGGACCGGACCTACCTGCTCCTGATGACACCGGTCAATGCCCGTTACCTGCGCATCACCGCTCTCGAGGCGGGGAGCAGGCCGTGGTCCATCGGCGGTATTGTCCTGCGGTAGCGGACCGTGATTTTCGTCAAAACGGAACGTTCCCCGGGGGCGGAATAAAGGTGGCAGCGTGAGAAAGAATCTCGATACGCCGTGGAACGAAAGCGCGTCCCCGCATGCGCGAAAGTTGCGGCTGATCAACCCGCACAGCCCCCTGTCGACCATTACGCTTCCCGGCATCATCGAAAAGATGACCTTTTCGCGGAAGGCGCTCTTTGTGCCGCTCGGCCTGACCGTCTGTGCCGCGGTGGTGCCCGATGGATGGGACGTCGAAATCGTTGATGAAAACACCTTGGAAGAGCCCCCTGTTCCGTCCGCCGACGTTGACGCCGTGGGTATCTCGGTGATGACCTCCCAGGCGCCCCGGGCGTACGAAATCGCAGATGCGTACCGCGCGCTGGGGGTCACGGTTATACTGGGCGGGGTGCATGTCTCGGCCCTTCCGACAGAGGCCCTCGCCCACGGTGATATCGTCTGCAGGGGGGATGCCGAGGGGACCCTGCCGCGGGCGCTCGACGATCTGGTTTCCGGAAACGCACAACAGGTGTATGACTGGACGGACGATCCCGACGCGCCCATAGCGACGCCCCGGAAGGACCTCCTGAATCCCGAAGACTACCTCGTGTTCAACCCGATCCAGACCATCCGCGGCTGCCCACACAATTGCTCGTTCTGCACCACCCCCTCCGTCTTCGGCCGCCGTTTTCGCCGGCGGGACGTCGGTGCAATCGTGGAGGAAATACGGGAGGCACGCGAGCGGTTCAATACCTCGGTCTTCATATTTTCAGACGATAATGTCGCCGGAAACCAGCGATGGGCCATGGAGCTGTTCACGGCGCTGCGGCCCCTGAATATCCGCTGGGCGAGCCAGTGCGACATACTGATCGCCCGGAACGAAAAACTCCTGGCCGCGATGCGCGACAGCGGCTGCATCGGACTGATACTGGGCCTCGAGAGCCCGTCGCAGTCGACGCTTGAGCAGGCGGGAAAGCGGTTCGTCACGGCGGACCGGTACGGAGAGATGATCGGGCGCATCCAATCCTACGGTATCAGCCTCTGGGGCAGTTTTATCTTCGGGTTCGACACCGACGGGTGGCGCGAATGCATGCAGGCGGTCCGGTTTGCGCGGAAGGCCCGGTTGGCGATGAGCTGCTACATCATCCTGACGCCCTATCCGGGCACCGCCGTGTACGATCGGTTTCGCCGCGAGGGGCGGCTGCTGGACTGCACCTGGGACCAGTACAACGGGGCGACCGTCTGTTTCCGTCCCCGCCGGATGACCATTGACGGACTGCGCCACGCCCAGATGGCCGCGTTCCGTGAATTTTACTCGACCGGCAGCGCATTCTCTCGCCTGGGCGTGCTGCCGTTCAAGAAACACAGTTGGCTGACCAACCTGGCGATACAGCGGGGGCTGGGGTACTACTACAGTTCAAAAGGAAGGCCGCTGCCGTCCTTTGCCGATTTCGTATCCCCCTCGTCGTCGGCGCGCATCACCCGCAGCCTGGGAATACCGCGCGGCGCGGGAAGGAGTCAAAAGCATGAATGACACTGAAGGCGCCGGTTCCCCGCCCCGCCCGGCGGACGAACAGCCGGATTCGCCGGACCGGGACGAGGACCGCCGGTACAACATGATTATCGTCGGCCTCGCCGTGCTGATCGTTTTTACCCTCGCCGGCTTGTGGATCGTCGAGCGCGGCCGGCGGGTGCGGGCCGAGCGGGAGCTGTTGCGTCGGCGGGAGACGAGGCCGGATTTTGCCGGGCTCGACGAGCTCAGGGGCATCCTGGGAGACGGCGTGGTGAAACTGGATCACCGCGCAATGCTCAAACGGGAGACTGTCACGTGGAACGGATCGGCCCGCGAGGTCATCCTCCTCGATACGCCGACGGCCGAGATGATGGGTTTTCGCGAGGGCGATGTTATCCGGGTCTGCCCGCCGGCGGCGGCCGTTGACGAGGAGGCGATCCCGGCGGGCGACGCGCTTCCGGCGACCCGTCCGGCCGGGCCCCGATGAGCAGCGAAATAAACGCTTCTTTCTTGCCGGTGCGCCGGGGCGCGTTTATCATAGCCTCCCGTGAAAAGTATCCTGCAACCATCCCGGCTCCAGATACTGGTGATCCTGCTGGTCGTCTCGGGGCTGTTTTCTCTCCTCGGACCGTCGGCGTCGCGGTGGCTGCGCAAACGGTTCCACTGGATGTTCATCTTCGGTGATCCGGGCATATATCTTGCGACGAATGTCAAATCGACGCTGATAGAAAAAAAGGAACTGCACCCGCATCGCATGCGCGAACTGCTGACTCGTAACAGGAATCTCCGGTGGGAGAACCGCGTTCTCAGGAGGCAAAACCGGCTCCTGAAAAAATACCGGGATGCCGACCGGGTGCTCGGATTGCTCTACGGCCCCGACGAGGATCCTCCCGTGCGGCTGCTGCCGGCGACGGTCGTTGCGGCGGACACGATGCCCTACGGCTGGACCCGCATGGTTAACAGCGGCACCCAGAGCGGTGCCGCGGAGGGTATGTACGTTACCGAAGTGCGGCTCCTGACGGATCGGACCAAGCGAATGCCGGGCCAGCCCGCGGCGCTCCACGGTACCGTCCTGGCCGGCCGTATTGTCGAATCGGGCGCCCTGACCGCGCGGGTCAGGCTGGTAACCGACCGGGATTTCAGCCTCAGGGTGCGCGTTCTCAGGAGGATTGATCCCGGCAACCCCCGTCGGATCCGCATCGGCGAACGGGAGGTGCCCCTGACCCCCGACATGGCGGCCACCGGCCCGCTGCCCGGGCTCGCCCGGGGAGACGGCCGATACGGGATGATTATCCCGGCGGTGCCGAAATCCCACGAGATCCGCCCGGATGACGTGGTGCAGACCTGTCCCGACGACGGTTCGATCGGTGCCGCCGTCACGATCGGCACGATCAAGAAGGTCGCGGATTCCCGGGACGATCCCCGGCACGTCGATCTCCTCGTCGATCCCGCCGTCGATCCCCAGGCCCTGCGGGAACTCTGGATCGTGATTCCCCGCCTCGCGCACCTGGACGGAGAGGGGGCCGATTGATGAGGTGGATACCGTTCCTGATTGTTTCGTACCTGATTCTCATCCTGCAGTGTTCCCTGGGAAAGATACTGGTCTTCCACAGCGCATGGCCCGGTCCCTTCGGGCCGGATTTTCTGGTCATCTTCGCGCTCTTCACCTTCCTCTGTGCCCGGGAACCCCTCGATGGCATCCTGACCGGCTGCATACTGGGGCTCCTGTGGGACCTGGGCATGGCCGGCGCCGGCTGGCGCGCGGGCCCGATGGCGCTGACCTTCGCGTTCTGCGGATGGTGGATCATCGGGATTCGCGAAGCGGTGTTCAGGAGCCGGGCCCTGACCCAGATGCTCCTGGCGGCCCTGTTCGTGGTCGTCGCGCATACCATCTGGATCACGGCACAGTCCCTCCTGGCCATGGATAGCGTGTCCTGGAGCGACTACGGCTCCCTGCTGGCCAGGGCGCTGCTGTCGGCGGCATGCACCGCGATGCTGACCCCGCTCCTGATCATTTCGCTCGTGCCGTTCAGGAAGTGGCTCGTCTCTCCGGTCTACGCCGCCGGGCGCGGCCGCCGGGGCAGGGGGCGGTAGACGGCAGGGGATACCGGGTCGCAAACCCGCGGGCAGCCGGTTGTACAAAGCGAGGCCGCGGATTACACTACAGGCGTATGCGTCCCCCGGCCGGGGTGGCGGAATCGGCAGACGCTGGGGACTTAAAATCCCCTGCCCGAAAGGGCGTGCGGGTTCGAGTCCCGCCCCCGGCATTCGGAAGGGAGAGAAGCGCCGAACACTCCGCGCCCGCCTTGAACAGTTTTTCCCGCGCTACGCGGATCCGACCTGTGATTTGTGGCGCGGCGGCCGTTCGCAGACGGCCCGCCTGATAAAAAGCACGCAATAGAAGAAAGAAAAGCGATGATAAAAAAA
Organism: uncultured Planctomycetaceae bacterium; assembly: GCA_964557575.1. GTDB lineage: Bacteria > Planctomycetota > Phycisphaerae > SM23-33 > SM23-33 > CAZLBC01. The sequence goes on from CAZLBC010000021.1 coordinate 47,182, forward strand.
CAGATCAAGATACTGATCGCCGGTGCCCGTCACGGTGTGGCTGGTCGTGGCCCTCGCGGGATGGCTGACGACCATGGGTGAAAAGGTGCTGGTCGACACGCGCATCGTCAAAGATATCCCGCCGGGGTACGAGCCCTACATCGGCTGGGCGGGGGTCCTGCTGCTGCTGGCGGCGGTCTACCTGATCGGCCTGATGACCCGCGTCCTGCTGTTCCGGAAGATCCTGGACCTGGTCGACCGGCTCCTGAGCCGCCTGCCGGGGATCAAGATCATCTACGAGTCGACCCGCGACCTGCTGGAGCTGTTCGGCGGCGATGCGGGGAAGGCGGGCTACCCGGTCCTCTACACCGCGCCGGGCGGGAACATCCGGATGCTGGGGATCGTGACCAACGAGAACCCCGCCGGGCGTCCGGCCGGCGATGACAGCGTCCTGGTCTACCTGCCGATGGGGTACATGATCGGCGGCCCGATCGTCTACGCGTCGCCGGCAAACATCAAACGGCTCGACATGTCCGTGGAGACCGCCATGCGCCTGGCCGCCACGGCGTTCATTTCGAAGGATACCGGCGCCGCGGCGCCAAGCGGAGAGGCGCCGGATTGTTGACATACGGCACACATTGTGATACGCTCTTTCAATGAGTGAGTTCGACTGGGATGACGAGAAGAACGAGTTACTGGAACGCACATGCGGCGTGTGTTTTGAGGATGTTGTCGTCTGTATCCAAAACGGTGACGTGCTGGACGTTCTCCGCCATCCGAACCGGGAGCGTTACCCCGGCCAGTGTATCATCGTTCTCAATATCAATGGATACGTCTGGCTGATTCCGTATGTAAAGCAGAAGGGTGTCCGTTTTCTCAAGACCGCCATTCCCAGCCGAAAAGCGACGCGGGAGTATTTGAAATGAAAAAAGATGACATGACATTTGATAAAGAAGAACTCCGTATCCTCAGGGATTTTGAGCGCGACGAATTTCGGAGCATCCGTAATTTCAAAGCCGAGAAACGGCAATTGGAGGAGGCGGCACGGAACACGCTCCAGAAGGACAAGCGGATCAATATACGTATCTCCTCCCGAGATCTCGAGCGGCTGCAGATGCGCGCCGCGCGAGAAGGGGTGCCGTATCAGACGTACATTGCCAGCTCACTGCACAAGCTCGTTTCCGGCCGGCTGAAGGAGACCGTCTGACACCTGCGAGGGGTTATTGTCTTGCCCCCTGTTATGCGCCATCCTTTTGAGACCCATTACCCGCACTCTTGAAAAATGCGATATAATCCCTTGACATATATAGTACTATATTAGTACTATAATAACATGCCGAAGAAAATCAGGGAGTTGATTCGTGACCTTAAAAAGGCGGGTTTCGTGAATCGCGGCGGCAAGGGCAGCCACCGCAATTTCACGCATCCGCGGGGCGCGAAGATACCCCTCAGCTATAACCCCTCGCGCGATGCTAAGTGGTATCAGGAGCGGGACGTGGAACAAGCTGTTCGCGCGGTAACGGAATGAAAGCGAGCGATCACTATCTGAAGATTGTCGAATGGTCGGAAGAGGATCAGTGCTATGTCGGCACGTGTCCCGGCCTTATGCTCGGCGGGATCGACGGAGACGACGAGGCAACGGTCTATCGGGAGTTGTGTCAAGCCGTCGAGGAGTGGATCGAGATATACCGGGAGGACGGTGAACCCCTTCCGCCGGCCACCGCCGGAAAGGAATACTCGGGGAAGTTCGTTATCCGGGTCGGGAAGGAACTGCACAAGACCCTGGCCATTGACGCCCTGCGGTATGGCGAAAGCCTGAACTCCTACTGCGTACATCTGCTGCGCGAGGAGCGCGGGCGCTACGGAAAGAAGCCGCCGGGGCGGCGCCCTCCCGGCAAGAAGGAGTCTGACGGGTAATACCGGCCCGTGTACGTACTCACCTCTCTTTTGTGCAGACGCCGCGGGGATTGATATTCCCGCCGCCGAGGACGATCGCCGCCCCGGGCGGCGGTGTTCTGCGGACCCCGCCGGGGGGCGGCCGAGAGGAGGCAGGCGAGAAGCAGGAGGGCATGACGCGGGACCGGGCATTCTTCAAACGGGTATGCGGGCATTGTTCACCTCTTTTTTCGGTGTGTATCGACCGATTGGCGACGGACAAGGATAGCCGAATACACCGCCGTCCGCAATTGCCCCCGGCACTGCCAAAATGTCGTCCGGGGCTTGAGAACGGGAAATCTGGCAGTGTGAGTCTCGATCTGGTTATCCATAACTATATTTATATGAATGTATTACGCATTTGGCACTGCGTTTGCAAAATGTAAAACATACTGCAGTCGGAACAATCACATGCAGAGTACCCATTACAGTATTCATGCGTTGTGCGCTGGAAAGGAGCGGAACCATGGCATTGTTCAAGTGGTCTGAAAACTGGGATCCCTTCATGGGATTGAGGAGCATGCAGAAGGAACTGGAACGTATTTTCGGCGGCGTCGGTACCGGCCGCGGTGTCGGGGGCGGCGTCTATCCCCCCGTCAACGTCTACAACGGCGAGGCCGAGATCGTGGTCGAGTGTGAGGTTCCCGGGATAACCAAGGAAGACATCGATCTGTCCCTGACGGCCGAGACGCTGGTGGTCAAGGGCACGAAGGCGCCGTCCGCGGAAGAAGACGCCGTCAAGTATCAGCGGCGGGAGCGCGGGGCGGGTGACTTCAGTCGAACCATCGTCCTCCCGGACAAGGTGGACGCCGATGGTATTACGGCCGTACTGAAGCGCGGGATCCTGACAATCCGGCTTCCGAAGAGCGAGGCGGCCAAGCCCAAGCAGATCGCGGTATCTTGAGGAGGAGGTACGAACCATGACTGAAGACACACAGCAGGTAGAAGTCACGGCCGGGTCCGGAAGCGAGGATACCGGCGGACGCACGTTCTCGCCCCTCGTTGACATATACGAGGAAGCCGACGGCACGACGGTCCTCGTTGCGGAGATGCCCGGTGCGGTGCGGGAAGACGTCGAACTGAACGTCGACAAGGGCGTGCTCACCATTGCCGGCAACGGCACCCGTCCTCCGGCGCTGGATACGGGCGACCGTACCTATGCGGGCTTCGTGACCGGGGACTATTTCCGGGCCTTTGCTCTCAGCGACGAGGTCGACCGGGATGCTGTCGAGGCGCAGATGGACAATGGGTTGCTGGTGGTGCGGCTGCCCCGGGCCGCCGAGGCGAGCACCAAAAAGATAAAGATCACGTAGCTGTTTCGATTGTCATGTGAACACGGTTGACAGGCGCCGGCAGCGCGGGTATCGTTACCGGCGCGTCGACCGTGTTCTTTTTTATCGGTGGACAGGGAGCCCGTTGGATGACTGCGGAAAAGACAAAACCCCTGGAAATCAGCAATGAGAATTTCGAGAAGGAGGTACTCGAATCGAGGCGTCCCGTGTTGCTGGATTTCTGGGCCGAGTGGTGCATGCCGTGCAAGATGCTCGATCCGGTGATCGATGAAATCGCCGACGACTACGGGAAAAAGCTGCGCGTCGGCAAGGTCAATACCGACGATAATCGCGAGATCTCGCTGAAGTACGAGGTCAGCGCGATTCCCACCCTGATCCTGCTGATCGAGGGCGAAATGGTCCGCAAGTTCATCGGCCTTCAGCAGAAGACCGACCTGGTGGCCGCGATCGACGACGTACTCGGGGAGTAGGTGCCGATGGCCACCGATGACATGACGCGCGAACAGGTCAGGCATATCGACGCGGTAGCGACACACGAGCTGGGGATTCCGGGGGTGGTGCTCATGGAAAACGCCGGCAGGAATGCAGCCTCCCGTATTGTTTCCTTCAGTTCCGGCGAGCCCGGGCCCATAGCCGTCGTCGCGGGCGGCGGCAACAACGGGGGCGACGGTTTTGTGATCGCCCGCCACCTCGTTAATCGGGGGCGCGACGTGATCGTGTATCTCGTCGCCCCCCGTAAAAAGATAGCGGGCGATGCGCTGATCAACCTGGAGATCATTGAGCGCCTCGGTCACGACCTGCGTGCTGTTTCCGCGGATCCGTCCGCGCTGTCGGACGGGCTTACCGCGTGCGCGGTGGTGGTCGACGCCGTGGGTGGAACCGGTATCAGCGGTGCACTCCGCGGGGACATGGCCGACGTGGTGACGCGGATCAACGATGCCGGGCGCCCCGTCGTGGCGGTGGATATCCCCACCGGCCTGGATTGCGACGCCGGTACCGCGGCGCAGCCCGCGGTCAGGGCGGACATGACGGTGACCTTCGTCGCCGCGAAAAAGGGATTCTCCGCGCCGGGCGCGGCGGCGTATACCGGCGAGGTGGTCGTCGTCGACATCGGTGTCGATCCCGGGGCGATTATATCGAAATTCGGGTTCCCGGATGCCGGGTGAACGGGTATAATCCCTCGCTCTCGATGCGTGTGCGACAGCAGTAACCCGCTTTTATATGGAGAGGAATTGAAATGCCACTGGTACCGATGAGAATCCTTCTGGATCACGCCGCGGAAAACGAGTATGGAATCGCGGCGCTGAACGTCAACAACATGGAGCAGATCCAGGCCATCATGGCTGCCGCCGAGGAAACCGACAGCCCGGTGATCGTCCAGGCCTCGCGCGGTGCCCGTAAGTTTGCCGAGGACCTCTACCTCCGCAACCTGATGCAGGCGGCGGCGGAACTGCACCCCACCCTGCCGATAGCGATGCACCAGGACCACGGCGACAGTCCGGAAACCTGCAAGTCGGCGATCGAAATGAACTTTACGTCCGTGATGATGGACGGGTCGATCGACCAGGACAGCAATCCCAGCTCGTTCGAGTACAACGTGGACGTCACGCGACAGGTCGTCGAAATGGCCCACGCCGTGGGTGTCTCGGTTGAAGGCGAGATCGGCGCGCTCGGCGGGATCGAGGACGGCCACGGTGCGGGACTCAGCGAGGAGGAGGTGCAGGCGCACCTCACCGATCCCGACCAGGCCGAGGAATTCGTCGCCCAGACCAATGTCGACGCCCTCGCCGTGGCGATCGGCACCAGCCACGGGGCCTACAAGTTCAAGAAGAAACCCACCGGTGAAGTCCTCAAGATGGACCTGATCGAGGAGATCCACCGGCGGTTGCCCAACACCCATATTGTCATGCACGGTTCCTCCAGCGTCCCGCAGGAACTCCAGGACATCATCAATCAATACGGCGGCGAGATGTCGCAGACCTACGGGGTTCCCGTCGAGGAGATACAGCGGGGTATCAAGCACGGCGTCAGGAAGGTGAACGTCGACACCGACAACCGACTGGCGATCACGGGGGCGATTCGGAAATTCATGGCGGAGTCGCCGGAGGCCTACGACCCCCGGAAGTACCTCAAGCCGGCGCGGGAGGCCATGAAAGAGGTCTGCAAAGCGCGGATGGAAGCCTTCGGGCAGGCGGGCAACGCCGGCAAGATCAAGCCCTGCACCTGCAAGGAGATGATCGACTTTTACCGGCGGTAACGACCGTCAGCGGCGCGTGAAATAAAAACGGCCCGGCGATTCGCCGGGCCGTTTTTTTAGTGGTATACGGGGTCGGACCGCGGTGGCTGATTTCTTTTCGCGCGTTCCGACGGCGCGGGCAACTGGTATACCCTACCCCTCCACCGGCACGGGACCGGGAGTCTCGGGCAGGAACGCCTCCAGTTGTTTCATCAGTTCCGCGGCGTCCTCCCGGGTGCGCGGTTCGATCGTCTTTTTGCGGACCATGCGGACCTGGTGAAGGGTCAGCAGCACCAGCCGGCGGGTCGATTCGCTTTCACGGGGCAGAATGCCGGAGAGTGCCGCGACCGTGCGGGCACCATCGAGCACGTGTTCGTTGAAGTACTCGTCATCGTAGTCGATTTTTTCCAGCGAAACTGAGGCCGGTTCTTTTCTCTTTTTCGCCATTTCGAGTTTTGTGTCCATGAAGCTCTCCGGCTGGTAGCCGCGCCTGAACAGCCAGTACTCGTAGGAGATCATGTGGCCCCGGACGTAGGGGCCGATCAGGTAGAGCATCTGGCCCTCCTGGGAGATCCGGTCCCCCGAGTCGAAGCGCTCAACCGTGGCCGAGACCGCGATGCCGGGGCTTCGTTTCTCCCGCTCCACGACCCACCAGTACCCGTCCGCATCAACCCCCTTTCTCCTGATGCTGAGCAGCGTGCAATCATTGATCGGCTCATCTTCCCCGAATGCCGTGATCTTCAGGACGACGTTGCACTGGTTTGCGGTGACGCAGCCATTCGCCAGACAGGCCATGGCGGCCGGAAACAGTGTCGTATGCAGGAGCGTTTTCATCGGGTGTGAGTGTAGGCGTCCGGTCGTCCCCGGTCAAGTCGCTGCGGCCGGGGTCAACTGCCGGCGGTGACCGCCTGTTTCTTTTTGATGATCTTTTCGGCGATCCGGACGGGAACGGCGGCGTAGTGCGAGGCCTCCATCGAGAAGGTCGCCATGCCCTTCGAGAGGGAGCGTATGGTCGTGGCATACCCGAACATCTCCGCGAGAGGAACGTCCGCGGTGATCACCACGTGGTTCTCCAGGTTTTCCACTTGCCGGACCGTTCCCCGGCGGCTGTTCAGGTCGCCTGCCAGCGAACCCTGGAACTCGGCGGGTGATTCGATCGTTACCGCCATGACCGGTTCCCGGAGTTCGGGGGCGCTTTTCCCGAATGCCGCCCGGAACGCGTGCAGGGCGCAGGTATGAAACGCCTTTTCGCTGGAATCGACATCGTGGAACGATCCGTCGTTCAGACTCATTTTGCATCCCACGATCGGATAGCCGGCCAGGGGTCCCTCGTTCATGGCCTCCTGGAAACCGCGGTTGACCGCGGGGATATACTCCCGGGGGATGCGACCGCCCTTGATATTGTCTTCGAACAGGTACGTTTCTTCCCCGTCGGCAGCCGCGAGGGGTTCCATGCGGCCGACAACGTGGGCGTACTCGCCGCGGCCGCCGGTTTGCTTGCGGTGGCGGTAATCGAACGTGGCGTCCCTGGTCGGTGCCTCGCGATAACTCACGTGCGGTGCGCCGGTGGTGAACGCGGCGCCGTATTCGCGCCGCATCCTCTCGATGTACACGTCGAGATGGAGTTCGCCCATCCCGGCGATCAGCAGCGCGCCGGTATCGGTATCGCTGGAGACCCGGAACGTGGGGTCCTCTTTCATGAAGCGGTTGAGGGCCTTTGCCATCTTGTCCTGGTCGCGGTTTGACGCGGGGACCACCGAGAGGCTGATCACCGGTTCGGCGACACGGATGCTTTCCATCGAAAGGTTGACTTCCCTGTCGCAGAGCGTGTCTCCCGAGACGCAGTCCGCGCCGATGAGGGCGACGATATCACCGGGACCGGCGTCGTCGACCTTTTCCCGCTCGTCGGCGTGAATTTTCAGTATCCGCCCCGCGCGAACCGTGTCGCCGGTCCGGGAGTTGACATAAGACGCTCCCTGCTCGATCCGTCCCTGGTAAATGCGAATGTAATTGAGCTGGCCGAACGACTCGTCGATGATCTTGAATACCATCCCCACCATCGGCGACGCCGGGTCGCAGCACAGCGGCGTTTCCGCCCCGTCGTTTCGGTGATCCCGCGCAAATTCCTGGCGGTCCAGGGGGCTCGGCAGGTAACGGCAGACCATGTCCATCAGGGGCTGAACGCCCTTGTTGTTCAGCGCCGAGCCCATTGCCACCGGGACCACCTCCCGGTTGATCGTCGCGGACCGCAGGGTGCGCTGTACCAGGTCACGCGGGATTTCGTTTTCCTCGACAAACAGTTCCATGATCCGGTCGTCGTGCATGCTCAGCGCCTCGAGCATTGCCTCGCGGGCCTGTTCCGCGTCGTCGGCGTACGCCGCGGGTATCGGTGACCGCACGACCTCCTGCCCATACTCTCCCGCAAATGTCAGCGCAGCCATGTCCACCAGGTCTATGACGCCCTCGAAGTCGCCGCCCGCCCCCATGCAGATCTGCACCGGGACGGGATTCAGGTCGAGTTTTTCCCGCATTTCGCGTACGACCCTGTCGGCGTCGGCTCCCGGCCGGTCCATCTTGTTGATGAAGGCGATCCGGGGTACCCGGTACCGTTTCATCTGCCGGTCCACGGTCACCGACTGGCTCTGGACGCCGCCCACACTGCAGAGAACCATGACCGCGCCGTCGAGAACGCGGAGCGACCGTTCAACCTCGACAGTGAAATCCACGTGCCCGGGGGTATCGATGACATTGACCACGTTGCTGTTCCAGGAAACCTGGGTGGCCGCCGACGTGATGGTGATGCCCCGCTCCTGCTCGATGTCGGTGTAGTCCATCGTGGCGCCGCCGTCGTTGTCATGCACTTCCTGCATGCGGTGTATGCGCCCGGCGTAAAACAGCATTCTCTCCGTCAGCGTTGTTTTGCCGGAGTCGATGTGTGCCGAGATGCCGATGTTTCTGATTTTTTCGATGTCTTTCATGGTGTTTCAGGGGTTTCTTTCAGGGTCTGAAACGCGGGTAACAAAACACAAGTGTTGCTGCGCCGTTTTCCCCCCCGGTTTCCCCCGTTTCGCCTGGGGTGAGAGGTCAGGTCGCGGAGGCGACCCGGTCGGTTACGATTGCTCTGTATAGTATGACTCTCAAGGTTATGCGCCTTATTGCCGTGTGTAAATCGGGCAGAAACTATAACACACAACGGTAAATAGGCAAGGAAAAGATGAGTTTTTGATACGGTGTAACCATCGCTTCGGGCGAACGTATAAGGATACGAGATAACCCGGATGCGGGCTGCGGCGGCCCCGACCGGGCTTAAAACGTAGTGACGGAGAAGGCAAACGGCCCCGAAAACGAAACTGCTGGAGGATACGACGATGAAGAAAATAACACTGATTGTCACGATCGCGGCGATGATGTCACCGGTTCTGCGCGCTGCCCCGTTACGACTGGACGACCTGCCCGCATCGACGAAGTGGGCGGTGCACATGGATAATGAAAAGGCCCGGGATATGGAACTGACCGGGGCCTTGATGGATAAGGTCCGGGCGAAGGCGGGTGACAGAAACGCCCCCGAAAAAATGCGGGAAGGGGCCGGCAAGATCCTCAAGTTCTACGACAGGCTTGGCGACCTGAAATCGGTTACCCTTTTCGGCCCCTCCGCTGACGAGAAAGATGCGGTGATGGTCATTCGTGCGCGGTACGACCGCTCGGAAGTCGAGCAGTGGGTCGGCATCAGCAGAGACAGCCGCAGCTTTACGTACGGAAAACACAAGCTCTACGCCATTCGTGACGACCGCCGCGGCAAAGACGGCCTGATTTGTTTTTACGACGGCACCATGGTCGTGGGGGGGCAGGATATCAAGCGTATTTCACGAACCCTTGATGTCCTCGACCGGAAGAAGGGCAGCCGGTCCCTCAGTGGCGGATCGGCACTGGGCAGGACACTGAAGCCCTCGGGGGGCACCATGCTCGTGGCGGCGGCCGTGGATATCGGCGCGATGTCGCCCGCCGGCAGGGGTGGCGAGAAGAAGATGCATCCCCTGATCGAAAAGATCGAGTCTGCCGCCCTTGAAGTGGGAGAGGATAAAGACGGCGATTATGTCGCCATGCGGTTGCGGATGGCCGGTGATGAGGACGCCGTCAAGGTTGCCACCATGGCGCGGGGGATTCTTGCCATGGTGTCACTGATGGAAGGTCGTAAAACACCGGAAGAATTGCAGCGATTGCTCCAGTCGGTCAGTATAATACACAAGGGGCCGAACGTGTCGATGGAAATGAAAGTCCCCACCGATGAACTGATGGAGATGATTGAACGGCACATCGACAGGATGAAACGGCCCCGCGGAGACGGGAACGACCGGATGAAGAAGCGGCGTCCCCGTCCCCGCCGTCACGATCACCGGGGGGGCGGCGAAGTATAGTCGGATGGTCGGAAGGATCCTCGCACGCATGCAGATCGCAGCCCCGCAAGAGGCAACCCGGGATGATGGAAAGGCACCGGTTGTATTAATGCAGCGGACCGACAGGCAATTAGCTGAGGATACGCGGATGGGATCCGTCCATGCCTTCGATGAACTGGTACGCAAGTACGGGGGCCGGATTATGCGTTACATTTCGGTGCGGGTTGCGAATAGTCATGACGCCGAGGACCTGGTTCAGGATACATTCATCCGTGCGTACCGTAAAATCGACCAGTATAACCCCCGGTGGTCCTTCAGTACCTGGCTGTACACGATAGCCTCTCGGACCGTGATCGGGCATTTCAGGCGATCTTCGATGAACAGGACAGCCGCGCTGTCCGAGGCGCCCGAGCGGATCGAAGACGGCGCGAATCCCGCCGAATCCCTGGTTCGCGGAGAGGAGGGGGCGTTTCTCTGGGACACGGCCAGGCGGATCTTGTCCCACCAGCAGTACGCTGCGGTTCATTTGCGTTACGGCGAGAATATGAACATCGGTGAAATAGCGCGGATTATCGGCAAAAGGAAAAATCACGTCAAGGTCATGCTATACCGCTCCCGCGAGAAGTTGAGACACGAAATCGGGGCCCGCCGGGCGCCGGTCAGCCCGGCAGGCGGGCCGGAATGCCGCGGTCCCGATACGGTCAGTGGAGGTGACAGGACATGTTCTGTTTCTATTGCAGACGCGCGATAATAAGATCATTCGATTCCGACCGTTCTTACGCCGCGCCGGTTGAAAAGCACCTGCAAACGTGCCCCGCGTGCAGCGCATTTTACGAGCAGCATGCCGCCGTGGCGGCGCAACTGAGAAACGAGTTCGCGTCGGACACGTACGAACTGCCGGCTCACCTGCGCGACAGGATCAGGACGGCCTGCGACGAACGAACCGAGTATCCGCCCCTGGAATCCGCATCCGATGACGGCCGCGGGATACTGAAAATAGTGTCTGTGTCCGCGGCTGCCGCCGCGCTGGTCATCGCTGTGTTCGCGTGGATCTCCCTGGGGCCGGAAAACGGCCGCGTCGAGCCGAAGCCTGCTGCGCGACCACAAAACGGGGGATCGCTGGTCGTTGCGTGGCTGGTAACCCGGGGATCAGTCACTCCCGACAAGGCTGTCGGAACGACGGCGCAGGTCATTGAGGATCCGGCCGCTTCGCTGGACTCCCTTGCCGCAGACGGCATGGCCCTGGTGGATTCACTGGAGGAATACGAAAACAGCAGGAGGTGACCGGCACGGTTTCATGGCGTTGTTCCCACATCCGCGGGGAGGGGGCATTCAGATATAATCTCAAACAACCTCTTTTCGGTGGCCGATATATTAGTATGAGTGCGCGCCGTGCCGCCGGGACTGCGGAAGGGATATCTCCGGCCGGCCGGCGGACGATGAAATGCCCATGAGCGACGAGAGAATATTTCTCGGTTTGTATTCCGGCGCGTCCGCGGATGCTATTGAGGCGGCCGCCGTCGAGATTGACGGCGAGGGGGAGGTCATGTCGGTAACGCAGCGAGATGCCATGGAAAAATATTTTCCCGAGGGCGAACGAAGGAGAATACTGTCGCTCACCGGGGGACGGGCGGAATCGTGTGATCTGCTTGCCGAACTTGATCGCGATATCGGCATCGCCGCCGCGGCAACCGCCAGGATACTCATGGGCAAGGCGGAGTTGACGTCGGATACCATCGAGGCCGTCGGCTGGTCGGGACAGCGGATTTCTTTCGCGCCGCCGGATGTCGGCAACCGGCTTGGCGGTGCGATCGAGATAGGGTCTCCGGACATACTGTCTTACCGGTCGGGATGCCCGGTGGTGAGTCGTTTTGCCGCATCCGACTGTGCGGTGGGAGGGATGGGGGGACCGCTCAACGCGTGGTGTGACTGGCTGTTGTTCAGGGATCGGCGTTTCAGCAGGGTGATCATAGATCTCGGCGGGATAGCGCGGCTCACCTTCGTGCCGGCCGCGTCGAATTACGTTGATGTGGTCAGTTTTGATGCCGCGCCGGGAACGAGGATCATCGACGAGTTGGCGCGGCGGTGTCACGACTGCGATATCGACCGGGACGGCGCTATCGCGGATTCGGGCCGGGTGAACCCCGTTCTTCTGAACGAGTTGCTGTCCAACGGCTACTTCCTGCAGGAACCACCTAAGCTTTTGAATCCCGCCGACTGGTCGGAGACGTATATATACCGGCTCATGCAGTTGGCCAAAGAGCACCGGGTGGACGGGGCGCATCTGCTGGCAACGGTGACCGAGATGACGGCCCGGGTCATAGCGGATGGCGTGATGGGACTGACCGAGATTCCCCACGAGGTTATATTGACGGGCGGCGGCGCCCTGAATATTCGACTGGCGGGCAGGATCAGGCGGCTGCTGTGTCCCTCCAGCATTTACACGGTTGAACGGTACGGTTATGGACTGAAGGCGAAAAAGGCGGTGGCTATGGCGATTCTTGCGGCAGCCAGGCTGGACGGCATCGCGGCCCACTGTCCGCAGGTTACGGGCGCTGAAACGAAGGCCGTCCTGGGAACGGTCACCGGAGGGTGAAAGATTCTGCATCAACGGGGGGCTGAAAACCTGTCAATTTGGCCCTTTTTGTCCTTTCCACGGCCGATTTGACGGGTAAAAAAACGCCTATAATTACCATAAGCTGCTATATATAAATAACTTGTGTTTTGGCATGACTATTGTAAGAGTACAGGGGAGCGACAGAGTGTATATGACCACCGTTTACACAGAAAGTTCGAGGTGATGTATGGCTGGAAACAAGATAATCGGGATAGATCTCGGAACGACCAACAGTGTTGTCACCGTCATGGAAGGCGGTGAGCCGAAGGTACTGATAAACGAGCAGGGTTCACGCATAACGCCTTCCGTGGTGGCCTTTACGGAAAAGGGAGAACGGCTGGTGGGACAGCCGGCCCGGCACCAGCAGGTGACCAATCCCGGAAATACCGTTTTTTCGATCAAGCGATTCATGGGGCGCCGCCACCGCGAGGTGTCGGCCGAGGAAAAAATAGTTCCCTATACCGTCAAGGGCGGCGCGGACGAACTGGTAAAGGTCGAGGCGCGATCAAAGGAGTATACCCCCCAGGAAATCTCGGCCATGGTTCTGCAGAGCCTCAAGAAGACTGCCGAAGATTACCTCGGCGAGGAAGTGGGGCGGGCGGTTATCACCGTACCGGCGTACTTCAACGACAGCCAGAGAACCGCCACGAAGGAGGCCGGCGAGATCGCGGGTTTGACGGTTGAGAGAATCATAAACGAGCCGACCGCAGCGGCCCTTGCCTACGGTGTGGACAGCAAGAAGTCGGAAAAGATAGCGGTGTTCGATTTCGGCGGCGGGACGTTCGACATTTCACTGCTTGAAATCGGCGATAACGTCTACGAGGTCCTCGCCACCAACGGCGATACGCACCTGGGCGGGGACGACCTGGATGAGATGCTGATCAATTATATTGCCGATGAATTCAAGAAAAACGAGGGCATCGATCTCAGGAATGACGCGATGGCCCTTCAGCGGCTCAAAGAGGCGGCCGAGAAGGCAAAGTGCGAACTCTCCACCGCCATGGAAGCCAACGTGAACCTTCCCTTCATCACCGCGGATGCGAACGGGCCGAAACATCTCACGATGACTGTTTCACGGGCGAAGTACGAGTCCCTGATCGAATCCGTGCTCCAGAAGCTCGTCAAGCCGTGCAAGGATTGTCTCTCGGACGCCAAGTTGTCTGCCGGCGATATCAACGAGGTGCTCCTGGTAGGCGGATCGACCCGCATACCGAAGGTCCGGGAGATCGTGAAGGAGTTGTTCGGCAAGGAACCAAACAAGTCGGTGAATCCCGACGAAGTGGTTTCCCTCGGCGCGGCTATCCAGGGCGGCATCATGTCCGGCGACGTGGAAGAGGAGATGGTCCTGCTCGACGTCACGCCGCTCTCGCTCGGGGTGGAAACGCTCGGCGGCGTGATGACGAAACTGATTGAGCGGAACACCACGATACCGACCGAGAAGAAAGAAACGTTTTCGACCGCCGCGGACAACCAGTCCGAGGTGACCATCCACGTGTTGCAGGGCGAGCGCGAGTTCGCCCGGGACAATCGTACGCTCGGGCAGTTCAACCTGACGGGTATTCCGCCCGCGCCGCGCGGCGTGCCGCAGGTGGAGGTGACCTTTGCCATTGATGCCAACGGGATACTCAACGTGTCTGCAAAGGATCTCGGTACCGGCAAGGAGCAGTCCATAGAGATCAAGGGATCGAGCGGTCTCGAAGGCAACGAGATCGATCGGATGAAGAGGGACGCCGAGGAGCATGCCGATGAGGACAAAAAGAAGCGAGAAATCGTGGATTTGAAAAACCGGGGAGATGCCCTGGCCTACAACGTTGAAAAAATGCTCAATGAGGCGGGTGAAAATATCAGCGCCGAGGATCGGGGCACTATCGAATCCGCCGTCTCTTCCCTGAAGGAGGCGTTGAAAGGCGACGATGCCGAGGCGATCAGAAGGGCCGTTCAGGGCGTTGAAGAGGCCTCGCACAAGATATCGGAGGCGATGTACAAGGGGGCCGCCGCGGGTGATGCCGGCGGCGCGGCTCCCGGCGGAGCCGGTCCCGCCGCCGGTGACGAGAGCGGCACGGAGAAGCCGGACGACGAGGACGTAATCGATGCGGACTATGAAGTCAAAGAGTAATCCCGGCCCCCGACGGTGAACGGTGAAGGTGCGATCAATAAGCCGCGCGGTCCTGTTCTCCCTCGTCGGGTGTTCGACGGTACTCGCTTCCGGTTGCGGCCGGCGCCGCGGCGACTATATCACGGCTGACCGGCTGGAGAAGGGGCTCGTTATCGTCCTGCACGGTATAGAAGGTCCGAGTTATCTGAACAAGGAAATATGCCGCGGCCTCTCCATAGGGGGTGTCGCATATGCCATAAAGAATTATAAGTGGGGATCGGTCTGGGGAGTCTGGCATAACCTGAACGCGCAGCAGGATAATCGGCGAAAGGCCCGTCAACTGGCCCGGTGGATAGCCGGCTACCGCGAAGGATTCCCCGGCAGGCCCGTGTTTATCGTCGGACACAGCGGGGGCGGTGCCATCGGGCTGTGGGCCGTCGAGGCGATGGCCGGAGAGAATGCAATTGACGGGTTGATTCTCCTGAATGCCGCCCTTTCGGAGAGCTATGACCTCGGGACGGCACTGGAAAAGACCCGGCGGGGAATCGTGAATATTCATTCACAGCTCGACTGGCTGTTGCTGGGAGTCGGTACCCGTCTTGCCGGGACCATGGACCGTGAGCACGGTAAATCCGCGGGCAAGGACGGATTCATTGTGCCGGACGGCGACGGCCGCTATCGAAAGTTGTTCCAGATCGGCTGGTCGCGGGATATGCTCGCGGCGGGACACTGGGGAGGGCACCTGTCGAGCGCCGCATCTCATTTCGTGGCCATGTACATCGCGCCCCTGATATTCGCACCGTCGTGGAACGAGGAGGTCATGGAAAACGTGGCCGCAGGGCACGGCAGCGTCCTCCCCCCGAACCCCCGCAGTGAACGGGGCTAG
>CAZLBC010000022.1:0-23709 GCA_964557575.1 uncultured Planctomycetaceae bacterium
GAATGAAAACGGCACATCATAACTATGTGGTTAACAATCGAGACAAACCGACATTGGTTGGCTATGCAACATTACTGTTATGTCTTGTGTGCATCGCGGCCAGAGGTGTTGGAGACGAGAGAACCATAACGAGAAATGAAATCGTTGAGATAGTAAACAAATGCATCAAGAAGGCAGGTGATGAAGAGAGGGGTGATGAAGATGACCCTTTTATTATAGACGATAAAAAAGAAGCCGTTAATTTGTTAAATAATGTCAATGTGTCCGCCATGGCAGCAAAAGTATTGCCCGAGCAAAAACGAATAAAGGAACATTATGCTTCACTGATTATGAACCAAGTGGCTATGGTGTATCCCTATTACGATGATGTGGATTTTACTCACCTTATCGTCAAGCAGGGCTTATATAATGTATTGTTTGTTCTGCGGCATATTGAACAAATTCCACCCATCTCTACACAAAGATATAATGCGATAACGGATAGTATTGAGTCTGTGTTAGAAAAGATGAGGAGGGTTCTGATACATGACCTCGGTGATATTATCAACCAGGAAAAGATTAATAGACATGTGCATTTTATCAATGAAACGGTAACATTAAAAGCAAAGTACCGATTCAGCGAATCTTTCAAAAAGCCGTTATCCCAAGAAACGGCCGATCGTATCGTTAAAAAATTACGCACTACATTACATGATTCAAAAGAGCAAATCAGACGTAAAATACGTCAATACCAAAAATACAATAACGATTCAACCCAACATAGTAATGATACACGAGGCAATAACCGCGGCATAAAACCAACGAGAATACTCACTAAACTGACAGACATGGTTATCGAACAAATCGCAACTGAAACCAAAAATGAAAACCTTTCTGTTGAGATGAGGGAAAAGTTGGTTCCCGGATATGCAGCATTGATGAAAAAAATCAGTAAACGAACAGAGAAATTAGGTAATATGAGGCGGGAATACCTGATGAAGAAAAGGCGGTCACGAAACAAACAGCGTGATATAGCGCCCGCCATGGACAGCGATGCATTTAATGCGGAATATGAAAAGGCCTTGAAGGAACTGGGTATCGAAGAGGGCGATAATAAGACTACCAGGCCCGCACCGGCCGACAATACAGATGAAAAGCCCGACCCCATCCGCCGCCAGGACCCCCGTCAGCCGTCGGGTTTCAATTACGCAAATTAGCCCCCGGCAGCCGGCCCCTCACCGTTCCCCGCCGTTCTTCCCCCGGCCGATCTTCTCGAAGGGGATCGGCTTGAAACCGGGCAGCTTCTCGAAGACCGGCGAATCCTTCTTCAGCCGCAGGTCCAGCTTCCCGTAGTCCGCGAACCGCAGGTCCGCGTCGGTGGTCACATTCCCCTCGATCGTGCCCAGCTTCACGGCCTGCTTCGCCAGCTCGGTCTTTTTGCACCGCCAGAACACGTTGCCGGTGACCACGTTCCCCGCCGGGGCCGCCGGTTTCTCGTCGAGGATGTTCACCAGCTTCGGGTAGCGGTCCACCCACGGCTCCTTTTGGTAGGGGACCCGCCTGAGCCGCGTGGGCAGGGTGCCGTCGGGACGCCGGGCGTGGTAGGCCGCCCAGCCGAGGCCCCGGGCGTCGACGTGGACGGAGACGCGGCAGTCCAGCACGAGGTTGTTTTTCACGACGTTGTCGCGCCCCCCGCCGATCATGATCGCCCGGCCCATCCGGCAGAACACGTTGCCGTAGATCGTCGTCCCGCAGAGCATGTCGTCGAGGTAGACCCCCTGGTTGCCGATGTGGTCGCCGCCGCCGAGGTCGTGGATGAAATTGTAGCGGATCACGGTGCCCCGCTGCGACCAGTCGCGGCCGTTGTAGATCGCCCCGGCGTCGTCGGTATCCATGCAGACGCGGCGGATGTGGTTGAATTCGATCGTGTGGTTGTTGCCCCCGAAGAGGACCGCCGCGTGGGGGGCGTCGTGGATCAGGTTGTGCGACAGGATGCAGCCGACGCCGTTGAGGGCCGCCGCCGGCTGGTAGGTCCGCACCAGGCGGGCGAAGTGGTGGATGTGGTTGTCCCGCGCGAAGTGGCCGCAGGACCGGAGTGTCGCGCGGGAGCCGCCCTTGAGCGTGATGCCCCGCCTGCCGAGGTTAGAGAGATGACAGGCGACGACCCCCGTGCCGGTGCCGCCGTCGACCGTGATCCCGCTGCCGGCGCAGTTCCTGACCGTGCAGTTGACGATCCGGTTGTTCCGGCCGCCGTTGACCACGATCGCCGACGACGATCCCCGCAGGCGCGAGAACGTCAGCCCCCGCAGGACGACGCACGATACCTCCTTCAGCTCAACCAGCGGCGCCGCTGTCGCCGACACCGCGAGGTTCCCCCCGCCGGCCGGCGGAATAAAGAAGATGCGGTTTCGCTCCGTATCGACCACGTACTCCCCCGGACGGTCGAGTTCCTCGATGACGTTCAGCGCGTAGTAGATCCCGGCCTTCCGCTTCGTCTCCAGGCCGTAGTGGTGCGGCGCGGCGAGCGTGATGATTTTCTTGTCGGGATCGATCTTCCCGATCCTGATGCACTCGTCGTACCACTTGAAGTGCCAGTAGCCGTTGAGGTACACCTGCCGCGGCCCCGCCCAGCGCGACGGCCGGTCGCCGTCGTACACGAATCGGCCGGGTTTATCCCGCTTGTCGCCGTGGCGGGGGACGGCCCCCTTGTCCACGACCTTTTGTATCCGCGCCCATCCCTCGTTCGGCCAGCGGGCCAGGTGCAGGGGCTTCCCGGCGCAGAAGAGTTCCGGCCACCCGCCGTAGCCCCTGAACTTCACGGGCCACGCTTCGGCAACATTCTTGAGACCCAGGGATTTAAGGTCGATGACCCGCACCGTCCCGCGGACCGCCGCCGGCAGGCGGGAGCGTATGGTATCGTCCGTGACCTTCCGCACCGCGGCGGGAGCGACGGCCGGCCCGCCGGCGAAGATCGCCTCGCCGTCGCCCGCCGCCGCGTACACGACGGGAGACCCCTGCTTGCCGGAGTCGCGGGCCGAGAGCACAAAGGATTTTTCGCGGACGTAGACGCCGCCGTGGATCCACACGGTGATCCCGTCCTCGGGCAGGCCGCCGCCCTTTCGCAGGGCCCGCACCGCGTCGCGGGCCCGCTCCGGCGTGGCGAACGGCTTGTCTTTCGTGCCGGGATTCTCGTCGCTGCCGCCGGGGGCGACGTGGTAATCGGCAAAACAAACGGCCGCCGAACACAGCACGGCGGCCGCAAATGCGATCCTCTTCATACGGCGTCTCCGTCGATTGCTGTCGATAGTGCGGGGTTATTTGCTCAAAAACCTGATGCACACCGGTTTCCCGACCGCGATCCGGTGCCCGGTCGGCGCCAGCTTTCCCGTGTTCCGGTCGATCCGGAACACCGCCACGTTCCCGGCGCCCTGGTTGGCCACCAGGCAGAATCGCCCGGTCGGGTCGATAGTGAAGTTGCGCGGGGTCTTGATGCCGGCGGTCTCGTGCTCGATAAGCGTCAGCTTCCCGCTGCCGGGATCCACGCGGTAGACCGCGATGCTGTCGTGCCCGCGGTTGGAGCCGTAGACGAATGCGCCCGACGGGTGCGCGCGGACCTCCGCGCACGTGTTCCGGCCCGTGAATCCTTCCGGGAGCGTGGTCACGGTCTGGATGTTCTCGAGCGCGCCGGTCGCGGGATCCTGCCGAAAGGCGGTGATCGTGCAGTTCAGTTCGTTTATGACCCAGGCGTACCGGCCGGCGGGGTCGAAGACCAGGTGCCGCGGCCCGGCGCCGGGTGTCAGCGTCGCGCAGGGGGGATCGGCGGGAACGAGCGTGCCCTTCTCCGCGTCGAGCCGGTAGATCATGATCTTGTCGATGCCCAGGTCCGCGGCATAGGCGTACCGGTCGCGGGGACCGGGGTTGATCGAATGGGCGTGGGGGGCCTTCTGGCGCCGGGGGTTCGGCCCCGAGCCGGTGTGCTGGACGGTGCAGGAGGGCGCGGCGAGACCGCCGTCGGGCCGGACGGGAATCGCCGCGACGCTGCCGCTGCCGTAGTTGGCCACGAGGACCACCGCCCCCCCGCTGTCGAGGTTCAGGTGACACGGCCCCCGGCCGCCCGACGGTCGACTGTTGATCGGTGTCAGCGTCCCGGCATCGCGGTCGATCGCGAAGGCCGTCACCCCGCCGCCCGTACCCAGCTCGCCGACCGCGTAGAGAAACCGGCCGTTGGGGTGTATCTCGAGAAACGAGGGATTCGACGTTTCCGCGGCCATGACCGGCGCCGACAGCTTTCCCGTCCGCAGGTCGAGTTCCGCCCGGTAGATGCCCTTCCCGCCGTCCTTTCCCCGGGTGTAGGTGCCGATGTACACCGGAACGGAATCGGCGCGCGACGCCGTGAAGACGCACAGGGTAAACGCCAGTGTCGCAACCGTATTCACATTCATTGGTTCCACCTCCCGACGGATTCTATCAAAGCGGGGAACGATCCGTAACGGTAAAATCGGCCGCCGGGGAAGAATAGCGGCGATTTTTGATACGGGCACGACTCTTTATTCCGCATCATTGCATTGTCGCCCGCCGCGCCGGTACAATACACCACGGTCGCGGTGTCGGCCGAGGAGACCGTTGTGAGGAAGACGGCATACATCCCGCTGCTGGTTGCCTTCGCGGCGTTCGGTTTCAGCCCGCCCCTGCCCGCCGCGGACGGGGATCCCGAGAAGGAATACCGGGAACTCTTCGGGCCCATGGCGAAAAAGATCGCCGCCAGTCCCGAAAAGGAGGATGACGCCGAGCTGGCCGCCCTGTTCCTGGAGGAAATGGCGTCGCTCAAGGGCCGCGAGGCATTCAAGACCTTCGTCTACCTGAAGGCCTGCGCATTCGCCGTCGCCGCCCGCGACTGGGACACGGCCGAGCGGGCGGTCGACGCGCTGGTCGCGACGGCACCGGACCGCACAGCGGACTGGGAGCGGAAACGGCTGGAGATCCGCCGGACCCGCTACGCCCTGAGCCGCGGGGCGCAACGGCGGGATGCCGCGGCCGCGTACGTCACGCAACTGATCGCCGCCGGCGACGCCGCGCGGGACGCGGGCGATTACGAGGCGGCCGCGGACGATTACCGGAAGGCCGCGTCCCTGGCCGCGGCGAACCGGCTCCCGGGCGCGGAAGCCGCCCGGGCGCGGCTCACGGCGGTGGGCCGGGAACGCAACAGGCGCCGGCGCATCGCGCAGCTCGAGAAGCAGCTCGCGGCCCGGCCCGACAGCAGCGGCGTGCGGAAGCGCCTGGTGATGGAGTACGTCCTCGGCCTCGATGACCCGGCGGCCGCCGCGCAATACCTCGACGCCGACGACCTGGCGCTCAAGACCTGCGTCGACCTGGCGGCGCGGCCGCCGGAACAGCTCGACGAGGAGTCCTGCCGGGAACTGGCGGAGTGGTACCGCGACCTGGCCGCCGGGCAGCCGCCGGACAGGAAAACGACGGCCCGGCGGCGGGCCATCACCTACTACCGGCGGTACCTCGCCGGCCACGGGGCCACGGATGTCGCGGGCCTGAAGGCCCGGCAGGAACTGGAAAAACTGGAGGTCCTTACCGCCGCGGCGGGGCCGCCGGCACTCCCGGCGGGCGCGGTGTTTCACCTGGGCTTCAACAGAAAAGACGTGCTGCGGAAGGGGGCGCGGCGGTACCTGAAAAACCTGGCGGCGGACGGGGACGCGCCGGGGGCGCTGCTGCCCGGGCCGACCGCCATCGTCGACACCGGCGACTGGGGCGCGGAGGCCGCGCAGTTCACCGGCGCGGAGACGGTGTCGACGGACGGCGACGAGATGAGCGTCTCCGGGGCCGCCGGCACCATCGCGGTCTGGGTCCGGCCCGCCGATACCCGGGGCACCCGCTCTATTTTCCACACCGAGGAACGCCGGGACCGTATGCTGTGGACGCACGCCGGTCGGTTCAGGGCGACGATGTTCACCGGCGCGCGGTTCGAGACGCTGACGGGGGGTATCGTCGACAGGTCCTGGCACCACCTCGCCTTCTCGTGGGACATCGGGAAGGGCATCCTCCTGTTCTACGTCGACGGGCGGCCGGTCGACTCGCGGAAGGGACCGGCCTGGACGATCGTCACGCGGGACCGCCCCACGGGATACGGGGGCCCGCGGCCGGCCGAAATAAACGTCCCGCCGCGGGCGGGGTTCGTGGGACTGATAGACGAGGCGGCGGTCTGGAAGCGGGTCCTGAAGCCGGCCGCGGTCGCGCAGCTCTACCGGCCGCGGTAGGTGCAACGAGGGGCGTCGTCGGAAAATGCCGGGCTCTTACACCAGATGCTTTATGCGCCGCCAGTCCAGGCCCAGCAGTTCGGCGCCGCGGCGGTCGACCGCCTTCGCGTCGAATCCCGCCATGACCCGGTTCAGCGGCGGGTCGCACGCCGGGCCGCCGAGGTGAAAATCCGCCAGGCCGACCGAGGCGTCCATCACCGTCAGGTCGGGCGTCCGATAGCGGTTCAGATCGGCGATCGCCTCGTGCATCCGGGCGTGGAAGGCCGATTTTTTCCAGTGCCCCCCCTGCTGGTACCGGGACGGCGGCGCGAAGCCGATCATGTTCTTCATGCTCCCGGTGATCGCGGAGAAGCTGTGGGCCTTGAGGACGGGCACCGAGATGATGAAGCTCTCCATCGCCGCGGCGGGCAGGAAGAATTCGCCGAATACCGTGCAGTCGGGATTCTCGAGCCTGACGGTTTCGGCCGTGTTCAGGTCAAGCAGCGCCACGCCCAGCGCGGCGGCCATCGCGTCGTATCCCAGCGCCGCGAAGACCGCCGGGGTGTCCCTGTCGGCCGCCCCGCAGCCCTCGGCGACGGTCACCGCCGCGCCGGACCATTCCCGCACCAGCCTGACGACCGCGGCGGTGCAGGCCGCCGGCGTCGTTACCGGCGGCGGGCTGTCGTTGACCAGGTTGGGCTTGACCAGGACCGTTTCCTGTTCGGCGATCACGCCGGGGGCCCCGATCTGCTCGAGGGCCTCCCGGACGGACTCGTCGTAGGAACTGAATGCAACTTCCGCGTACTCCATGGCCGCATTCTATCCGCCCCCGTCGGATTCGGCAAACCGGACGCGTCGGCCCGCCGGTCCATGCCCGGCAGAAAAAGCGAAACGAAATAAGATATTTTCCCGGTGATCCGCCTAAAATATATCACGCGGTTACCCGGTGTAATGCGAGAACCGGGCACCGGCGCGACACCGGCGGAGGAACCGTTTTCACCATGCGTATCGGATACCCCTGTATAAACCGTTCCGTCGGCTGCACGACGAACCGCACCTTCCGGCTGAAGAATTACTCCGACCGGCGGCTGGTCGAGACCCTCGCCGGCAATCTCGCGTGTCTTGAAAAAGTGCTGGCGTACAACGACGATCACGGCCTGCTCTTTTTCCGCATTTCCTCGGATATCGTGCCGTTCGCCTCCCACCCCGTCTGCACGTACGACTGGCAGACGGCGTTCAACGATGATTTCAGACGCATCGGCCGGTTTGCGGCCGCCCGCGGCATGCGCTTCTCGATGCACCCGGACCAGTTTACCCTCCTGAACTCCCCGAACGAGGAGGTCCTCGCCCGCAGCATCCGCGAGCTGGCCTATCATTGCGATGTCCTGGACCTGCTGGGCGCCGGGCCGGACGCCCGCATCCAGATCCACGTGGGAGGCGTCTACGGCGACAAGCCGGCGGCGATGGCCCGCTTCATCCGCCGATGCGAGAATCTCGACGAGCGGCTCCGCGGCCGGCTGTCGGTGGAGGGCGACGACCGGCTGTACACCTTCGCGGACTGCGCCCGGATTCACGAGCAAACCGGTATTCCCGTGATCTTCGACAACCTCCACCACGCGGTGAACTGCTCGGGGGAATCGACGGACGACGTGTTCGCTGCGCTGGAGGCCATGTGGGGCGGCGACCGCGGTCCGCCCATGACCGACTACAGCGACCAGGCGCAGGGCGGCACGGCCGGTAAACACGCCGAGCACATAGACGCAGACGCCTTCAAACACTACCTTGCGGCGACCGGCGGGCGCGACTTCGACATCATGCTGGAGATCAAGGACAAGGAACACAGCGCGGTCGAGGCCCTGGTAATTGCCGGATCGGCGCGCGAGGACGGGACGAATGCGCCGGGGGATTGAGCAGGGGTGACCGGGAACATAATGCGGCCCGATGTGCGGGTCGGCATCATTCAATCCTATACTATGGATGCCGGACACATCGAAGCCGGCTATCGTATCCGGCCCAGGCGAGTGAGTAACCGTTGCCGAGGAGGCGAAAACGGCCGGCGGATCGGGCGGGTTGCGGCACCCGCGGGCGATATGACGGGTCCACGGGGACCCCCGCCGGCCGTTTTTCGCGTCTTCGCCCCCGGCCATTATAACGCGCGACACTGATAACAATTCGTTATGCAAAATGTAACCGTAATACGTTAAGGTTATAAACAATGACCGTCCGAAAGAAATTATTCATCGTGTTCCTGGTGACGCCGGGCATGCTGCTGGCCGTCGAGTACCTGGTCCACCGCCTCATGATCTTCCCCAGCTACGTGGCACTGGAGAGAGCGGCTGCCCGACGCCAGCTCGACCGGGTGATCGAGGCGATCGGGCGGGAGACCGTCCACCTGGATACCACGGCCCACGACTGGGGTTCCTGGGACGACACGGCGGCGCATATGGAATCGGAAGACGAGCGGTTCATCAAGACGAACCTGGGGCCCGCCGTCTTCGTCGACAACCGGCTCGATTTCGGCCAACTGGTGGACACCCGCGGCCGGGTGGTCTGGCAGTCGGCGGTGGACCGGTCGACCGGTAAGAACACCGCTCTCCGGGGCCTGCCCCGGGACCGGTATCCCGCTGACCATATCCTGGTCTCTCATCCCTCATCCGCCGCGCCGCTCCAGGAACGGTCGGTCCGCGGTATTATGATCCTCGACGGGCGGCCGGCGCTGATCGCGTCCCGCCCGATTCTCACCAGCGAAAACGCGGGACCGATCAGGGGAACGATCATCCTCGGCAGATACCTCGACGCGCCCTACGTCCGGCTCCTGGCCGACATGAGCAGCGTCCCGTTCCGGATCGCCCTCCCCGCCGACCCGGCCGCCGGCACCGACGATCGGGGCGCCGGGGGCGACGAGGTGACAATCGAACCTGCCGGGAACGGCGAACTGGCCGCGCGGACACTGCGTGCCGATCTCGCGGGGAATCCCGCCGTCGAGATCGTCGCCTACCACCCGCGGCGCGTTACCGCGCAGGGGTGGAGAACCATAGTGTTCTCCCTCGTTGTCACGGCCGCCGCCTGCCTGGTGTTATTCCTGGTCCTCCGCGCGGCGGTATACAGGATCCTCCTGCGTCCCCTCGCGGACCTGACCCGCGAGATCAAGAAGGTGTACACCGAAGATGATTACCGCCCGCAAATGCCGGTGAACCGCGCCGACGAGATCGGTACGCTCGCCGGGGCCTTCGACAGGATGATACACCACATCGACAACCAGACCGACGAGTTGAAGAAACAGGCCGACCGTGACGAGTTGACGGGCCTGGCAAACCGCCGAAGCCTCCTGGCGGCGCTGAACGAGGAATGGCGCCGCATGGCCCGGGAAAAAAATCCCCTCTCCGTGATCATGTGCGACGTCGACCGGTTCAAGGCCTACAACGACACCTACGGGCATGCCGCCGGAGACGAGTGCCTGACATCGGTGGCGGCGGTCCTGGACGCCCACACCCGCCGGGCCGGCGACCTGGCCGCCCGGTACGGCGGCGAGGAGTTCCTCGTGGTCCTGCCGGGCACGCCGCTGCAGGCGGCGGCGCAGATCGCGGAGCGTATCCGGACGGAAATTGCGGGCCTGGACATAGCACACGAATCCTCCGATATCGCCGCATACCTGACGATCAGCCTGGGCGTGGCGACGGCGGTACCCGGACCCGGCTCATCGATCGACATCCTGCTGAAGGCGGCCGACGACGCCCTCTACGCGGCCAAGGAAGCGGGGAGAAACCGCGTGACGACCGCGGAAGACCGGTAGAATTCGTTCTTGGCATCGCGCGCGGCGGGGGATACCATACCGTTCATTCCTTGTTCGACGGACGGCAGGTATGGCGCGAAAAAACGAAGAACCCGATCTCCGGTGGTACATGTCCCGCATCGGCGCGCGGGAAACGCTGACGGCCGACGAGGAAATCGAACTCGCCCGCCGGATCCGCGAGGACGGTGATCCCTATGCCCGCGAGGAAATGATCACGGCGAACCTGCGGCTGGTGATCACGCTCGCGGGGAAGTACTCCTGTCCCGGCATGACCGGGGAGGACCTGGTGGCGGAGGGAAACCTCGGGCTTATTCGGGCGGTGGAGGAATTCGATCCGGAGATGGGCCACCGGTTCAGCACCTACGCGGCCTGGTGGATCAAGCACGCGATAAGGCTGGCCGTCATCCAGCGGGGCCGGCCCATTCGCCTGCCCGATTACCTCGTCAAGCTCATCAGGAAGTGGCGCCGGGCCGCCGGAGAGATAACCGCCCGGCTCGGCAGACCCCCGACGGTCAACGAGATCTGTGAAAAGCTCGGCGTCGATCCCGGGAAGGCGGAGGTGATCAGCCAGGGCATCCGGGCCGCAGCCGCCCCGGTCAGCGTCGACGACGGGGACGATGCCGCGATGTCGTCCGATATCTTCGTCGACGACGGGCCCGCGCCGGACCAGCGGCTGCTCGATCGGTCCGACGGACCGATCATCGAATCGCTCCTGGAGAAGCTCGACCCCCGCGACCGGGAGGTCGTGGAGTTGCGCTTCGGTCTCGACACCGGCGGTGCGCGGCCGATGACCTACGAGGACATCGCCCGGAAGATGGGCCTGAACCGGGAGCGGGTCCGCCAGATCAACCACACGGCACTCGCCGCGATGCAGGAAATGATCGACGAACTGCTGTGAGAAACCGACGCCCGGTTCGATCCCCGCCGGCTCGATGTACCATGGTGCCCGCACTTCAATGTGTAACTATGGGCTTATGTAAAAAAATCAGTTTAATCTAATTTTTACAACCTTGACTTGTCTCGCCGGGTGTACATGTCCTACAATTCTTTATACGGCTACCGTCGCGGAACGTAGCAGAGCAGGCGCCGCCACGGCAGCCGGAAGTGCACATCGCGCGGGAGATACAGCCGGAGTGGAGAAGAAACACGCACGCAATAACGATCAGCGGACCATGCAAGAGACCCGGCTCCGGGCGCTTGCCGACATGGCAAGCGGCATCGCCCACGATTTCAACAATTCCCTGACCGTTATCCAGGGCTTTGTCGAGTTGATGCTCATGGCCCCCGATTCCCTCGACGACCGCCGGACGACCCTGGAAAGACTCAGGAAGATGCAGGCGGCGGCGAAAAAAGGCGCCGAAACGGTCGATCGCATGCGTGCGTTCTACCGGGAATCCGGCGCCGACGAAGTCCGGATGCCGGTACAACTGCGGGGATTGATCGAAGAGGTGATTTCGACAACCCGTCCGCGGTGGCGCGAGCAGGCCATGGCCGCCGGCAGGACCGTTCGCATAAAAAAGGAAATCCACGGTGAACCCACGGTGACGGCAAACAGGACCGAGCTGCGCGACGTACTGACAACCCTGGTCGTCAACGCCCTCGACGCCCTCGAAGATGCTGACGGCACGATAACGATCAGCGCCCGGCCCGACGAAACCGCCGCCGTTATCGCCGTCGGCGATACGGGCCGCGGCATGGCCGAAGAAACCCGCCGCCGCTGCTTCGATCCGTACTTTACCACGAAGAAATCGGCGGAAAACGGGATGGGACTGTCCGTCGCATGCGGCATCGTCGAACGGCACGGTGGCGCGATCGAGGTCCGCAGCGCGCCGGGAGCGGGTGCGCGATTTACCGTCCGGCTCCCGGCGACGGCGCGATCCGCGGCCGGCGCCGCCCCTTCCGGCGCCCCGGCGGCGTGCCGCCCCCTCACCGTACTCGTCGTCGAGGACGACCCCGACGTGCGCCTCCTGATCACGACCTACCTGGCCGGTGCGGGGCACACCGTCGTCTCCGCCGCCGACGGCGTCGGCGGGCTCGAGCGGTTCGAACACGGGCGGTTCGACCTGGTCGTAACGGACCTGGCAATGCCCAACATGCCCGGCGACCGGTTCGCCTCGTCCCTCAAGCGGGTCGCGCCGGACACGCCGATCCTGATGCTGACCGGGTTCGGGGACATGATGGACACGGTCCGGGACGAGCCGCCCCCCGTCGACGCGGTATTGACGAAGCCCGTATCAAAGGATCAGCTCCTGGAGGAAGTGGCCGCGGTGACGCGAACGGCGGCTTGCAGCACCGACCGCCAAACAGCGTTCAAAGGAAACGAACATGGATAATCAGCGCAGCCCGCACGATGCCCTGTCCCGATCGCGCACGTACCGGATCCTGGCCGTCGACGACCAGGTCGAGATACTCGGGATACTCCGGAGCATGCTGGAGATGGAGGGTTACGAAATCGTCACCGCGGAGTCCGGCGAGGAGGCCCTGGCGGCCTTCGAAAAACAAATCCCGGACCTGGTCCTGGCCGACCTGCAAATGCCCAGGATGGGCGGGATTGAACTGCTCGAGCGGATCCGGCGCCACCCCGAGGGAGGGCTCCTGCAGGTCATCGTGGTGACAGGTTCGGAAGATATTGCCGAGACGTTGGCGGCCCTCGCCGCGGGGGCCGACGAGATCATCCGCAAGCCCTTCAAGCTCGACGAACTGCAGATCAGGGTCCGGAATGCGTTGATCCACAAGAGCCTGGTCGACCGGCTCGACCGGGCGGAAAACGTCATATTCACGCTGGCGGGAATGGTTGAGGCCCGGGACTGCGAGACCGGCGACCACTGCGAGCGGCTCGCGGGTTACTGCCGCCGGTTCGCCGAGACACTGGACCTCGACCCGCGGGACACCGAGGCGCTGCACAGCGGCTCCTTCCTCCACGACATCGGCAAGGTCGCGATTCCCGACGCCATACTCCTCGCCCCCCGGGCCCTGAAGCCCGACGAGTGGGAGGTGATGAAAACCCACCCGGTACGGGGCGCCTCGCTCTGCAGCGGCTTGAAAGCCGCGGAGACGGCGCTGCCGGTCATCCGCAGCCACCATGAACGATGGGACGGGTCCGGCTACCCGGACGGTCTTGAGGGCGACGCCATCCCCCGTGTCGCCCGGGTATTCCAGATCGTGGACATTTTCGACGCCCTGACCAGCCCCCGCCCGTACAAGAAGGCCCTTTCGACCGGGGAAGCGCTGGCTATAATGGACCGCGAAGACGCCGGCGGCCTGTACGAGCCGGGACTCCTCGACGCCTGGAAGGAGTCGCTCGAGCGGCTCCCCGCATACACCGCCGCGGGGTGAGGCCGGCGGAAACCGCGGGAAAAACCCGTCCCGCGTGTCCGGTACCGTCGCATCAATAACGGTGGATGATGACATGAACGAGAATCGGCACGATACCGACGACACGGACATATCCCTCGAACGGCGAGCAGACGCGGACCGGCGGGCCGGGGAAGACCGCCGCAAAGGACGAAACCCGAACTACACGGGCCCCGAGCGGCGGGTCAACGTGGTGGACCGGCGGCTGGGCCTCGACCGCCGCCGCGGTCCGGGGAAGCGCCGCTCGGAATCCCGCCGGGCGGCCGAAGAGGGAGAAATGAACGACGAGCAGTTCGCCTTTCTCCAGGCGATCCAGGAATACCGGAAGGTCAATAATCGCCCCTTTCCCACCTGGACCGAGGTCCTGGACGTCGTCAAGGCCCTCGGGTACCGGAAGGTGGCCGAGCCCCGGGACATCGAGTAACCCCCCTGCCGCCAATGGCACTACGGTATGCGGATATACGTGCCGGTATGAATAATCATAACGTAGTGCCATTGCGCCCTGCCGGCGAATACGGAACGGGCGGCAGCGATTATCGCTCCCCGCCGCCTGACGCCAGGTACACCCGTTCCGCCGGGCGCCGCGACCGCAGGACCACCCGACCGTTCGACACCTCCGCGAAATCGGCGCGGCGGATGCCGTCGGTATTGACCGCCAGGGCGAAGATGTTGGGGATCCGGCCCTCCCGGTAGGCCGCCCGCTTTTCCCACCCGGCGGACGCCGTCCGCACCGTCATGGCCCATACCGAGCGGCCCGCCGGTCGAATGGCGGTACCTGTTTGATTCGTCGAACATCCCGCCAGTAACATCGCGTGGGAAGCAACGAGGAGGACTGCAGTGTATACGCGGCGTGAAGTTTTCATGGCTCGATCCTTTCTCCGGCCTGCGTGACGGCACCTGAACATCGCCTTCGTGCATGAAAGCCGGGTTTCGGTCGGGGCAAACGCGGGCAACTCGTGTCGCCCGCGTTCGTCCCGCCTCAAGGTAACCATAGGATACCGATACGGGGGATGCAGAAATCGGGACAAAAAAACCGTGCCGATTCGGCTTGTGTTTTCACGGCGGGCGGCATTTTCACCGGCGGGTTGTACAGGGGTCGGACATGGTATATCCTGTGAAAACGTATCCCGTTCGCTGTCGGTTGCTCATTACTGTCCACGCCCGGAGGAGCAATCATGAAATACGCATTGCTCGTATCGATCCTGTCCGCCGCTCTTCCGGCGGCATCACTCCCCGCGTCCGCCGCCGAGGACGCCGCGGCCCGCGACATCCTGAAGGTCGCCGGGGCGACGGGCGGCATCGTCGTCCACGTCGGCTGCGGCGACGGCGCGCTGACCGCCGCGCTGCGGATCGACGAACGGTTCATCGTCCGGGGACTGGATCGGGACCGGTCACTGGTCACCAAGGCGCGGGAGAACCTGTTGAAAAAGGGGCTCTCCGGGCCGGTATCCGTCGATCATCTCCCCGGCAACACCCTCCCCTTCGCCGACAACCTCGCCGCCGTGGTCGTGGCCGACGAGCCCGGCGGCGTGCCCGAGGCGGAGATGATGCGGGTCCTGTCCCCCGGGGGGAGCCTGGTCATCCGGTCCGGCGGCCGGTGGCAGGCGGCGGTCAAGCCGCGGCCGAAGAACATAGACGACTGGACGCACTTTCTCCACGACGCCGGCAACAACGCCGTTGCCGCCGACGAGGTCGTCGGCCCCCCGCGGCGGATCCAGTGGGTCGCGCCGCCGCGATATCTCCGGAGCCACGAGACGCCGTCCGGCATCCAGGCACTGGTGTGTTCCGGCAGGCGGCTCTTCTACATCTTCGACGCGGGGCTCATCGGGATCACCGATCCCCGCCTGCCTGCCCGCTGGTCCCTGATCTGCCGGGACGCCTTCAACGGCGCGCTGCTCTGGAAACGGCCGGTCAAGGAGTGGGGATGGCGCCAGTGGGCCCGGAAACAGATGGAAGGCAAGGACTGGACGAAAACCCGGGCCTACCGGGTAAAGGTGCCGGACGAAAACCAGGCCCGGCTGGTCGCCGGCGAAGACCGGCTCTATGCGACACTGCAATACAATGCCCCCGTGAGCCTGCTCGATGCGGCGAGCGGCAAAGTCATTACCACGGTCGCGGGCACCCGGTGGACCAGGCTGATCCGCGCGGCGGGCGGGATCGGCCTGGCCTACATCGAGAAGATGCCGCCGGAGGCGGCACAGCGGCGCCGGCAGAGCGAGGATAAGAAGATCAGCGCGGCCATGGTCGCATTCGACGGCAAAACCGGGAAGGTCCTCTGGGACAAGGGGCTCGACCACACCGTCGGGGGCACGGCCCTGGCGGTAACCGGGGCGAAGATCGTCTACTATACCGCAGGGAAGGGCGGGACGCTGGCCTGCCTGGACCTGGTGAGCGGCACGTGGGTCTGGCGGAATCACAAGGACACGGCCCGGGGCGCCCGGATGGTGGTCGCCCGCGGCGAGAAGGTGTTCGTCGGGTACCGCAACAAGCTGGCCGTCCACGAGGCCGCCGCCGGCCGTAAGCTCTGGGAGACGAAGGTACCCTACCGGTCGTACCGCGAGGCCCTTTACGTGGTGGGCGACCTGGTGTATCCCGGGGCCGCCGGGTCACCGGACGCGCGGGCGATCGGCTTCGATGTGTCGACGGGAAAAAAGACGCGCGAAATCACCGCGAAGAACCTGACGAGCCCCGAGCATCACCACCGCTGCTACCGGAACAAGGCTACCTCGCGGTTCATCATCGCCTCCATGGAGGGCGCCGAGTTCCTGGCCCTCGACGGATCGGGACACGCGCAGGAAAACTGGGTCCGCGGCGCCTGCCGGTACGGGATCATGCCCGCCAACGGACTGCTCTACGCCCCGCCCGACCAGTGTTTCTGCACGCCGGGCGCGATGCTCCGCGGGTTCGCGGCCCTCGCGCCGGCGTCCGCCTCGGCCGGCCACCCCGTGCCGCAAGACCGGCGGCTGGTGAAGGAGACGGGCTGGGGCGTCCGGCTGAAGGACGAGGAGGCCGGGAACGGGGACTGGCCGACCTACCGCCGCGACCCCCCCCGCAGCGGATCGACGCCCGCGGCCGTCGCCGGCGGCATCGCGAAGGCCTGGCGGACGAAGCTCGGCGGCGACCTGACCGCCCTCACCGCGGCCGGGGGCAGGGTCTTCGTCGCCCGCAAGGACGCCCACACCGTCTGTGCACTCGACGCCGGCAGCGGAACGGAGGCCTGGCACTTCGTCGCCGGCGGCAGGATCGATTCCCCGCCCACGATATACCGGGGGCTCTGCCTTTTCGGCGCGGCCGACGGGCGGGTCTACTGCCTGCGGGCCGCCGACGGCGCGCCGGTCTGGACGTTCACCGCCGCGCCCCGGCGACGGATGGTGGGCTGTTTCGACCGCATCGAGTCCGCCTGGCCGGTCCACGGGACGATCCTTGTCAGCGAAGGCATCGCCTACTGCACCGCGGGACGCTCGACGTACCTGGACGGCGGCATTCACCTCTTCGGGCTGGACCCGGCCACCGGGAAGGTCCTCCACGCCGGACACCTCGGGCGGCCGCCGCTGGGCATCAGGGGGGTCCGGGACAAGTCGTTCTACACATTGGGGGCCAACAGCGATGTCCTGGTCGCCGAGGGCGGATTCATCTACATGCGTCAGAAAAAATTCACCCCGGCACTGAAGGAACTGCCGGGGAAGGAACTGTCGAGCAAGGGAGAAATGGACGTCGGACTCCACCTCTTCTCGACCTCATCGCTGCTGGACGGCTCGTGGTACAACCGGACCTTCTGGATGTACGCGCAGCGCTGGCCCGGCTTCCAGCTCGCCAACCAGGCCCCCAAGAGCGGCCAGTTGATCGTCCGGGACGAGAAGACCACGTTCGCCCTGCGGGTCTTCTACCTGCGGAACTGCCACAGCCCGATGTTCTTTCCCGGCACACAGGGCTACCTGCTGTTCGCCGACAAGAACACCACCGAGCCGCAGATCGTGGGAGAAGAAGGGGCGAAGGAACCCGTGAAATGGCTGCCGATGTCGGACTATTCCCGCGGCCGCGGCAACGAGGTCAGGAAGCTCGACAGCACGGCCTTCGGCGGCGACAAGGGCATCGGCTACACCCGTGCCGCACCGCCCCTGTGGAAGACGTGGCTGAAGATCAGGGTCCGGGCGATGGTCAAGGCCGGCGACCTGTTGTTCGCCGCCGGCCCGCCGGACGTCTACGACGAGGGCGACCCCTTCGCGCCATTCGAAGGCCGGGGCGGCGCGGTGCTGGCCGCGATTCGGGCGTCCGACGGGAAAAAACTGTCGGCGGTGAAACTGGACTGCCCGCCCGTCTTCGACGGCATGATCGCGGCCGGCGGGAATCTCTACCTGTCTCTGAAGGACGGGTCGATCCTCTGCCTCGGGTCACCCGGCCGGCACTGAGGGCGCCGCGGGAATCGCAACCGCCGGGAACCGTCGAGACATGAACGCCCTGTTTTGCATTCATCAACGCCGACGATCCGGACGCCCTTCCGGCGGGGCGATGTGGGTCATCGAACGGGCACTGTTCTCCAACGCGGCATGCCTCGGGTCGGCACCCTTCGCCCGCGCGGCGGCCGGGACCGGCGAACCGGCGCGGGAAGGCCTCATCCGGGGTATGGGCCCTTCGTGGAGGCGGACCGGAAGGAATAACGCAACGCGACCGTGCACGACGGGTACTCCCCGCGGCGTTACACCATGTTCGCGTTCCGCACGCTATACTGGATACGGAACGGTAGTTATAGTAGAATATGCGCGGGGGGAGTACGCCGCCGGAGGCGGTGGTCGTACTGCCGGCAGCTCTTCCATGATAACTACCGCTATCTCAGACAGGAGGCACAAGATGTTCGAATCACTCGACAAGTTGCTGCTCGCCGGATTCGGGGCCATGTCCATGACGCGGGAAAGGGCCGAAAAGATTTTCGACGATTTCGTGCAGCAGGGCCGGGCGGCCAAGGACCAGAAGAGCGGGTTCATCAAGGAACTCATGGACCAGGCCGAAAAGACCCGGACGGAACTGGAAAACACCGTCGCCGGGCAGGTCCGGGAGACCATCGAGAAACTCGACCTCCCCACCAAAAAAGATATAAAACGGCTCGAGAAGAAAATCGACAAGCTCCGTTCACAGGAGTCGTAACCGGTGCGATTACCCGGCTGGGGCCTCAGGAGAACCTTTGCCCGCGCCCGGCGCTACCGTCATATTTTGGCGGTCCTCGCCCGGTACGGCCTGGAAGACCTGGTCGACATCCTGCAGAGGCGGGTGGCCGACCGGTTCGGCAGGCGAGCGGTTCCGTCGTACGTGCGCCGGGTATCCCCTGACCGGCCGCGGACGGTACGGGTCAGGCTTGCGCTGGAGGAACTGGGCCCCACGTTTATCAAGCTGGGCCAGTTGCTCAGCACCCGTCCGGACCTGGTTCCCGCCGACTACATCGCGGAACTCGAACGGCTCCAGGACCGGGTTCCTCCCGAAAAACCCGGCACCATGCAGGCCGTGGTCGAGGACGAACTGGGTGAAAAGCTGGAGAATATATTCGCCGCTTTCGATCCCGAACCGACCGGCGCCGGCAGCATCGCCCAGGTCCACCGGGCGCGGACCGTGGACGGCCGGGACGTCGTCCTCAAGGTCCGGCGTCCCGGCGTGGTCGATATCATCCGGGTGGAGTGTGAAATACTCCACAATCTCGCCAAGATGCTCAAGTCCCGCATGGACGAACACGACACGATCGATCCCGTCGAGATCGTGCACGAATTCACCACGGTTATCGAAAAAGAGGTGGACCTGGGGCTCGAGCGCCAGAACCAACTGCGATTCGCGGCGCACTTCGCCGACGAACCGAACATTCACGTCCCGGCGGTATACCGTGACCTGTGCACCGACGCGGTACTCACGATGGAATACATCGACGGGGTCAAGGCGGTCGGCGGGGCTGCGCTGAAGGAACGGGGATTCGACCCGAAGCTCATCGCCGAAACCGGCGTGAATTTTGTCATGCGCCAGATATTCGATACCGGCTTTTTCCACACCGATCCCCACCCCGGCAACTTCCTGCTGACGGACGGCAACGTCCTGGCCCCCCTCGATTTCGGACAGGTAGCCACCCTGACGGAGCGCGACCGGGACATGATATCCGATATCATGATGGCCATCGTGGATGACGACGCGGAGGCGATTATCGGCGTCTTTCGCCGCAACGGTATTATCGACGACGGCGATACCGGCGGCCGCCTGGCGTCGGACATCCGGGAACTGATGGACATCTACCGTAACCAGCCCCTCAAGGACATCCCCTTTCAGCGAGTGATGTCGCGCTGTTTTCAACTGCTGCGCAAGCACCGGATCCGGCCCCCGGTGCAATTCACGATGATGCTCAAGAGCATGATGACCGCCGAGTCGCTGGCGACCATGCTCGACGAGGATTTCCAGATCATCGAGTACATCAAGCCCTACGCCCGCAAGATCGCGTTTCAAAGACTGGACCCCCGCCGGCTGACGCGAAAAATGCGGGACTTTCTCCGGCAGTTGATCGGCCTGGCTTCCCGGGCCCCGGAGGACCTCAACGAGGTCCTCAAGAAGGCGCGCGAGGGCCGGGTGCAGATCAGGGTCCACCACGAACACCTCGAGAACCTCTCCGAAACCATCGACAAGAGTTCCAACCGCATCAGCTTCGCCCTGATCATCGCCGCCCTCCTCGTCGCCTCCAGCATGCTCGTCGCCCAGGACAAGTCGATCCTGGGACTCGTTAACATGCAGACGCTGGGCGTGGCGGGGTACATCATCGCGACGATCATCGGGCTCTGGCTCACCCTGTCCATACTCCGCGGCAGAAAATGGTAGCGCCGTCCCGGGCGGCGGTTTGCATTTTTCCACCCGCCGCCGTATACTGATGCGACAGCGTTGCGCCCCTGCCGCAACACAGGAGGTGGACGAAAATGCCTTGTCAAATAACTCGTCACGCCGTTCTCGCCGCGGTGCTCCTGGCGGCATACCGCCCGGCCCCCGCGGCCCAAAAGCGGGAATCCCCGGAAAGCAGTATCGCTTCCGCCGACACGATCGTCATCGAAAACCCCCGCTGCCGGTTGACGCTCGGGCCCCGGGGCCGCTGCCGGGGCCTCACCGATACGAAGGGCGGCCGGGAGATCGGCTGTGCCGATAACGATATTCGCGTGGTGGAGGCGGTCATCGGGGGGAAACGCGACCGGGCGAACTCCCTCCGTTTTCGTGACGGCCGGCTGGAGATCGGCTTCGAGAAACACGGCACACGGCTGGTCTACCGGGTGCATACCACCCCCGACTGGATCCGCTTCGAACTGTCGTCGATCAGCGGGACCCGCCCCGAACGCCTGACGCTCCTGCGCCTGCCGGTCGCGATCACCGCAACGGTCGGGCGGGTCCCGGACCTCGCCCGGGACGAGAAGACCGCGGTCTGCCTGCTGTCGGGCGGCATGCAGGCCCGCGGCGCGGCCCGGCCGCGCGACGGGTGGACCGAGCTGGCGGTCACCACGCAGGATGTCCCGGGCCCGACACTGGAGGGGGCGGCGGCGGCCCTCGTCGTGGCGCCGCCCGCTGCAATCGGGACGATCCTGCAACGGGCGGCGGCGGCATTCGGCCTGCCGACCAATACCCGCGACGGCGTTCCCGTCAAGCGGCTGCCGCGAACGCGGGGTTCCTACTGGTTCATCAGCCTCGGCGCCGCCGACGTCGAGAGGATGATCGACTGCTGCAACCGCTCGGGCATCAGGCAGGTGATGGTCAACTTCCACGCGCTCTGCACCGCCCCCGGCCACTACCCGATAAACCGCAAGAACTTCCCCCGCGGACCGGCGGGGGTCACGGCGATGGTGGACCGCTTCCACGCCGCGGGGATTTTGGTAGGGATGCACACCTTTGCCTCCAAGGTCAAGAAGACCGACCCCTACGTCACGCCCGTCCCCGACCGGCGGTTCTGGGTGGACAGGCGGGCGACACTCGCCGGCGGGATCGACCCGAAACAAACGGACATAACGGTCGCCGGCAGCCTCGCCCGGTGGCCCGGCAGCCCGGTCTGCACGCAAAAACGATGGGAGGGGGGCGTGCAGAAGCACCGCGAGGTCATCATCGACGACGAGATCGTCCGATACGAATCGATCGGCCCCGCCGACACATACAACACGTTCCTGGGCTGCACGCGGGGGGCGTGGGGGACCCGCGCGGCCACTCACGAGAGCGGGACCGCGTGCCGGCATTACGGGGTGGACGGGTGCATCAACGGCTACATCATCGACCAGGAGACCGACCTGCTCGACGAGGTGACCGACCGGCTCGCCGACGTGTTCAACACCGCCGGCTTCGACATGGTCTACTTCGACGGCGGCGAGGACGTGGACCGGCGGCGGTTCCACTACTACGTCACCAGGCACCAGGCCGCCGCCATGGCGAAATTCACGAAGCGGCCGATCATTCACATGGGCACGATCATGACCCACCGGCTGTGGCACTCCTTCGCCCGGTCGGGGACCGTCGACACGTACCGGCATACCCTCGGCGGTCACCTGACCGCCCTGGGCGGCGCGACAGACATCCGCCGAATCCGGGAGGTGACCAACGAGAGAGTGGTCAGGACCGTCGCATTCGACCTCGCCGGAAAACGCGAGCGGTGGCGGACGGTCAGGGAGCACATCGACCGGTCGGTCCGGCGGGCGGTGGCGATGGAACGGGCCCTGATGCCGGCCGAACTGGGATGGTTCGGGATATGGCCGGCGGGGAAGCACGACGACGGGCTGCAGCTCGACGAGTTCGAGTACCTGATGGTCAAATCGCTGGCCTACGACAAGCCGATATCGCTCCAGACGAGTTTCGCGAAGATGGACCGGCACCCGCTGACCCCCGCGATCCTGCAGATCGCGAAGGCCTACGAACAAATGCGTCTCGGGGATGCCGAACTCGACGACGCGACGCGGGACCGGCTGCGGGAGTTGGGCAAAGACTTTATTCTCGTTCAAACCGACGGGACGCGGGAATTCATCGCGGTCCGGGAGGTCCCCGGCGTCGCCGGGACGAAAGACCGCGTCCGCGCCTTCGTCGGCGGCCGCGGAGACGGGGCCGCGGCAACCGTCTGGCACGTCAGCCGCGGCGGCACGCTGACCCTCGCGGCGGATATTCCCGACCTCGCCGTCCGCACGTTCACCGGGGAACCGGTGGCGGCTGAACAGACGGCGGAGACAGTGCGGATCCCGGTCGA
Organism: uncultured Planctomycetaceae bacterium; assembly: GCA_964557575.1. GTDB lineage: Bacteria > Planctomycetota > Phycisphaerae > SM23-33 > SM23-33 > CAZLBC01. The sequence continues at coordinate 22,595 of CAZLBC010000022.1, forward strand.
CACCGGCCGGACGACGATCGTCGCGCCGTCCGTCACGCCGGCGCGGTTCCGGAAACTCCTGGCGACCGCCGGTTTTGAAGAGCGGAAGGCCGCCCGGATCTGGATACAGGCCGAGGACTGCGCGACGATCGCCGGGGACATGGCGAAGGCTGCCGACGCCGGGATCGAGACGACCGGCGCGTTCGGTGATGCAATCCTGTGTACCACGCGTCCCCGGCCCGACGATACGAACCCCGGCTCTTGCCGGTACACCATCCGGCTGCCCGCCGCCGGCCTCTGGACGGTATGGGGGCGGCTGAAATATCCCGCCGGCAGCGACCACTCCTTCTGGCTCGTCCCCGACGGCAAGCATGCCGGCGGCACGCGGTTCGTCCTGGGCAACTGCGGGGCGGCCGGTAAAGCGTGGCACTGGGCGGGCAGCGGCGGCGGCTCCACGGCCCGGCCGCCGGGCCGGCCGATCAGCCTGAAACTGGCGGCGGGGACGTTTACCTTCCGGGTCTGCGCCCGTGAGGGAACCGGCAAGCCGGCGCTGAATCCCCGTCTCGACTGCCTGTGCCTGACCGACGACCCGCGCTACGTCCCGACCGACGCGGATGCCCGGAAAACGCTGGGAGAGTGAAACGTTCAATTACGCTAGATTTGATTCCGCCGGCGCAGTATTTGCTTGACATCCGGAGGCTTGCAGAAGAGAATACGCGAAATCAGGATGGGCCACGGTGGAAAGGTTCCCCGCGGTACTTCCGTATTTATGCAGCATCAGAGTTCGTATACAGCAATACATCCAGGCACTTTTGCAGGTTAGATGGTTTTGAAGAACCGATTCATTTCTACAGCGCATAGTGAGGCTTGGCTTGTAACGCTCATGAATCGGATGCGCTTATTTCTCAAGGAGCCATACACATGGCAAGCGGCACAGTAAAATGGTTTAACGATGCAAAAGGTTACGGTTTCATTACCTCCGATGATGGCGAAGACGTGTTCGTCCATCACAGCGACATCCAGGGCGAAGGCCACAAGACCCTCGTCGAAGGCGAAACGGTGACTTTTGAAGTAACCGAAGGGCCCAAGGGCCCGAAAGCAGTAAACATCGAAAAAGGATAGTCCACCCCGGACTC
>CAZLBC010000022.1:23809-41724 GCA_964557575.1 uncultured Planctomycetaceae bacterium
CACCCCGGACTCCCCTACGGTACCAGACGTCCCGTTTTCCCCCGCATCGGTCTTCGTGATCGATGCGGGGGCAAACAATCACCCATCAGGACGGCGCTCTACGGCGGTTCTCGGATGGAGGTATGATTGTGTTTCGTATCGCACACGAAACGAGATCGTCAAGGAGCGTGATATGATTCTCCACAGCAACAGCAAGGAAGGCGAAGCGGCGCCGTCTCAACCGGTGCATCCGCGCGGGTCGTCCGCCCGGGTTCTGCTGACCAGTGTTTTCGGGCCGTACGCCCGCGACGACGAGTACGGCAGCCGCGTGCTGAACCCGATGGAACTGTACCACAACCAGGTCACGCGGGTTCAGGGGGCTTTTTCGCTGCGGATGTTTCACCGCAGCTGGGGCCTGATGCTGATCCAGGCCAATATCCGCGCCCGGTGCGCGCTGCTGGACTTTCCCGACCGGGACCGGTTTATCCGGGAGATTCGCGACGGCGACTATGACGTGGTCGGCATCAGCGCGATCATGCCCAACATCGGAAAAGTCCGCGCCATGTGCGCGTTGATCAGGGAACACCTTCCCTCGGCCGTCATCGTGGTCGGCGGACACATCGCCAACGTCCCCGACCTGGCGGGACGGGTCGATGCCGATCACGTGGTCCGGGGAGAGGGCGTGCGGTGGATGCGCCGGTTTCTGGGTGAGAACCCCGATACGCCGATCAACCATCCGCTCATCCCGTCCGCCTTCGGCACCCGCAGCGCCGGCGTCGAGGTCAGCGACGGCGACTGGGCGCCCGCGCTGATTCCTACCGTGGGCTGTCCGAAAGGGTGCAACTTCTGCTCGACGTCCGCCATGTTCGGCGGCAAGGGTAAATGCGTGCACTTCTACGAGACGGGCGACGAGTTGTTCGATATCATGTGCCGGATCGAGGAGGCTATGGGGACCACTTCGTTTTTCGTCATGGACGAGAATTTTCTTCTCCACCGCCGGCGGGCCCTGCGGTTGCTCGCACTGATGCAGGAAAACGACAAGGCCTGGAGCCTCTACGTGTTCAGTTCCGCCGACGTACTCAGAATGTACACCGTGGATCAACTGGTCCGCCTGGGGATCTCCTGGGTGTGGATCGGCCTGGAGGGCGAAGACAGCCGATACAGTAAACTGGACGGCATCGACGCTTTCGCACTGGTCAACCGTCTGCAGTCCCACGGTATACGCGTACTGGGCTCGACGATCATCGGGCTGGAAAACCACACGCCCGAAAACATGGACCGGGTGATCGACTACGCCGTGCGCTACGATACGGATTTCCACCAGTTCATGCTCTACACCCCCGCGGCCGGGACGCCCCTGCACACCGAATTGACGGCGGAGGGGGTCATGAAAAACGAGGATGAATACGATCACGCCGACATACACGGGCAGCTTATTTTCAACTATCGCCATCCCCACATCACGGAGGGCCGGGAGGCGGAGTATATCCTGAAGGCCTTCACCCGCGACTTCGAAGTCAACGGACCGAGCACCGTCCGCGTGGTGCGGACGACCCTCGCCGGCTGGACGCGACACAAAAACAATCCCGACCCGTGTATTCGGCAACGCTACCGTAAGGAAGCCGCGCCCCTCGCCACGACCTACAGCGCCCTGGTGGGCGCGGCCCGGCGGTACTACCGCACAAACCCGACGATACGCCGAAAACTCACCGCCCTGCTCCGGGAACTCCACCGGGAGTTCGGCCTCCGATCCAGGATCTTCTCGGCACTCGGCGGGCTATGGCTGCACCGGAAAATCCGGCGCGAAGAACGTCGCCTGGCGGCCGGCCACACCTACGAACCGCCGACGTTTTTTGAGAAAAATTTTCACGATGAAAAACAGGACGGGGCGGCACCCTGTCGTTTCGTTCAGCCGGATCCGGCATACGCGGTCCGCCCCGCGCCGGATAACAGCGGCACGGAACAACCCCGCGAACAACCCGCGATGTCCACGTGTGGCTGATTCCCGTCCGGGCCGTTCACCGCGCCGTCCCGAACACCCTTATCGCTCACCTTCGACCGGCTGCGATGCGGGAGCGCGGTTCCTCCCGGCGGGCGTTCCGCCGAAGGCGTAGTGAAGAAAGTATCCACCCAGCAGGATAACGGCCAACAGCACGGCAACCGTGCCCAGGGGATGCTTGACGGACGCCCATCCCATCGCGCAGCCCAGGAAGCAGATCATCAGCGCGACGTATCCGGCCGTTGCGACACCAAGGCCGACCAGTCGCTCAACGCGGTCGCCGATGAATAACAGGCACAACGTTACCAGGAAGCCGGCGAGGACGAGTGAGAGCGCGAGAACGGCAACGACCTTGTTATTCATAGTGATCCGACCGCCTCACTCGAGATTGGCGTGCCGCGATTGGAACGCGGAGGCGTCGAGTTTCATGTTTTCGAAGAGAACGTTGAACACCGAGTCTAGACAGAGACTGGCCGCATGCTCGAAAACAGATGCCCTGAGTACAATGTCGCCCTCGACCGGCGGGATATGCACCACCAGGTCAGCGCCCTCGGTCAGTTCTGATCCCGGCTCGCTCGTGAGAACGGCGGTCGTCGCACCAAGCTCCCGTGCCCGCTTCGTCAGGTAACCGGTATACCCGGTGGCACCCGTACAACTGACGGCGACCAGCAGGTCCCCCTGTTCCGCGGCCGGGGTGGTGGTGTCGCCGGGAACGTAGGACATAAATCCCGCGTGCATCAGCCGCATGGCGAACATCCGCGCCACCAGGCCGCTTCTTCCCGCGCCGGTCACGAACACGCGATTCGCGTTCAGAATGAGGTTCGACAGTTCCGCAAAACCGTTCCAGTCGACTTCGCCGGTCAGCGTCTCGATGCGCTCCAGCAGTGCGTGGCCCGCCTCGCGGATCGCGTCAGTCGTTATGTTCTTTGATCGCATCCGCAGCGCCTTTCTTTTCCCATCGCTTGAGGTTCACGACTGTCGCCAGCGTCGAGTTTCCATCGGTGATCTCAGCTCGAATACGGTTCTCGGTCTCGAGTATATCCGCCGCCCGGTTGGCGAGTTCGACGGCGCGGGCCGCCGGGATCACCATGACCCCGTCGTCGTCGGCGATGATCCAGTCTCCCGGCATCACCCGGGTGCCGGCAATAACCACCGGCACGTTTATCGTACCGAGACCGTGGGGATCGCCCGCGTGGCTCGTCACGTGTTTTGTCCAGACCGGAAAACCCAGCTTTCGAATGTCACCGGAGTCCCGAACCGCACCGTTGACGACCAGCCCCGCCAACCCCTTGTTCAGGGCGCTCTCGCTGGCGAGTTCTCCCCATACCGCGGGGGGAACGCCGGCCGCATCAACGACCAGGATGTCACCCGCGGCGGCCGTGTCGATCGCCTCCACGGGCTTTGCCCAGTCGCCGGGAACGGTTCGCACGGTGACGGCGGGGCCGCAGGCGAAAAGACCGGGCTGCAGCGGTCGGATCCCCGCCAGGCAGGGAGCACGGTGCGCACCGTCGGAAACATTGCTCGTGCGAACGGACCGGAGAATCTCCCTGATAGCAGCCGGGGTGGCCCGCTTGAAATGCTCGGATGCGACCGGTTCGCCGCTGTCCAGGGCCGCCCTGATCGCGGCGGCGGCGGCCGTGACGTCCCGGGCCTTGATGACGGCGCCCCCGACGACGATCACGTCGGCGCCGGCGGCGGCCGCCGTCGGAGCCGTTTCGCTGTTGAGCCCCCCCGCCGCGGCGAGTTGGATGTCGGTCGCGGCCCGTATCCGGGCAAGCTCGTCTACCGCGCTGCCGCCTTCCATCTGGCGGTCTATCGCGCAGTGCACGTCCACCCGGCCGCATCCCAGCTCGGAAACCAGGCGTGCAGCCGCCACCGGATCCGCTGTTCCGATCAGGTCGGCGGCGACGGCGATCCCGTAGTGCCCCCCGGCATCCACGCACTGGCGAATCGTTGCCCGGGAGGCGACCGCCAGGACCGTCATGACGTCGGCCCCGGCGCTGGCCGCTGCTTCAGCTTCTATCTTTCCGGCATCCATGGTCTTTGTATCGGCCACGATGGGGACCCCGGGGAAACGATCTCGCAGGGCCCTGACCGCATCGAGACCCTCGCTTTTAATCAGCGGGGTGCCGGCCTCGAGCATATCCGCACCGCCTTCCATCGCCGCGTCGGCGACGCGCAGGGCCCGGTCGAGTTCCAGGAAATCAAGCGCTACTTGGAGCTGTGTCTTTTTCATGTTATTTGTTGCCGGCACGCGGCGGAAATGTCGCACGGCGACCGGCGGCGTTCTATGCTAATCCCGAATATCATACGCGGCAAGATCGAGATGATGAAAAACATTATTCGCTATCTCACGGAAAGGTAAAAAAGAAGCGACGTCCAAGTGGAGGGAGACTCAGACGTCGCTATTAGCTGCGTCCCAAATAGCAGGTGGAGGGAGACCTGCATTATCTTGGGTGCAGCGGATATAGAATCTACTTTAACAAGTATACTACTTACAAACCGATTTCAACCAGATTCTTAAAAAAAACATAATATTTTTAGAGAATGCGACACGCGCACATATCGGTCGGCGCGCAACCGACGTGGTGGGGATCAACCGGTTCAACTGCAGCCCAGCGAACTGCCGCAATTAAAGCATTTGTAACAATTTCCGTTTCTGACGGTAATCGACCCGCATTCCGGGCAGGGAGGGGCATCCTGCTGAAACTGCGAAAACTGCCCGCAACGGTCCGTCTCGGTCGCCGTCATCTGGGAAACGCGGGTCTCGGTCCCGGTAGACGTCATAAGGCCGCCGCCGTTCGTCCCGGACGTTTTTCCCGGTATCAGGGAGTCGAGTAAAATACCGGCAGGCTCTCCGTCGTCCTTGAGGAGAACCTGCCGGTTTCGGCCAGATTCCGAGACAATGTCATCATCCGTGACGGCCTCGGGCGCTGCCTCATCTGGTTCCGCTGCAGGTGCTGTACGTTCTTTCGTTTCCTTCTTGAGCGGGCTCGGACGCGCCGGCTCCTGATCTTCCGTTTTCAGGGGTTCACCACCGTCGCCGTCGTCGCCCGCGATAAACGTCTGTTCGAGCCATCTGAAAATGTAGTCGACGATACTCTTGGCGAAGGGAATGTTCCGGTTGGTGGTCATGCCGCTCGGTTCAAACCGCTGGTGGGTGAACTTGTTGACCAGGGCGGTCAGCGGAACACCGTACTGCAGGCAGAGGCTGGTGGCGGTGGCAAAAACGTCCATCATGCCGCCGACCGTTGATCCCTCCTTCGCCATCGAAACAAAGAGTTCTCCGGGTTGACCGTCCTCGTACAGGCCCACCGTGATATACCCTTCATGTCCGGCCACGTCAAACTTGTGGGTCATGCTGGGACGGGTCGCCGGCAGTCGGCGGCGGTGGGGCGACCGTCGCGCCTCATCGAGTTGCTCTTCGCTGATGTTGATCATTCCCTCAATAGCCTGGGGCAGCTTGATTTTACCGGCGCGGGCCTTTACCTGTGATGTATTCAGCGGCTGGGTGCGCTTGCTCCCGTCCCGGTAGATGGCAATGGCCTTCAACCCGAGCTTCCAGGATTCTATATAGGCGTTTGTGATCTGCTCCACGGTCGCCTCGTTGGGAACATTGACCGTCTTGGAAATAGCGCCCGAAATGAACGGCTGCGCCGCGGCCATCATCTTGATATGGCCCATGTAGTGTATCGACCGGCTTCCCTTCGGGGGTTTGAAGGCGCAGTCGAACACCTTAAGGTGCCCCTCCTTTATATGCGGCGCTTCCTCGATCGAATCGTTTTCGTTGATGAAATCGATGATATCGCTGATTTGCTCCTTGCTGTAACCCAGCCTTTCAAGGGCCAGCGGCACGCTCCGGTTGACGATCTTGAACATGCCGCCACCGGAAAGGTTCTTGTACTTGACCAACGCGATGTCCGGCTCGATCCCCGTCGTGTCGCAGTCCATCATGAAGCCGATGGTGCCCGTGGGAGCGAGAACGGTCGCCTGCGCGTTGCGGTAACCGGACGTGCCGCCCGCGGCGACGGCATCGTCCCAGGCCTTCGCAGCGGCACCGAGAAGTTCCTCCGGGCAGTGCTCGGGATCGATATCGTCCACCGCGACCCGGTGCTTCTTCATCACCCGGTTCATTGCGCGGCGGTTCTTGTAGAACATGCGGAAGGAACCCAACTGCCCGGCCAGTTCTGCGCTGGTCGCATAGGCGGTGGCGGTAAGGATCGCCGTAATCGCGGCCGCCGTCGCCCGTCCCCCGTCGCTGTCGTAGGGCTTGCCGAGAGACATCAGCAGCGCGCCGAGGTTCGCATATCCCAAGCCCAGGGGGCGATAATCGTGGCTGTTCCGGCAGATGCGCTCGCTGGGGTAGCTGGCGTGGTCGATGACGATGTCCTGAGCGATAATGAACAGCCGGACGGCGGCCCGAAATCGATCCACATCGAAGGTGCCGTCTTCCCGGGAAAACTTCATGAGATTGAGACTGGCGAGGTTGCAGGCCGAGTCGTTGATGAACATGTACTCGCTGCAGGGATTGGACGCCTTGATCTCGCAGGTCTCCGAGCAGGTGTGCCAGGAATTGATCGTGGTATGAAACTGTATCCCGGGGTCCCCGCAGATGTGGGTGCCCGCGGCTATCTTGCTCAGGAGTTCCCGGGCGTTGTACGTTTCGCACGGCTGGCCGTCCGTTATCCGGTACGTGGCCCATTCCTGGTCGTCGATCGCCGCCTGCATAAACTCGTCGGTCGCGCGGACCGAGAAATTGGCGTTCTGGAACATGACCGAGGAGTACGCTTCACCATTGAACGATCCGTCGTATCCCTCCTCGATGAGGGCCCATGCCTTCTTTTCCTCATCCCCCTTGGCCTCGATGAATTCCCGTATATCGGGGTGGTCGCACCGCAGCGACTGCATCTTGGCGGCCCGCCGGGTTTTCCCGCCCGACTTGATGACGGAGGCCACCTGGTCGTAGACCCGCATGAAACTCAGCGGACCGGACGGCGTGCCGCCGCTCGACAGCTTTTCCCGGCTCGATCGCAGCGTCGAGAGGTCGGTCCCGGTACCGCTGCCGTGCTTGAAGAGCATCGCTTCCTGCGCGGCCAGGCGCATGATGTCTTCCATGTTGTCTTCAACCGACTGGATGAAACAGGCCGAGACCTGGGGCTGTTCATACCCGTTTTCCGTCCTGACGGGGTATTGCCGGCTGAAATCCCAGTGATACCCGTTCTCACCGCCGTCGATGCCGTACTGGTGGCGCAGCCCGACGTTGAACCAGACGGGCGAATTGAAGGCGCCGTGCTGGTTCAGGCAGAGCCATGTCAACTCACGGTAAAACAACTCCGCGTCGTTTTCCGACGCGAAAATATTGTCCTCAACGCCCCAGTCGGTGATGGTGCGCGTGACCCGGTGGATCAACTGGCGTATCGACGTCTCGCGCAGGTCGGTGTTCTGGGGACCGTAGAAATACTTGCTGACCACCACGTTCGTCGCCAGCGGGGACCAGTCGGCGGGCACCTCCACCTCGCCCTGCTCAAAGATGCTGTTGCCGGAGTCGTCGTTGATTTTGGCGGAGCGTTTCTCCCAGCTGACCGTATCGAACGGGTTTTCGATACCGTTGGTGAAAACCGGTTTTACTTCTATCCCCTCGCCTGCGGTTTCACCCTTCTTGTCGTTTGTGTTTTCCCCTTTACCATTATCGGCGGACGACGCCTTTCGTATTTTACCTGCCATATCCCTAAGCTCCGCTCCCATAAAAATGACTTTGCAAGGGGTTAATGCTGCCTCACCAAGAGGAGTTCCGCTTCACAAGAAAGACTGAGTATATTCAATATATTGTAGCATTCAAGGCAAAACTATCCAAAATGTAGTGGTTTTTTCTATTTCAATAACTCGCAAGGGATTGGAGAGAGAAGAATTTTCGGTCCCGAAATTACTCACAGAAAACAACAGGCCTGCGAGCTTAATACAGACCCTGTTCACCGCGGTGCAGATCCGGGGGTTTAGAACGCCCGGCATGATACGCCGGTCCTGTCCTGCCCGGTAAAGGAGGGCCTGCTGAACACGTCGGCCGTCGGCGAGAAAGAGACGCTATTTCGCGAATCAAGGAAGTCGAAGCAGGCGATTCTACACGAATGGTCGATGGAGACTGACGATGATTCGTGGAAAAAGGTCCTTTCGCAGACAGGCCCGAATTGTTCAGGCGCCCGTAAAGTAAAGGTACGCCGCCAGGATCAGGGCGCAGACGGCGACCGAGGCCAGCACATCTTTCTTGTCCCAACTGCCCCGGGACGCCAGACGGTGTTCGTCGGTGACGGTGCCGTAGGTGAGTCCGGATATCTTCTCGTAGGACGGCGGCGCGGTCGCCAGGCTGACCATGATCATGATGCCCACGCAGACCAGGAAGATAAAGAGGCTGTAGTACTGGAAGTAGATGTTGTGGACGATCCAGAAAAAGGAACCCTCGGCATATTCCATCCATCCCATCTTGATCGGCGTGTCCACCGCCAGGCGGAAGAGACCGAGGGCGAAGCCGACCATGAGGGCCCAGAGGCAGCCCTTGCTGTTGAGCCGTTTCCAGAAGACGCCCAGGAAGAAGACCACGAATATCGGCGGGGCGAGGTACCCCTGGACCGACTGCAGGTAGTCGTAGAGTCCCCGGGAGCCCTTGATGACGGGAATCCAGAGCAGGCCGATGACGATCATCGCGCCGGTCGCTATCCGGCCGATCCTGACGAGGTTGTGCTCGGAAATGTTGGGGTTGAGCTTCTTGTAGAAGTCCATCGTAAAGAGGGTCGCCGAGGCGTTGAACACGCCGGCGAGCGAACTCATGAGTGCGGCGAGCAGCCCCGCCACGACGATGCCGCGGACCCCGACCGGCAGGACGTTCATCACCATCATGGGAAACGCCCGCCCGCCCTCGGCGATCTGGCCGCGAACGGTCTTCCGGAGGTCTTTCATCTTCTCCGGGTCCTCCCGCGCCATCTTCTCCAGGTCGATCCGCCCGTCGGTGACGTAGGCGGGGTACTTCTCGATCACCATCGTCCGGCGATACGTACCGGCGTCCGCCAGGAACCGATCGTAGGTGCGGGGCGCATCGGCCTGCATCTTGTGGAGGTCGAGAACCCGGTCGCCGGTTTCCCCGTCGGTTTTGACGAACGCCGGGTACTTCTCGATGAATTCCTTCCGGGCCGCAACGGTGCGGTGCTCGAGCATGTGCTCGAAGTTCATGTCCGCGTGGCCCGTGTTGCTCTTGAGGATCAGGGCGAAGCAGATCATGCCGGGTATGATGAAGATGAAGACCGGCAGCAGCTTGAAAAAGGCCGCGCAGATACTGCCCCGCCGGGCCTGCTGCTCGTTCGGTGCCCCCAGGGCCCGCTGCACGATGTACTGGTCGGTGCACCAGTACCACAGGCCGATGATCGGCGCGCAGAAGAGCATGCCCAGCCACGGGTACTGGCTGGCCCCCTTGAAGTACCAGGCCTGCCGGGTGATCTCGCCGTTGACCCGCTCGATGACGGGCGCAGAGGTGGCCTCGACGCCCTCCGGCACCAGGGGCCGCCACAGGTCGAAGAACTGCGAACCGCAGAGTTCCTTGAGTTCTGCCCAGCCCCCCAGCGCCGCGATGCCGAAGAGCGTCACCAGCGCCGAGCCGATCACCAGAATGACGGTCTGCAGGGCCTCGGTGTAGGCGACGGCCCGCAGTCCCCCCAGCATGGTGTAGAGCCCGGTGAAGACGATCACCAGGACCGAGCCGATCCAGAAGCTGTCGAGGACCCAGGACCCGATCGTCAACTGCATCTCGGGCAGGAGGACCGAAAAAACGATGCCGCCGGCAAAAATGCCCACCGCGATCTTGGTGATGACGTAGGCGACCAGGGAAATCAGCGAGAGGACCCAGCGCGCCGTCGCCGAAAACCGCCGCTCCAGGAATTCCGGCATCGTGAATACCATCGACCGCGCGTAGAACGGGACGAATACCCAGCCCAGAACGAGCAGGCACCAGGCGTGCAGTTCGTAGTGCGCCATGCCCACTCCGTCGGTACAGCCGGAGCCGGCGAGACCCACCAGGTGTTCCGAGCCGATGTTCGAGGCGAATATCGAGGCGCCGACGATAAACCAGCTCAGATGCCTGCCCGCCAGGAAGTAGTCGTCGGAAGTATCCCTGTTTTTCCTGATCACCCACACGGCCAGGCCGAGGATGATCGCGAAGTAGCCCGCCACCATTACCCAGTCGACGGCTTCCATCGCCGACGCCGCGATCATGTTCATCGTCGTCATCTCGTCTCTTCCTTATTGCTGATATACCACCCGTCCCGCGGGCGGGCGCGTGTTCTCACGCGGCAAGTATATACAATCGAACGCCCCGTGTTGAGTCTATTATGCCGCGCCGGCGGGAAAACCCGGCGCCGTCACGCCCGGTCCTTGATGTCCAGCAGTTCCTTCATGACCGGCTGCAGGTCGATTCCCGCACCCGCCACGCCGAAGGCGTCGTGGAGCCGGCGGTAGAGGCCGAACAGTTCGTCGTAGACCCTCGTGTTTTCCGGGTCGGGCTCGTACCGTTCCGCGAGGACGCCCGTCATCTTCTCCATGGCATCCTCGCAGGTCGCGTAACCGCCGGCGGCCGCGCCCGCGACCACCGCCCCGGCGACGGCTGCGCCGAGCGCGGCCGACTGTTCGCTGGCGGAGAGCTCCATGGTCCGGCCGTAGACGTCCGCGTACATCTGCATCAGCAGGGGGCTCTTGTACGGGATGCCCCCGCAGTTGACGACCCGCTCCACCTGCACCCCGTATTCCGCCAGCCGCTCGGATATCATGCGGGCCCCGAACGCCGTCGCCTCGAGCAGGGCCCGGTAGATCTCGCCGGCGGTCGAGCCGAGGGTCAGGCCGGCCACCAGGCCGGTCAGACGCTGGTCGACCAGGACCGTGCGGTTGCCGTTCATCCAGTCCAGGGCCAGCAGGCCGCTCTGCCCGGGCCGCAGGGACCGGGCCTCCGCCTCCAGCCGCTCGAACACCCCGTCCGCGTCGCCGCCGCCGACGATCATGCCGGCGAACCAGCCGAAGATGTCCCCCACCGCCGACTGGCCCGCCTCCAGCCCGTAGTGGCCGGGAAGGACCGACCCGGGGACGATCCCGCAGAGTCCCGGGATGTCGGGCAGTTCCGCCGAATCGGGTACGACCATGATATCGCAGGTCGACGTGCCGACGTTCCTGACCAGGACCCCGGGCCCGATGCCGCAGCCGACGCCGCCGAGGTGGGCGTCGAAGGCCCCCACGGCCACGGGGATGCCCGCCGGCACGCCCATCTTCTCGGCCCACTGCGGCGCCAGGTCGCCGGCCTTCTCGTCGACGGCAAAGGCCGTGTCCGGCAGCGCGGCGCGCAGCGCGGCGAGGCGGGGATCCAGCATCGCCAGGAATTCCGCGTCGGGATACCCGCCCCACGCTTCGTTGAAGAGGGCCTTGTGGCCCGCGGCGCACACGCAGCGCTTGATCTCCGCGGGATCAGTAATGCCGCACAGCGTCGCGGGGATCCAGTCGGCGATCTCCACCCAGGTCGCCGCCGCGGCGAAGACCGTCTCGTTGACGTTCAGGCAGTGCCAGACCTTCGCCCAGAACCACTCAGATGAATAGCGCCCGCCGATCTTGGCGAAATAGTGCGGCCGGTGTTCGGGTCCGACCCGGTTGATTTCGGCCGCCTCGGCGTGCGCGGTGTGGTCTTTCCAGAGCCAGACCAGGGCGTCGGGGTCGCCGGCGAACGCGTCGGTGAAGGCCAGCGGCGTCCCCGCGGCATCGAGCGGGAGGGGAGAACTGCCGGTGGTGTCAACGCCGATACCGATAACCGAACCCGGATCGAAGTCCCCCGCTTCCGCGGCCTGCGCCGCTGCCCCGGCGACCGCCGCGCAGAAACCGTCGATGTAGTCCTGCGGGTGCTGCCGGGCGCGGTTGTGATCGGCGGGGTCGGTGATCACCCCGTCTTCGCCGTGGGGATAGCGGAAGACGTTCTCGCCGACCTGCTTGCCGGTTTCCACGTCGACGATGACCGCCCGGACGGAGGCGGTCCCGAAGTCAAGACCGATACTGTATTTCATGAGGGTGCCTTCTGATACCGGAAATAGGTACATACAAATTTTGTCTATTTGTTAACATATCGAAACGCCGAAGTCAATCGGTCTTTTTCGCCGTTCGGCATACATTGATCCCACCGGATATCGGTTGTATATCCTCCCGGTGCTAATTTCAATTCCGCGGGACAAAAATTCGGGAGTTCGGGTATAATACCGCCGCGCGCAATGACAGGTGAGGATTAATGACCGGCGTTTCCCTGGAATCTCTTCTCGACTCGATCGCCGCGGCGGAACCGGGACCGCTGGCGATGTTCCTGATCGTCGCGATTTCCGGCATCGTCGTCGGAAAGCTTTTCTCGAAGCTGCGCCTGCCCGACATTTCGGGGCAGGTCCTGGCGGGCGTGGCCATCGGGTCCCTCTTTTCGCGGGAGGCCGTCCACGCGATGGCGGACTTCAGCGAGGTCGCCCTGGGGGTCATGACGTTCACGGTGGGAACCTACCTGAGCTTGAAGGTCCTGCACAACGCCCGGTCACGGATCTTTACCCTCGCCTTTTTCGACACCCTGTTCACCACGGGCATCGTTTTTGTCGCCCTGATCCTGTTCGTCCCGTCCCTCTCGTGGGTGGCGGCCATGCTGATCGCCTCGATCGCCACCGAGACCGCCCCGGCCGCCGTCATCAGTCTGGTGCAGAAGAAATACGCGCGGGGCCCCTTCACCAAGACGCTCATCGGCGTGACGGCCCTCAACAACTTCGCCACGATCATCATTTTCGTGATCTGCCGGTCGGTAGCCATCGATGCAACCGGCGAAGGCGGTTTCGGAGACTCCTTCCACTCCATCCTGGCGATCCCGGAGACGATCCTGGTCGGGGTCGCCACCGGGCTGGCCGCGGCCTGGATCACCAAGCACCAGCACGACCGGGGGAGTATCTTCGCCACCGTTTTCCTCGCGATCCTGGCCAACGTACTGGTGTGCAGGCTCTCGCGGCAGTACCTGCACATCGACATGTCACACCTGCTGGCGAACCTCACGATGGGAATCGTCTACACGAACTCCAGCTACCACGGCAGGACGATCGTCAACGAGGTGTTCGGCAGCATCAACACGCTCCTGTTCGCCATCTTCTTCACCATGGCCGGCACCCATCTCGACCTCACCCTGCTGTCGGTCGCCGGGGTCGCGGGGGCGGTCTTCGTACTGGCGCGGGCCGTCGCCAAGTCGGCCGCGGCGTACACGGCGAGCCGGCTCTTTGATTATCCACGCCTGATCGCCCGGTTTCTCGGGCTCGGGCTGATACCCCAGGCCGGCCTGGGGATCGGCCTGGTCATCAGCCTCAGCAGCTACCCGGAGTTCAGCGGTATCGCCCCGGCGGTCTCCGCGATCATCCTCGCCGCCATCCTGGTCAACGAGTTGGTCGGCCCCCTGGCCACATCGTGGAGCATCGACCTGTCGGGGGAACGGGGCCAGGCGACGCCGCGGCTGGTCGACTTCCTCCACGAGGAGTACATCCTCATGCCCTTTGAGGCGGCGGACAAATGGGAGGCGATCGACAAGATGTGCGCGTTTCTGGTGAAGACCAATCACCTCCGGTCAATTTCCCGCGAGGATCTCCGCGCCCGGACGGTCGAGCGGGAACAGGAGTGCACGACGGGTATCGGCAACCGCCTGGCGATTCCCCACGTCCGGATTCCCCGCAAGGAGCGGCTGATGGGCGTCATCGGCATCTGCGAAGAACCGATCGACTTCGACGCGGTTGACGGCGAACCGGTCGACATCGTGATCCTGGTGGCCACCCCCGAGGGCCGGGAGGACCTCCACGTGAAGGTGATGGGCGCCATCGCCCGGATATTCGCCGACGATCCCCCGTTCCAGCGGAAACTGGTCGGGGCCAGCGGCCCGGCCGAGGTCTACGACCTGCTCCAGTCAAAGCAGATCCAGGATATCAACTCCTACATCGAGGATGCGTGAGGGGGGCGGTTCATCGAAACGGACCCGGATCCGGCAGGCTCAACGCCCTTGCCCGGTCATGCGGCGCAGCGCCGCCTTCGTCAGCCGGCGATAATAGATCGAGCATTCATCCGGCACAGGGAGGGCTGCAGTATGGATGCCTGCGCCTCCCGCAGGACGGTTGCCGCTTCAGACCAGGTCTTGCCGCCGTCGGCGGACACCATCCGCCTGATGATCGCTGTGTGCAGATCGCCGGTCTTTTTGCGGGCGTCGAAAAAGAGGGCGATTCCCCCGTTTTCCAGCAGGGCGAACGAGCCTTCGCCGACGCGCCGGAACGCTGTGCTGCTCGGGACGAGACACGTGCCGACGGGATGATCCGTGGGGCTGAAACCCAGGTCCCGCGCCGTCACCCGCTCCGCCCCGCGGCAGAGAGGCGGCAGGGCGACAACCGCGATCACGACCGTATTCACCACACGCTTCATCGAGTACTTCTCTTGCGCCTCCCAGCGGCGCCCGCTACAGCATCTCCTCGTCGCTGCGGACGCTGTTGTCGACGGCGTCGCAGAGCCTGATCGACGTCGCGACGCACCTGGCGATCATCTCCTCCTCGTTCTCCTCGGTGACCGCCCCCGCAGCGACGTAGCCGGCGTAGATGTCCGCGGCCGCCCGGAAGATCGCCGTCTCGCTCGGTTTCAGGGATGCGTAAAATTTCTCCGCCATGGTGTTTTCCTTTCCCGTTAAGGTCTTATCGGTTTTCCGATCCCAGTATAAGGGAAATAACCCCGCCCGTCACTTTTCCGCCCGCATCTGAATAAGACCCAGCCGCCACGGCAGCGCCGGGTACGGGCCGCGGTTCTGTTCTTTTGCCAGCCCCTGGATCAGCCACCGGCAGCCGCGGGGATCGTATTCGAGCCGCTGGTCGCAGCCGGACCGGATCGCCTCCCCGTGGGAGACCACGTCCGTCCACCGCGCGACGCCGGCGGCCGGCACAAGGGCACCGCCGATGGCGTAACGCTCGGTGACCACCATCCAGGGACCGGTGAGGGCGGGGGCGGTCGCGAAACCGAATGCCCGCTCGCCGGCGCCGGGGCCGCCCCGGTTCCGCTCGAAAATCATGTGGTACGCGTCCCGGCCTGCTACCCGGTAGACGTGCACCGCCTCGTGGACACCGCCGAGGGCCTTTTTCCCTGCCGACCAGCCGCGGGGGAACTTCCCGAGCGGCGCGGTGCGGACGATCACATCCCGGTGGACACGGGTGTAAAAGAGGCAGGCGTTATCGGCATCGCAGATAACCCAGAAGTCGATCCACTTGGCCCGCTCGTCCTTGGCAATCAGCGGCGCCGGCGTCGACCAGGAGGCCGGGTTGCCGATCGTCGGGGTCGTGGAGTACGCCGGCTGGTAGTTGGCGTCCCGGGTCTGGAAGAGCAGGTACCATTTCTGCTGCGGCCTGAAGAAGAAGACCTGCGGCGCGCAGGCATACCGGCGCCCGCGGCCCCGGACCTGCTTCAGTTCGTGGCGGGGCGCCTTCGCGAGGCCCGCGAGGGTCTCGGCGGCGACGTAGCCGGTGGTGTACTCACCCCGGCCGCGGGCGGTGTAGAACACGTGCCAGCGGCCCTCGAAAAAGACGACCGTGGGGTCCTTGACGGCGGTCTCGTCGAAGCTGCCGACCGCGCCGGGTTCGAGGACCGGGGCCCGCAGCGTCCAACGGGGGGTATCCGGTTGCCCCGCCGACACAGCGGGGGCGATGGCGGCCAGCAGGAGAAGAGTTCTCATGGCGACGGCTCGTTTTCAGCGTGATCGCGGATGCACTCTATAGATATGCCAATCCATGGCGAATAGCAACCGGTCTATTGACAACCGCCCCGCCTTCCCGCGAAAATAGCGTTTCGTAACGACATGCCCCGAGCGGCCCGGCTGCCCGAAAGGAGACGGAGATGACACGCGAGAAACACACCACCACCCGGCGGAATTTCCTGAAAACAGCGGCGGCGGTATCGCTGCCGGCCCTTGTCCCCTGCCGGGCGTTCGGGGCGAACGACAGGATCACCATGGGGTGTATCGGGACGGGGGGACGGGGCACCGGCGACATGCGGGGCTTCATGAACTTCGATGAACTCCGCGTCCTCGCCGTCTGCGACGTCGTCGGCAAACACTGCAACCGGGCCAAGCAGTACGTCGACAAGAAGTACGGCAACGCAAACTGCGCGGCGTACGTCGACTTCCGCAAGATCATGGAGCGGGACGACATCGACACGGTGATGATCGGCACCCCCGACCACTGGCACGCGCCGCTGGGCATCACGGCCATGCGGTGCGGCAAGGACGTCTTCTCCGAGAAACCCGAGACCCTGACCATCGGCGAGGGGCGGAAGATGGTCGAGACCGCCCGGCGACTGGGCCGCATCTTCTCGGGCGGCAGCCAGCGGGTCTGGGGCGACTGCCACCAGCTTCACAAGATCGTCCGCGGCGGCGTCATCGGCGAGGTCACCGAGGCCTGGGTCGACTGCTGGGGACCGTCGGGCCCGTGCGGTCTGGAACCCGTCCCCACCCCCGACGACGTGAACTGGGACCTCTGGCTGGGCCCGGCGCCGGTCCGGCCGTACCACCCGAAGCTGATCAAGGGCGGCTTCCGGCCCTACCGCGACTACTCCGGCGGCGGGATGACCGACTGGGGGGCGCACAACTTCGGCGGCGCCCTGTTCAGCCTGAACCTGCACCACGAGGGACCGGTGAAGATCATTCCTCCCGGCGCGGAGGACAACAAGTACCTGACCTTCGTTTTCAAGAACGGCGTGCAGGTCCACCACAAGGGCGCCGACGGCCGGATGACCTTCACGGGCACCGCGGGCACCTACTCCTGGAACGACATGCGGAAACGGAAGATCGACCCGCCCGACATCTACATACCCAATTACAAGGGCCGCGGGATCCTGGGGGACTTCCTGGCCTGCGTCCGAAGCCGGGAGCTTCCCTTCCGCGACATCGAGGTCGCCCATCGCACGGTCAGCGTCTGCCACCTCGGCAACATCTGCTACTGGCTGAACCGCACGCTGAAATGGGACCCGGACACCGAAGACTTCATCGGCGATCCCGAGGCATCGCGCTGGGTCGACCGGTCGAAGCGCGAGCCGTGGGCGCAGTATTTCTAACGATCCGGCCGGTAGAACCACGCTCGGAGGTCGCGCGATGAAAACCAAAATCAGGCTTACGCTGCCGCTGTGCCTGGCGGCCTGCGGCCTCGTCACGGCCGGCGGGGCCGAAACGAAAACGAAGGGGCGGTTCGTCGGCACGATCGACAGCTTCCCCGACGCGGGCCGGGAGGGCCCCCGGGAGCTGGGGCCGGATAAAAAATAGTTGCCCGCATCCGGGCCGTCAGACAATCTCCACCAGTTCTATGTCGAAGTAGAGGTCCTCTCCGGCGAGGGGATGGTTTGCATCGAGGGTGACCTCCGTATCCGAGACCGCGGTGATCCTGGCGGTCAGGGTCTGCCCGTTCCGGAGCTGCAGCTTGAGTTGCTCCCCGGGCCGGGGATCGATGTCCTCGGGGAGCCGGTTGCGCTCGACCGTCAGGACCATCTCGGTGTTCTTTCGGCCGTAGCCGCTCTCCGGGGGAACGACCGCGGACTTCGAATCGCCGGGGCTCATGCCTTCCACGGCGTTTTCGAAACCGGGTATAATCCGGCTTTCCCCCACCTTGAACTCGAGGGGATCGCCTTCCCGGGAAGTGTCGAAGACCGTGCCGTCCTCGAGTGTTCCCGTGTAGTGTACCTTTACCGTGTCGCCTTGTTGCACGTCTGCCATAATGAAACCAACCTTTCGTGCTGGTGGTTCGGGGACGGGGGATCGCAACGGGTCCCGCCCGATGGAAACTGACCTTGCCGGGTTCCCCAAAACAGTTTCACGACCGATGCCGGGCGGTCTCCGCCGGGGTCA
>CAZLBC010000022.1:41824-62124 GCA_964557575.1 uncultured Planctomycetaceae bacterium
TGGTACCGTTGTGGTAGACCGTCAGGTACCCGGTCTTCTTGTCCTTCTCGCCGCGGACCCGGTACTCGATGTCGTAGGTCTGCCAGGTCAGGGGCGGCCGCGACGAGAGGTTATAAGTGTGGTCCTTCTTGCCCGCCAGGCTCGGGATTGCGCCCATCGTATCCGGGTCCTTCCACTTGTACAGCCCCCCGCACCCGCCGCCCGTGTACGTCGTGATCCCGAACGAATCCAGGACCTGGACCTCGGTGCCGCACGGCAGGTAGCAGCCGCTGTTGCCCCGTCCCTGGCTGCGCTGCTTGGGGCGGAAGTTGTTCATGAACTCCACGTGCAGGTCGAATCCGCCCGCGAACCGGCGGCGCGAGCGCATGCCGCCCCGCGGGACCTGCACCGAGCCGTCCGGGCCGATGCCGAGGACCGTGTCCACCCGCCGCCGGTCTTTCGCGGCAAGCGTCCATCCGCCCGGGACGGGGGTGCCCTCGGCAGGCCACGTCTCCGGCTTGTTTTCGACGATCGTGCGGACGGGAACCTCCCACACGGCCCACCCGTCGCGACTCATGTCACCGACGTACCAGTTCTTGCCGTTGCTCCTGACCATCTCCTCGAAGTTCTCCCCGTCCAGCAGGACCACCGCCCCCGCCGGCGGCTTCTTACCCAGGGTCGGCGATTTCCGCCCGGTACGCTTCAGCTTCAGCGCGCCGGCCGTGCCGCACGTCCCCGCGATCGCGCCGTCGCCGGTGTACGTGGCCGTCCACTCCCGGTCGTCGCCGATGCCGGTGAAGGTCACCGTGTCGGCCGCGGTCTTACCGGCCATCTCGACCGTCTCGATCGTGTCGCCGTCCTTACAGCGAACCAGGACCCGGTACCGGGCATCGCCGAGGGCGACGACGCGGACCGCCGCGTCCCGGCCGCCCGCGGTGCCGGTGTAGAATCCCTGCACGTCGGCCTCCTTCGGCGGGGCGGCGTAGGCCGCGGCACAGAGCAGGCAGGTGACGAGTGCTGCAGTCGGTGTCGATTGCATATCTCTCTCCTCTTGAAGTCGCGTGTTGTTTCAGGGGTGTGTTGACGGTAGTATTATACTGGTAGCCTGCACCGCGTTCAAATCCTCCTGCAGGCCGATTGTAAGGGTCGTCATGAAACGCGGAACACGAAACACCGCGGCGGGGTTACTGATCGGCGCACTGTTCTCCGGCGGCGCGACCGTCGGCGAGAAGACCCTCGATATCGCCGGTCGCCGCCAGCTCTTCGCCGATCCCCGCCTCGTCGAACGCTTCGACGGCGCGGCCGAACGGCGGCTGCACCGACCGACAATGCAGGAAGTGGTGATGGTCCACGACCGGCCGTGGGAGGGAAACACCTGCGGCTACAGCACGGTATTCAGGGACGGGAAGCGCTACCGGATGTACTACCGCGGGTGGAACCACGAGAAGCGCCCCACCCATCCGCCCTTCACCTGTTACGCCGAGAGCCCGGACGGGATCCGCTGGACCCGCCCCGACCTGGGTATCGTGGCGTTCGCGGATTCCGGGAAGAACAATATCATCCGGCAGGGACCCGGCGCCCACAATTTCACCCCCTTCCGTGACGCGAATCCCGGCTGCGCCGCCGACGCGCGGTACAAGGCGGTCGGCGGCATCGGCACACCGGGGCTGTTCGCCTTCACGTCCGCCGACGGCATCCACTGGCAGCGGATCGGCGAGAAACCCGTGATCACGGCCGGGAAGTTCGACTCGCAGAACGCGGCATTCTGGGACGCGGTCCGGGGCGAGTACCGGGTCTACTTCCGCGATTTCCGGAAGGGCGTCCGCGACATCAAGACCGCCGTCTCCGACGACTTCGTCCATTGGAGCGAACCGGTCTGGCTGTCGTATCCCGGCGCCCCGCGGGAGCACCTCTACACCAACCAGGTGATGCCCTACTACCGCGCCCCCCACCTGTTTATCGGCTTCCCGACCCGGTACCTCCCGGACCGGGGATCCCTCGTGGAGGGGCTCTTCATGACCAGCACCGACGGACGGATCTTCCACCGCTGGCCGGAGGCCCTGATCCGGCCGGGGCGGAACCGCGACCGCTGGCAGAACCGCAGCAACTACATCTGGCGGGGCCTCGTGGAGACCGCCTCGGCGGTGCCCGGCGGGGGGACGGAGCTGTCGCTGTATACCAACGAGCGCTACTACCGGGGCGGCGGCGTCAAGACGCGGCGCTACACCTGCCGGATCGACGGGTTCGTGTCGGTCCGCGCGCCCCTCGCGGGAGGCACGGCCCTGACCAGGCCCCTGACGTTCACGGGCGAGGAATTGACGATCAACTATTCGACCGCGGCCGCCGGCGCGGTCCGCGCGGCGATCCGGGATGCCGGCGGCGCGCCCATCGACGGGTTCCGGCTCGCCGACTGCCCGGCGATCTACGGCGACGAGATCGAGCGGACGGTGCGGTGGAAGAAAGACCCGGACCTCGGCGACCTGCGGGGACGCCCGGTCCGCCTGCTGCTCGAAGTAAAGGACGCGGACGTCTACGCCTTTCAATTCAAGTAGCACCGCACGCCCCACGTGGAGATCGACATGACATGCCGCACGAATATTCGCCGATTGATCCCGTTACTGATCCCGCACAACAGGCCCCGGCGGGGCGAAAAGCGTTGACCCCGCGTTGCGAAGACGGGTACAATCCCCGCGACAGACCGTTCGCGATGCGTCATCGTAAAAGGGCCGACGACAACGGCATATCAGCACAAAGGAGCCGCGCCATGCACCGACTGTCTTTCCCCACGCTCATCCTGATCACCTGCTGCTGCATACAAGTACGGGCCGCCGAGAACGATCGCCCCTGGTGGCGGTACCCCCAGCGCTTGCTGCAGACGAACCTCCGCGAGATCGACGCCGCGATGGACGTCGAGCGGTACCTCCGGGAGGTCGAAGCGTCCGGCGCCAGCGTCGTCCTGTTCAACGTCGGCGGCATCGTGGCAAACTACCCGACCGACCTGCCGTTCCACTACCGCAATCCCCACATGACCGGCGACCTGGCGGGGACCGTGCTCAAACGCCTCCACGAACGCGGTCTGCGGATGATCGGGCGCTTCGACTTCAGCAAACTCAACGAGCGGATCGCCGCCGAACACCCCGACTGGCTCTACGTCAGCGAGAAGGGCGCGCACGTCAACTACAACGGGCAGGTCCATACCTGCTTCAACGGCCCCTACCAGCAGGAGAAGCTCTTCGCGATCCTCGGCGAGGCCCTCGATCGCTACCCCCTCGACGGGATTTTCTTCAACATGCCCGGCTACCAGCAGCGCGACTACAGCGGCAACTATCACGGCATCTGCCAGTCCGCCGCGTGCCGGAAGCGGTTCAAGCAGTGGTGCGGCATGGACCTGCCGGCGAAGAACGATCCGAACAATCCCGCCTGGAAAAAATACCGCGCGTTCTGCCGGGCGACGGCCGACGAGCTGTACGGGAAGATCCGGCAATTCGTCAAGTCGAAACGGCCGGACCTGGTCATCCTCAACTACAAGGTCAACGGATCGACCGTGATCCGGTCGGAGTCAAACCGCCCCTACCCCTCCTGGGCGTACCGCGACACCGACAAGGCCCTGTACCGGCACCTGCGCCACCCGGACAAGCCGCTGTCGAACGCGGCCGTGCACTTCATCCACTACCCGCAGCGCCACGCCGGGGTCTCCTGCAACGTCACCCGCCGGCGCCTCCTTCAGCACATGGTCCGGGGCCAGTGGATCGACTTCTACTGCATCGGCCCCCTGCAGCGCCTCGAGGACCGCTTCTCGGTCGACGTGGTCCGGGACGTCTTCGGCTTCCACGCCCGCAACGAGAAATACTTCCGCACGATCCGCCCGTGCGCGGACGTGGCCCTGGTGCGCACCGGCACCGAGGAGTACCGCGGCCTCTTCGAGATCCTCTCCGAAAACCACGTTACGTTCGACCTGGTCGACTTCGGCGACAACGCCTTCGCCGGCTTTTCCGCCCTGATCGTCCCGGATGCCGGCCGCCTCGCCGCGGCGGCCTGCCGGCGGCTGGACGCCTGGGTCCAAGGCGGCGGACTCCTGCTGTTGACCGGGGCGGCGCCGAAGCATCTGCAGGCGGCCGGGATCAGCGGCCCCGGGAAGACTCTCGACTGCAACCCCGGGACGTACATCAGGATCAGGAAGGAAGACAGGAATGTCCTCGGGCAGCCGGCCCTGGAGAAGCTCGACCTGGTCTACCTCGACGGAGAGTTCGTCACGTACGACCTCGCGCCGTCGGCGCGGGGGCTGCTGCGCTATATCCCGGCGGCGATGTTCGGGCCGCCGGAGAAGTGCTACTACGAGACGGTCTCCGATATGCCCTGCCTGATCGTGAACCGCCACGGCACGGGGGCGTGCGCGGTGTTCCCCTGGCAGATCGGCACCCACTACGCGAAGCAGAAGCACCCGGGCCACGCCCTGCTCGCCGCCGGCGCACTCGAAGGGGCGCTGGGCCTGCGGCGGGCGGTCGAGGTCGACGCCTCACCGCTGGTTGAAATCTGCCGCCAGGTCGACACGGAGGACCGCTTCGAGTGGGTCAGCCTGCTGAACCTCTCGGGGCAGAAGGACGCGGCCGGGTTCTTCGACCCGGTTCCGATGCGGGACATCGCGGTGCGGATCAGGCCCCGCCGGCCGGTCGCGTCGGTACGCCTGCTGAAGGCCGGGCGGGAACTGCCGTTCGACCGGCGGGCCGACGGGCGGATCGCCTGCACCGTCCCCGAGCTGCGGCATTACGAGATCGTCCTGCTCGCGTACCGGTAATAACCCCGCGCGATTCAAGACGGGATGCGCTTCATTCCAGCGGATCCCATACCCTTTTAAAACCGGCGCCCGAAAAATCCACCAGGTTGCGGGTCGCGAAAGAATCCACGCCGTGATGGCGCAGCACGAAGGCCAGCCGGGTGTCGAAAATGCGCCGATACGCGTAGTCCTGTCCGGACGCCGCGGCCCACACCTTCTTCATAATCCCCCTGCCCTGCACCATGTCGACGAGCCGCCAGCGGGGATTCGAGCGAAAACATTCGATAACGCCGACCGCGTCATTCGCGGACATCGGTTCACTGCAGACCGTCGGGTTCCGCAACAGGCAGTAGAGTTCCATCAGCACCTGCTCGCACAGACAAAAATCATCCCTTGCGGCATATTCCTGGAGAAAAGACCGGGCCTTGTGATGAAACGGCGATTCTGCGTCGCAGGCCGGGAAGAGGATATTGGTATCACATGAGATCATGAATCGGTTTCCGGCCTCCCGTACCGTCCGCCGTCTTCGGCAACCCGCAGATTCGCCGTGTGAAGATCGGACCGCCAGTTGTCGTCCACAAACGGATCACGGCCGCCGAGCTTCGTCGGTTCGGGCAACGACCATGCCGCCGGCTCACGGGGCGAAGACGGCGTCGTGGCTACGATGTACTCGAGCCCCCGTCGCACCAGTTCGGCGAGAGAAATCTCCAGCCGCGAGGAAAGACGTTTCGCCGATGCATAGAGCTCGTCGGGCAGTTGTATCTGTGTCCTGATCATGATAACACTATTACATCACATGCTTATAATGTCAAGCCAAAACAGGTTACTCCCCGCCGACACGTCGATCGTGAACAAGGCCCGAGATACGGTGCACGTGCCGACCGGGCGCGCTATCTCGGCGCAGCAGTGACTGAGGACCGGCCGCCCCGGAGAGAATACTCCCGGAGGACCGGGCGGCGGATGCGGAAAACAGGGAAATATCCGCTATTTCAGGCAGACGACCGTGCCGGCCCGGGTCGACAGGTAGAGTCTGCCGCCGGCCGCGATCATGCCGTCGAACACGGGCGGACTCTTCAGTACGTCCTCGCCGCGTGTCGTGCCGTCGGCCGGGGAAACGGCCAGCAGCCTGCCGCCGCGATCGGACTCGACGGCTTCGACGATGGCGTCGGTTGCCGCGGGGTCCCGCGGTATGTCCGCTGCCGGATTGTCCGGCCCGGCGACAAACAGGGTGTCCCCGGCGAGAACGAGCGCCCGGCCCACAACGGGAATGCGGCAGGTCCAGTCCGCCGTGCCTTTTTTACCCTTAAGCGGGCGCCCGAAGAGCCGGTAGAACGTGAACGGGCTCCTGACCGGCCCCCAACTGAATCGCCCGTCCACGCCCACGTGCGCGCCGGCGTTGTCGTAATTGTTCCGGCCGTAGCCGTAGATCCGCGAGCCGTCCGTGACGAGCAGTCGCCCGACGGGCACCTTCTGCGCCTCCTTGTGCCATCCGCCCCAGCCGCTGCCCATTTTCGTCCCGTACTGCCAGTAGGTGCGGTGCCACCACGTGTGGTCGAGGAAGCCGACGGAACTCCAGAGGTGCGGGACGCCGGCTTTTCTCTGGTGATCGAGGTCGTCGCGGCTGAAACAGGCGCCGCGCATGAAGACCCGGGTCTCGTCCGCGGCCAGGACGTCCGGCAGAAAACCGCCGGCAGATCCCGTGTCCCGTTTCTCCTTCTCTATCTCGAGCTGTCGGGTCTTCAGGACCGCGCCGGTGCCGACATTCAGCTTGTGGAGGAAGATGCCGCCGTCGAGGAAGCTGTCGCGGCCCACGGCAAAGCAGGCGGCGTTGTCGACGACCAGGACGCTGCCGTGCACCGGCCAGGCGGATTCGAGCTGCCCGTCGACCGCGATCAGGCGGTCGCGGGGCGCGGCGCGGTACCGCCAGGCGAGCGCGCCGTCGGATGCCCTGAGGCAATACACGTAGCCGTCCCGGCAGCCGAAGATACAGAGGGTGTTGCCGGGTTGTCGCTTCGCCGGGTCCGCGGGACAACAGATGGTGGGCGGCGAGTCGACTCTTCCGCCCGCCGTAAAACGCCACAGCGTCTCGCCCGACCCGGCGTCGAGGGCGTGCACGGTGTGCCGCTCGACGGCCGCGACGAGGACCATGCCGCCGGCCGCGACCGGCGGCGTGAGCGTGCCGCCGATCTCGGTGCGCCAGCCCTCTTTGAGGCTTGACGGAACGGCGGTCTTGATGCTCCCGCTGCGGGACGCGTCCCGCCGGTACGTCGGCCAGCCGGTTTCACAGACGCCGAAGGTCAGATCGGCCATGCGGGAACCGGCGGGCCCCTTATGCAACCGGGGGCCGTCGGCCGCCGCTCCGTTGCCGCCGAAATCCGCACCGGCCAGGGCGATGAAGCCCGATTTGATCAAGCCGTCGACACTGCACGCGCAGGAGTGCGGCGGGGCGTAGATGAGGCCGTTGGCGGGCATGACGCCGTAACCGCAGACGCCGCGCACCCAGAGGTTGGCGATCATCTCCCCCGACCGGAGGTCGACAAACTCGATGCCCCGCCGCCCGAGCACGAGGTATTTCGCGGTCGCCTTGGCGCGGTGGCAGCGGGCGTGGCCGATGCGCTTGAGGATGGTCTTGTCGGAGGGCCGCGTGCGTTTTACCGCGCCGGTCTTCGGATCGCGCCCCGCGGTGATGCCCGGGTCGTTGCCCCAGGCGTACCGTCCCGTCCACAGCAGGCCGTCGGCGATGAAGATGTCCACGGCCGCGTTGAAGCCCTCGTAAACGGGGCAGTCCCACAGGCGGCTGCCGTCGTCGGCGTCGTAGGCGACCAGTCTGCCCCCAACCTTGTCTCCCCTGATATACTGGTGATACCCGCCGCTCGGCAGCCAGAGGAGGTCGCCGTCCGTGATCTCCGCGGCCCGGTCCGCGGCATAGACCACGCCGTCGGAAGCGACCACCGTCGGCGAAGACCAGGCGAGGCGGCGGCGCTGGATGGGGCGGTCGGCCTTCCAGAGCAGTTTTCCGCTCTGCGCGTCCAGGCAGACCAGTGCGTCGAGGTTATGGAAGAAGACCCGTCCCCCCGACAGCGTGAGCGTGGCCGGCATGAGATTACGGGCACAGGATTCATCATTGATCCATTTGATCCTGCCGGTGTCGGCCGAGACGCGGGCGACGCGCAGGGCGCGGGCGGGCGGCGTGATCTTCTCAAAGGGCGGTGAATAGGCTTTTTGCTTGACGATCTCCTGCGCCTTCCCGGCGTCCCAGGACGTGTGCGGCTCGCCGAGGACGAGAAAGAGGGAGTCCCCGTCGCAGAGGATCTCGCGGGCCCCGGCCGTTTCGGCGCAAGTCATGACCGTCTTTCCCGTCGCCGCGTCGAGGGCGGTCACGGGCCGGCCGTACCCGAGGGTCACGTACACGCGGTCGCCGACGGCGACCAGGCGCCGGGCTATGTCCGCCGGCCCGCTGCGAAAATCCCGCAGGTGATATTCCCACTCCGCGATCCCGCGTTCCCAGAGGCGTTTGCCGTTGAACGCATCCCGGGCGACCAGTTTCCAGTCGGGGTCGGCGGCCGCGAACGCAACGGGGCCTTCATCAACGATTGAAAAGACGCGCCCGCCGGCCGAGACCAGGGC
This sequence comes from uncultured Planctomycetaceae bacterium, assembly GCA_964557575.1. Taxonomy (GTDB): domain Bacteria; phylum Planctomycetota; class Phycisphaerae; order SM23-33; family SM23-33; genus CAZLBC01. The sequence continues at coordinate 50,205 of CAZLBC010000022.1, forward strand.
GGTGACGCTGGCGAGGTGATCGTGGCTGCGCGAAAAGCGCGGCCGGCCGATCCATTGATAGCGGCGCGGCGGGCCGACCACCGTGTCCCGGGCAACGGCGTTGTTGTCGGGGGAATAGAGGTAGTGCGTCCACTCGTCGATCGTCTCGGGGACGGGTTTCGCGTAGCTTTTCCCCAGGGGGGACCCCAGGGCAACGCCGCGCGGCGCCAGGACGCGCCGAATCTCCTCGCCGCCGACCGCGCCGTCCTGCACGACGACCAGGTTCACCAGGTTGTTGGTATAGGGCAGCGCCGTGCCGTCGAACACCCGCGCGCTGACCCGCCCGTACAAGCCCGCCGTGCGAATGGCTTCGCGGGCGGCCGCTATCTGCGTCGCGTCCGTCGCGAGCATCTGGACGAGAAACGCCTCGTTCCCGCCGATCGCCAGGGCCGTGTTCACGTCGCCGCCGATCACGACGGCCAGTCCGCCCCGGATACCGCTCTCTTTCACCGGGCCGGCCCACGCGCCGCTGCCGGCAAGCATCACTGCCGTTATGAGCACTTTTTTCATCACCTTTTCTCCTCTTTCAGGCCGAGACAGACGACCGTTCCGTCGCCCGTGGACCGGTAAGCATCGTGGAGTTCTCCATCGAACCTATGGTATCCGCCGCGGGTTCAAATACAAGGTTCAATCACCACGTGCGGCCGCAAGAGGAAAAAAGAAAAACCGTTTTTCATGTCTATTCTTTGACGCAGGTGCGCACGACCAGGTCGTCGATGTCGTAACGGCCCGCCTGGCCGGCGAAAGTCAGCAGGCCGCCGCCGCCCACGTCGGCCCGACTCGTCGCCGCGAGAACCTTCTTTCCGTCGCACCACGCCTGGAGGACGGGGCCGATGCGGCGAATACGATAGGTATGCCACGCCTTCTTTCGATAGACGGCGCCAGCCGCCCGGGCGACGGGCGTGCTGTCGGTTCCCAGAAACGCCGCGGATCGACGATTTCCGTCTCCGCCCATGACAACGCCTACCAGCCCGCCGGCACCGACAACCAGGACGCGAAAGCCGCTGTCCATGGCCCGGCCGCGGAACGTGATCTCCACGTTGTCCAGCGGGATATTCCGGACGGTGTAGGTGACGTAGTCACCGTCATCCTCCAGCTCGTAGGACAGGCGGCCGCCGTCGATCTCCGCGTCATCGGCATTGTCGACATCCCAGCGCCGCGACGCGCCGTCACCTTTCTCGAACGGTTCGCGAACCAGGGGCGACCAGGTGCGCTTCTCGTCGCCGCCGCCCGCCTCCGCGGCCGAGTGTTTCGACGCGGCCTGCGAAGCGGCGGTCTCCCGTTTGGTTTTCTGCCGCTCGCGCACGGCGGTATCCACGGCGGGTTTCACCGGCGGGGCGTTCGCGAGCCGGGCCGCCGGGAAGGCACGGCGATTCAGCGTTTTTGTTTTTCGCAGGGCGGACAGTTCCCCGTCGGCAGGCGTGCGGCCGGCCGTCGCCTGCATCACATCCACGATATACTCCTCGTCGGATCGCCCGGCCTTCTTGTATTCCCTGCTTGAGAACAGGCCGGTGATATAGTTGTCGCGCGACCGGCCGCTGTCCAGTTTTTCGGTGGCCGCGGCGAGTTCCTGCGGCGCCGGCTGGCGGTGCAGGACGGCCTGGATCATGGAAAGGGCGAAGACGTCGTCGCCCGGTGCCTGCCGGGCGCCGGGCAGCGCGGGCAGTTTCTGCTTCAAATCGTCGACGCCCAGTGAACGAATAACCGCGCCGTATTCGTCGATATCCCCGCCGGCCGCATCGACCGTCAGCAGCATCAGGGCGCGGTAGGCGGCGGCAATTTCCCGGGTGAGAATACGCAGGCGGGCGGCGCGGCTGAAGGCCTGGTCCACGCCGTCGTCACCGGTCAGGAGGTCTTTCGGCGCGTCATCCCCGAAGACGGCGTAGCCGTTGACGCCGGCCTGTCCGGCCGCGAGTTTCACCCGTTCCGCCCGGTCGGCATTGATCGTCCGCAGCAATCGCATCGCCAGCCCCGGCCGGTCGACCTCTTCCGCCGCAGCCGTTGTCATCAACAGCGCGATTGTCACAATTGCACGCATGAGAGTATTCCTCCGCATCCTCGCTCGTCCTTACCGGCCCTTCGCGGCCTTGAGCTTGTTGAGTTTCGCCTGCAGTTCGCCGATTTTCTTCTGCCGGGCGGCGATCATCTTCTCCGTGGCCGCGATGTTGTCGCGATACATATCGACCTGCTTGCCCCAGTGCCGCGTGCCGATGACCGGGCATTCATTGGCGAGGATCGACGGCCCGCCGCCGGCGCTGGTAATGATATCCCCGGCCTTGTCGGCGTAGTTCGTACCGCCCACGGTGGCGCCGCTGTCGGGAATGCCGATTCCCTTGTTCATGGCCGACCACATCTTGCCCTCGAGCACTTTCAGCCGCGCCTGCTGCGTTGCCAGGGCCGCGCGCAGCTCGGCCAGGCGCTTGCGGGCCTTGCGGAGCGCTTCCGTCAGCCGGAGGATTTCCGGGTCGCCCAGCTTCGGGTCGGTCGGATCGATGACCGCATGGGCCTGGAGGTTCGGTGCAATAGCCCACGTGTCGTGGCGGAATATCTGCGCCGACCACGCGGCGTAGGGTCCGCCGTATTTATGGGTCAGCCGGGCGCGAAGCTGCAGCGGTCGCTTTCCGTATTCCAGCGGGACCTGCCCCTCGAACGTGCCCTTCACGTCGGAGATGACGACCTTCGGTTCGGCCCCGGCCGGCACCGCGCAGATCAGCGCGGCCAGCAGGGCCGACACGACTCCACTCGCGCGCCGCCGATCCGTCCGATTACCGGGAACAGTATTACTCCGTATCATTCGTTTCCTCCTTCGGCCCCATGGTATCCGCCGCCGGTGTAAATACAAGACTGAATCCCGCCGCGGCCACGGGGGGGAAAAACAGGGCGGCGGCTGCCGTCACTTGCTTTTTTGGTGTATAATGGCGAGTTGCGGTTCACCGTTTCCATCTGTGTGCGAGGCTGTCATGAGACATTTCCCGCTCCCGGTCATCGTTTCCCTGATCCTGTCGGCCGCCGTTCCCGCCGTTCCCGGGGAGACCGTCATCGCCGACTTCGAGGGCGACGACTACGGGGCCTGGACGGCAACCGGGAAGGCGTTCGGACCCGGGCCCGCCCGGGGGACCCTGGCGGGCCAGAACACGGTTTCCGGCTTCAAGGGCCGCGGCCTGGTGAACACGTTCTACAAGGGCGACCGGACCCGCGGGACGCTGACCTCCCCCCCGTTCACCATCCAGCGGCGGTACATCAGCTTCCTCGTGGGGGGCGGAGGACACGGCAACCAAACCGTCGTCCAGCTCCTGGCGGGAAACAAGGTCGTCCGCGCGGCCCGCGGCAGGAACCGCGAGCAGCTTGAGTGGGCCACGTGGGACGTCGTGAAGCTGAAGGGCAGGACGACGCGTATCAGGATCGTGGACGATCACACCGGCGGGTGGGGGCATATCAACGTCGACCACATCATCCAGTCCGACCGGCCGCGGGGGAAGACCTGGAGCCCCCCCGTCAACCTCACCGGACGACTGAAGGATCTGCCGTTCGACGAGATCGTCTTCGCGGCCCGGCAGGACGGCAAGGACGGCCACTGGTACGCCAATTTCAGCTACTGGTCCTCGCACCCGAAGAAGAAACTCTACGGCGACGGCGGAAAGCTCTGCCGGCTGAACATCAGGACCGGGAAGGTGCGGGTGATCCTCGACGACCCGGCGGGCGGCGTCCGCGACCCGCAACTGCACTATGACGGCAAGAAGATCCTCTTTTCGTACCGCCGGGGCGGACAGCCCTTCTACCACCTCTGCGAGATCAACAGCGACGGCACCGGCCTCCGGCAACTGACCGACGGGCCCTTCGACGACATCGAACCGGCCTACCTCCCGGACGGCGGGATCGTCTTCTGCTCCAGCCGCTGCAACCGCATGGTCAACTGCTGGCACGTGCGGGTGGCCGTCATCTACCGGTGCGACGCCGACGGCGGCACCATCCGGGCCCTCTCGACGAACATCGAGCAGGACAACACGCCGTGGGTGCTCCCCGACGGGCGGATACTGTACCAGCGGTGGGAATACATCGACCGCAGCCAGGTCAGGTTTCACCACCTGTGGACCATGAACCCCGACGGCACGGGGCAGATGGTCTTCTTCGGGAACATGCATCCGGGGACGGTGATGATCGACGCGAAGCCCATACCGGGAACCGAAAAGGTGGTCGCCTCCTTCTCCCCGGGCCACGGCAAGCGTGAACACGAGGGCGTCATCACCGTCGTCGATCCCCGCAACGGTCCCGACGACCGCCGCATGGCAAAGGCGATCACCCCGGGGAAGCTCTACCGCGATCCCTACCCGCTCGCCGAGGACCTCTTTCTCGCCGCCACCGGCACCCGCATCGTCCTGGTCGACGGCCGGGGCGGCACGATGGACCTGTACACGCTGCCGGGTGAGTGGAGCGGGAAGGGCCTGCGGGTCCAGGAGCCCCGCCCGCTGCGGGGCCGCCGGCGGGAACGGGTCATCTCGCCGCAGATCGACACCGGCGCGGAGACCGCCGACGTCGTCCTGATCGACGTCAACATCGGGCGGAACATGAAGGGCGTCGCGCGCGGGGACATCAAAAAACTGCTCATCCTGGAGGCCCTGCCCAAGCCGGTCAACTTCACCGGCGGGTGGGAGCCGATCACGCTCGGCGGCAGCTTCACGCTGGAGCGGATACTGGGGACCGTGCCCGTCGAGGAGGACGGGTCGGCGCACATGAAACTGCCGGCCATGCGGAGCCTGTTTTTCGTCGCCCTGGACGCCAACGATCTTGCGGTCAAGCGCATGCAGAGTTTCCTGACGGTCCAGCCCGGCGAGAAGCTCAGTTGCGTCGGCTGCCACGAGAACCGGGGCGAGACCCCGCAACTGACCCGGCTGCCGAAGGCGATGGGCCGCCCGGCAAGCCGGATCGAGCCGATCGGGGGGCTGCCGTACATCATCGATTTTCCCCGGGACATCCAGCCGATCCTGGACCGCCACTGCGTCGGCTGCCACGACTACGACGGGACCGACCGGGGCGGCCCCCGCAGCGGCGGCGTGATCCTCAGCGGCGATCGCGGCGGGGTCTACTCCCACAGCTACTTCAGCCTGACGGTGGCGGGACAGATCGCCGACGGCCGGAACGGCAACGGCAACCGGGCCCCGCGGACGCTCGGTTCGTCGGCGAGCCGGATCATGGACAAGATCGACGGCGCGCATCACGAGGTGACGGTATCGGCGCGGGAGCGGAAGCTGGTATGGGCGTGGATCGAGACCGCCGCGTGCTACCCGGGAACCTACGCGGCACTCGGCTCGGGGATGGTCGGGGCCACCGACCGCAGCGGGGACCGGTCGTACCGGAAGGCCTGGGGCGCCCGCACCGACCGCGCCCTGAAGCGGTGCGCGAAGTGCCACGAGGGCCGGAAGGCCATCCCCCCCGCCCCCGACAAGTACACCTTCGGTTTCGGCGGCGGGCACGTGCGGCCCGGCGATCCCCGCTACCGCTTCGATCCCAACATCCTCATGAATCTCACCCGCCCGGTAAAATCACTGATGCTCCTGGTCCCCCTCGCCGCGTCGCGCGGCGGGTACGCGACGGGCGAACAGAAGGGCGCGAAGAAGAAGGGGCACCCGATCGTCTTCAAGGACACGGCGGACCCGGACTACCGGTGCCTGCTGGACGCCATCGGCACGACCGGGGCCTATCTCGACGAGATCAAGCGGTTCGACATGCCCGGCTTCCGGCCCAACGAGCACTACCTCCGCGAGATGAAGCGGTACGGCATCCTGCCGGCGGACCCGGGGCCCGGCGATCCCGTCGATTGCTACGACGCCGACCGGCGCTACTGGGAGTCGTTCCACCACCGGGCGGAATAGCGGGGGACGGTCGCCTGTTACGACCGCGGAAAGGAATAATGCCATGGACATGCTGCGCAGCGCAGCCTGTTGCGCGACCCTGTCGGCGGCCGCACTCTCCGCCGCGACCGGCGCACCGCGCGTCCTCTTCGACTTCGAATCCGGGCCCGACCCCGCCGCGATCGCCGGGCGGGACGTGACGGTCGGCCGCGTCGCCGCGGGAGACGGGAAGGCCCTGCAACTCGAGACCGGCACCGCGCACGACTGGCCGGGCATCGACCTGCCCGCCCCGCGGGGCGGGTGGGACCTGTCGCGGCAGGACCACGTCGCGATGGACGTCGTCAACCGCGGAAAAAACAAGCTTACCGTCTGCCTCCGCGTCGACAACCCCGGCGCGAACGGCACACGCAACTGCAACACCGGCACCCTCGTGCTGACACCGGGTAACAAGGGCGAGCTGACGGTGCCGTTCGCCCGGAAACCGCCCGGCTACCGCGACGTGAAGATCATCGGGATGCGGGCCGGTCCCCCCCGCGCCCCGCGGGGGGCGCTGATCGACCCGGCGAACGTCGTCAACCTCGTTGTCTTCGTGCCGCGTCCGAAGGCCGGCCACCGCTTCCTGATCGACACCATCCGCGCGGGCGGCACCTTCACGCCCCCGCCGAAGCACGAAGCCGCCGCTGAGTTCTTTCCCTTCATCGACGAACTCGGCCAGTACATCCACAAGGACTGGCCGGGCAAGACCCGCTCGGTCGAGCAGCTCAGGACCGCGATAGAGACCGAGGCGAAGGACCGCGCCGCCCACCCCGGGCCCGAAGACCGGAACCGGTACGGCGGCTGGACCGCGGGCCCGAAGCTGGAGGCGACCGGCTTCTTTCGCGTCGAAAAGCACCGGGGAAAATGGTGGCTCGTGGACCCCGAGGGACGGCTGTTCTGGTCGCACGGCATCGACTGCGTCCGGCCGGGCAACGCCACGCCGATCACCGACCGGCGGCACTACTTCCGCGACCTGCCCGCAAAGGATTCGCCCCTCGGGCAATTCTACGGCCGGGGCTCCTGGGCGCCGCACGGCTACTACCGGGACCACAGCCCCTACGAGACGTACGACTTCTCCCGCGCCAACTTCCTCCGCAAGTACGGAAAGGACTGGCGGGAACAATTCAGCGCGATCACGCACAAGCGCCTCAGGAGTTGGGGGCTGAACACGATCGCCAACTGGTCGGACGCCGCAATCTACCTGCAGCGAAAGACTCCCTACGTCGGGACGATCCACTTCGGCGGCAGGAAGCTCGCGGGATCCAAGGGCTACTGGGGCAAGTTCCGCGACGTCTTCGACACGGGCTTTCGCGCCGCGCTCGCAAAACGCCTCGCGAAGGAAAAGGATCGGACGGCCGGGGATCCCTGGTGCATCGGCTACTTCATCGACAACGAGCTGGGCTGGGGCAACGAGACGTCCCTCGCCGTGGCGACCCTTCAGAGTCCGCCCGACCAGCCGGCAAAAAAGGTCTTCGTCGACGACCTGGAGAAACGGTACGGCGCGATCGACACGCTCAACGCGGCGTGGGGCACGACGCATGCCTCATGGGACGCCCTGCTCGAGAGCCGGACACCCCCTGATAAGAACAAGGCCGCCGCGGATCTGAAGGCCTTCTATACGAAGACGGCGGAGACGTATTTCCGAACCATCAGGCAGGAACTGAAGAAGGTCGCGCCCGACCAGCTCTACCTGGGCTGCCGCTTCGCGTGGGTCAACGACCGGGCGGCCCTGGCCGCGACGAAGTACTGCGACGTCGTCGGCTACAACCGCTACCGCAAGAGCGTGGCGGACCTGAAGCTGCCCGGCGGCGCGGACAAGCCGATCATCATCGGCGAGTTCCACTTCGGGGCGTTGGACCGCGGGATGTTCCACACCGGCCTGGTCAAGGCCCGCGACCAGGACCACCGCGCGGCGCTGTACGAATCCTACGTCCGCGGGGCCCTGAAGAATCCGCAGATCGTCGGCACGCACTGGTTCCAGCACAAGGACCAGGCCACGACCGGCCGCGGCGACGGGGAGAACTACCAGATCGGCTTCATCGATATCTGCGACCGCCCCTACCCGGAGATCGTCGCCGCCGCCCGCCGCGTCGGCGCGGCGCTGTACGCGTATCGGATGGAGTAGGGACGCCGGCGGATACGCCGGTAAGCTAACCGAGCAGGCTCAGTTCCAGCTCCGTCTTTACCTTCTCCCAATCGGGAAGTCTTGATTCCAGCAGTGCGTAAAAGGTACGGGTGTGTCTTTTGTGAATAATATGGCAGAGTTCATGAATGATGACGTAATCGATGTGACGCTTGGATGCCCTGATCAACTCGCGGTTCAGGACGATCCTGTGCGTTTTTTGAACATAGCTGCCCCAACGCTTGTTCATTTTCCTGATCGATAATTTCGGCGTATTCTTTACAGCGAACAGCTTGCAACACTCTGAAAGACGTTCGGTGAATATCTTCCTCGTCTTTTTCGAATACCACCTGTTGACCAGTTGCCTGGAATGATCACGATCCCCGGGTGAATTGGAATACACCGTCAATGTGCCGTGTTGCATGGATACATGCTCATTCCGGCGGTCTTTTCGAATCAGTAATTTATACGACCGGCCGAGATAGCGGAAAGACTCACCACTCACATAACTTTTATCCGCTCGGTTTTTGAACTGGGCGAAGTAGCGCTGTTGTTTCAGGACCCAGCGGAATTTCCTTTTTAGAAATTCGTATATTCGATCATCCGTGGCTTCGAGAGGTGCCTTGACCATCACGGCACGAGTCGGAAAGACAGTGGCGGCTATGGTCTTTCTGTTCTCGAGCATGAGGCAGTAGTCGATCGAGACATTCCTGTACACAAATTGGCGGTCCATCAATTACTCCCGGTCGCCCTTGTTCTGTACGGCCAAGTCCCAGAGACGAGTGATAATGCTATCTATATCCTTTGCCTCCAGGGGAATCCCGTATTCCTGCTTGACCACGTCAAAGAGATAATCTTCGACTTCCATCCGGACCTTTCGCTCGATCTCGATATTCTTGTCCCAATCCACTATCTTGTTCCGCTCGATCAGGTCATGCATCGCCGCGACCATTTCACAGAGTGTACCTGGAGCGACCCTATAGGTCTCGAGTTTCGAGTGCAGACTGCGGTAATAAGGGTGATATTCCTTTCGTGTTTTGATACTGTCCGGTATATCACTGTCCTCGTAGTCGTTGACCCGGCACTGATACTCCCTGGCAAGGCCCAGAAGGGCCTTGAGATCCTCCTTTTTTGCATTCGTGATATCTTCAATCAGTTTTTTGATCTTGTCGCTGAACCGCTGGTAGAATTCCGGGTCGCGATGGTAGTTTTCCTTGATGGTTTTCTCTGTCTGGGCGGCAATGGCCTCCGCCTTGGATTTGTCCGACAGCCCGCGCCTGGTATTTTCGATATACTGGTTGAACTGGGTGGAATCCGAGACCACAAGGGGTTTTGAAAGCTCCACGACCTCGTCCGACGTCACGTATTTATCCAGGATTCGACGAATCTGGTCCTCGTATTTTGAAAAATCCACCTCCTCGGCGTGCTTGATCTTCTGAATCTTTTTCAATTCGACGAACTTCTTCAGGTCCGCCTGGTAACGGCGGAGTTTTTCCGCATCGAACTTCTGCGTAAAGTCGTAAAGCATTCGGCAAGCCGAAAACTGCTTTATGAAATTGTTCACCAGCTCGTAGAAATGCTCCCTGGTCTCTACATCATCCTCGAGCACGCGCACGTACTCTTCCGTGTCCTGCTTGTTGACCACAGAATTGAAAATCGAATGCAGTTCCTGGTAGATTTTCTCCAGCTCCTGAATCTTCTCGTCGGAGTTAAGCAGGGCCCTTTCTACGTCCTCCGGATCATAATTCGAGAACAGTTCCATTGCGTCGTACAGGTTCTGCGCGTTTTTTGAATAATCGATAATAAAACCGTTGACCTTGGCCTCGCGCCCCTCGTCGCCCTCGAACAGGCGGTTGACCCGCGCGATGGCCTGCAGCAGGTTGTGATCCTTAAGCTGTTTGGACAGGTAGAGAAAGGTGTTTCTCGGCGCGTCGAAACCGGTAAGGAGCTTGTCCACCACGATCAGTATCCGCACACCTTGGGGGTTTTCCTTAAACTCCCTGACCAGGCTCTTTTCGCGGTTTTCAAGTGACGAGCCGTACTTGTGCTTTTCTTCGGCCAGCCACTGGGCAACGACCTTCTTATGTTCCGGCAGTTTGTCGTCCTCTTCCCTGTCGGCCGACTCGGAGATGATCACCTCGATCGGGATACTTTCCTGCAGCTCGAACGCCCTGACGAACATAACCGCGGCGTATTTAGACGGCGCCACGATCTGGGCCTTCAGCCCGGTATTCAGGAACTTTTTGTAATGGTCGAGAATGTCCAGCGCGATTGTTTCTATCCTCTGGGAGGTCTCCTCGACGATCTTCGATGAGCTGAACTTTTGCTGAAGATCCTTTTTCTGCTCTTCGGTGAGGTCCTGCGTTATCTGGTCGTAGAATTTATCCAGCAATCCCTGCCGTACGCTCTGCTGAACGAAACGGGGCTGGTAGATAAGAGGCAGCACCACCCCGTCGGCCTCGGCCTCGGATATGGTGTATGTGTCGATAAACCCTCCGAACTTCTGCTCGCTGGACTTGTCATCTTTCATCAGCGGAGTGCCGGTAAAAGCGATCTGGCACGCCTTCGGCAGCATCAGGTTCAACTCGACATTGGACTTTCCTCCCTGCGTGCGATGCGCCTCGTCGATCAGGATAAAGAGATTCGGATCCTCGTCGGTAAAGTCACGATCGGCCCTGGAGGCTTCGAACTTGTGAACCAGCGAGGTTATCACCCTCTGATCCTTCTCCCTGATCAGTTTCAACAGTCCCTTTGAGCTGGTTGTGCGTATGACTTCTTTCTTGATGTTGCACGCGGCGAACGTGTCGCTGATCTGCCTGTCCAGGTCTCTTCTGTCGGTTACGACAATGACTCGGGGATTGATGATGTCGGTATCGTCAATGAGGCTCTTAACGAGCATGACCATGGTAAGGCTCTTGCCGGTACCCTGCGTGTGCCAAATAAGCCCGCCGCGTCTTCTTCCGTGATCATCGAAGGTTTTTAGTCCGGCCATGGCCTTTTTGATGGCGAAATACTGCGGATACCGGGCAATCTTTTTTTCCCCGTTGTCGTACAGTATGAAATTCCTGGTAAGTTCCAAAAGCCTGTCGGGCCGCAGAAGGCCGTGGATTCCCCGGTCCTGATTCGTGACGGTTCGATCGGGGATTTGGGTGTAATCTGAGCGTATGAGGTCGAAGGCGATTTGTTGGACGATTTCGGGGTCGACGGATTTGTTGATAATCTCGGATACTTCCTTGTCGTATAGTTCCTGGTCCGCGTCCTTTTCCTTCCAGTATGCGTAAAACTTTCCAGGCGTCAGCATTGTGCCGTATTTCAATTCCCGGATGTTCGTCGCCACGAGTATCTGGGGGAAGAGGAAGAACTTCGGTGTCTGGTTGTGCCCCTGGTTGCGAATCATCTGGGTCACGGCTTCGTCGACCTTGATGGATTCTTTTTTATTTTCGATTACGGCGAATGGTATGCCGTTTACGAACAAAACGATGTCGGGTCTTCTGCCGTGTGCTTCGGATAGTTCGAATTCGGCGGTGACGTGGAAGCTGTTGTTTTCGGGATGTTTGAAGTCGATGAATTTCAGTTGCGGTGATGTTTTTCTGCCGTCGATGATTTCCTGGACGGATCTGCCTGCCATGAGCAGGGTGTATATTTCTTCGGAGGCTTTTATGATGCCGCCGCCGACTTCGATCTGTTCTGCTTCGTATATGGCGTCCTTTATGGATTTGTCGGAGATGTTGTCGTTGTTGATTTTACGGAGGGCATTTTCAGCGATGTTGCGGAGGATGTACTGGGACGGCCCGTCGCGTTGGATTCTATCGCGCGGGATGTATGTGTAGCCGAGGTTGACCAGCTCCAGCAGGGCGGGGATCTGCGACGAGGA
>CAZLBC010000023.1:0-61318 GCA_964557575.1 uncultured Planctomycetaceae bacterium
ACGTACATGCTGCAGGAAAAGGTACCTGACCCCTTTTTAATAATCGACATTTTTCATCATGCCGGTAATTTTTATAACCTACTTATAATAAAGTGGTTATAAAATTTAATACACGGGGTTCGATCGGTCGAAGCGGGATTATCTATCGATGGTTCTTCCATTGGCGGCAATTCAGGCATAGAATTTGTTAACGCGTTGATTCTGCGCGCGGTGTCACCGACCCCGATCAATGGCAGCGATATGAGACTCGATACATCACAGCAATTGAAACTGTCCCAGGAGATGCGGCTCTCCCCGCGGATCATCCAGGCGATGGAGATACTCCAGCTGAATGTCCTCGCCCTCGAAGAGCGGATCGACGCGGAACTGCAGTCGAACCCGGCCCTGGAGATACAGGAAAACGAGGAATCGATCGAAGCAACCGATGACGACGAGTGGGACGACCGCGGGGAGCGGGCGCTGGTCGTCGCCGAGAAGGGCGACAACACGGAGGATTTCGGTCGCCTCGACAGCATGACCCGGGAGTACGGTGACGACTGCTTCTCGGAATCGTCCCCGGCGCCGTACCGCCCGCGCTACAGCGGCGACGGCAACCCGAAAATGGAGGCCATGGCCAATACCGCCGCCCCCGAGGAGACCCTCAACGAAAACCTTCACCGGCAATGGATGTTCACGGACGCCGACGAGGAACTCATCCGGATCGGCCGGACGATCATCGACGCGATCACCGAAGACGGGTACCTGCGGACCGGCCTCGACGAGATCGCCGCGTCTCTCGAACCCGCCCCGCCGCCGGAGAAACTTCTCGAGGCCCTCGGTCTCGTCCAGGGACTCGAGCCGGTGGGGGTCGGCGCCCGTGACCTGCGGGAATGCCTGCTGCTGCAACTGGCGGCCGCGGCGGAGGCCGGCGAAGACGTCTACCTCGAGATGCAACTGGTCGGATCGTTCCTCCGCGAGATCGAGATGAACCACCTGCCCCTGATCGCCCGGCGAACCGGCCGGACCATCGAGGAGATCAAAGAGGCCATCGGGAACCTGGCGCGGCTCGACCCGCGTCCCGGTCTGCAGGTCGGACAACCCGGTTCGCCGGCGATTTATCCCGACGCGGTCGTGGAGGTCGGCGACGACGGCGGGATCGTCGTGTCGATCGGCGACGGGCGCTTTCCCCCCCTGACGATCAGCGAATACTGCCTGGAGAAAGCGCGCGACAAGACCGTGGATTCGTCGACCAAAAAATTCCTGAAGAAGAATATCCGCTCCGGACGGTGGATCCTCGAGGCGATCGCCCAGCGGCGCCACACCCTCGGCCGGGTTATCGAGGAGGTCTTCGCGGTACAGCGCGATTTTCTCGACGAGGGACGGGAAGCCCTCAAGCCGCTGCCGATGGCCGACATCGCGGAGAAGGTGGGGGTGCACGTGGCGACCGTCAGCCGGGCGGTGGCCGACAAGTACGTCCAGACCCCCCAGGGTATTTTTCCCCTGAGAATGTTTTTCTCCGGGGGAACGACGACCGACGGCGGGCGGGAGATGAGCTGGGAAGCCGTCAAGGAAAAGCTGAAGGACATCGTGGACGGTGAAGACAAGTCCCGGCCGCTGAACGATGAAAAACTCGCCGCCGCCCTCCGGGCGTCCGGTATCGACATCGCCCGGCGGACGGTGGCCAAGTACCGCAAGATCCTCGGCATACCTCCCGCCCGGAATCGGCGGGAGTACTGACCGGGCGGCGCCCGGCCTCAGCGTTCAATCGTTTCGAGTATCCGCAGGTAGCTCTCGTACCGCCGGGCGGGAAGGGCCCCGGACGCGACCGCCGCGACGACCGCGCAATCCGGTTCGTGGGAGTGGGTGCAGTCGTTGAACCGGCAGCGGGGGGCGAATTCGTCGAACTCCGGGTAGTACCAGCGCAGCTCGGCCCGGTCGATGCTTACGCCCAGCTCGCGTATGCCGGGGGTATCGATAACCAGGCCGCCGCCCGGCAACTCGTAGACGCGGGCCTGGCTGGTGGTGTGCCGGCCCCGGTCGTCTTTTTCCCGGACCGGGCGCGTGGCCGCCGCGGCATCGGGGACGAGCGCGTTGACGAGGGTCGTTTTCCCCACGCCCGATGCCCCCGCCAGCACGCTCTTTTTTCCCGCCAGAACCCCGCCCAGTTCCGCGACCCCGCGGCCGGTGAGGGCCGAGCAGAAAACCGCGGTGCCGCGCTGCCCGACGTCGTCGGCGATGGCGCGGCTCTCGTCGTCTTCATCGGCGAGATCCGTCTTGTTCAGGGCCAGTATCAGTTCCAGTTCGCCCCGTTCGGCGGCGATCGTGAACCGGTCGATCAGGCCGCGGCGGATTCCGGGTTTCACGAGAGAGGCGACGACCAGGAGGCAATCCATGTTGGCGGCGATGACCTTGACGAACGGCTCGCTGAATTCATCGGTGCGGCGCCCCCGCCTGCTTTCAGGCCGCGCCAGCAGGGTCTTTCTCAGCCGGCGCGATACGATCATTCCCTCTTCGCGGTTCCGGTCCAGCTCCAGCCTGCCGTCGGTATGCCGGCCGTCGGGCAGTACAACGGTCACGCTGTCGCCGACGGCGAGCGGCGTGGTGTTCTCGTATCCCTCGGGAGGCCTATATGTCTTTGCTATACCGCATTTTATAGATTTTTGCGCGGCCGTCGTGCGCACGACGGCCGCGTGCCTGAAAACACCGGTGACCATGCCCTCGACGGTATTCCCGGTCTCCGCATCGCCCGACCGGACGGCGAAACTCCCGTCGCCGAGCTTCACTTCCCGCCGGCTCAGGCTCTCGCGGCTGGGTGCGGCGCCCTCCTCGTCGCGACCGGACTCGTAGCGCTTGACCCAGTCCTTGATACGCCGTCGTGATTTTCCTTTATCTCTCTTCATCGCCGCACTGCCGCCACCGCAAACGCCGTGAATCGAACGGCACTATAGTATACCGCAATATCGAGCGCGGTTTAACGGCGCCATTGCAATCTTGCAAATTATGGCGAAACCCTTATTATTTCACCCTTCGCCTTTGCCGGTCGGGCCGCCTGCCGGACCGACGCACAGGAGCATACACAATGACTTTTAAATTCTTCCGTAAAAGACAGAAAATGATATTCGCCTTCATGGCCCTCCTGATGGTGTTCTTCCTGATCGGATCCATGGGCCTGTCGATTATCTTCGAACCCTCCGCCGGCGAGCGGCGGGTGATCGCCGCGGGCGACGGTTTCGAGATCGATACCGGCGCGGTCGGTCGGGCCGAACTGGATCTCAGGATTCTCCGGCTCCTCGCCGCGTACATGGCCCCCGACGAGGCGGCCGTGAAGCGACTCGAGGAAGAAAACATCCCCGCCTTCCTGCGGGCCCGGTACGTTTCCCGGATCAGGCAGATGCTTCTTGCCGAGACTCTCGGCGGCGCGGAACTGGCCGGCGTTCTGACCGCCCTGCCGCGCTGCGGGAGCAGCCAGGACGAGGCGGCGGTCAACTTCGCCGTGCTCCTCGCCGAGGCGCGCGGGGCCGGCGTCGGGGTGACCGCTGACGAGGTCGAAAACCTGGTCGCGGTCATGAATACCGCCGAACACTTCGACTTCGAGCGGGCGGCGCTGGAACTGCGGCAACGCGGGGACACGATGACCAGGAGCAACGTACTGACGGCCCTGTCGCACGTCCTGGCCGTCTACAAGCGGTACCGCAGCGCGGCGATCCTCCCCCCGCCCGGCGAGCAGCAGCTCCTGGAGATATTCCGCGATATCAGAGAGAAGATCTCGGTCGCGGTCCTCCGAATCGACGCCGGCCGGTTCGCGGACCGGGTGGAAAAACCCACCCCCGCCGACCGCGAAAAGACGTTCGCGACCTACCGCGAATACGAGGCGGGGGTATGCCGGGACGCCCGGGAATTCACCTTCGGCTACCGCGTGCCGGCGAAGGAAAAGACCGCGTACCTCCACGTCGACCGGGAGGCCCTGGCCCGGGCGGGCGGCGAGACCGACGCCGGACAGGACTATCGCGCGTTTGTCGGCGACGTCCGCAGCGCCCTGAACCGGGAGACCGCCGGCGCGGGCGTCACGGCGGAAAACGCGGCCGCGGCCTACGAAGCCGTCGAGAACTATTTCACGAAACCGGACGCGGCGGCCGCTCTCCTGTCGCGGCGGATCGGCGTCGTCGCGATCCCGAAAACGCCGCTGAAAGAGGCGGTACGCACCCTGGCGCTGCTGGCCGGATCGGCCGTCGACAGGATCTGTTTCCCCTGGGGCGCCCACGGGAAGATCAATATCTCCCCGGACGTCAAGGTCACCCTCGCCCTCACCGATGCGACCCTCGAAGACGCCCTCGTCGCGATTCGCAAGCAGATTCCGGATCTCCCCGCTATCACGTGGAGCGTTTGCCGGGGATACGAGAAGACGCTCTTCCCCGTCTCCGGTAGCCGGCTGTTCCCGGTCACCGCCGGTGTCACGGAGATGCTGACCGAAGAGGAGCGCGGCACGCATCCCCGGCTCTCCGCCGTGTGGAAAGCGGAATTCAAGACCGTCGTGGCGTCCGTGAATTCGGCGGTGCCCGAGACCATGACCGGCGAACTCGCCGACATCGTCACGGCGGACTGCCTGACCCGAAAGGCCTTCGCGCTTGCCGTGGAAAAGGCCGGGACGCTGACCGCCCCCGCCGCCATGACGGCCTTCGCCGAAAAGAACGGGATCGCGTTGATCACCACCGGGCTCTTTTCCCGGGACGACCGGTACGGCGGCGCCCTTTCCGAACTGGCGTTCGAATACCCGGACACGAGCGAATACTTCATCAAGCGCGTCTTCGCGCTCCAGTCACCCGCGGACCTGGAAGCCGACTACCCGCCGGCGTCCGCGCAGGCGTCCGTCATCCCCGCCGCGGCCGAGGAAACCGTGTACGTGGTCCGGCGGGTCGATTTCAGGCCCGCCCTGCAATCCGATTTCACGGGCGGCAAAGACCTCAACCGCGGCAGCCTGTCGGCGAGCATCTCCCGGCGCGGGCGGTTTGCCGCGATGTCGACCTGGTTCAACCCGGAACATATCAGGAAACGGACGGGATTCCGCCTGGTGACCCCGGGTGATGAATGAAACCGGCGGGCGGCGGCGATTCCCCTTGACACGGGGATATAATGATATAGATTTTCTGGTTGCCGCGCGCGGCTAGGTAGCTCAGTCGGTAGAGCACCGCACTGAAAATGCGGGTGTCGCTGGTTCGATTCCAGTCCTAGCCAGTATTCCTGCCGGCGGTATTCACCGCCGCCGGCTTTTCCCGAAGGACGCATGCCGAGAAAAAACGTGATATGGCTCCTGGTGCTCGCGGCGGTGCCGGCGGGGGTTATACTCCTGAGTCTCGACCGCGAGGAAAACACTCCCGTGACGCCCGGCGGGGGCGATTCCCGTTTCCGGCCGGTGCGCGACGCTTACGACTACATTCGGGAACGCTACTACCGGGAGCTGGAAGACGAAACGCTGCAGCAGGGGGCGGTCAGGGGCATGGTTGACGGGCTCGACCAATTTTCCGCGTGGTTTCCCGCCGGGGCGCCGCGCCGGCGGCTCTACCGGGAACTGACCGGCAGACGATGCGGGATCGGCCTGGTATGCCGGTTCCGGGACGCCGACGCGCGGCGCGTCGCGGGTCCCGCGGGGCTGGAGGTCGCGGGGCCGATCGCCGGTTCCCCGGCCCACCGGCAGGGGCTTTACCGGGGAACCAGGATCCTGGCGATAAACGGCGTCGCGGCGGCGGGGCTCACCGCGTCCCAGGTCGAGAATATCACGGGCGGCACGGAGGGCGACACGATCGCGCTGCGGATTCTCCGCCCCGGCCGCACCGCTCCGGAAACCGTCACCCTCGCCTGCGCCATCTATCCCGTCGACACCGTCAGGGGCCTCTGGCGGACGGCGGCGGACGCCTGGGCGATGCAGATCACCCCGGCACCGGGCCGGGACCGCGACGACGCCGGCCCCCGCGATACCATCTATTATCTGCGGATCACGGAATTCTGCCGGCGGACAAAGCCCCGGCTCGAAGAAGCGCTCGGGTCAATGGCGTCCCCGGCGGGTATCATCGTCGACCTGCGGGACAACCCCGGCGGATTCCTCGACGAGGGTATCGCCGTCGCCGACATGTTCCTGGCCGACGGCGTTATCGTCCGCGTACGCCGGCGCGGCGGCCGGGTCACCGTTTACCGCGCGCACGGCGACACTCCCTACACCGCCATACCCCTGGCCGTGCTGGTCAATGAGCAGACCGGCTCGGCCGCCGAACTCGTTGCCGCGGCCCTCGCGGAGAACTGCCGGGCCGTCCTCGTCGGCCGCCGCACCCAGGGCAAGGGATGCGTGCAGACCATGGTGGAACTCGACGCCGGCCTCGGGAGACTCAACCTGACGACCGCGGAATTCTTCACGGATCCCGACCGGCCGATCCAGAAGGTCGCGGGATCCGAGCAGTGGGGGGTCGAACCCCAGGTCTTCGCCGCGATGACGCCCGCGCGGCGGGACGACTACCGCCGCCTGCGGCGGCTGCTCGACACGGTCCCGCCCCCCGGCGAGCACCGTCCCGTGCCCGCCAGCGGCCCCGCCCGCGGGAGCGGGAGTCTGCGGCGCCGCCTGCTCGATACCGACACGCAACTCGCGCGGGCCCTGGACATCATTGCAGACGAGGATGCCTACCGCCGGGCGATCGCCGCGCTGAAACAGCGCAGGAAAAAAGAGCGCCGAAAAAGAGAAGGAGCCCCGCCCCCGGCGGAGGACGGCGATGGGCGGTAGACAAGAGCTGATCCTCGGCATCGAGAGCAGTTGCGACGAAACGGGCTGCGCGGTCGTCGCGGGCGGGCGCGACGTCCGCGCAAACCGGGTCGCCAGCCAGGTAGACCTTCACGCCCGGTTCGGGGGGGTGGTCCCCGAGGTCGCCTCGCGGGCACACCTGGAAGTCATCACCGCGATAATCGACGACGCCCTGGAAGAATCCGGGACCGCGGCGCCGGACATCGCCGCGGTCGCGGTCGCCAACGAGCCGGGACTGATCGGATCGCTGCTGGTGGGGCTCTCGGCCGCCAAGGCGCTGGCCTGGGGATGGTCGAAACCCCTGATCGGCGTCAACCACATCCACGCCCACGCCTGCGCACCCGCCCTCGCGGGCGACCCGGTGACCTACCCCGCGGCGGCCCTGGTCTGCAGCGGCGGGCACACGTCGCTCTACCACTGCCGCGGCCCCGCGGACCTGCAACTCCTCGGCGCCACGATCGACGACGCCGCCGGCGAGGCCTTCGACAAGGTCGCGACAATCCTGGGCCTCGGCTATCCCGGCGGGCCCGCCGTGGATCGGGCGGCCGCGGGCGGCGACCCCCGGGCGGTCGCGTTCCCCCGCACGCTCCTCGACCCGTCTTCCCTCGACTTCTCGTTCAGCGGGTTGAAGACGGCGGTCCGCTACCACGTCGAGGGCGTGCCCGGGACGGCCGCCGCGCCCGGCGCGCGGCGGGGGAGAGAATGCCTCGACGACACCGCGATCCGCGACATCGCGGCGAGCTTCCAGCAGGCGGTCGTGGACGTCCTGATCGAAAAGCTCCGCCGGGCCGTCGAGCGGACCGCGGCGGCCTCGATTATCATCGGCGGCGGCGTCGCCGCCAATACCGCCCTCCGCGCCGCGGCGGCGGAACTGGCGCGGGAAACGGGATGCCCGCTGCATTGCCCGCCGCCGGCGTACTGCACGGACAACGCCGCGATGATCGCGGCGCTGGGCTGGCATCACTTCACACGCGGCGCCGTATCCGGTCTGGACCTGGCGGCCGCCGCCACGATCAAGCGCTGAGGAAAAACAGGGTGGCCAAGCCGTTTCTCCCGCGGTATGCTGTTGCTTGACCGCCGACGAAAGCGAGGAAGCGAGCACCATGGACGAAACAACGATCCGCACCATGCTGCAGGAGCTCGCCGCGGGCCGCCTGACGGTGGACGCGGCGGTCGCCGCCCTGCGGGGCATGCCGTTCGAGCAGATCGCCGACGCCCGTATCGACCACCACCGGACCCTGCGGTGCGGGTTCGGCGAGGTTATCTTCTGCGCCGGGAAAACGGTGCAGCAGGTCCGGGACATTTTCACGCGCCTCGCGGACCGGACGGGCGTCGTGCTCGCCACCCGTGCGACCGACGAGATGTACGCCGCGGTCACGGCCGATTGCCCCGACGCGGCGTACCACGGCGCGGCCGCCGCCATCTCCATTGACCGCAGCGGAAAGGAACCCGCCGGACACGTGGCCGTCGTCGCCGCGGGCACCAGCGATCTGCCCGTCGCCGAGGAAGCCCGGGTGACGGCCGAGACGATGGGCGCGGCGGTCACCACGCACTACGACGTGGGCGTCGCCGGTCTCCATCGCCTCCTGGCCGACCGGGAAAAAATCGACCGGGCGAACGCCGTGGTGGCCGTGGCCGGGATGGAGGGGGCCCTCGCCAGCGTCGTCGGCGGCCTGGTATCCGCTCCGGTCATCGGCGTTCCCACGTCGATCGGCTACGGGGCGAACTTCGGGGGCGTCTCGGCGCTGCTGACCATGCTCAACAGTTGCGCGTCGGGGGTCACGGTGGTCAACATCGACAACGGCTTCGCCGGCGGCTACTGCGCGGCGATGATCAACGCCCGGGTCCTGGCCGGCGGATCCGGCGGCGGGGACACCGCGGGGAACGGGACATGAATGCCCCGCCGGCCGACGTGCCGCCCGCCACGCTTCCCCGCCGAAACCGGGACGGGCACAAGGGCGACTACGGCCGCGTCCTCGTGGTCGGCGGCAGCCGGGGCATGCCCGGCGCCCCCGCCCTCGCGGCGTCGGCGGCACTGCGGGGCGGTGCGGGCCTGGTAACCATGGCGGTCCCGGAACCCGTGCAGCTCGCGGCCGCCGCCATCTGCCCCTGCGCGACATCCATTCCCCTCCCCGTCGACGCCGACGGCCGCCTTGCGCGGGAAGCCCTCCCGGCGATCACGGCGGCGGCAAACCGGAGCGACGTGGTCGCCGCCGGACCCGGGTTCTCAACCGGCCCCGACCGGGCGGCGGTCGTCGCCGCGCTGCTGGCGGCGGACCGGCCGCTGGTCCTCGACGCCGACGGGCTGAACACCCTTGCCGGGATCGACGGCTGGCCGGACCGCCGGCGGTGCCCGCTCCTGCTGACGCCGCACCCGGGAGAATTCTCCCGCCTGACCGGAACGGCCGTCGCGGAGATACAAGCCGACCGGGAGCAGCACGCCCGCCGCGCGGCGGCGGTATGGGCGGCCGGAAGCGACCGGCCGCTGGTGCTGCTGCTGAAGGGGCGGGGAACGGTGATCACCGACGGCGCGGCAACGTACATTAACCCCACGGGAAACCCGGGGATGGCCTCGGGCGGCAGCGGCGACGTGCTGACCGGGCTGGCGGCCGCCCTGATCGTCCAGTGCGGCGACCCGGCAACCGCGGCGCGGCTCGCGGCGTGGATACACGGGCGGGCCGGCGACCTGGCCGCCGCGGACCTGACCGAGGTATCGACGACCGCCCGGGACCTGCTCGATTACCTCCCCCGGGCCGTGGCCGCGGTCGTGGCATAGCGGCCGCCGCCGTCCTCAGGACGTCTGACCGAGGTACAGTTCCTGTCCCGGTTTGATCGACAGTACCCCCTCCAGCCGTCCGGCCAGTTCCGCCGCGGAATCGGCGAACAGGGGGCTGATCTCGATCACGGCGTCCACCTCCCCGTCGGGACGCCGGGGAACGTCGACCCCGGCCGCCTCGAGCCAGGCGGCGGCGCGGCGTATCTGGTCGCGGCGGCTGCCGGTGGGACTGTCGATCCCCTCGCTGTTCTTGATCGGGCTGAATTCCTCGGCGCGGCGGGTTTCGAGGAGGACGCACCGCCCGGCGAGGGGCATGGCGTCGAAGACGAATCGCTCGAGCTTCACCGCGTTGGGTTCTTCGGGATTGACCCTGCGCCCGTCGCGGTCGACATGCGGCACCTTCTTGTCGGCCCGGTGAAAGGGCAGGCCGGGTCCCGCCCCGGCGGTCAGCCGCCCGACGAATGCCCGGTCCAGCAGGTGTATGGCGATGCTGCCGGCGGAGAATCTCAGGTTCCCCGACCGATCGCGCTGTTCGGCGAGGTCGGCGGGCATGTCGGAATACTCGATCACGACGACATTCCCGTTTGCAACGCAGAAGTTGCCGAGCTTTTCGCGGGGGTCCCGCTTGGGCAGGGCCTTGGCGGACATCTCCGCGCCCGCCGCGCCGTGCAGGCCGATGAACAGCGGATCGAGGCAGCGGACGAGGGGGTTATCGACCTGGAAGTAGCTGATCGTATCGACGCCCCGCCGCGCCATGTCGTCGAGGGCCCCGCTTCGCGCCAGCGCGGCCAGGCTCCCGCCGTGTCCGTCCGGGCTGACCGCCAGTTGCCCTTTCTCCGCCAGCATCAGTTTTCCCCGGTAATCGATGGCCGGCATCGTCCCCTGGACAAAGAGCATGACGTCGTCGGGATCCAGCCCCCAACAGGCGTGCTCCTCGAAAAACCGCGTCGTATCGTCGTGGTTGACGGGGCTGGTCATCACGTACCAGGGTATCGGCGCGCCGTACGTCCGGCGGGCCGCGAGGATCTGTTCGGCAAACACCTGGAACAGCGGCTTGCGCTTCAGGGGAGTCGCGGGAAAACATCCCTTGGGACCGTCGAAACCGAGGCGGGTGCCCTGGCCCCCGGCGACGACGAAGGCCGCGACCCGGCCCGCCGCCAGGACCTGCCGTCCCCGCTCGGCCGCGGCCGGCCCGTCCGGCCCCCCGCCGGCCGGGATGATATCCGGCGGCTCGATATCGCCGGGCAGTTCGACGGCGGGACGGTTGAAGACGAATTGCTCCGTCAGCGCCTCGAGCCGGTCGAAATCGAGCGCGCTCAGCTGTGCGAGCAGACTTTTTTGCTCGCCTTCCGACAACTCGTCGTAAAAATCCAGGAGGTGCCCCTGGCCGTGTTCCTCCAGTCTTTGCCGCATCGCGCCGATATCCTCGCTCATTATGCTCTCCTCGCAGCACAAAACCGATATTCGTAACAACGGCCGCCGATTATACCCGATACCCCGCCTCCATCAAACGGTCGCCAAAAAAGGCGTTTTCCTTGTCTGCGCAACCGCACTGCGCATACAATTGCAGTAGAGCAGCATGCCGGCCGTTTACGGCCGGGAAATAATTCAATCTTCAGTATTGATAAAGAAAATTAAATAGATTACAGTAGAGTCACCGAAGTAACGAAACAAGCCCGCCGACCCCGCCCGGGTGACGGTCTCCCGGGCCGGCGGCGGAGATTGAAAGTGCGAGGAGGTCCGCGGCAAGCGAGAATGGTGTGACGGCCGATTGTTTGTTTTCTTCATTCACCGCTATCATTATACAACTATCTCTTCTTCATATCCGTCTCATGGCCGTTCAGCACGCCTCGCTTTTTTCGGCGCGGATCAACCACACGCAGACACGTAAGGAGTCAGTACCATGAGACGGACGAAAGCTTTCACCCTGATCGAGTTGATGGTCGTCATCACGATCATCGCCCTCCTGATCACGCTCGTGTTGCCGGGCCTGACCAGGGCGATCGAACTGGCCCGCCGCATCCGGTGCGGGTCGAACCTCAGCGGTATCGGCAACGCCCTCACCCAGAGCGAGGCCGAGAACGTGATGATGGGCAAGGGCAGCGGCGCGGGATTCCCGTGGGCCCGGGGCACGTCGCCGGAACTGGAACACCTCCAGCACGACGAGTCCGGCTCCGACCGGGCCAAGAACCCCTGGGACGAGGAGAACCGGATCACCGGCGAGGAGGCCTACCCGGTCTCCACGAACATGTATTCGCTGATCCACAAGGCCGGCGTCGACCCGGTCAACTTCATCTGCCCCAGCGTCGGCGGCGATGAGGCCGACGACCGAACCCGGGACGAGGACGGCAAGAAGTTCTGGGACTTCAAGACCAACAAGAACGTCAGCTATTCCTACCAGGCCCCCATCTACGACGAGGACAACAGCGAGTGGGACAGCCCCTTCCTGAATCCCAAGGAAGGCGTGGTGGTGATGGCCGACCAGAACCCCATCGCCCAGGGCGCCGGGGACGGTGACGGCCAGCCGACCGGCCCGGAGGTCACCAACTGGGGCGAGTTCGACGGCGACGACCCCACCGACGAGAGCATCGAGGCCATGACGACGAACCACAAGGGCGAGCAGGTCAACGCCCTGCGGTACGACGGGACCCTGGTCCCGAGCTTCAAGGCCAACATCGGGTGGGAGCAGGACTGCATCAACACCCCCGGCGGCGACTACCGGGAGAGCCTCGACGGCACGGCCTGGGAGGACGCACCCTACGACGGCGGTACCGTCGATCTCGATGGCGGCGACAGCTACAACTGCCAGGAGCACCTCGACCGGAAGGACACCTTCGTCATCGACACGCCGGAAAACCAGAGCAACATGGGCCAGAGCGTCAACTGACGCGGCCCCGTACCGGGACAGGCGGGGCCCGTCAATTTCGGCGGGTCCCGCCGGGTTCCGGTTGCCGCGACAAACTATGGATGTACCCTCCGCCGGTATCGGGCGGCGGTCGTCCGGTCAGGCGGGGAAGATCACCAGCGCGTGGATGTTCCCTATACGCAGCAGAATGAGGTCTTGACGGCCTTTTCGGCCCGGATATCGCCTATCAATATTCCGCTATTATTCATATCATAACACTATCTTTTCATACTCGTCTCAGGGCCGGCCGGAACGTCCAATATCCTTTGTAAGCGGATGATCCGCGCGCGCAGCGCAAGGAGTTTGTGCCATGAGACGCACGCGAGCATTCACCCTCATTGAACTGATGGTCGTCATCACGATCATCGCCCTCCTGATCACGCTCATACTGCCGGGGCTGACCAGGGCGATCGAACTGGCCCGGCGGGTCAAGTGCGGGTCCAACCTGCGGGGGGTCGGCAACGCCATCGCCCTGGGCGACGTCGAACAGGAATTTCGAAACGGGGGCGGTAACAAGGGCCTGCGGTGGGCACGGGGCATGTCCCCGGAGCGGGAACACCTCCGGCACGCCGGCAGCGGGTCCGAGCGGGCCCGCAGTCCCTGGGACGACGACGAGCGGATCACCGGTGCGGATGCCTACCCGGCGTCGACCTGCCTCTACTCGCTGATTCACACGGCGGGCGTCGACCCGGTCAACTTCGTCTGCCCCAGCACCGCCGCCGAGGCCGACGACGAGACCCGGGACGAGGACGGCGAGAAGTACTGGGATTTCCGGACCAACCGGAACCTCAGCTACTCATTCCAGTCCCCGGTTTGGGACGAGGACACCGGCAAATGGACCAGTCCCTTCCGGAAGTTCGCGCCGGATGCGGTGGTGCTGGGCGACCGGAACCCCATCGCCCAGGGCGCCGGTGACGGCGACGGCCAGCCGACCGGCCCCGAGGTCACCAACTGGGGCGAGTTCGACGCCGACGACCCCACCGACGAGAGCATCGAGGCCATGACGACGAACCACGGCGGCGAGCACGTCAACGCCCTGCGGTACGACGGGACCCTGGTCCCGAGCTTCAGGGCCAACATCGGTTGGGAGAAAGACTGCATCTACACGCCCGGCGGCGACTACACCGAGAGCCTCGACGGCACGGCCTGGGAGGACGCACCCTACGAAGGCGGCACCGTCGATCTCGAGGGCGGCGACGGCTACGACTGCCGGGAGCACCGCGACGGCAGGGATACCTTCCTGATCGACACGCCGGAAAACCAGAGCAACACGGGCCGGGGCGGCAACTGACGCGGCCCTCGCTCGCGATACCACGGGTCCGCCGGCGACGGCGGGCCCTTTTTTTATTGATCGGCGGGCGGCGGCGCGGCAGGATACGCACCGGAGTGAATGCCATGAACGATCGACCGCCCGCGGCCTTCGACGGCCGGTTCTACGATTTCGTGATCGAAGACGGCTGGGAGTATCTCCGGCCCGCCTGCTTCGACGACGTGGTTCTCATCGCCCCCGTCACCGACGACGGCGCGATCGTGCTCGTCGAGCAGTACCGCGTGCCGGCGGGGGGGCCGGTGGTCGAGCTGCCGGCGGGACTGGTCGGTGACCGGCCGGCACACCGCGGCGAGGGAATCCTGGACGCCGCGCGGCGGGAACTGCTCGAGGAAACCGGCTACGAGGCGGCAGACATGAAAATCGCCGCCGCGGGCATGCCGTCGGCCGGCTCCAACAGCCTGTCGGTTTCTCTGGTCGTCGCGACGGGGCTCCGGAAAGTCGGTCCCGGGGGCGGCGAGGGCAGCGAGTCCATACGCGTCGTGGAGATACCCCTCGCCGACGTCGACCGCCGCCTGGAAGAACTCCGGAAGCAGGGGTTTGCCCTGGACTTGAAGATATACGCGGGCCTGTGGTGTGTCCGGGACCGTCGCGGTCGGTAACGCGCGCCCGGCGTCACAGGGACAGCAGCCATTCGGTCCACGCATCCAGGCCCGTGCCGTCCGCGGCGGACATCCCGATGATCCTCGTCTTCTCGTTGATCCGCGACATATCGTCGCAGACCCGCGACCGGTCGTAGCCCAGGACGCCGGCGAGATCCACCTTGTTCAGCAACACCAGGTCGGCCGTCAGGAAGAGCCGGTCGTACTTCGCGACCTTGTCGTCTCCCTCCGGCGTGCTGAGCATCGCCACGCGGCGGTGCTCGCCGAGATCGAAGGCCGAGGGACAGACCATGTTCCCCACGTTTTCGATAAACAGGAACGACCGTTCGGCCAGATCGAGACGGTCCATCGCCGCGGCGACCTGGGTTGCCGACAGGTGGCACCCCCCCTCGGTGTTCACCTGCACGACCGACGCGCCCGTCCCGTCGAGGCGCTCGGCGTCCCGGGTGGTCTGGAGGTCGCCGACGATGACCGCGGACCGGTGACCGGTCACGGCGAGCAGGGGTATCGTCTTTTCCAGGAGCGTGGTCTTGCCGCTGCCGGGCGCGCTGATCAGGTTGATCACCGTCACGCCGGCCGCGTCCGCCCGCGCGCGGTTTTCCGCCGCGGCGTTCTCGTTCTGCTCCAGGATTTTTTTGACCACGGTTATTCGCTTGTTCATGTCGGTTTCCCGCCTCCGTGCCGGGCCGTTTCGGCCCCGGCGCCGGGCTCCTCGTACTCCACCGTCCGGATCACCAGCTCGTTTCCTTCCACGACCGCCACGTCGGCCGTGCCGCAGGACTCGCAGACGTAATTGCCGTCCGCCGGCCGGTAGCGCCGCCCGCACGACCGGCATTCGACCACCACCGGGACCGTTTCCAGCACCAGATCCGCGCCCGCCGCCGCCGTGCCCCCGGCCGCGGCCGCGAAGGCGGTCGACAGCGCGTCGGGAACGATCTGCCGCATCTCGCCGGCCGCCACCGTCAGGGCGGTAATCCGCCCCATGGCGTGCGCGGCGGCAAGTGCCTCGAGCTGCGCGACGATGTGCGTAGCTATGGAAAATTCATGCATCACGGTCTTCCGTATCAACAGATGCGGGGCAGTTCCTCGCCGTACGGCCGGCTGATCACCCGGCGGCCGCCGGCAACCGTTTTCAGCTCGGCCACCGGCGGCGACGCGTCGGTGAAACGGCCGACGATCGCCGCGTGTTCGCCGCGGGCATGGCCGCGGAACGCGGCGCGAGCCGTCTCGAGGTCGCGTGCCGCCACGACGGCCACCACCACACCCTCGTTGGCGACGTTCAGCGGGTCGAGCCCGAGCATTCCGGCCGCCCCCGCCGTCGCCGGAAAAACGGGAATCGCCGCTTCATCCAGCACGGGGCTCAGGCCGGTTTCGTCGACGAGGTCCGCCGCGACGCCGGCTAGCCCGCCCCGCGTCGGGTCCCGGAGGAACCTGACGTCCGCACCGCTGTCGAACAGGGCGGCAACCAGGCCGCCGAGGGGCGCGACGTCGCTGCCGACGCCGGCCTCGAAGGCCAGCCCCTCCCGGGCCGACATGACCGCGATCCCGTGATCCGCGATATTTCCGCTGACCAGGATCGCGTCGCCCGCCTCGATCCGTCCCGCGTCCAGGGCGGCGCCGGGCCGCAGCGGGCCGACCCCGGCGGTGTTTATCATGATACCGGGGGCGCCCGCGTCCCGCCGGTCGATCACCTTGGTATCCCCGGCGACGACCTCCACCCCCGCCGCCGCCGCGGCCGCGGCCGCCGAGTCGAGCAGCCGCTCCAGCAGGGCGATCTCAAGGCCTTCCTCGATGATCAGCCCCATCGTCAGCCACCGGGGTTCGGCGCCGCCGACCGCCAGGTCGTTGACCGTCCCGCAGACGGCCAGCCGGCCGATGTCCCCGCCGGGAAATTCAACGGGAACGACCACGTAGGAATCGGTGGTCACGCACAGCGGGCGGTCCGTCGCCGGCAGGACCGCCGCGTCGTCCAGCGGCCCGAGGCGGGGATTGCCGAAACGGGGGACGATGAGGCGCTCTACGAGCTGCCGGGTTTTCTCGCCGCCGCCCCCGTCGGCCATGACTATTCTCTCCTGCCGCATTGCGCAGACGATTCTACCGCACCCGCGGCGTTACGCAAGCCGGGCGGGGTGGCAAACGAAACCGGTCCGCGCTACAATGATGACGTGCAAACACCCGCGGACGATGAATCCATGAGCGAATCAACAGACGTTCAATACCTCGATTGCTCCCGCGCGCCGGAGAAGACGATCCTGGCCCTGGGAGCCGAAATGAAATCGGCGCCCTGCCTCGCGTCGCCGGACGGGATCTTTCTCTGCCCGGACCGCGGCCACCTCGGCAACCCGGACAACTACCGGGCCTTCGTCGCGGCGGTCGACGATCTCCTCGACCGCTGCGGCGGCGCGCCGGACGCGGTGGCCGTCGATCTGCACCCCGCGTACGCCGCCACCCGCTACGCCGAACGTCTCGCCGCCCCGGTCTGCCGCGTCCAGCACCACCACGCGCACATCGTCGCCTGCATGGTCGACCGGAACGTGAGCGGAACGGTCCTGGGCATTTCGTGCGACGGCACCGGCTACGGCACGGACGGGGCGATCTGGGGCTGCGAGGTCCTGGTCTGCGCCGAGGCGGATTTCACCCGCGCCGCCCACCTGCGGGCATTTCCCCTCCCCGGCGGTGACGCCGCGGCGATCGACACGTGGCGCCCGGCGGTCTCCCTCCTGGCCGACGCGATGGCACCGGGATGGTTCGACACCGCGGACGCCCGCCGCCTGCTGGCGCGGGTCGATTCGACGGCACTGTCCGTGACCCGCGCGCGGCTCGCGGGGGCCTCCCGGCCGGTGCACACCACAAGCCTTGGCCGGCTGTTCGACGCCGCCGCGTTCATCACGGGCCTCTGCGACCGCAACGTCACCGACGCGGACGCGCCGGCGGCGCTGCAGCGGGCCGCCGAAGCGGCGGACCGGAGCTGCGCGATGAACGGGGAGAACCGCGAGATCGGCGACGGGATTACCATGGACCAGCGGCCCCTCGTGGCGGCACTGGCGGCCGCCGCGGCCGCCGGCGAAGACGCCGGGGCGATCGCGGCGGGGTTCCACCGGGCGGTGGCCGACATGCTCGCGGGCGCAGCCGTTACCACGGCGGAACGAACCGGCATCTCGGCGGTGATGCTGTCGGGAGGCTGTTTCTTCAACCGCCTCCTGCGCGAATTGCTGGCGGAACGGCTGAACAACGCCGGTCTGGCGGTGTATAATCACAACGCCGTCTCCGCGGGAGACGCGGGCATCGCCGTCGGACAGGCGGTCGCGGCGGCCGCGCGCCTCGCGCAGGACTGAAACGACAAAGACAGAAGGGACGGAACAACACATGTGCCTGGCCGTACCGGGAAAGATCGTCGCGATGGAAGCCGACACGCAATCCCCGCTCGGCGGAACGGCGACCGTGGACTTCCAGGGCAGCCGGGTCGAGGCCTCCCTGGCGATGACGCCCGGCGCGGGCGTGGGTGACTGGGTTCTCGTCCACGCGGGCTTCACCATATCGGTCCTCGACGAGGACGAGGCGATGGAAACCTGGGCGGCCCTGCGGGAGGCCCTCGGGAGCGCGGACCCCGGACGCGACGGGAAAGGAAACGCCCGTGAGCGGGAGTAACCCGGACGCGACGGCGGCGGCCGACGCCATCGCCGCAGCCTGCGCGGGGGCCGGCGCGATCCGCCTGATGGAGGTCTGCGGCACGCACACGGTCGCCATCTTCCGCGCCGGGCTGAAGTCGCTCCTGCCCGACAACCTGGCGCTGATCAGCGGCCCCGGCTGCCCGGTCTGCGTTACGTCCCGGGGGTACATCGACGCCGCCTGCCGCCTCGCCCTCGGCGGCGAGGCCGTCGTCGCCACCTTCGGCGACATGCTGCGGGTGCCGGGGGAAGACGGCAGCCTGGCGGACGTGAAGGCCCGGGGCGGCGACGTAAGGATGGTCTACTCGGCGCGCGATGCCCTGAAGATCGCCGCCGACAATCCCCGCCGGCCGGTCGTCTTCCTGGCGGTGGGCTTCGAGACGACCGCCCCGTCCACGGCCGCCGCCGTCAGCGCGGCGTCGGCGCGCGGCTTGGATAATTTCTCCATCCTGCCGGCCCACAAGCTGATTATTCCCGCGATGGCGGCCCTGCTCGCCGGCGACGCGGTACCCATCGACGGCTTTCTCTGTCCCGGTCACGTCAGCGTCATCATCGGTGCCGCCGCCTACCGGCCGATCGCTGAGCAATACGCCCGTCCCTGCGTCGTCGCCGGTTTCGAGCCGGCGGGGATACTCGAGGCGATCCGGCGGCTGTGCCTTTTGGTCACGAGCGGGGAGGCCGCGGTCGAAAACGCCTACGAAGCCGCCGTCAGCCCCGGGGGCAACGCCGTCGCCCGCGCGATTATGAACGCGGTATTCCAGCCGGGGCCGGCGGTCTGGCGGGCGATGGGGACCATTCCCGCCAGCGGCCTCTGCCTGCGGGAAGAGTACGCCGCCTTCGACGCCCGACAGCATTTTGCCGTCGCGGAAGGCCCGGACGCGTCCCCGCCCGGCTGCCGGTGCGGCGAGGTCATCCAGGGAAAATGCACTCCCCCCGCGTGCCCCCTGTTCGGGACGGGCTGCACGCCGGTCGCGCCCGTCGGTCCGTGCATGGTCAGTTCCGAGGGCACCTGCGCCGCCTGGTTCAAGTACGGCCGGTAAGGCCGGCCGCTTTGTTACCGGGTGCATGGAGGAAAGCAGCATACGGCAAGCAGGATAGCGCAGGAGAACTGTTGTTGGATGGCCATACGTTGATTGAAGTGTTAAAAGCGATTTTCGGGGGGGTAAAATCGCTTCTAAGGCTCATATAGCGGCGGATTATTGATATAAAATATTATATTATAATCATTTACTGTGGTCCGACCCCAAAGAGAAAGGCGGCCGGCCGGAAGCCGGCCGCCTTTCAGGCAGCGCCCGAGGTAATTCGGCGGGATTTATATATTCGACAAAACAGGGGGGGGGACTTTAGGAGAGTATTTTGCGGAGGGAGAAGGGGTGATATCGCGAATAATTGATGGTAGATTATGGCGGTGTCGCTGTTGATCTGAAAACGGACGGGTAGGAATGTCACTGGAACTTCATGGTACCGGATCGACGAGCCTGATCCTGCTGATCGCGGGGGTGATTTCGCTGGTCCTGACCGCGTGGGGGGTATCGCAACTGCTGAATCGGCGGTGGTGGATCGGTTCGGCGGCGATCGCCGGGGCCGGCGGACCGATTCCCCTGCTGGGCGTCATGGTCTTCAGGACGGTCCTGGCCTGGACCAACGGCAACGGCGCGGCCGGGCGCCGGGCACTGACGGTATCGCTTGCGGCGGGGGGGTTTTCCGTCGCCGCGTTCATTATCGCCGCCGCCATCGGTACCGGTGACGCCTGGTACATGGTCCTGCTGCTCGCGCAGGTGACGATCGCCGTGGGTATCTTCTATTGCTCGGTGTACGGGCACCTCGGCAACATGCGCATCGCCGTGCTGATGGCGCTGCGAACCGCCGCGATACTGGTGTTGATGCTCCTGCTGTTCAAGCCCGTCCTGATGGTCATGCCGGACAGAGAATCGCGCCTGCCCCACATCGCCGTCGCGGTCGACAGTTCCGGCTCGATGTCGACCCGGGACGCGCGAAACAACACGGCGCGGTACGACCGGGTGACCGAAGTCCTCGAGTGGCAGCGGGAAAACATCACGGAGAACTTCAGGCCGGTCTACATTCACTTCGCGGACGCGGCCACGGCCGCCAACTCCCCGGTAAGGCTGAAATACGTGGACACCGCGCGAAAAGAAAGCACGGGCACCAGGATCGCCGCGGCCCTGACGACCGTCGCCGAGAAGCTCCCCGCTTCGGGCGGGGCGGGGATATTCCTGTTCAGTGACGGGGTCGACAATTCCGGGCTGGACCCGGTCACCGTCGCCACGCGGATCGGCGTTCCCCTCTACACCGTCGCCGTCGGCACACCGGTGCCCCCGGTCGGCGGGCGGGCGAACATACGGCTGCTGTCGATCGACGCGCCGCCGGACGCCGTGCCGGCACACAATACGAAGGTCACCGCGAAAATCGGGCTGCACTACTTCGAGGACGTCCCCTTCAGGGTCCGCCTGTTCGAAGGTGACGCGCAGGTCTTTTCCCGCGAGATCAAAACCACCGACGGCGAGACCGAGTGCGCGATGGAATGGAAACCCGCCCGCGACGCGGGGGACGGCGCCCTGCCGCCGATACGGCGGCTGCGCGTCGAGGCGGTGCCGGTCAACCGGGACACGGAAGAATTCAGCACCAACGACAATGCCCACGAGGTCCACGTCCTCATGACCAATCCCAAGATACGGACCTTGTGCATCGAGGGCACCATCCGGCCCGAGTACAAGTATCTCAAGAGAACCCTGCAGACCGATACCAACGTGCAGTTCTGCGGCCTGGTACGCATAGCGGAAAACCGCTTCTGGGCGCAGGGGGATATCGACGGCCGGAAACCCGAGGGCCTGCCGAAGACTGAGGCGGATTTCAACCTGTTCGACGTGATCATCATCGGCGACCTCGACAGCTCCTTCCTGGCCGCCGGGCAGATGGAACTGTTCAGGTCCTTCGTCGAGAAGGGCGGCGGCCTCCTGATGATCGGCGGCCGGAACAGCTTCGGGCCGGGGGGCTACGGCGGGACGCCGATCGAAACGGCGCTGCCGGTCATCTTCGGCTCCCGGGACGTCGGGCAGGCCGCCGCGGAGTTCGTTCCCCGCCTGACGGCCGCGGGAAAAGCCCACCCGGTCTTCACCGGCATCGCCGACCTGTTTCCGGCGGTCGGGTCAAAAACAAAGGACCCCGCGTCGGCGGCCATCAAGCCGCTGAAGGGCATGGTCAAGGTCAGGCAGGCCAAACCGGGAGCGGCGGTCCTGGCCCTGCATCCCGAACTGAAAAACGCCGCCGGACCGCTCCCGGTTTTGGCGACCGAGCGGTACGGCGAGGGACGCAGCGCAGCCTTCTCGTGCGACACCACCTGGCGATGGTACCTCGCCGGGCGGGGACTCGGGCGGGAGAGCCCGTACACGTCCTTCTGGTCGCAACTGGTCCGCTGGCTGGCTTCCGAGGATGCCACCGAGCGGGAGCTCGGATCGTCGGCGCTGCTGCGCCTCGACCGGACCCACATCTACACCGGGGAGGGAACAATCAATGCCATCGCCTACGTGCGCAACAAGGACGGACAGCCGGCCCCGGCCGCGCGAGCAACGCTGACGGTCTCCCCCGCGGGAGGCGGAAAACCCCGGAAAATATCCATGGAATCCGCCGCCGCCCCCGGTGTGCTCAAGAGCTCCTGGCGACCGCGGGAACCCGGGGAATACACCGTCGAGCTTACCGCCGACGACCGGGGGGGAAAGCGGCTGGGGACGGACAGCATGCCCGTTACCGTTCTGAGAAAAAACACCGAGTTGCAGAACCTGGCCGTGAACGAGCGGATCCTCAAGCGCCTGGCCGACGCGACGGGGGGGCGGTTCGTCGACCTGGAAGAATTTCCGGACCTCCTGGATGCCCTGATCGACCAGACCAGGATCGATCCGGAAAAACTCCAGCCCGACATCCACCGGCTCTTCAATTTTCCCCTGCTGTTTTTCCTGTTCGTCATCCTGTTGACCGGAGAATGGTTATTGAGAAGATACTGGCAACTGCAGTAGCCCGGTTCCCGGGCATTCGGAACCACCCGGCGGCCGCCCGGGAAACCGCTCCGCTGCTGATCGGCGCCCTGGCGTCCGCGGTCCTGTCGGTATGCGCGGGCGGCTGCGGCGAGCCTCCCCGGTTCGCCGTCGCGTACTCCCGGAGCCGCGACGCCTTTACGGCCGGCAAAAGCGCGGCGGAAAAGGCGATCGATGCACTCGGCGAGGCCGCGCCGAAAGGCCTGGTATTCGCCGTGTATGTTCCCCGGAGCGGGCAGGCCGCGTCCGATCCGACAGCCTACCTGCCGGACACGGAGGCCGAGAAACGCGCCGCGGAGGGCGTGTCCGCGGCGGCCGGTGCCGTTCAGAACATCGGCATTCGCGCCCGTCCGCTGGTACCCGGCCTGAAGGCGGGAGAACCCTGCGTGGCCGTTCTCGCCATGGGCGGCGAAGGGCTTACCTGCCGCTCGGTCGCCGTGCCGATCCTGAAAGACCGGAAAAAAACCGGCGCGATGATCGGGGGCATGGTCGCGGAGGTCGAATCCCTGAAGCTGGTACTCGTCCTCTCCGAAATGAGCCTGAGCTTTCATCCGACAGCGAGCGCGAATGCCGGCGATTTCGCCGCGGGCATGAGCCGGGCGATACCGAAGGGGACCGTTCTCTTCGGCGGCAACGGCATGAACAACCCCGATTTCTTCGAAGGCGCGGGTCTCGAAGGCGTCCAGTTCTTCGACGGCAAACCGCTGGAGGGATACGTGGTCGCCATGGGGATCGGCGGCAGGCTGGCGGTTCGGACGGGCATGAATACCGAATTCTCCCCCGCCGGAGAGCCGGCGACGGTAACCGCGTCGGCGGGAAAGTGGATCCTGTCCCTCGACGGAACACCCGCCGCCGACGTATACCGCGACCGGCGGGGCATGCCCGCCGGCGAGACGTTCACCAGCGACTGGATGCATCCCGTCGGCCGGATCGGCGGCGGCGGCATGATCCCGCTGATGATTCTCAACTGGACCGATGCCGACGGGTTCGACAAGGACGGACGGCAGACCGGCCTGCCGCCCGGGGCCTTGCGCGTCCGCTCGCCGGTCACCCCCGGCACGCAACTGCGGGTGCTGAAGGGCGGCTCCGGCAGCGGGGCGATCACGGACGCGGCCCGCCGTTGTACGCGCGAGCTGATCCGCCGGGCGGGAGGCATGCCCCTGTGCCTGCTGGCCGGCGACTGCTGCATGCGGGGCATGCGGTTTCGGATCGCCCGGGCGGAAGGGGAAGACGCCGTGCGGGACGGACCACTCGCGGGCATGGGAGACACGCCGTTTCCGCTCTTCGGTTTCCGCACGTTCGGCGGATTCGGCCCCCTGCGTGCCGGGCAGCGCGCGGCCCGTTTCCCGTTTCGCCAGAACACGTTCGCGGCCGTGCTGATCGCCGCGGATTAACACATCCCCCGTTTACACCATACGCGCGATCCGGCGCGGCATCGCGGATCCGGAACGCAGCGTCAATGCCCGGGACTGGAGTCGAACCAGCACGGGGTAGTTAACCCCACTAGGCCCTCAACCTAGCGCGTCTGCCAATTCCGCCACCCGGGCGCACGGGCCGGCGAAGGCAAAACAGCTTAGCGGCGCCCGCCGGTTATGTCAACCCGCATATTTCGGGCGGACGGCGGTCCTGTACAAGCGCGGGGATATACTTACAATGGTGGCGTATACATGGAGTAACCACGGTATGCCGGAGAAGCTGACGGTAAAAATATGCGGCCTGCGCGATCCGGCACAGGCCCGGGCGGTCGAAGAGATGGGCGCCGATATGATCGGCCTGGTATTCGCCGCGTCGCCGCGCCGGGTTTCGGTCGAAGAGGCCGCGGCCGTGAGCGCCGCGCTGCACCGGGCCGCGGCCGTCGGGGTGTTCGTCGATACCGATCCCGCCGAGATCAACCGCCTCGCGGCGGACGCCGGCATCACCGTCGCCCAGCTTCACGGCAGCGAGGGCCCCGACGTCCCCGGGAAACTCACGATCCCCTGCATCAAGGCGTTCCGCGTGGCGGGTCCCGGCTTCATCGACGAGATCCGGGACTGGCTCTCGGGGCTCGCGGGACCGGCGCCGCCGGCCATTATGCTCGACGCCTGCTGTCCCGCGGCCGCCGGGGGAACCGGCAAGACGTTCAACTGGGAGTATGTGGCCGCCGCCCGCCGGGCCGGCGCGATGGACGACCTTCCCCCGGTGATACTGGCGGGGGGACTCCGGCCGGAAAACGTGGCGGCGGCCGTTTCGATCGCCCGCCCCCACGGGGTCGACTGCTCGACCGGCGTCGAATCCCGCCGCGGCGTCAAGGATCTCCGGCTGGTCGGGCAATTTATCGAAAACGCGCTGAAACCGCGGCCGGGAGACGCGACCCAAACATAAAACTATTCTTGTCAAAAACTTCCGCGATGGTACAGTAACATGTTTTCCGCGGCCACCGCCGCCGCGAATGGGAGCGAGAATAAGATGACAGACACCGACCGGAATGAAACCGCATCGGACTACCGCGTAAAGGACATCGCCCTGGCCGATTTCGGCCGCCTCGAAATCGAAATGGCCGAACAGGAAATGCCCGGCCTGATGGCGACCCGCGAAAAGTACGGCCCCGAAAAACCGCTGGCGGGGGCCCGGATCATGGGCAGCCTGCACATGACCATACAGACCGCGGTGCTCATCGAAACGCTGGTCGAACTCGGCGCGGACGTCCGGTGGGCGACCTGCAATATCTTCAGCACCCAGGACCACGCCGCCGCCGCCATCGCCGCCGCGGGGATACCCGTCTACGCGTACAAGGGCGAGAGCCTCGATGAGTACTGGGAGTACACCAAGCGGGCGATGACCTGGCCCGACGGCCGCGGCCCGAACCTGGTCGTCGACGACGGGGGAGACGCGACACTGCTGCTGCACTTCGGCTGCGAGGCCGAGGACGACCCGGCTGCCATTACGGGCGAGCCGGACAGCCGCGAAGAGGGCGTCGTACTGGATCTTTTGAAGAGGACCCTCGCCGACGACCCGCAGTTCTGGCACCGGCTCTCCGCCGACTGGCGGGGGGTCAGCGAGGAAACGACGACCGGCGTTCACCGGCTCTACCAGCGGTTGAAGAACGGAACGCTGCGGGTCCCGGCCATCAACGTCAACGACTCGGTGACCAAGAGCAAGTTCGACAACGTCTACGGCTGCCGCCACTCGCTGGTGGACGGGATCAAGCGGGGCCTCGACATCCTGCTCTCCGGCAAGGTGGCCATGGTCTGCGGGTTCGGAGACGTCGGAAAGGGATCCGCCGAGTCCCTCGCCAACGAAAAGGCCCGGGTGATGGTCAGCGAGATCGATCCGATCTGCGCCCTCCAGGCCTGCATGGCCGGCTACACGGTGTGCGCGGTCGAGGACGCCCTTCCCGCGGCCGATATCTACGTCACGGCCACGGGGAACAAGAACGTCATCACGATCGAACACATGGAGAAGATGAAGGACCAGGCCGTCGTCTGCAACATCGGCCACTTCGACAACGAGATCGAGGTCGAAAAGCTCATGGACTATCCGGGCATCGAGCGGCAGACCATCAAGCCGCAGGTCGACCGGTTCACCTTTCCCGACGGTCACGCGATCTATCTGCTCTCCGAGGGCCGGCTGGTCAACCTCGGCAACGCGACCGGTCACCCGAGTTTCGTGATGTCCAACAGCTTCACCAACCAGGTCCTGGCGCAGATAGACCTGTGGACCGGTCACCACGAGATCGGGGTCTACCGTCTCGATAAAAAGCTGGACGAGGAGGTCGCCCGGCTGCACCTCGAGAAGCTCGGGGCCCGGCTGACCGCGATGACCCCCGACCAGGCGGCGTACATCGGCTTCCCGGTCGAGGGACCGTACAAGCCGGAGCACTACCGGTATTGAGATCGGCACCCGTTCAGGGGCAGCGGCCATGTCCGAGACGCTGAAAAAAACGGTTACGGTGAACAACAAAAACGGCATTCACAACCGCCCCTCGGTCCTCGTGGCGAAAAAGGCCGCGACGTTCGACGCGGACATACGATTGCGCGCCGGCCACAAGGAGGCCGACGCCCGCAGCGTGATGCAGATTATGATACTCGCCGCCGTCTGCGGAACGCAGCTCGAGGTCACCGCCGCCGGGCCGGATGCCGCGCAGGCGATCGAGGACATGGCCTCCCTGCTCGAGAGCGACTTCGAGGAAGCCTACAAGTAACAGGTCAAGAGTCACTTTCGTCCACGGCCGTAATGAAACCTCTTTACGCGACCGGAGAAACCGACAATGGCCGCGGCGACGCGGCGACGTCACTCGTTGACCACGATCCGGAAGCCGACGTCGAAGACCTTCTGCCACGGCTCGTAGGCGAGCCGCACGGAGGAGCCGGCGATTGTCGGCCGGTCCTGCCACGAGCCGCCGCGGGCGACCTTCCGCCGTTCCGGGTTGCCGTCGTTGCGGCCATCGCCGGCGTCGTAGGGATACGGCGCGCAGCCGGACAGCGTCCACTCGCACACGTTGCCGATCATGTCCTTCAGGCCCCACGGGTTGGCCGCCGTCTCCCCGGCGTAATCCACGATAAAGTACCGGTCGGTAAACCGGTCGTCCCGCAGCGGGAACCGGCCGGTGTAGGGCCTCCTGACGTGGAGCTTGCTCCCGCCGTCCCACTTGTTCCGCGTGAAGCGGCGGGAGGCGTCGGCGAGGTTGGCATACGGACCGAAATCGGTGTCGGCGTCCCCGTAGAAGAATCGCGTCGCGGTCCCGGCGCGGGCGGCCCATTCCCACTCGGCCTCGGTCGGGAGGCTGACCGTCTTGCCGGTCTTTTCCGCGAACCAGCCGCAGAACCGCATCGCCTCCTTCCAGGAGACCCGCGCCACCGGCTGGTGGGGATGGTTGGCGATGTACCCGGGGATGGTATGGTCCTTGCCGTGCTCGTCGATGTAGCGGGTGTCGTGGTCAGGGTCGAACACGGCGTACTGGCCGTTGGTGACCTCCGTTACGCCCATCCAGAACGGCGCGGGTACTTCCGCCACCGCCCGGGGCCGCTCGTCGGGGAACCCGCGGCGGCTTCCCATGATAAACCGCCCGGGGGGTATCTTCACGAAATCCATCGAGACGTGTTCGGTCATCTTCACCGTGATCCGGTGCTTGCCGAGGTCTTTCTGCATCCGTTTCGCCCTGTCCGCGTCGAAGGGAAATCCCGCGACCGCCAGGCCGTCGTCCCCGGCCGGCGGCGGGGGGGACGGAATGACCGGCGTGATGTCGCCGCGTTTTTTGTATCGGTCGGCGGCCCGGCGGTACTGCTTCTCGGGATTGTAGTCGATGCCCGCGTACTGCTTCGCCAGTTCGTAGCGGCGGACCGTCACCGCGTCGTCCGGTGTGGTCCAGGTACCCTTGTACGGCGCGTTCAGGTCGACCCAGGTGTAGAAGCGGTCCCGGGATTCCTCGTCCAGTTCCACGTTGTAGTGATTTTTCTCGAGTATCTGGAAGAGTTCGCAGGTCGAGCAGTGGTACTCCATGGGCACCATGATCTCGTAGTCGCTCTCCGGACCGGGCGCCCGGACGTAGGGACGCAGGCGGTCGTAGGCCCGCTTCGAACCCGCGAGCGACAGCGGGGTTGTCCCGCGGATCTCCTTCTTTCCGTCGTGGCATCCCAGGCAGTACTTCCGGACGACCGGGTAGACTTCGTTCTCGAAGCCGAAAGGACGCGTGGGACCGTACCAGGGTTCTATCTGCGAGGGCGCCCGTTTCATCGCCCGGGTGGCCTTCGACGCCCCGACGTCGTTCTGCGTCTCATGGCAGCCGTAGCAGGAGACGTTCTCGCCCGGCATCCCCACCAGCCAGGACCGCATCAACTGCAGCGCGCGGTTCTCGTCATCCAGGGGCTGGAGGGATATGGGCGTGTTGGCCGGGATAATGAAGCTCGCCGAACCGTCTTCCTCCACCGGGACCGTACCGAGTATCGCC
This sequence comes from uncultured Planctomycetaceae bacterium, assembly GCA_964557575.1. Classification (GTDB taxonomy): domain Bacteria; phylum Planctomycetota; class Phycisphaerae; order SM23-33; family SM23-33; genus CAZLBC01. The sequence goes on from CAZLBC010000023.1 coordinate 28,017, forward strand.
TTGACGTCCCACCCGCTTTCGGTCCCCAGGCGGTCGTGACCGCCCTTGCCGCGCGGCGCGTAATACCAGTAGAACAGCCGCAGTTTCTTCACCGTCCCCCGGGGAACTCCCGGCAGGCCGCGACCGAAGTAGACGTCCTGGATGTACACGCGGGCGGTGTCCTGCCCGGTGTTCACGATATCCGCAATCGGGGCGGGGCGCCGCCGCGGCCTGAAGGGAAAGGGCTCGAACAGGCCGCATCCCTCCTCCTCGTATATCAGCGTCATGTTGTCGAAGACGTCAACCAGGTAGAGACCCCAGAGTGAATCCCCCGTTTTCATCGAGACCAGGACGTACTTCTCGCTGAGGGGGCAGGGATACACGAAGACGTATTTCGTGTCCTCGCCCTGGCTGTCCTTGACGTTGCCCACCACGTCACGTCCCCAGCCGGGTATCTCCTGGACAAACCCCGTCTTCTCGGCGGGCAGCACCTCGGGCACGATGTCCACCTTGTCGGGCCGGACGAAGATCGGGTTGTTCTTCCACTCCTTGTCCTTCGGGTGAAAGCGGAAGGGATACCGCCTGCCGAGCTTCGGGTCGATGATCGCGAGCCGGCCGGTCTCGGGAACCGCGTGGTGTCCGCCCAGGATACCCACCACCCTGGTCGGGTGGCCGGGCATGGGGCGGGCGTGCTTGAAGGCGGTCGGGAAATAGGAATTGCTGCCCCAGTACTCGCGTTGATCCGTGCCGTCCGGCTTGCAGTTGAAGAGGATCCGGGTGAAGTAGTGCGGGGTGTCGGTGTACTCCCAGCGCAGGTACAGCAGCCTGCCGTTGTGGAGGACGCAGGGGTGCCAGTCGCTGTCCTGCTCGAAGGTCAACTGCCGTATATCACCGGTGGCCGGATCGAGGCGGTAGAGGTTGACCATCTCCCGCTTGCCGCCCTCGCACGGCAGGCCCTGGTAGCTGGCGGTCGAGCAGGTGATGATCGTGCCGTCGGGAAGGTAACAGGAATCGAAGAAGTCCACGCGCGGTATCGACGGGCTCAACTGCCGCATGGCGCCGCTCCCGTCGGCCGGTATCTCGAATAGCTGCCAGCGGTCGGTCCCGTCACCCGATGAGAACATGATCTTTTCGGCGTCCCACCCGACCTCCAGGTCCCGCGCGATCCGGCCGGCCGGCGGCGCGAACAGCGATACGCATTTGACCTCCTGCCGCAGGTCGGAGATCACCACCAGGTCGTTGGTCCATCCTTTCGACGGATTGAGGTCGTCGTTGGTGTGCGAATTCAGCTTCGGGGCACCGATGCCCTTCCCGGTGACCTTCCGGGCCTTTTTTCCGAACCGGCGCCTGACGGCGAGTATCCGGTCGAAGTCCAGGAGGGGATTGGCCAGGAGGGCCTCCCGGCGCAGTTTCCTGAAGGCCTCCTCGTCGTCCTCGACCTGTTCGAGGCGCGCGCGGTACTTCGTGCCGTCGGGATACCGGTCGCCGAATGTCTCGATCAGGTCGTTAATCGCACGGGCCACGGATGCCGGGGTGTTCACCGCCGGCCAGGACGGCCAGCCGTTGCGTTTCGTCCAGTAACGGGAGGTGTGATCTTTCCCGGACGGCGCCGGCCGAGGCCCGCTATCGACGGCGCCGCCCTTCCTTTTTCGCTTTTTCTTTCCGCCCGCCCGCGGTTTCTTTTTAGGGACTTTTTTGCCGATCATGCCGCCCGTCTTTTCGGCCACCGCGAACACGGTGGTCCGCCCGGGTCTCGCCGCGGCGTCCTCCCAGACCACCGTTCGCTTCTCGTCCAGAACGTACACGCGAAAACCGTCGAGACGCCCGGCGAACGGCTCCCGGCGGTTCCAGACGGCGATGTTCTCTATGTCCGCGGACTTCTTGAGATCCAGCTCCCACCAGGGCGCCGGCACCCGCTCACGGGTGTGGGTCATCGTGCCCTTCTTGTAGATGTCGTTCTTACCGCCGTCGATGGCGAGCGCCGCCGGGCCGTTGAAGTCGACGCCGGACTGGGTCGCCGCACCGCGGCGGGCGATGTTTTCGCCTCCGCTGAAGACCTCGACCTCGGCGAGAGACAGGGTGCGCTTCTCGCCGGGAAGCACGACGTGGACGAATCGGCCCGTGACGGCGGCGGGCGCGCGGCAGACGACGGCTTCGAGGCTTAACGCGAAGGCAAAGGCGAAGGTACAGATACGTTTCTTGTCCGTCATCAGGTCATCTCCCGCGGTCCGGCCGTTGCGGCGAAAATGATTCGGTATGCGCACCACGTCGATTGCCGGAAACCCGCATCAGGCAGAATCCAACGATGTCCATATACGCTTCTGTAACTATCTATATAACAAAACCGCGGAAGGAGATATTCCCGTTTTAGTCTGCGGACATGTCGTTTTTTATTTTGCGGGAAAGGAAGGGGAGAACGGATGTTCTCAATACGCCCTGAATATACGGGCCCCGGGATAGTAGAACAGGAGGATCTCCTCGGCGCTCAATCCCCGCCGCGCCTTGCCCTCGGCGCTCCACTGGCTGAGGCCCACCCCGTGGCCGAAACCTTTGCCGTTGCGGAACGCGATACGGTCGCCCGCGTCCCTGATCGTGCAGTTCATCGAGTAGAGTTTCCGGGCCGCGGGCAGCCGCGCCCCCAGCAGGGCCAGGCGGAGGCGCTCGGCCCGCAGGGGCACGCGCTCGCCCCCCGGCCCGACGATGGACAACCATACCGGCCGGCCGTAGTCGGTCTGTTCCTTGACCGCGATGGTCCGCAGGCTCCCCATGCGGCGGATGCGGCGGTATTTCGCGGCCAGCGCGCGGAAGATGTCCTTTTTCGGGATCACCACCGGGTCCCACTTCCACCGGGAATAGATTCGTCCGTCGTCGTCGCGCTGCCCTCCCTCGAGCGGGGGGATGGGGTTCGCGATGTCCCTGAGGACCCGCGCGGGATTCACGTAACCGCCGTTGCAGGCGGAATACTGCGTCATGAAGATACGCTCTCGGCCGGGAGGGCCGTACGCCAGGACCCAGCCCCGTGTCTCCGCGGTCGCCCGCCGGCTGACGGGCGTCTCGGCACCGGCACCCCGGTAGACCTGGGAACTGACGGAATCCCACACGTCGAAGCTTTGCTTTTTGCCGCGGGTCGCCATCTCGTAGAGTGCGTAGGTCCGCGCGGCCACCGCCTGCGCGCGAAAGGTTTCGTAGTTCCACTTCGGCAGCAGTTCGCAGGCGGCGACCGAGGCCACGTAGTTCTCGAGGTCGACCGTGTTGTGAACGTAGAATGCCGTGTCTCCCGCGGCGGGCACCAGGTGGAGCACCCCCCGGTACTCCCGGTCGTCAAAGAGCATCCTGCCGGCGGCGTCCGCGACGGTTATTTCCAGGACGGCGCCGGCCGCCGTCCGGTCACCGGCCAGCCACATCCCGTTTCGACGGAACACGGTGCGGGCAAGCGGGGCGGGGGGGCCGAAGAGTTCCGCGCCGCCGGCGCGGACCGCACACGGGCCGGTGCTGGAAACGACGGCGGCCCGAACCGGGTCCGCCGTCAGCCGCACGCGGATCGCGGGTACCCCTTCCAGCACATCGCCCGTTCCCGGCGCGATGCCCTCGTCGCGGGGGGAACGGCAACTCGATATCAGCAGGAGGCTCAGCCCGCACGCCGACAGGAACATGCCCGCCGGCACGAGCGGCGCGAGGCGCCTGATCATGCCTTTCCACCCGATGATCACTGAACGGAATCCTTACTGCGCGTTGCGAAGGCCCAGACCGTATTGGTTGAGGGTGTCCTTGATTTCATGCATGCTGGTCTTGCCGAAATTCTTCTGGCAGGTCAGCTCCGCCTCCGTCCGGTCGGCCAGTTGCCCGAGCGTCCTGATGTTGAGATTCTCGAGCACCCGCAGCGAGCGCACCGAAAGCGACAGATTCTCTATCGGAATGGCCCTGACGCCGATATCCTTCTGGTCTTCGGCAGCGCCGGAGCCCTGCCCGGCGGGAGAGAACTCGGAAACCTCGCCCTCCTCGTCGAGATCCTGACCGAGGCTGAGCCCCTTGGCCGTGAGCATGGCCTTTATTTCCTTGAGGGAGGTCTCCCCGAAGTTCTTGTAGCTCAACAGTTCCGCCTCGGGCGTTCTGACCAGGTCTCCGAGGGTGTGGATGTTCATTTTTTTCAGGCAGTTCCTGGCCCGGACGGACAACTCGAAATCGCTGATGCTGATATCGAGGATGGCGTTTCGCTTCGCCATCCGCCGCGCCTTGTCCTCGTCGTAGTACATGTCCTTGCCCGACATGATATCCCGCAGGAACAGCTTGGCCCGCCAGCTATTGGGATTGCAGGCGAGAATCTTCCTGAGGCAGGATTCGGCCTTGTCGTACTCACCGGCGTCTTCGTACAGGACGGACAGGTTGATCAGCACGCCGAGGTGCGCCGGCCTGCACGCGAGGCACTGTTCATACAGGGACACCGCCTCTTCTTCGTCCCCGTGCAGATCGACGCAGTAGGCCAGCCGGAACAGCGACTCGGCATGGTGTTCCCGGCGTTCGAGGGCCGCTTCGTAGTTCTCGACCGCCGTGTCGACGTCGCCGTCCATTTCCGCCGTCAGTCCCTCCAGGTAGCGGGCGTCGGCGGTATCCTTCAGTTTCTTCCGGGCCGCCGACAGCTCGCGCCCGGCCGCCTCCCGGTCGCCGCCGAGGATCAGGCACTCGATAAGCCTCACGTCGACGGCGATATCCTCGAAACCCTTTTCCCGGGCCTTCTGGAGATGCTCGGCGGCCTCGTCGAACCGCTTGAGCCCGGCGCAGCAGAGCCCTGTGTAGTACGACCGGTACTGGTTGTTCGTCGCCTCCTTCAGGGCATCGATCGCTCCGTCGAACCGGCACAGGGAATACCGAAGCATACCTATCTTCAGGGCCGCCGCGCCGGCGGGCTCGGGATGTTCCGATTCCAGCTTTCCGAGTTGTTCCCGGCACTTGTCCGGGGCGTTGCCGACACCGGAAAGCTCCTGCATCAATGCTTCGTGGTCTTCCGTGGTCCAGCTGTCTCTGCTGACAATCTCGTTGATTACATCCGCGGCGGTATCGTTCATATCGGTTTATCTCCGGTACGGGGCGATTGTGGTCAGTTTATCTGGAACTGGTTACTTGAAGTGGGGTATTATATCAACAACCCGGGAAGCTTCAACCCCGGTTGAAACGCCGTACTCCCATTACCGTATCACCCGCATGGCAGAAGAACAGGACAGCCCGGGGCCCGTACACATTATCGTCAACCCGCTGAGCGGGTACGGGGGCCAGAAACTGATCCTGGGCCGGGTGCTGGGGGTTCTGTCGCGGGAAGGTATCGATTTCGTGCGGCACGTCACCAGCGGTCCGGGACACGCCACCCGGCTGGCGCGGGCCGCGGCGGACACCGCCGGGACCGTCATTCCGTGGGGAGGGGACGGGACGGTAAACGAGGTCGCCCGGGGGCTGATCGGTTCGCCGACGCCCCTCCTCTGCGTGCACGCGGGCACCGAAAACCTGCTGGCCAAGGAACTGCGCATGCCCAAGAAGCCGGAGAACATCGTGGAGACCCTGACATCCCGCAGGATCATGGAATTCGATATCGGCACGATAAACGACCGGACGTTCCTTTCGATCGTGGGCGTCGGGTTCGACGCCGAAGTGGTCCGGCGGGTCTCGGCGGAACGGACCGGCCACATATCGCACCTGAGCTATTTCTGGCCGATCTGGCGGACCTTCTGGGAACACGATTTTCCCCGCATCGCCGTATCCGCGGACGGCGAGGACGTGTTCGCCGGCGAGGGCCTCGTGTTCGTGGGAAACATCCGCCGGTACTCTTCCGGGCTCCGGATATGCAGCCGGGCGTCCTGCAACGACGGTAAGCTGGATTTGGTCGTGTTCAAGTGCGGCAGCCAGGGGCGCCTGGTGATCCACTCACTGCTGACGCTCCTTAACCGCCACCCGGTCCAGCGGGACGTCATCTACCGGACCGCGCAGCGCATCAGGGTGTCGACCGAAAAACCCCTGACCTGCGAGGTCGACGGCGATGTCGGCCCGGTGACCCCCCTCGATATCGCCATGTCCCGGCAGAAGATTCGGCTCCTGCTGCCGCGGCGGACCGCGGGGATCTCCCGGCTGATCGACCGGATTTTCCCGTACCGATACATGTCGAGCCATGGTACCCTGTCGCAATCGAAGGAATGATGACGAATGAACCGTTACCACCTGTTTCGGGTCTGAAAGGTACGACATGGCATCGGAGTTCACCTGCACCGTCGGCGACGTGACCATAGGAAGGGGCGACTGCGCCCTGATCGCCGGTCCCTGCATCGCCGAGAGCCGCGACCTCTGCTTCTCGGTCGCCGAGCGCCTCGCGGGAATTGCCGGCGAGAACGGCATGGGATTCATTTTCAAGGCGAGTTTCGACAAGGCCAACCGCTCGAGCATCGCCGGCTACCGCGGTCCGGGAATCGAGCAGGGACTGCAGTGGCTCGGCGAGATTGCCGCTGCTTTTTCGATCCCGGTTTTGACCGACATACACGAGCCGTCCCAGGCGGCTGCCGCGGCGGCCGTCGCGGATTGTCTGCAGATACCGGCGTTTCTCTGCCGCCAGACCGATCTGCTCCTGGCGGCCGGAAACACCGGAAGGGCGGTCAACATCAAGAAGGGGCAGTTCATGTCCCCCCGGGACATGGGCAACACCGTCGAGAAGGTCCGCTCGACCGGGAACGAAAATGTTCTGCTCACCGAGCGCGGGACTTTTTTCGGCTACAACCGTCTGGTCAACGATTTCCGCTCGATCCCGCTGATGCAGGAACGCGCCCCGGTCGTCTTCGACGCGACGCATTCCGTGCAGGAGCCGGGAGGGCTCGGCGACGCCTCGGGGGGGCGGCGGGAATACGTCCCGCTGCTGGCGCGCGCGGCCGCGGCGGCGGGCGCCGACGCGCTGTTCATGGAAGTCCATCCCGCCCCCGACAAGGCGCTCTCGGACGCCGCCAGCCAGGTCCCGCTCGACGAGGCGGGAGACATAGTCAAAAGCATCGCCGCAATCCGGGACGCCCTCCGCTAGCGGGCCGTCCCGGCCCGGCAGGTACCGCCATGCGCGACGAAGGGTATGTCAAGTTCGATTCCGTCCTCCTGGACGCGCCGCCCCCGCCGGAATGGGAGGTGGAAGGGGCGAACCGGTGGCGGGACCGGCTGTACGGGATGGGCCTCATCGGCGCCTACGACGACGGGATCGGCTACGGCAACATCAGCACGCGCAACCGGCTGGCCGGGGAATTTCTGATCACCGGGACGGGAACCGGGAGCCTGCCGCTGCTCTTTCCCGAGCACTTCGTGCGGGTGGTCGACTACAACATCCCCGGCAACCGGGTCGTCTGCGCGGGAACGATACACGCCTCATCGGAATCGATGACCCACGCCGCGGTCTACGCCTGCGATCCCGAAATCGGGGCCGTCGTGCACGTCCACGCCGCCGAACACTGGCGGCGGCGGCTGGGGACGATACCGACGACATCGGCCGCGGCGGCCTACGGGACGCCCGACATGGCCGCGGAGATTCTGCGGCTGTACCGGGCGACCGACTTTCCCACCCGCGGGGTGATGGTCATGGCCGGCCACGAGGAGGGCCTGCTGTCATTCGGGACGGACCTCGACGAGGCCGGCGCGCGGCTGCTGGGGATGGTCTCAGCCCCGCACGCCACCCGGCAGTTGGTGTAGGGGCCCCCGTCTCAGAAAAAGCGCGAGCAATCCTGGATCGTGACCAGGACCAGCAGCGAGAGTATCAGGACCACGCCCGTCATCTGGATGGCGTTGATCACCTTCAGGGGCAGGGGCCGGCCGCTGATTTTCTCGATCAACAGCAGCGCGGCATGCCCCCCGTCCAGCACCGGCAGCGGGAGAAAGTTGAACACCGCCAGGGCGGTGGAGATAAAGGCCATCATGTAAATGAGGCCGACGAGGCCGTGGCTGGCAACCCCCACCGCCATCGCCACGATACCGACCGGGCCCCGCACCTGCCTGGTCGAGACGCTGCCGGTGACGATGCTCCTGATCGAGGCATACGAATTGACCACGAACATGGCCGTCTCGCGGGCGCCCCACCCCAGCGCCGCGAGGGGATTGGTGTGGCGTATCTCGACCGTCATGCGCGCCAGGGCCGGCGTAGACACCACGGAGAGGTGATAATCGTCGGGACGGAATGTCGACAGATCCACCGGTTCGGGCCCGAATTCCTCGCCGCCGTATTCCCAGGTCAGGCGCAACGCCGCGCCGCTGTTCCGAACGCGGACCAGCGCGTCGAAGACCTCCCGCCAGCCGCCGACCTTCCGGCCGTTGACCGCGGTGATCGTGCTGCCCGGCTTGATCCCGGCCTTCGCCGCCGGCGAGTGTTCCGCCACGGACGCCGCCACGGCGTGCGCGACGTCAAGCCCGCGGGTAATACCCAGAAGGCCGCCGCCGTCCTGCTCGGCCGGGAGGACACCGTCGATCGTTTCGGTATATTCACCGCCGTTCTCCCGGCGGAGGACCGTCATCGACGTCGTCTTGCCGGCGAATTCGTCGGTCACCTCCCTGATCGTCTCGAACGTCGGGTCTTTCCTGCCGCCGTACTCCAGGACCACGTCTCCCGGCTCGATGCCGGCGGCCTCGGCGGGAGAGCGGCTGAAGAGCGAAGACCGGATCACGCCGCGGACGCGGACCCGCGGCTCCATGCCGAGGAAGGCGGTTTCCTGCACCGTCGCGCCGCCCGCGATGTCGGCTGCCGGTACTGTCAGCACGGCCCCGTCCTCGCCCAGAAACAAAAGCTCGTCGTCGTCCGCGACGTACTTCGTGCCCGCCGGACCGGTGTACTCCCCGACGTCGAGGAACCGGCCGCGGAGCCGCGTCCCGTCGGCGAGAAGGTGCGCGGTGGGCTTGAACACGGGCGTCGGTCTCCTGGTCAGCGTGACCCGCCTGCCCCCCCGCTCGACCACGACCGCCACCGGCGACGTGTCCGTGAGCTGTTCCTCCGCGGCGATGATCTCGTGGCGGGCGGCGGCTATCTCCGTTCGGCCGATCGCGACAATCCGGTCGTCCGGGTGGAACGGGGAGGATACCTTCCGGCCGGGTATTGCGGCGACGACGTTGCCCGCTTCCTGGGCGATGCCGAACGCGGGGGCCTCGGCTCCCGGCAGCTTGACCGCCGTCAGGGTCACCGTCCCGGTGTATTCCTCGCCGCCGGCGGTTCTCCGCACCGTCGCCGCAAACTGCTGGCCGTGGTCGGCGAGGGCCGAGGCCATGCGAATGCTCTTGAAGCTCTCCACCGTCGACCCGTCGAGGGAGACGATAGTGTCGCCGGGGCGGAGCCGGTTGACATCTTCTCCCCGCGCGCCGGCCGGCGGCTGCCGATCCCACGCCACCGCCGCGCGCGCGGCCGGGTACGCCGGCTGCACCTCCCCGATAACCGGTGCCGGCTCGTCTATGCCGTACATCGAGAGCCCCATGAAGAGCACCGCCGCGAGTATGATGTTCATCACAACTCCCATGGAGATCACGAAGATCCGCTGTCCCGGGCTCTTGGCGTTGTAACTGCGGGGATCGACGTCGCCCGCGCCGTTCGCCGCCGCGTCGTCACCCTCCTCGCGGGGCGCGAAGTCCTCCTGCCCGAGCATCTTCACGTACCCGCCGATCGGGAAGGCGCAGATGCAGTACTCGGTCTCGCCCGGCTTGATGCCGATGAGCTTCGGGCCGATCCAGAGGGCGAACCGCTCGACTTTTATGCCGACGATCCGGGCTGCCAGGAAATGTCCGAGTTCATGGACCAGGATCACCACGCTGAGGGCGATCAGCACTTCCAGCAACGGCCAGAGGGTCCCCGTGACGAATCCCCACAGGTTCGACCAGGTGAACATTCCATCCATTACACATACCTTCTCATCATCGCGCGCTCCGTTATGGCTCCCGTTGCTCGAGCAGCCGACAGGCCGTGTTCCTGCCCCACTCGTCGGCGGAAAGGACAGATTCTATCGTCATTTCGCCGTCCGCGAAAGACGCCTGTGCATTTTCTCCCGCGTACCACTCCTCGAGCGCCGCGGCGATCACGGGCACGATATCACCGAAACGCACCTTTCCCTCGAGAAAAGCCCGTACCGCGACCTCGTTCGCCGCGCTGAGAACCGCCCCGCCGCCACCGCCCCGGTTGACGACCTCCGCGGCGAGGGCGAGGGGCTTCAGTTCGCGCCCGGCGGGCGGGCGGAAGTCGAGCCGCGCCGCGGACGCCAGGTCGAGCCGCGCCGGTGGTGTTTCCGGACGATCGGGATAGTTGAGCGCGTAGGCTATGGGCAGCCGCATGTCGGGCCGGCCCAGTTGGGCGACCTGGGACCCGTCGCGGAACTCGACGATCGCGTGCACGATGGACTGCTCGTGAACCAGCACCGCTATCTTGTCGGCCGGCAGGCCGAAGAGCCAGTGCGCTTCTATTATTTCCAGCGCCTTGTTCATCAGGGTGGCGGAATCCACCGTCACTTTTCTTCCCATGTTCCAGGTGGGATGATTCAGTACCTCGTCGACCGTGGCTGACCCGGCGCGCCGGTCGTCGAAGTCGCGGAGAGCGCCGCCCGACGACGTGATGTACACGCGGTGTATGTCTTCTGTTGTCCCCGACGGCAAACACTGGAATATGCCCGAATGTTCGCTGTCGATCGGGAGCACGGTCGCCCCGGTTCTCCGGGCGGCGGGCATGATGATGCCCCCCCCGCACACGAGGGATTCCTTGTTCGCGGTGGCGAGGGTGATGCCCAGTTCCACGGCCGCGAGCGAGGAACGCAGGCCGGCGGCTCCGACGACGGCGCACACCACCATGTCGGGCCGGGCCCGCCGCACCGCCTCCGCGAGCGATCCTTCCCCGCTGAGCAGCGCGACGCCGGGAGGGAGAGCCCCCCGCAGTTCAGGAGAGTCTTCGGGGACGGCGACGAACTCGACGCCCTCGATCTGAGCCTGTTCGGCCAGCAGGGACCGGTTGGTCCGTCCGGCGATAACGCAGGGACGAAGGCGCCCGGTGCGGGCGATAACATCGACGGTCTGTGTTCCGATGTTACCGGTCGAGCCCAGAACGGCGATGCGTTTGCAGTTCATCTTTCGAATTCGTTAATCTCGCGGTTTCTCGCTGCCGACGAACGGCACGCAAATTATTACGACCGGACAACGAGCGAACAGTGTAATATAATACCTGTTATCGAGACAGGCCTTTTTTCCCGCCGGAATGCGGACCGCATGAATACCGTTTCGAGACGACCGACAACGCGCAACGGCCGCCCGCCGCGCAGGCGGTGGTGGCAGGTGCTCTTCAGGATCACGGCCCTGCTGGTGCTGATGCTCTCACTGCTCTGGGCGCTGATGCCGTGGTGGATCCCCGCCGGGTACCTGCGGACGCTCATAGAGAAAGAACTGTCCCGGTCGCTGGACATGGCGGTGGCGGTCGACAACCTGTCCGTCAGCCGGTCCGGCGGCATACTGGTCGAGGGGATCACCATTTCCTCCGCGGACCCCGGCCGTACCGGCGACCGGCCGGGCCCGGCGGAACCCCGCGTGCGAATAGAACGGACCCGTCTGAATTTCGCGCCGGCCGACCTCCTGTTCAGAAACAGGATCGCGTGGATCGAAATCGACGGATTGCACGGCGCCCGGCTGGATATTACCAAAAAAATCGACCTTGCGCAGCTCGAGCGCCTCGTCGATATCGTCAGCGTGGGGCGCGTTACGATCCGCCGCTCGCGCTGCGCGCTTACCGCCCCCGGCGCCGACGCGCCGCTCGTTCTGAACATACACGACCTGCAGCTCCTTGAACCCGGGCAAAGCAGCCGCGGCGTCCTGACGATGTCCGCGGGCGTCCGCCAGCCCGCGGCCGACGCGCCGCTGGCACTGAAACTGACGGCGGGCGGCCCGGGAGACGACGTCGCCGTCGAGGGCAGCCTCCATTTTTCCCATTTCGATATCAACGCCTCGGGCCTCGCCCCGCTCGTCGTGCGTCACGGCGGTCTGCAGGAGGGGCAATTCCGCGGAGAACTCAAATTTCGCGTAAACCGGGAGGGGCGGCTGGATGGTCTCGGCCTGTTTCTCGCCGGCGAGGATCTTTGCCTTCAGCCGCCGGGCCGCCGCGATACCGTCGCCGTCGCGGAGGCAAGCCTCGACCTGTCGGCCGATATCGACGCCCTCGTCAACCGGGTGGACGTGACCGGTTTTACGCTCCGTATGCCGGGCGTCGATCTCGCCGGCAGCCTGACCGCCTATCTCGATATCGACGCCGTACGGCACTCCGGATTCCGGATCGAGGATTGCGATTCGCTCGCGCTGCGCGGAACGGCGCATCCCCGGAGCCTGGCGCGCCTGACGGGCCGGACCGCATGGCTCGACGCGTTCGGCGTCGACGGCCCCGTCGACCTCGACCTCAGCGCGGAGCGGGACGACCGCGACCTCGTGTTTGCGGCAGCAGTCCGCTGCGACCGCAGCGAGTTACGGATCGGCGAGCGGATTATCAAGCGGGTCGACGTGCCGGCGGCGGCGCAACTGTCGGGGCGATTCATATACCGGGGGCGCGACGAGTTGGTCGTCAAAAAGGCCGCCGTCTCTCTCGCCGGTGACACGATATCCGCCTCCGGAAACCTCGTTTTTTCCCGCCGGGACGCGGAGAACCGGTTCGCGCCCGGCGCACTGCAACACGTCGATCTCCGGGGCCGGGTGAACGTGTCCGGTTTCGAGCGGGTGCTGCGCGCCGCAACGGGTACGGCGCGGGCCGGCCTAGCCGGCCGCCTGGCCGGGACGTGGACCCTGCGGGGCGGTGAACAACCGTACTTCAGCGCGAGCCTGAAAAGCCCCTCGGCGACTGAATTCACCGCCGGAACGTGGTTCGTCAAGGCCCCGGGGAAAAAATTATCGGCCGTGGTGGGAGCCGCGGTGGATTATCGCAACCGGCGGTTGCGCGATCTCTTCGCGGGTGTGACGATCGACGACGGGACGCTCGATATCGCGGCGGCCGAACTCGGACTCCGGGAGGACGGACGGGTTGAATGCACCGGTCGGTTCGAGGCCGACCGGATCGAGCGGCTGCTTGCGTGTCTGCCCGCCGCGGCTGAAAGACGCACCGCCGCCGGCGGTCGGATACGGGGGAACTTCTCCGGCGTCTTCGGCGATCGATACGCCGGCGTTTCAGGCTCCCTGGACCTGAAGTCCTCCACCCTGGCGATCGGCGAATACTTTTCGAAGCCTCCCGGGAAAAAAATGACGGTCACCCTGAATGCGGACCTCTCACCGGATCCCGGAGAAGCGGGAAAACGGTCGGTCACCGCCGTCGTCGATTTCGGGGAATCACTCAACATTTCCCTCCGCGCCGACCTGTTCGGCACCGATCTGACCGGCCCCGTTCACGCCGAACTGAACGGGAGATGCGACGATCTCCGGTCGGTGCTCGATCTCTCGCCGTTCCTGGCTCGCTCGCTGAAGGGGTGCCGGGCCCGGGGGGACCTGACGATCAAATGCACCGCGTCCTCCGGAGACGGTGACCGGGAGAGGATCGCTTTTGAGGCGGCGTGCCGATCCCGGTGCCTCGACCTGGATCTGGGCGACGGTGACGACCGATTTTTTACGTGCCGGCAGCAGCCCGCGCTTGTCCGGGTTTCCGGGCGGGTGGCCGCGACCGGCGACCGGGCGGCGTTCGGCGATTTAGAGGGAGAAATACACCTTTCGCACAATCGGGTGCACTTTCGTGAAACCGCCCTAGCCGTCGAGAGGGCGGCCGGCGGCGCGGCCGGGACGACAACCGGTTCCGCAAGGGTCACGTGGGACGTCGCGCCGGGCGACCTGCTGGGGCGCATGCTCCCGGCGGTTGCATCCCGGTTCGAGACACTCGCGGTCCGCGGCCGCTGCAGCGGCCGGGCGGCCCTGCGCCTGGGAGCGGATTCGATCGCACTTTCGAGTCGTCTTGACCTCACGCGCACCGGTATCGTCTCGGGAGAAGACTTCAACAAGCCGCCGGGCATCGACGCCGCGCTGTCGCTGGAACTGTCGGCCCCGCGCGTGTTGTCCGAGCTGGAGATAACCAGGCTCACGATCGGCGCCGCCGGGGTGACGGCCGTCGCGGGCGGACACGCGTCGCGCGAGGGAACGGCGACCGGACCATTCGCCCCGTTTTCACTCGACAGCGGGTACGCGACGATCACCGTCCCGGACGCGTCCGTTCTGGGCGCGTTTCTGCCGTCCCTGGAGGCCTGCAAGCCGTCCGGGGCCCTGTCGGCCCGCGGCGAGTGGACGTCGGCGGGAGGAGGACGTTTCAGCGCCGTCGACCTGCGGGCCGACGGGTGCGCCGCGGTTTACAACGGCAGAGCGGTCACCCTTGACGGCGCCGTGTCCCTCGAAGGTGTTTCCGTCACGACCCCTGCCTGCGAGACCGGCGCGCCGGACGGCCGTCCGGCGTTGCGGTTGGACGCCGAACGGATCAGGACAGAGCGCCTTGAGGCCGCCGCGGGTCGTTATCGCGGCTGGTTTTCAGCCGATATTTCCGGCGGACGGGAGAATCCCCGCGGCAGGTTCAACGCCATCGTTACCGCCCTCGACCTGGATGACTTCTCAGACTGGCTCGCCGGCGCGAAACCCGGGCCTCGCGTCCCCGAAGTCACCGCGCGGGAACCGGAGAGCGATCACGGTCCGCTCGATAAAAAAGAAAGAACGCGGCTGGAAAAACGTGGCGATGAGCTGATCGGCGCCGCCAGGGACATCCTCGAGAAGGCCGACGTCAAGGGTACGTTGAGCTTCGGGGCATTCGCCGCCTACGACGGCAACCTCGGCCGGCGGTACACCCTCTCCGGGCTGGAGGTATCCTTAGGTATGTTCGGCGGCAACCTGTCTTTGCAATTCGACGCCGGTTACAACGGCGGATCGGTCAGCGGCGAGTTGAGCACCGATATCGGCGTCCGGGAACCGGTCGTCATCGACCGGAAGACGGTCGACGAGATCGCCGCCACGGAGGAAGTACGGCCGATGATATCCCGCGAATTCCCGGGCAACGAGGTCACCGGTCTGTTCAGCAGGAAGGAACAATTCCGCTATCCGCTCCGCGCGTTTCTGGCCGGTTTCATCGACGAACGCTACCGGCTGATCAAGGTCGGCACCACACGGATGGTCGCCACGGAGGGAATCATCTCCGGTCGCGCCGCGCCGGAGTTCGTTACGAATATCTTTCCCGGCCTGAATCTTACCCGGTACCGCTACGATGAGTTGACGGGTTTCTCGGAATACAAACCCGACGGTTCATCGAACAACGAAATGATCTGCTCGGGGGCGTACGACCTGTACCTGCGCGGCACCACCGAATTCGACGGCGAGGCCCGGTACACCGTCGGCATCATCATACCGCTGCCCGGCGTCAAGGTTCCGGCCGAATGGCACCACGACTGGAAGCAGGGACGGGTTCCTATTTTAAAAATCAGCGGCCGGATCCGCGACGGGAAACTGATCGACGAAGCCGTCAGCTATCCCTGGCCCAACGAAAGCCTCTTCGAGATGTTTCTGCAGAACAACATATTTTACCGTATCTGGGTCAACAGTAAAAACAATTGAAATGGTCATCGCCGGTATGATTAAATAGTCAACTTCCAGGCGCGGTTTCGGCCGACCGTGTTCCCGGCCCGCCGCCTGGTCAACGGTTCGTACGTATCCGGGAGCGGTTGTGCCCGCAAAAAGAAAACACGAAGAAGCCAGGGTTCTGGCGGGTTATTCTCCCCCTCTGCTCAAACCGCGGGGCAAGATACGATGGCTCTGTTTCGTATTCCTCAATCTCACCATTTACACGATGGCGTGCGGCTTGTGGCAGATTATCGGATCCGAGACCGGAGAACTGTTCTGGCAGAGCACGCTCCGCGGCAACCTTCTGTTCGAAATAAAGCAGCTTTGTCCTTTTTCCGACCGCGTCAGTGCGATAACCAACCCGTGGATGCCCGTCATCCTCGCCGCGCTTTTGGCGCTGATCGTCGTCGTCCCCGTCGCGATGTCGGTGATGTACCAGCTCGTGCTCGCGCTGCTGTTCGTGGTCGTGTGCGCCGTGGTGGGGATGTCGCCGGAAATAGCGGTCATCCTCGTGGTCGCCTGCCTGCTTTCTTCCCGGACGCGGCTCCGCCGCGAGTACCCTTTTTACGCCATCCTGTTCGGGATGATCCCCGTCGCCGCCTACCTGTCGATTGTCTACCTGTTCTGCAGGGCGCGGTTTGAATTACTTCCGCTGCACCGGTGGATTCTCCTGATTCCCTTTGCACTGTCCGTCGTTCTCGCGGCGGGGGTGGCATTCATGGTGGTCCTGATGGCCAGAATGACGAAGTTTCGCCCCGGGGCCCTGTGGCCGTCCGCGCTCCTGCTTTTTTCCGCCGCGGCCGGATTGTTTTATACATACGTAGGCATAGACGAGCTCCTCTACGCCCAGATCCGCGCCGAGGCGCAAGAGGATCTCGTTTTGGCTGAGACCGACGCCGGCAGCGGTGAGCCTTCCGCGCCCGGTACGGAACTCGAAAACAGAATAGCGCGGATCACGAAACGGTGCACACGATTCCTGGACCGGTACGGACAGAGCGACAGGGCCCCGTCGGTGGCGTGGATTCGGGCGCGGACCGCCGGCACGCAGGTGAACCGGCGGGAACCCGATGACGGCTTCCTCCGGTGCAGCCACCAGTGGCCGCTGATCAAGTCGTCGAAAGCCCTGCGACTGCTTGTGGGCACCTACCCCGACAGCGATCAGGCCGGTCTGGCGAGGGGACGGCTGGGAATCATCGAACTGAAGAGAATCCGCGAATTCGTCGGCGCGCAGCGCCGTGCCCAGTTGAACCGCGCCTGTGACATGCTGCAGGAGGCCGAGGAAAGCCTGGCGACAACAGTGGAGAATTTTCCTTTAGGCAAGAACGCGGGCAACGGCACTCTTTTCGTTCCCATCCCGCCGGTTCCCGATAAGAAGGACACCTATGCCGGTTTTCTCTTCACCATGAAAAAACTCAACTGGCTGATCGACAGGAACGACGTTCTCAGCGACACGGTCGCGGCCGAAGCGCTTGCTGAGTGGCTTGCCGTTAATCCCTGCGATACGGATTACCTGTCGCGTTTGGAATCCCTGAAAAACACGCCGAAATACCGGGAATCAAAAATCGGCGCCAACATCGCGGTCTCCTGGGCCAATAATCTCGATGTTTTCAGCAGAACGCGGCACCTCCTGACCATCGCCGCCGGCGAAACAAACGACGTGGATGCCGCGGTCGAGGCAAACTACGAACTGGGCATTATCGCCCTGCGGGAGGCCGAGAAACCCTGGCTGACCGCACTGCTGGGGAACAAGGGCGCGATTGACTTTCTTGAAAAGGTCACGGCGGCCCCGGAGAACCCCTGGCAACAGTCGGCCGCCGAAACAATCGCCCGGTTGAACCCGCCGGGGGATGTTACGCCCGATGGAACGGGAAAGTAACCGCCGATGATGCGAGGCAATCGAGGAACGGTTCGAGCGTGTACTCCCAAAATCCTCGTCATCTCCGCCTCCGTGGGAGCGGGCCACAACGGCGCCGCCGAGGCGGTGAAAGAAGAACTGCTCGCCACGGCGCCGGCCCCCGCACCGCAGATCGAATACCGGGACGCCCTGGATTTCATACCGCGCTGGTACCGGACGATCTACGCGGGAGGCTACCGGACGGCCGTCACGTCACTGCCGCTGCTTTACGGGCTGTCATACGCCGTCACCGATCTTCGCGGCTCGGCCCGCCGGTCGGCTCCTGAACGGCTGCGCCTTGGTTTTGAGCGGCGCATGCTCGATCCTCTGCTCACGTTTATCAGGCAATACGACCCGGACCTGATTATCCATACGCATTACCTGGCGCCCCCGGCGATCGCATACGGCAACAGGACAGGGCTGTTTTCCGTCCGGCAGATCATGGTGACCACCGACGTAGACATTCACCGGTTCTGGTACTGCGAAGACATCGAACGGTGGTTCGCGGTGGCCGATCCCGCCGTAAAAACCCTCGCGCAATGGGGCATCGGCCCGGAACGCGTCTCGGTTTCCGGGATGCCCGTCCACCCGAAGTGGCGGCGGCCGCAGCGGCAAACGGAGGACGTTCTGGCGGACTGGTCGCTGCCGCGACGGCGCATTATATTGCTGAGCGGGGGCGCTGAATTCACCTGCGGGCCCATCGTTGCCATCGCGCGCCGGCTGGCCCGCACCCTTCACGGCACGGCCTGTGTCGTGGTGGCCGCCGGGAGGAACAAAAAACTCCTCGGCCGCCTGTCGTCACTCAGGGAAACCCGCGAACGAACGATCGTTCCGATCAGTTTCACCGACCGTCTCCACGAACTCGCCGGCGCGGCGGATGTCGTCATCACCAAACCGGGCGGCATGATAACGGCCGAGTGCATAGCGCGTTCGAAGCCGATGATTTTCATTTCGCCCGTTCCGGGACAGGAGGGTATTAACGCGCGGTACTATGTCGCCCGGTCGGCCGCCGTCGTGACCGGCTCTACCGCGGAACTCGTCTCGACCGCCTGCGAACTGTTTTCCAACCTTTCGCGGCTGTCCGCCATGTCGCGGGCGGCGGGCGCACTCCACCGGGACGGTGCCCGGGAAATAGCGAATTACGTCCTGGAACATCTCGGCTGATGGTATACTGTCCGGCATGAAGATATCTCCCCACGGATACCGTATTGTCGCTGTGTTGTCGTGTGTCGGAATTGTCGCGATCGGGGGTATTGCCTGGTGTGCGCGTGCGCTGCATCCGTCGTTCTGGTTTTCAGCGGCACTGCCGTGCATCTTCATCGGCTGGGTCCTGTGGTTTTTCCGCGACCCGCAGAGAACACCGCCTCCGCGCAACGACGTCATGGTGAGTCCGGCGGACGGTACGGTCTCCGATATCACCCCTTTCGACGGGGATGCCGCGACGACGGCAGAAGGGGAACACGTGAAGATCGGCATTTTCATGAGCATCTTTAACGTGCATGTAAATCGATCACCGTGCGCCGGCCGCGTGCTTGATGTCATTCACCGACCCGGGGTGTTCCTTGACGCCCGCCGGCCGGAGTCGAGCGAGAGAAACGAGTCCGTAACGTCGACTATTTCATACCAGCATCGGGGCCGCACCTGTACCGTCACCGTGCGGCAGGTCGCCGGGCTGATTGCCCGGAGGATCGTAACATCCGTCGGCCCGGGCCGGGAGGTTGCGATGGGTGAGCGCATTGGTATGATACGGTTCGGTTCCCGGCTGGAACTGATCGTTCCGCGGGCGGTGATCGGGAACGTGGCCGTATCGCCGGGACAGCGCGTCACCGCCGGTGAAACCATTCTTATTGAAACGGCATAGCACTGCGAGGTGTCTTTGATGGACTACGAACACGACACGGACAGCGAGTTTGAAAGCGACATAACCGTCGATGCAGAGGGAAAGAAGCGCACGAGACTCAGGATTCTGCGCAATACCGCTTTCCTTCCCGCTGTTTTGACGCTGCTTAACGGGCTGTGCGGCCTGGGTTCCATTCACTTTGCCACGAAGGCGGGGCTGGGTGTGGAAGACCTGTCCTTTCTCCAGATTGCCTGTCTCCTTATTTTCGTCGCGCTCATCTGCGACATGCTCGACGGCCGGCTGGCGCGAATGACCAGAAATACCAGCGACTTCGGCGCCCAGCTCGACAGCCTGTGCGATGTCATCAGCTTCGGCGTTGCTCCCTCACTGCTGGCTCTGAGGTGCTCGGTTGCCCTGCTTCGATCCACCGGGTGGGAACTGCCGCTCGATAATATTATCGTTGAGCGCGTCATGTGGTGTATTTCCGGCATTTATGTTTCGTGTGCAGTACTGCGGCTCGCCCGGTTCAACGTCGAGTGTGACGAGGCGGAAGAGTCGCACATGTCATTCAAGGGTCTGCCGGCTCCCGGTGCGGCCGCGTGTATCGCGATGATTACGCTCCTGTACATACACCTTGCCGGAGAGACGACTATTGCCGGCCGCCTGCCGCGCGACATTGTGAATTCCGCGGCTGCCGTCATACTGCCTTCTCTTCTTCTGATAACGGCTCTCCTGATGGTTTCCCGCTTCGAGTATCTCCATTTGGCGAACCACTACATCAAGGGATCAAAGCCCGTGGGCAATCTGGTCAAGTTTGTCTTCATACTGGTACCGGTTTTCATTGAGCCGCATATTACCCTGTCGGCCATTTCTCTGGTGTATATTTTCTCGGGTCCCTCCAGGGCGCTTTACCGGGTCATGATCAGCAGGAGAAACGTGGCGGCAGGCGAGGGGCAGACACGGTAGTTATATAACGTATATAAGGAAAAACAGTCGTCGTATATACAGGGGGTGTCGGAAGTGTTAATTCTTCCGGCCCACCGTCATATCACTATGTAAAAGAAAAAGTTATAAAAAGAGGTCCATGTGGATAACCTGTTGGTCACCATGTTGGCGGACATTTGTTTTACGCACAGGATTCATACACCGCGAACCGGAATACGGCAACCGGTAGCAAAGAGATCAGCCGGTAACGGTGCAGATAGCGGGAAAACAGCAGGATATCCACAGGCGTGGAAAACGCCGGAGACGGACGACAGGATCAGGCACCGCCCTTGATACTTTCCATGATCTTTGTCAGGAGTGCGTGGAAATGGGGATCGTCGTTCCGCTTGTTCTCGATTACCCTGCTCGCGTGCAACACCGTGGTATGATCCCTGCCCCCGAAGTAGCCGCCGATTTCCTCGAGACTGTGGTCGGTCAGGTCGCGGGCGAGATACATGCAGATCTGCCGCGGAAAAGCAATAGACCTCGTGCGCCGCTTTGACTGGAGATCGCTGAGGCGGACCTCGTACCGTTTTATGACAACATTGAGTATATCGTCGATCGTTATCTTGTGAACAGACTGCGATTGGCTCCGGCCCAGTGCGTCCTCGGCGAGGGGAAGGGTGATCTCTGTTTCCGTGACCTTCGAGAGAATGGCAAGCTTGGAGATGGTTCCCTCGAGTTCCCGGGCATTGCTGTCGATGCTGCTGGCGATAAAGCATGCAACCTCGTCGGGGAGTTCCATCCCCCGCTGGGCGGCCTTGCTCTTGAGGATGGCGACGCGTGTTTCATAACAGGGAAAATCGATCCGCGCCACCAGTCCCCAATTGAAGCGGCTGATAAGCCGTTCCTCGAGAGAGGTATCCCGCGGCCCCCGATCGGAAGAAAGGACAACCTGCTTGTGTGACTGGTAGAGAGTGTTAAACGTGTGGAAAAATTCCTCCTGGCTCTGCTCGTGTCCGCTCAGAAACTGTATGTCGTCAACGGCCAGAAGGTCGACGTGTCGGTAGCGATACCTGAATTCGTGCAGCCGGCCTTCCTGCACTGACTTGATGAAATGGTTTACGAACTCTTCGCAGGTCAGGTACTGGATATTGTTTTCGCCGGATTTTCGAGAAATCTGGTTGGATATGGCATTCAGCAGATGCGTCTTGCCGAGCCCGCTGGAGCCGTGCAGAAACAGAGGATTATAAGCCATGCCGGGTCGCTCGCTGACGGCGAGACACGCGGCGTGGGCCAGTCGATTCGAGGGTCCGTCGACAAAGTTCTCGAACGTGTAGTAGCTGTAGGGACTGGTCGAATCGTGTTCCGAAGGATCGTGGATATGGCCGTTGTCTTCCGGTTGCGTGTGCCGTGAACGTTCCGCCTCGGCGGGCACCAGAAAACATACCCCGATAAGTTTCCCGGTGGCTTTCTGTGCGGCTTCGACGAATAACCTTGATGCGTTCTTTCGGCAGTACTGGCGCTCCCGGGGTCCCGGACACAGTATCTCGAGCAGGCCGTGCTCGAGAGAAAGCGGTTTCAACTGGGTGAACCAAGGAGTAACGATGTTGCCCCCCTCTTTGAGAACATCCTCCAGTATCGATTGCCATAGAACATCATCTACATGAATCATGGATCTACCCGCATACACCTCTCCTGGGAGTTTCCGTACTGTCTTCCTGCTTCCTGCCGACGGGCGATCCATCACCGTCTGCCCGGGCCATTCCCTTTACTCTTGTCACGGGCACGCCGCCCGTTCGGGCAACGACAGCGAGTGTATTGTGTATTGAGATTCTTTCCAAGTAAAAAAACCGTATCGGCACAAAAAGATCGATAAAATTTACTGTGCCCGGAACAACACTCCCCGATCAGCGCTCAGCGCACCCGTAACCGAGATCTTCCAGGAGTCGCTCAACGGCGATATCGAGATTCTCCGGGGTTTCATGTGTTCCGGCAACGATCTGTTCTCTGACCCTTTTTACCAGTCCCCACCTGACACCGCCGGTGCGGGACCGCCGCAGACGGCGGGACCGCGGACGGCCTGACTGGCGGCGGCGAGGATTGTGTCTGCTGCTCGGCAGGTGCACGGTCTGTGGCTCCGGACTGCGTAACGGCCCATAACGCATGGGACCTAACACCATTCCATTGAATAACTTAACCGGGAGCATCCCTTGCGTTCGAGCCCCGCAATCCGTGCACGGGGTGTGATCCTTCAACAGAATAGTTTATCGTCTTTTTCGCCTCTCAGCATTAGCCGTCCGCACGCCAAATCGTCGGCGCGCGGGGTGTAACTGCCCGCTTTCGCGAGGGTAACGACACGATTTTTTTTATGGCAACCGGGAAACCCCCGCTGATAATGCGATAACCCGATAGTTATCTGCCGCCCTCTCTCTTGGAGACCCGTCGTTTACGATCCCCCGGCAGTGTGCCGGTCCGCGCCTGGAGTATCAGCATGACCCCGCCGGTTCCGATTGTTGCGGGGCCCTCGCTCGCTGTCCACCACCAGGGGAGGTCCAGGACCAGATCGAGGATGGTGACGCCCGTGCCGCCGACGACGCAGATGACCGCGAGGTAGGTGATAATCGACGCGTGCCGACGTACGTCTGACGAGCAGATGAGCAGGATACCCCCCAGGATCGCGTACAGGGCGGACAGGGAACGGGCGAGGTAGTCGACGATGACCGCGTCCGGCAGGGGACCGAGACCGACCCGCCGGTGGCAGTGGTCCATCCACGATTGCGGCATGAACACCGCGGGCAGTGCGCAGAGCGTCGCGAGACCGAAGAGGCGCAGCAGCCAGACCAGCAGCGTTTCCGACCGTGGGTTCATCAGCACATCATACGCAAGGGGCGGGCGACAGGCAAGTTCCCGCGGCGAATCATCTTGACGCCGCCGTCGCCCGGGGGTCAGAATGGACACTTGGCGACGGACATCGGCGAGACGAAGAATCGCGCCGCCGAACACCCGGAAACGGTCGCGGAACTCAGGGCGCTTCCGGAGAAGATCAGGCGGGGAACGCAGTAGCCCGCGCCCGCCGCCGGCGAACAGTCAGGGAGTGCAGCTATGACGTGGAAAACAACAACTCTCGCGGTCGCGGGAGTACTGGCGTGCGCGGCGGGATTTTCTTTCGGCGCGGAACCGAAGACGTGGGTTCGACTCAACGGGACGGTCTACGGCGCGCGCCCCGGGGACGAGGGGCCGATCGGCGGGGGCGCGGGATACAGCCGAATCGTCACGAAGGGCGATTACACCGCCACGGACCCCGATTCCCTCCTGGCCGCGCTGTCGAAAGCGCGTGCCGGGCAGGTGGTCTTCATTCCCGGGGAAACCGAGATCGACCTGACCGCCCGCGTGTACATCGAGAAGCTCGTGGTCGAGATACCCGCCGGGGTGACCCTCGCCGGGAACCGCGGACAGGACGGGTCGCGCGGCGCCCTGCTGCTCAGCGGCGCCCTGAAGACCCCGGTCCTGATCCGGGCCGCCGGGCCTGACATCCGCGTCACCGGCCTGCGGATTCGGGGGCCCAATCCCCGCCGGTGTCTCGATCATCACCGGCGGTCGTTCGGGAAAGGCGGCACGGGGCGATCGTACTATTATCGGCTGCCGACCGCCAACGGCATACAAACCGACCACCCGCGGCTGACGGTGGACAACTGCGACATCGCCGGCTTCTCGCACGCCGGGATTGACCTCGCCGCCGGCGACGGGCACCGCGTCCGTCACAACGTCATCCACCACTGCCAGTACAACGGGCTCGGCTATGGTGTCTGTCACAACACCGCGTCGTCGACGATCGCTTTCAACCGGTTCAACCACAACCGTCACTCGATCGCCGGCACCGGCCGGCCGGGCTGCGGGTACGTCGCCCGCAACAACGTCGAGGAAGGGGTGTCGCTGAGCCACTGTTTCGACATGCACGGCGGGCGGGACCGGAAGGACGGCACGGACATCGCGGGAACATCGATCGAGATCGCCAACAACACCTTCCGGGCCCCGCAGACGCCCGTGAAAATCCGCGGCGTGCCGCAGGAGCGGTGCGGGGTGCGCCGCAACTGGTTTCAGAAACACGGTTCCGCGCGGCAGGCGGTGCGGGCGTCGGAAAAGACGGTGGTCGCGGACAACGCCTACGGACCGGCGCCGAGGGAGGCGCGGTAGGCCGCGATAACTACGTCAGGAACGAGAAGGCCCTCTCGAAGAAAATGCGCCCGTCCGCCCGCCGGGGGAGCCCGCGGGTCCAGCGGGGGTGCTGGAGGGGGTCGACGAATCGCTCGGGGTGCGGCATGAGTCCGAGGATCCTGCCGGAGGGATCGCAGATACCGGCGATGTCGTCCTCGCTGCCGTTGGGATTGGCGACGGAGCCGTCCGGGGCATCGGGGCCGGGCGCGTACCGCAGGGCGACCTGGCCGCGGTCCCTGAGTTTCTCGACGACGGCCGGCGCGGCGGCGACGAACTTGCCCTCGCCATGCGCCACCGGCAGCGTGATCACGTCTCCCCCGTTGATGAACACGCACTTCCCGCCGGGACTGGCGAGGTAGACCCACCGCTCGACGAAGCGGCCGCAGTCGTTCCATGTCAGTGTGACGTCGCGGTGGGGGCGGGCGGGGTCGACTGCTGCCCACGGCAGCAGGCCCGACTTGATGAGCACCTGGAAGCCGTTGCAGATCCCCAGGATCAGGTTGCCCCGGTCGACGAAGCGATTCAGCGCGTCGCCGAGCCGCCGGGCCATCTTCGCGGCCAGGATTTTTCCGGCCGATATGTCGTCGCCGTAGGTGAATCCGCCGGGAATCACGATAAACTGGAAATCGTCGAGGGCCCCGGGGTTCTCGACAAGCCGGTTGATGTGGACCAAGGCGGTCTCGAAGCCTGCCTGTTCGAGGGCGAAAACGGTCTCGCGATCGCAATTGGTGCCCGCGGTCCGAATTACCAGTGCGTTCGGTGTCGCCATGTCGGTCCTTCTGTTCGCATTGTCTGTTTTCTTACAGGCGGGAGGAAAGCGACTGCCACGCCGCCTTCAGCGCCGCGATATCCGCGTCGATAACGGTGTCGATGACCAGCCGCCCCGTGTCGTTGACCTCGCCGAGACGGGCGGCGGGCAGGTCGCCGACGGTCGCGCGAAACGATTCCTCGTTGTCCGGCGTGACTTCGACCAGGAACCGTCCGGCGGCCTCACCGAAGAGGCGTTCGGCGGTCCCGATTTCGTCGGCGCCGGGCAGGGCGGCAACGGACAGTGCCATGCCGTACCCCCCGGCAAAGGCCATTTCCGCGGCGGCCACCGCCAGTCCCCCTTCGGAGAGATCGTGACAGGCCCGTACCAGGCCCGCGGTCACCGCGCGGTGCAGGGTCGCCATCGTTTCCCGGTTGGCCGCGCAGTCGACCGGCGGCACGTCGTTGCCGGTCGCCAGGCCCGCGGCCCGCAGGAGGTGGCTCCCGCCGAGTTCGCCCCCGGAGCGGCCGAGCAGGTAGAGCGCGTCGCCGGGCGATTTCGCGTCGGCGGTCACGCAGGTTCCGACGTCGACGACGACACCGATCGCGGAGATCAGCAGCGTCGCCGGTATCGAAATCAACTCGCCGTCGGCGGTGCGGAACTCGTTGTTCAGCGAGTCCTTGCCGCTGATAAAGGGCGTTCCGTACGCCAGGGCGGCGGCGTGGCAGGCCTTTGCCGCCTCGACGAGGGCCCCCATCGTTTCGGGGCGGTCGCAGTTGCCCCAGCAGAAATTGTCGAGCAGGGCCGCTCGCGCCGGGTTTCCCCCGACGGCGACCAGGTTCCTGAGGGCCTCGTCGACGGCATGAAGGGCGGACCGGTAGGGATCGAGGTCCCCCAGGAGGGGGTTCATACCGCACGAGAGGACTATTCCCCGCCGGCGATCGGGCAACGGGCGGATGACGGCCGCATCGCCGGGACCGTCGTCGCGGGCGCCGACCAGGGGCTTGATGACGCTGGTGCCCTGCACTTCGTGGTCGTACTGGCGTATGATCCACTCCTTGCTCGCCACGTTCGGCGCCGCCAGTATCGCCGTCAGGACCGGCGTCCAGTCTTCCCGCTGCGGCACGGGGGGAGACGGGCGCCCGGCGGTGTCGACGACGGCCTCCCGCCGCGGCCGCGGCAGCCCCTCGTGCAGGAACGCCATGTCGAGTTCGCCGACCGCCGCACCCTCGTAGAAGAGTTTCAGGGCCGCCTGCCCGTTGTCGCCGGCGCAGCCGTAGGTGCCGATGGCCGTCGCCTCGACGTCCTCGGACGAGAACAGGCCGGTGATCCGGTCGACGTTCTCCGGGGGCACGGCGAGCACCATGCGCTCCTGTGCCTCGGAGATCCATATCTCGTCGTATGCCAGCCCGCTGTATTTCAGCGGAACCTTTTCGAGGTTCACCGCCGCGCCGATGGCTTCGCCCATCTCGCCGACCGCCGAGCTCAATCCTCCCGCCCCGCAGTCCGTGATGCAGGAGAACAGGCCCTCGTCGCGTGCCCGGATGATCACGTCGAGCATTTTTTTCTCGGTGATCGGGTTGCCGATCTGGACCGCGTGGCTGAACTCGGTCTCGTGTGAATGCGTCAGTTCGCCGCTGCTGAAGGTCGCCCCGTGTATCCCGTCCCGGCCGGTCCTGCCGCCGACGCAGAGGATGGCGTCGCCCGCCGCCGGGCGCCGCTTGGTACACTTCTCGCGGGGGACGACGGCGGCGGTGCCGCAGAAGACCAGCGGATTCCCGACGTAGCGCGGGTCGAAATAGACGGCCCCGTTGACGGTGGGGATGCCCATGCGGTTGCCGTAGTCCCTGACGCCGCCCACCACGCCCCGCGCGACCCTGAGGGGGTGCAGCGTCCCCGCGGGAAGTTCAGCGAGGGGGGTGTCGATGTCGCCGAAGCAGAATATGTCGGTGTTGGCCACGGGCCGCGCCCCCAGCCCGGTGCCGAGCGGATCCCTGATCACCCCGCCAATGCCGGTCGACGCGCCGCCGTACGGCTCGATGGCCGAAGGGTGGTTGTGGGTCTCCACCTTGAAGCACACGCCCCAGTCGTCGTCGAAGGCGATGACGCCGGCGTTGTCCTCGAAGACGTTCAGGCACCAGGGCGGGTCGAGCTGACGCGTGGCGGCGAATACGGTGCTCTTGATCAGGTTGGCGATCTCCTCGATTGTGTTACCCGCCGGATCCCGGACGACGACGTCGCTCCGGAACGTCTTGTGGACGCAGTGTTCCGACCAGGTCTGCGCCAGCGTCTCCAGTTCGATGTCCCTCGGTTCCCGGCCGCGTGCGCGGTAGTAGTCGCGGATCGCCTGCATTTCCGTCAGGTTGAGAAACAGGTCGCCCTCACGGGAAAGTGTTTCCAGGCCCGCGTCGTCGAGATCGCGTACAGGCACCTCGACGATATTCAGACGGTACGGCTCGACCGCGGGCGCCGCGGGCGTGTGGGACGTGTAGAAGACGTCCTCGATAACCGTGTTGGCCAGCAGCCGGCGGGCGATGAGCGTCGTCTCTTCCTGCCCGATCCCGCCGGCGAGATCGTACCGCGCCGCGGTCCGCACGCCGGAAACGGCGAACCCCATTTCCCGGATGGCGCCTTCCACCGACGCCGCCACCGGGTCCATCACCCCGGGCTGGAGATGCACCTCCACGACACGGCCCCGTCCGGCGGACGCGCCGATGGTGTAGTCTTCCACCACGGGATCGGCCAGCAGGTCGCGCGCCACCGATGCGACGTCCGTTTCGGCGAGATCCCCGAAGAGAAAGAAGATCCTGGCGGTCGTCACGCCGGTGACCGAGTCAATCCCGAGTTCCCGGATATGATTGAGCGTATCCTCGGCGAGGGGGTTGTAACAGCCGTCCCGGGGATGTATCTCTATCCTGTGCGCCATGGGTGGGTAGAACTTAGAACGCATCGGAAGAATTTACAAGCCGAAAACGCCGCCGCGGCCCGAAAATAATCCCCTTTATACCCCTGCCGCGGTGCGGTATCATGGTTCGTCGCTGCCCGTCCCTATCGAAGTTCGACACGCGCCCGCAACAGGGAGACATGATCGTGAGATCGGCTGAACGCTGTTTAATTGTCACTGCCCTGCTGGCCGGGGTCCCCGTTTTTTCCGAAGAGGACCCCGGCGCGTCCCGGATTGCCCGTGACCTGGCATCCGCCGTTCCGGCCGTCCGCCGCACCGCCGCCGGGGAACTGGCGCGCCGCGGCGGGGAAGGGGCCGTCGACGCGCTGATCAAGGCACTTGCGGATACGGATCCTCTCGTCCGCGCCGCGGCGGCGCACGGTCTCGGCAGGCGGGGAGACGACCGCGCAGCGGCGGCGCTCGCAAGGGCCCTGGATGACGAAGACCGGACCGTCCGGTATTACGCCGCCCATGCCCTCGGTGAAATAGCCTCTCCCGGTTCGGCCGAACCGCTCGTCGCGGCCCTCACCGACACGGAGTGGTGTGTGAGGAACGAGGCGGCGTGGGCCCTGCGGGAAATAAACGACGCACGGGTGGCCCGGCTCCTCGCGGATGCCGTGAAAAAGGACGACGGGCCGACGATGGATCGCGTGGCGTGGATACTGCGGCGGACCGATCCCGCCAGGCTCCGGAAATTGCTGACCGCGATACTGAAAGACGGCGGCGCGGCGGCGCGGGCGGCGGCCGCCCGGCGGCTGGGTGCAACCGGCGGCGACGCGGCGGTCGACGACCTGGCGGCCGCGCTCGAAGACGATCGTCCCGCGGTGCGGACGGCTGCGGTCGCGGCCCTCGTTGCTGTCGGCGACCGCCGCGCTCTGGCCCCGCTCCGGGAGCGCGCCCGGGTTGAAACGGACCCGCAGGTCAAAGAGGCCGCGACGGCGGCAGTGCGGCTCCTGTCGCGACACCGGGACCTTGTCGCCCGCTGGCGTTTCGACGCCGCCGACGGGGAGACTGCCGTCGACACGGGGGGAAAGGAGATCAACGGCCGCATCAGGAACTGCCGGCGGGTGGCGGGAAAGGCGGGCGGCGCGCTGGCATTCGGCCCGGACAGTTGCGTCGAGCTCGGTAAACCGGCGGCGTTTCCCGTCGCGCAGCGACCTTTCACCGTCGCCGCGTGGGTGAAGACGGACAAACCCGACGGCGTGGTGATTGCGCGCGGCGGCGCCTTCTGCGGCTTCTCGCTCTACGTCAAGGACGGCGTGGCGAAGTTGGGCATTCATCGGACACGGGAAGGGCATACTTACATCGCGGCCGGGAAGGAGCCGGTGACGGGACGGTGGGTGCACCTGGCGGGGGTGGTGGATTCGGCGGCGATACGGGTCTTTGTGGACGGGACGGCCGCCGCCGAGACGAAAACGCCGGGATTCCTCCCGGGAAATTGCGGGCAGTCGATGGAGATCGGTTTCGACATCGGGAACAGCGCGGCGGAGATAACGGATCACTTCGTCGGCATCATCGATGAAGTAACGGTCTTCGGCGCGGCCCTGTCGGAAAAAGAACTGAAGGAATTCTGTAACATCGAATAAGGCTGCTCATGCACAGCGAGGCGAATATGAAGAATTGCGGAAGGATGTTTTGCGTGTTGATCGTGGCAATATTCGCGGGCCGGGCGCGGGTGTGCCCGGCCGCCGCTGTCCTCGATGAGGCGGCGAACATCGTTCAGTCCTCCGGTAGAAGCGGGGGGATCATCGGGGTCGTGGGCGGCGACGGGCACCTGGCGGCGGCGCTGGCGAAGCAGGGCGCGTTCACGGTTCACTGCCTCTTGCCGGATGAGCGATCCCGGAACGCCGTGCGCGGCGCCATCGCCGCCGCCGGACGGTACGGGCGGGTATCCGCCGTCGTCTCCCGCGTCGACCGCCTGCCCTATGCCGCCAACCTGCTGACGATCCTGGTGGTCGCCGACTGGGAGGCGGCGAAAAAACGGGGACTGACCGTCGCGGAGGCGGCCCGTGCGGTTGCCCCGCTCGGATACGGATGCCTCTCTTCACCCGCCGACGCAACGGCGCTGGCCGCCGATCTCAAGTCGGCGGGCATGGTGGAGATCGCCTTCGTGAAAGACCCCGCCCGGGTGCGTTTCATAAAGCCGTACCCCGCCGCGATCGACCGGTGGACCCATTACCTCCACGGCCCGGACGGTAACCCGGTCGCCGCGGACACCGTCGTCGGGCCGCCCCGCCACTACCAGTGGATCGCCGGCCCCGACTGGCTGAAGTCGCACGAGACGGTCTCCAGCATCACCACGATGGTAACCTCGGGCGCGCGCCTGTTTTACATCGAGGACCAGGGGCCCACCAGCCTCGCCGGCCAGCACGACCTGCCCGACAAGTGGTTCCTGGTCGCCCGCGACGCCTTCAACGGGACGTTCCTGTGGCAGGTTCCCATTCGCCGGTGGGGCTGGCGGGAGTGGAAGAAGTCCTGGTTCTCTCCGCGGCCCGGCGGCATTCCCCTGAATATTCAAAAGAAACTGGTCGTTGACGGCAACCGGGTGTTCGTCACGCTGGGATACCACGCGCCGGTGTCGGTTATCGATGCCCGGACCGGACAAATCACGGACACCTACGAGCATACGAACCCGACGCTCGAAATACTTCACCACGAGGGAACGCTGATGTTGTCGGTCCTGGAGCGCGACGAACAACTCACGGTCGTTGCCGTCGATGCGGCCTCCGGTGATGAGTTGTGGCGAACGAAGAAGACCTACGGCGGGACGGAGGTCGATTACTACCGCTGGCGGGCGATGCGCGGCCGGATCGAGCCGTCCGATATCGACCCCACGCTGAACATCGCGACCGACGGGGAAGCCGTAGCTCTCATCGACGGCGACAGTGTTGTCTGCCTCGATTACGCGACCGGCGAGCAGCGCTGGCGAACCACGTTCCCCCTGGAGAAGGCGGACCTCACGGCCGGCAACATCAAGACCGGGGGGAACCTCTGGACGGGGACCATGATCGTCACCGGGGGGGTGGTCCTCCACGCCAGTCCGCACAAGCTCGCGGCGTTTTCCGCGCAGACCGGCGATATCCTCTGGGAGCGCCCGAAGGCCTACATCGGCCACCTCTGGTTCGAATGGAAAGACGTCTTCGTCATCGACCGGGCGGTGTGGACATGGGCGGGCGAACTGGAGCGGTCGAAGCTCCGGCGGGGCAAAGGCGACTCGCGGCACCCGCGGACGGTACTGGGCTACGACCTGAAGACGGGCGCCATCCGCAAAAAAATCGATCTCGGCTGCATGTTCAAGACGCATCACCACCACCGCTGCTACCGGAACAAGGCCACCGCCCGGTACATCCTCGCCAGCCGCCGCGGCACCGAGTACGTCGACCTGGCGGAGGGGCGGCACACGGTGCACAACTGGGTTCGCGGAACCTGCCACATGGGGATGATGCCCGCCAACGGGTTTCAGTATGTCCCCCCGCACCCGTGCAGCTGCTACGGCGACGAGAAGATCAAGAGCCTCAACGCCTTGGCGCCCCTGCGACCGGACGAGCTGCCGAAACCGAACAGCACGGCGGCAGCGGTCGAGAAAGGTCCGGCGTACGGCGCGGCGAAGGACAAACCCGGGGACATAGTCGCCGACACGGAAGACTGGCCGACGTTCCGCGGCGATAATCTCCGGACCGGCTCGGTGAAGACGGCCGTGTCCGGCACGCCGAAACGCCGCTGGCGCACCCGCGTCTTCGGGAACATATCACCGCCGACGGCTGTCGGTGACGCCGTATACCTGGCCGACCGGGATGCCTTTCGCGTCGTCTGCCTGGATGCCGCGGACGGATCGGTGCGGTGGACGCACATGACCGGAGCCGGCGTCGATTCGCCCCCGACCTGGTACCAGGGTACCGTTATTTTCGGGTCCGCGGACGGACGGGTGTACTGCCTGGACGCGGCCGACGGAACGCCGGTATGGACATTCGAGGCCGCGCCGGCCCGGCGGCTGATCGCCGTCGAGGGACGCCTGGAGTCGACGTGGCCGGTCCACGGGAGTGTGCTCGTCGAGGACGGAACGGCCTACTTCGCGTGCGGCCGGTCATCCCAACTCGACGGTGGGATCACCCTCTACGCGCTCGATGCCGCCACGGGCGCGGTCAGGGAGAGGAACCTCCTGGCCGGGCCCGATTACCGCACCGGACCGGATGGGAACGTTGTGATATGGAAGGAGAAGACCAGCCCGGCCATGATGCCCGGTGACGAGCACTTCGGTGAAAACTACCGGCTGCCGATGGGTGTCCTGACGGACGTGCTCGCCACCGACGGCGCGCGGCTCTATATGCGGTCCCGGGCTTTTGGCACGGACCTCAAACCGATCGGGGGAAAGCCGGATATGGAGCCGGCGGGCGGGTACCTGGACGGGAACTATTTTAAGCGTATGCCGTGGAAATACATGGGCGAGTACGCGCGGATGCTGGTACGGGACGGGGATACGGCGGTGTATATCAGGATGTTCGACTCCCTGCGTGGACTCGATCCGTCGGTGTATTTCACCCCCGGAAAGAAAGGCTATCTGCTGTTCGCGGTGAAGGGAAGCGGGGGGAAGCGTGGAAAGAAAAAACGACTCTGGTCCGAGCGAGTTCCCGTGCGGGTGCGGACGATGGTGTTTACCGCCGGCCATATCCTCATCGCCGGCCCGCCCGACCTCATGGATCTCGATGCCTTCGAGGGAAAGGCGGGCGGCGTGCTGCTGGTCCTGGACGCCGCGACGGGCAAAATACGCTCCAGGCATACACTGCAGTCACCGCCGGTCTTCAACGGCGCCGCCGCCGCCCGCGGCAGGCTGTATATCGTGTGCGAGGACGGTTCGATCGCCTGCTTCAAATAGTAATACAGACACCCAATACGATATTGGAAGAATAGGATATAGACACCCAATACGATATGTGCTTGTTATATAAAAGGGAATAACTAATAAAGTGGAGATAGTAATCGGATTTCTAATCGTATCGTGAGATCAGTTCGAATAGTTGCTGTTTTGGGCAACTGACGGGTAGATGTGATTATAGATATGCCTTGTTACATTAACCAGCATATAGATTCCCCCGCTAAGTTTGATTGTGAGTGTTCGATTCCGGGTATCGGTCAGGTTGCGGCCGGCAGCGGGGTAAAGGCTCCGCGTGCTGCCCGCAGG
>CAZLBC010000024.1:0-20180 GCA_964557575.1 uncultured Planctomycetaceae bacterium
GATACCGTGTGAGATCATTGCGAATTGTGTTCCTGTCCCCGGAATAAGGGATCAACCGGGTTTGAGCATCTTCAAAAAACAGGACGGCGAGAGGATGCGGATGTTTTGCCATGTGCCGAGATCCAGAAGATGTGCGTCACCGGAGACGATAATAGACACGTCCGCGGCGCAGGCGCACTCGAGGACCCTGTTGTCGTCCGGGTCTTTCGCGATCGCGCGAATGTTCCGGGTGGGATTCACCACGCTGCAGATGGCATGCAGCTCCTCGACAATTGCGAGCGATCGATCGAGAGAGAGGCCGAATTTGGGCCTCTGCAGCACGTCGCGGATTTCTTCGATGATGGGTATCGATATGAAGCACAGGACGATACCCTCGACGACATGGCGAAGCACTTCCGCGGGTGGTCCGCCGAACAGGAATGCGGAGATGACGACATTGGAGTCGATCACGATACGCCGCTGCGTCAGCTCCCCGATTGCTTTTTTCTCCTGTGGGCGCTGATTTGTTGCGAGACATCGTCAGGTTTCAGACCCTTTCTTCTGGCAATATCCCGTCCGGCAGCAAACAGCCGATCCCACCGCTCCCTGCGTTGGATATACAGGCGCGCCGCTTCCCTGATACATTCCGACCTGCTGCGCGATTCCTTTTTCGCGATGCGGTCGATGTCCCTGAGCAGGGTTTCCTGAAACGAGATGTTGACGGTTACGGTAGCCATGGTGTCAGGATAAATATACAAACTTTGTATATCCATATCAAGGCCCGCCGCCGGTTTTTTATCCGCCCTTTCCCTTTCCCTTTCCCTTTCCCTTTCCCTTTCCCGCCCCCCGTTCGCGGTCGCCGTAGAGAATGTCGACGACGTTGCGGACGTAGCGCTCGTCGGAGAGGTTCTCGGTCGCCTCGGCCGGAAACCGGACGAGGGCGCGGAAGTGGTCCGCCAGCTCGGCGAAGAGTGTGACCCGGGCCGCCGGCAGGAGCGTGTCCCGCCGCCGCAGGGCCCGGCAGGCCGCGGCGGCGCCGGCCGGGGAGACCTCCTGGCGGAGGCGGGCGGCACAACGGGGATACGCCTTCAGCGAGTTGTGCCGCACCGCCATCCCCTTCGGGGGTTCGGTGATCGCGGGGCCGGCCGAACGAATCACGATCGTGCCCGCCAGCAGGTCGCCGAGCCGCTGGGCCCGCCGGCTGAGTACGCAGGCGGCGCCGCCGACGAGGTAGAAGCCGGGCATCATGTCGACGATCCTGAGCAGGTTGCGAATGACCACCTGGGGGAAGCTGAGTTTCAATCCCTGCTCGTCCATGACCCGCAGGGAGAGCAGAAACTTCCCGAGGGTGCGGCCGCCGAAGAACCATTCCATGAAGATGCTGTAACCGAAGAAGACGATGAACTGCGCGAGAAACATGACGAACAGGGCGAGGGAGGGGCTGACGATCGAAATGAAATTGAAGGCGATGTTGAGGATCGTCAGGATCAGGATGATGCAGAGAAAATCGAGCACGAAGGCCAGGCAGCGGGAGATCGGCCCCGCGAGGCGCAGGGGGAAGCTGCAGCCCTCGGGCGTGCGGACGGTCAGGGTCGCGTATCTGCCGGCGGTCATGCGCGGTCCTCCCCGCCCCGACCGCACAGGCCCAGGAAGGCCGCCAGGAGAACAAGCTGCGCGGCGCCGAAGGCGATCTTCAGCCGGTAGGGGATCACCGGCTCGTGATACTGGGAGAGAAAGGCCTCCACGATGCCGGCCCAGACCAGGAGCAGGGCGGTGCCGAACATGAGCGTGACCACGTCCGGGGCGGCCTTCCTGATCCGGGCCTTGAGCGGGAGGCGGTTGCCCCACCCGACCAGGACGGAGGCGATCACCAGCCCCGCCTGCGCGGCCAGCAGGAAGGCCGGTATCTCGATGCTGCCGTGGGGCAGGAGCCAGCCGGCCAGGAAGGTCCCCTCGCCGGCGGCGATATAGTCGCATACCACCGCCCCCAGGATCACGCCGTTGTAAAACACCAGGACCATGGTACCGATGCCGAACGTTAAACCCAGGGCCATCACCATGATCGATACCCGGGTATTGTGCGTCATGAGGAATCCGGCGAAGGCCGACCGCCGTCCGTGCAGCCGGTCGGTTTCGGATGCTTCCTCCTGCTGAACCCGCTCGGCGGGGTCGCCGATAAGGTGGCTGAAGGGCATGATGACCTCCTTGGCGTCTTCGTCGAGGATCATGCTTGCGGCGCCGAACAGGGCCCCGCCGGCGGTGACGGCGGCGGCCAGGAAAAAGGCGGCGGCGTGTCGTCTGAATGTCCGCGGGAAGGTGCCGAAAAACCATCGCAGGGGCCTGAAGCGGCGCCGCCGGCGGCCGGCGGAGTGGATGACCGCGTAGGATCGGGCCACGAGCTGTTCGAGCCGCTGCCGGGCGCTGTCGTCGGCGGAGAAGGTGTTGAGCCGCGCCAGCGACGCCGACGCCCGTTCGTAGAGATAGTAGAGCCGCCGCGCCCCGTCGAGGTCGAGCGTCCTCTTCGGGCTCTGCTCAAAGGGCGTGATCATCGCGTCAAGCTCGTCCCAGTACCGGCTTTCGGCGCGAATGAATTTTTCGAGGTCCACGATCACAGCAATTGCCTCTGCTTGATTTCCATGTATCGGCCGACGACATCGGCGGTGTACGATTCGTCTTCGGACAGGGTGAAAAAGACCCCCCGGCTGCCGAGGGTTTTCTCTAATGCACGTATCTGCCGGAACCTGAAATGGGCCGCCAGGCAGTCGAACAGTTCATTTTCGGCCGCGACCGGCCGGCTGAACAGGGCCGCCGTGCCGGGCGGGCGGATCATGTTGACCAGGACGAGGTGGTTTCGGGCAAGCATTCCCGCGTGTTCGGCGAAGTGTTCGGCGAGGACGGGATCGTCCATGCTCATCAGGAATATCAGCAGGGCCCGCCGGCGGAGCCGCAAGCGGAAGAAACTCAGGATTTCCGAGAAATCGGGGACGACCGGGGCGGGGCGCAGGGCGTATATGGCGTCGCGGCAGGCCCGGTAGTGGGCCCGGCCCCTGCCGGCGCGGATAAAGGTGTTGACCCGATCGGTGAAACCGGCGAGGCCGAAGAGATCTCCCTGCCGTTCGGCGATGCCGCCGAGCAGGAGGGCCGCGGTGATCTGCCGGGTGAGCATGTCCTCGCCGCCTTTTCCCGACGGCCTGCCGCTGAGGCGGGAGGCGTCGATCGCGACGTAGATCTCCTGGGTGCGCTCGACCTGGAAGACCTTCGTGACCGGGCGGCCCCGCCGGGCCGTCGCCTTCCAGTGTATGTCGCCGAACGGGTCCCCGGGGAGGTACTCGCGGAGTTTCTCGAATTCCCATCCCCGCCCGACCTGCCGGACGCTCCGGCTGCCCGTTTCCTCCCGCTGCAGGAACCGCGCGGCGAGCCGTTGCCGCTCGGGGAGCAGGTTCGGATAGACCCGCACCACGGCGGGACCCGGGAAACTCCGGCGGACGAGCCAGAAACCCAGGGGGCTGCGGATGCCGAGGTGGACGGCCGTCACCGCCATGCGTCCCCGGCACCGGGGCGTGCAGGTGAACGCGACCGTGGATTGCGGCGCGTCCGGCACGCGTACGGTCTGTTCGTCCTCGCCGCATCCCAGTTCCTCCGGTCCCGAGATGCCGACCAGGATTGTCGCCGCGGCGCCGGCGTTGGAAATGGTGACCGTGACGGTGCCGTCGCGGCGGCTGGTCATCCGGACGTCGGCGGGCAGCGCGGCCGAAAACCGCCCGGCGCGCAGAACGCCCGCCAGCGCGTCCCCGGCCGCGATGATAACCAGGAGGGCCGTCCAGGCGACGAGCGGGTGCCAGGGAGCGGCGCCGTAGGAGTAGAACAAGGCCGGCGGCACGGTGGCCAGGGCCGCCCAGGCCAGGAGCATGTTCCGGGGGGCGATCATCGGGGCACCGTGACCTCCGCGAGTATCTCGTGTACCAGTTCGCCCACCTCGTATCCCTCGATTTCGTATTCCGGCCGCAGCAGCAGGCGGTGACGGAGGACCGGGAACGCCAGGGCCTTTATGTCGTCGGGGGATACGTAGTCGCGTCCCTCCAGTACGGCCAGCGCGCGGCCCGCCAGGATCAGCGACTGGGTCGCCCGGGGTCCCGCGCCGGCGAGGATGCCGTCGTGTTCACGGGTTTTGCGGACGATGTCGACGATGTAGCCGGCAATGTCTTCCCGGACGGTCACGGCGCCCAGCCCCCCGCGCAGTGCGGTCAGCGTATCCGGGGCGAGCACGGCCGCGACATCCCCGCTCGCGAGGACGTTTTCGGGGCTTCTGTCCTCGAGCATCCGTGACGCGAGGGTCATTTCATCGTCCCGCGCGGGACAGTCCATGGTGATTTTCAGCATGAACCGGTCTTTCTGCGCCTCGGGAAGGGGATAGGTGCCCTGGTGTTCGATGGGATTCTGGGTGGCGAAGACGGTGAAATTGTCCGGCAACTGCAGCGTCACCCGGTCGATGCTGACTTCCCGTTCCTGCATCGCCTGCAGGAGCGCCGCCTGGGTCTTGGCGGGCGCCCGGTTGATCTCGTCGGCGAGCAGAAACGTGGTAAACAGGGGACCCTTGACCAGCGAGAACTCGTTGTCCTTGATATTGAAGACGTGGGTGCCCGTGATGTCGGAGGGCATCAGGTCCGGGGTGAACTGGACCCGGCCGAATTCGCAGCCGAGTATGCGGGCCAGGGTGCGTACCAGCAGGGTTTTCGCGATGCCGGGGACGCCCTCGACCAGGGCGTGCCGGTTGGCGAGGATCACCAGGAGCGACTGGGTCACCGCCTCCTCCTGGCCGATAATCACCTTGCCGATTTCATGCCGGGCCCGCGATACGGCCGCCCGCAGTTCTTCGAGTTTTTCACGCATTGCGTTTCCTTTCGTTGGCTATGGTGCACATCCGCCCGTACGTCGCGGCGCTGTCTCTTTGCGACCGGGGGCGGTTGTTCGCCGCCGCGATTTCCGCGTTCATTTTTTTGAGTTTCTCAAGATCGGTTCTGGACACGGCGCCTTTCGACCGCCGGTATTCGTCCAGGCAGGTCTCCAGGAGATCCGTTCCGCCCCTCCCGTTTCGGCCGACCAGGACGGCAAGCCCGTCCCTGCCCGCGCCGGGACGCACCTCGCCGCCGGCGAGGCGACGGATGTCCTCCCGGCTGCGGGGAATGAATGAAAACACGGATTTCCAGATGAACAGCGCCGCCAGGACCACGATGGCGAAAAAGAGCCACTCCAGGTTCCGCCGCCGGGCCAGGGTCGCGATATTCGTATTACGAATCGTTCCGCGGTGGGACTCGTCGAAGATGATGCGGGTGTTGTCGGCCAGCAGCCACGCCGGGAATGCCGGTCGCCGGTCTTCGCGGAGCCCCTCGTTGGACAGCAGGTAGGAATCGGTCGCGATAACCACCGATCCCTCGCCCGTTCGCCGTTCGACGATGACCGGGTTGCCGTCGACGGCGGCGACCGTGTTCCAGTCGTCCCCGGGCAGGTCGAGGCAGCAGGTGCCGTGCCACGGCAGTTCTCCGAGGGGTCCCGTTGCCGCCGCGCCGTTCGGGAATGTCTGTTCGACGAGCGCGGGGACGGGGCCGTCGATCAGGGACGCGCAGGGGTTGAAATGATTGTTGTCGGACCTGAGGGCCAGGACCAGCCGCCCGCCGGAAGACAGGAATTTCCGCAGGGCGGCGTTGCGCGCCGGCGCCTCCGGGCCGCCGCCCGTTGCCCCCGGGTTCCAGGTCTGCGCGGCTATGCCGATCACCAGGAGGGTCGTGTCGTTTCCGCTCTTCAGCCGGGACAAGGGCAGAACGTTCCGGTCGGCAATGCGGCCGGGCAGTCCGTCGACGCTTTCCAGGAGCCCCTTGGCGCCGACGGGGTCTTCGCGGTAGGACGAGTAGGGCGGGTAGATCTCACCGGTTCCGAACCGCAGCACGGCGGCCCAGCAGAGGCCGGCGGCGAATGCAATTGACGCGGCTACCGCGGACAGCCGGAGTATGTCAGCCCCGGTCGACATCGAGAGAGTTCCTTATGCGGTCCTGGTTGCTGATAAAGGAGTCGGCGACCTCGTCGGTCACGGCGCGGGTTCCGTACCACGTGTCCTCGAAGAAACCGACGTTGCTGTCGAAGAGGTCCGCAAGCCGCGCGGTGTCCGGGCCCCTGCGCCGGAGTTCGCCGCGGTATTCCCGGTTGGACTTGCTCCGGGCCAGGTTCAGCAGCCCGGCGGATCCCAGCAGCGAGAGGCACGAGAGGTACATCGCCCTGAGGGCCGTTCGCCGGTCTCCGCGCCGCATCATGTCCCGGGCCTTTTCGA
Organism: uncultured Planctomycetaceae bacterium; assembly: GCA_964557575.1. Taxonomy (GTDB): domain Bacteria; phylum Planctomycetota; class Phycisphaerae; order SM23-33; family SM23-33; genus CAZLBC01. Next base: position 6,302 of record CAZLBC010000024.1, read on the forward strand.
GCCATTGCTCCTCGCTCAGGTCGCCCGGATTGACCTCGTCTTCGGCGAGATCGAGGCCGACGGCCGATGCCGCGTCATCGTCGCTGTCGCCGTCTTTTTTTCTGCCGGCCAGGATAACGTAGACGATGGTTGCCAGCAGGCCCGCGGCGGTGATCGCGAGAAGAACGTAGAGGATGGACGTCAGGTTTCCGCTCCAGGCCCCCGTGCCGGCGGCCGGCCGGGGGGGCGTCACCGGTTCGGGTTCCCCCTCCTCTTCGGGTTCGACGGTCAGCAGGTCCCTGACCCATTCGGCGAAATCCCTGAGTGCCGCGGAAAGCCGGTCATCCCCCTCGTTGGGGGCGCCGGGTTTCCGCCACGTGTACTTGTCCCGGGACATGGTTTCGCGGATCGAGCGATCGAGTCGTTGCACGCGGTCGTTGTCCGGCGGCGCGGTGCCCGGTGCGGCCGCCCCGGCCGGGGCGGCGAAGAACAGCGCGGCGGCCATGAGCAGCGCGATGCGGGTCCCCGTGCCGGCCGCAGTGTTCGGACGGGCGATGGTTCTGCATTCGGCGAGCAGATCTTCGCCGGTCGAGCGGCTGCGAACGCTGAAGCACCTGAGCGTGTACGCGGCCTTGACGAGCGGGTCCAGTACGAGATAGGTGATACCGGCGGAGGCGGTCAGGAAGGACATATCGAGGAGGGTAAAGCCCCCGCGGCTCAGTACGGTGTCTATGCCCAGCAGGGCCTTCATGAGATAGGGCACCAGGGAAAAAACGATCAGTATATTGAACCACACGATCGGCCCCAGCAGAAAGAGCAGGGCGACCACCCCCCAGTTTTGGCCGCTTTCGGCGGCGGCGAGTTTCCCGGCCGCGGACCGCAGTTGCCGGGTTGAGCGCAGGTCGTCGTCGGGTGCGACGGCCGTCGCCGAGCAGAAGAACGCCACCGCCCGGGGAAAGGGAAAAACCAGGGCCGCGGCCGCGGGCAGCAGCACCATCCCCCACGGCTGAACGGCCGCCTGGAGCCGGAACACCCGGGCGATCCGGCCGACCGTCCACCGGGGCGGCGGGAAACCGCCGAGCGCGGCGTTCAGCCGGTCGGTGAAGACGGCCGTCCAGAATGCCTTCCATACGACGGCCAGCGCCAGGATGCCGGCGAGTCCGACCGGATTTTCGGGTGCGGCCCCGGACGTCAACCGGGCCGTGAACCAGACCGCGGCCAGTATCGCGGGCAGCGCGCCGACGGCGTAGGACGCCAGCGCGCCCGGCGGGGCGGTGCGCAGGAGGGCGACGGCGTCCTCAAGGAGATCGACGGGACCCCGCGGCGTCTGTTCGTTTATGTCATCCCGGTTCATCTAATCGATCCAGAGCGTGCCTTCGTGAAACCGGTCGGGGATTGACAGCAGGAACCTTCCCGCTGCGTAACACAGGATCCATGCCAGCAGCAGCCCCGCGGCGGCCTCCAGCCATCCGGCCAGCGCCGCCAGCCGGACGGCCCACCGTGACGGCGGACGCTCGGATCGCCGGCGAAGGCACGGGGCGCAGATAACCATGCCGTCGTGTTCGGTCACACACTCCCGGCAGAAAAAACGGCCGCAGGAGGGACACCGGGCGGCGGCCGCCCGCCGGGCGTGGTTGAAGCAGCGGCGTCGTGATATCGGGGTTTCCGCATCGTTCATCCGGTTTGCTCCGTCCCGTCTTCAACTGCGTGCCGGCGGTTCCGCCTGTTCCGGGCGGCGGTTCTCCGCCAGGATATCGACATCCCGAGTCCCGCGAGTCCCGCCGTGCCGGCGGCGATTGCCTGCAGGTACACGGCGAACATCCAGAGCCCGCTTTCCCGCAGGTACCGTGCCGGGCCGAACGCGGCGAACTCCAGAGCTATCCCCCCGGCGGCATAGACCGCGACGCCGATCGTTATCGCGATCCACGGCACGGCCTTCAGGCCGGCCGGCAACCGCCGGCGATCCTGTTTTGTCGCCGCGACGGCCGCGAGAACAAGCTGGCCGAGAACAACCATGAACAGCACGGGTATGAGCCAGGCGCGTTTCGTCAATACGTAAAAGACGGCGACCGATCCCGCCGCCTGCAGCGTCATGGAAAGAATGATATGGGCCCCGGCGCCGTATCCGGCGGCATGCGCCGGTGCGCGGCCGGCCGCATACCGTACCGGGGGCGGTTCGATGCGCGTGATGCCGGGGTGCTGATTTCGTTCGTGGCCGTCGATCATCTCGCTCGTCAACGCTCCCTGTACGGACACGACGAGCGGCCGTATTCTGTTAAGAAATCTCCGCGCGCCGATAAGCCGGCTGATCGGGTTGAGCCGGGTTCTTCCCGCGGCCGTTTGCACGGAGACACGGCAGGTCTGGGGAAAAATGAGATTGTAGAGGAAGAAGGGGAACACGAGGGCCGCAAGGATAATAAAGAACACGCGCGGACCTCCCGGCGAGCCGATCGCGACCAGGAACAAAACCAGTTCGAGCGTGCCGCATATCGTCAACAGGATCAATCCCCCCGCCGTCTTGCTGACGACGAAACCCCGGATGTCGCGCAGGAAAAACCGCTTGTAATATTCCGTGGCCGCGATGCGGTTGACCAGCAGCAGGTGATCGTTCCCGGCGTAGAGATCGCCGCGTGACGCCGAGAAGCGCAGGGGATTTCCCGGCAATCTGCGAAATCTGTCTGATTGTTGGCCGGCCATTCTGTCTGTGCCTCCGCGTCACCCGAGAAGATACAACAGCAGCCAGGTCCAGAAGGACAGCCAGCCGACCGCCAGCAGCAGCGCGGCGCCCATGCGGGCGACATAGGTTGCTCGGCCGGTCAACACGCCCCCGGGAGACGACCAGTGCCGAGCCGCGATAAACAGCGCGAGCAGCGGGGTGATATACCAGGCCGGCAGCGACCCCAGCAACAGTGCCAGTTTGTCGTAACAGACCCTCTTGTTGTCGAGTGCTCCCCCCGCGTTTCTGCCGTCGCCGATACTCGACGCGATACACGCCGGGCAGAGGCGCTCTTGGCCTGCCGTGACTTCGCACAACCCGCAGATAAAGCGGCCGCAGCGGTCGCAGGGGGCTACGGCCTTCCTGGTCGCGTGGTAGTAACAGCAGGCTTCTTCACCCGGGACGGCCGTTTCGTTCCGGGCCGGCGGGGGCGATGCGAAGAGAGCGGGGAATGCCTCGATCCGCAGCATCCTCCCGCAGCGGCAGCGGTGAAAGTCACCGGTATTGTAGCGTGCCGGGACGAGGGCGGTCCCGCACCGGTCGCACAGAATCCTGTCTGAAATTGCCGGTACCATACACAAATATCCGTTGCGCGTTTGCCGGGAACAGTTCTTTCCTGCAGGCTACGCCCCGAACAGGCTGCCCGGCCGTAATTCCTGCGGGACGTACCCGTTCTCGTTGAACCAGCCGACGGCTTCCGCGACCGATCTGAATACCTTCGTGGAGGTCTCGGTGATAAACGGGCTGGGAGGCCGCGCCGGCCGCCAGACGACGAACACTTCCCGGGTCGATTCGTGGGCGTGCTGGAGTTCCCGCTCCACGCCGCTGGAAATGGCCGGCATCCCGTCGGGCAGTTCGGGGATCAGGGATATGATCATGTCGGACTGGTCGATGAGCTTGAAGTCCCTGGCGTATATCTGTCCGTCGATATCCGGGATGATATCGAGGACCTGTGAAACGTCGAGTTCGGTCCCGTTTGAGGAAATCGTCCGTTTGCCGTTTTCCGCCGCCGCGAGGGCCATCGTGCAGAGGGGCTTTTCTTCGAGGTCGGCGGGATCGAAGCAGATCATGTACTTTTTGAGCTGCTTGCGGAACTCGCCGATTTCAGCCAGGACGCCGGGCATCTCGGCCACGTGGGACATCGGAAAGCTGAGGTAGGCCTTTTTCATGCTCGCCATGAAGATCAGCCGCATGACCTTTTCCGCCGACGAGGCGTCGTCGCCCCTGATACAGATATAGAAGCATCCGTGACCCCGGACGATATGGCTCAGAAGCTCGGTGGACAACAGTTCCTCTTCCCGCCAGACCATCAGGTCTTTCATGGTGTGATTGGTGTGCCCGTCGCGGCGAAGCCGCCCGTGAACCCGGTCAATGCCGTCGAGGAGCACGATGTACAGGTCGGCGTCGAGCCTGACCATGTCGTCGTGGTCAAAGGCGAAGAAGAGCCCGTGGTGCCACCGGAAGGTGGCGTGCGTGTTGACGATCAGGTTCAGGCCTTTCTCGGCGGCGGCGATGATATCCTTGAACACGCTCCGGCGAATGCTCTCCAGCCGGGTAATGGGAAGGTCCAGGATCTTCCCGGGCGCCACGTCGGGGGCCTCGCCGTACATCATGTCGCCGACGTGAAACGTCTCGACCGGGAAACCCGCCCGTTCGGCGACGGAAACGACGTCCTCGATGAACGCCTTTTTGTCGAGGCCAACCTGTCCGGTGATGACGACTTTCACGATACAAGGAATTAATACAAATGCCCGGCTATTTCAATGATCAATTGCCGGATTCGGTCGCGCCGGCGGCGTAGACCGCGATATTTCTGCATATCCTGAAGGCGTCTTCCGGCCGGTACCCCGTCAGACCGAAGGACCGGTACCCCACGAGTCCGGCGGTGATATCCTTGCGGCTCAGAAAGACCGCGGCCCTGCCGTTGAGCGTAATCGCGCCGACGAGGGGGCGGTCGGCGGCCGCTGCCTTTCGGCGTGCCCTGACGCCGTCGATTGCCATCTTCTCGATCGTCAGTACGTCGTGGTCGGGATCGAGCAGCGAGAATCCCTTTCCGTCGAAACACGCTTCCAGTTTCCCGCCGGCGGAGCGGAAAAAGGCTCCCGATCCCCCGGCCGGATCGGCCAGGACCGTCCCCCCGCCGTCCACGAAGGCCGCGAGGGCGGCGGCCTGGGCGTCGGAGAGTTCCAGCCGGCCGGTGCCGGTCAGGAAGGCCAGGTTCGCCCCGGACCCGGGTAACTGTGTTATGTCCACCGGGGCGGCCACCGTCACCGGTATCCCGTGCCTGTTCGCCATGGCGCGGCTGAAGGCTTCCAGCGCGAGGGGCTCGGGGTCGGCGTTGCCGGCGTGCAGGGCCCTGACGACGCGTATCGGCCGGCCCTCGGGAGCCGCGGTTTTTTGCGGCCAGGTCCGCTCGCCCCGCCTTGTCAGGGGCGCGCCGTCGGTGACGAAGCGGTAGAGGTTCAGGGCGATGTTGAAGTCCTCGGTGTCGATCACGTGGTTGTTGCGCTGCCAGCTTGACGGAAGCGTCCGGTGGAGGTGGATCGCCAGCGGCCGAATGCCGTTAAAGGCGACCTCGATCCTGGTCGACGTATCCAGCTCGTGATGCGCGGTGTAGACGGGGTGCTCTCTGGTGGCCTTCATCCATCGGCAGTCGGGAAACAGCCGGCGGTAGCAGTTCGTCATTGCCGCGGAAAACCCCGCGTCGGGTCCCGCCGGGCAACTTACAATCGTCCCGCCCTGCAGGGCGTACCGGCGGAGATTATCCCGGTCCTTTTCGTCGAATGTCGGTGCCCGCCGCCCGGTTATATAGAGAATGGGGGCGTCGTGCCATTGTTCCGCCGGGGTGTCTATCCCGACAATCCGCCAGTGTATCTCCGTTTCGCACTCCCGCCCGAGCCACCGGGAGAGGTTGGCCATGTCCCGCGGGCACGCGTCCCAGTCGCCCGTGTACCGGAGCTTGTTGAAAAGGACCGGGTGCAGGCCGCGGGAGAGGAACAGAACCGCGTACGCCGTGGCGCCGAGACGGTAGCCGTCGACCCATTTCCCGGTCCAGCTGCCCTTCCACTTTTCGCCCCCCGTGTACTGTTTCGACAGGATGCAGGCGGTACCCCGCCGGTACCAGTCGACCCCGCCGAAACTGCGGTACCCGCAGGCGAGGGCGACCCGTTCGACCCCGTACAGGTAATAGTAGTTGAGGTTGTACGAGGGGGCGTCGGCGGCCGCGCCGTCCGGGGCCGACGAGGTGTCCGGGTCCATGGAGCGGGCGAAGTGTCGGGCAAACCATTCCATGCCCCGGCCGAGGTTTTTTTCGACGCCGGTCGCCGCCCCGGCGTCCAGGGAAACGAAGAGGGAGGCCAGCCCCGCGGCGGTCATGGAGGGGTGGCTTCCCCGCCGGCTGGTGGTGGTTTCCGGACGGGGCGGGGCGGTGTATCCCCACCCGCCGTCCGTGTTCTGCACGGCCGTCCAGTAGGCGGCTACCTTTTTCCAGTACGCGGCGGGGATTTCAAGGCCGGCGAGCTTACCCGCCCACACGCCGTACAGGCCGTACTGGCTGTTGGATGCGTCGACGTACAGTTCCGTCAACTGCCCGGGGGTATGCACCGTGATGGTCGCGGCCCGTTTCCTGGCCTTGGCAAGGGCGAGCTTTTTGCCGGTACACGTGTACCCGTACGCGCCGTCGATGGAATTCGTGTACAGCCATCGGACGTCGCGCTCCAGCGGCCGGCGGTAGTGCGCCGCGCCCTTCCTGACCGCCGCGGCCAGGGCCAGTGCGCGGAAGGCGATGTTATAGGTCTGGTCGCAGGCGCGCTGCTCCATCGCGGAGAGTTTTTTGTACGTGTCGCCGGTTTTCTTCAGGGCGCCGGTTCTCATGAAGGCGGCGACATATTTTTTGCGGAGTGACGCCGACTCGGCCTGGCGGGCGACCAGCCACTCGAGCGCTTTTTCGACACGCGCATCCTGCGGGGACAGGCCGGACTCCAGCAGGGCGCAGGTGATGTGGGCGGTCTGGCCGACCCTGAAACGCGCGTCCAGCCGTCCGGATTCCCCGTTCTTATCGCCCGGGGCTATCCAGCTTCCCTCGTTCGGATCGCCGGCCGTGGTATTCTGGTGTTTCAGCAGGTACTCCCTGGCCAGCCGGATTGCCCGCTGAATGTCGGCGACGGTGAAATGGCCGCCTTCGGTTTCCGCCCCGGCCGCGGAACAGACCGACAGCGCGAGGAACGTCGATAGCAGTGTGGGTTTCATCTCGTGCTCCCTTTTTTCTTCCCGGCAAGTATCCCCTTGCCTGCAATTGATTATTAAGGAGGGCGGCGACGCGCCGCCTCGTACACCACGACGGCATCTTATCGGGTGCCGGCCCCGGCTGTCAAGCCCTGTTCCGGTGTGAGCGGGTGTTTTACACGAGCAGCGCCGGGTCGTCTATGACGGCGAAAGACAACGTCGTTTCAGGCAGCCGGGTCGACACCGAGTATCTCGCTGGTGTCACGGCAGGGTATCCCGAGCGCCGTAAACGACACGAGTGTGTGGAACAGGTCGAAAAGAACCGCTTCGGATTCGCGTATTGCCGGTATCATGGCGGGGATTCTAACCCATGGTGCGAAAAAGTGAAGCCGTAGTGCCGTGCGCCGCCGAAGAATCCGACCGACTGTCAACGGGTTGATTTTATTCCATCAAGTAGTAAAATAAATGTAATAAAAAGCACGGAATATGTAAACTAGCCGTGACCTGCCGGCACGCGGTTTCCGGCGGTACAGGCAAGAGAACCCTATGGCATACAAAAACAAGAACCTCGAGATCAGGGAATACTTCAAAAAGGCGATTCTGAACGGGGATTTCGCATTCGGGCGCCAGATCCCGACCGACAGCGAGATCGCCGAAGAGTTCGGGGTGTCCCGTCCCACGGTCGCCAAGGCGCTGGGGTATCTCAGCGAGATGGGGCTCGTCGAAAGAAAAGTCGGCGCCGGCACCTTCGTCACCTGGAAACCCGAGATCGAGGGGGGACGGACGCTCGGCATGATCGTGCCCGCCCTCGGTGAGACGGAGATATTCGAACCGATATGCGCGAAGATCGGCGAACTGGCATGCGGGTACGATTTCAACCTCATGTGGGGGCAGGTGACGGGCGGAGATGAAGACAAGGCCCTGCACGCCGGGAAACTGGCCGACCGGTACGTGCGGCAGGGGGTCGACGGGGTCATCCTCGCGCCCCTGGAACTGGTCCCGGGTTTCGAGGAAATAAATCGTGATATTGCGGCGGAACTCCACGACGCGGGTATCCACATTGTGCTCCTCGACACCGATATAGAGGTGTTTCCGGACAGGAGCGTCTTTGACGTCGTCGGCCTGAACAACCTGTCGGCCGGGTACATCGTCACGGGCCACCTGCTCGACCGGGGGTGCACGAGGGTCGTTTTTTTCTCACGCCACCGGTCGGCGGCGACGGTCACGGTGCGGAGGCAGGGATACCGGGATGCCCTGGAGGATCGCGCGATCGATGCACGCGACCGGCTCATCATCACCGGCGACCCGGAGGACGGGGCCCGTGTCGCCCGCATGCTCGAGGAATTGAAACCGGACGCCGTGCTGTGCGGGAACGACGCCACGGCCGCACAATTGATGCGCACGCTCGGCGACGCGGGCATCGACGTACCGGGGACCTTGAACATCGCGGGATTCGACGACGTCCGGTACGCCTCGCTGCTGTCTCCGTCGCTGACGACGATTCACCAGCCGTGCGAGATGCTCGCCGCGGTGGCGCTGAATACGATGAAAAGCCGGCTGGAACACCCGACACTCGCCGCCCGAACCGTGTCCCTGGAGGGGGAACTGATCGTGCGGGAATCGACCGGGGGCACGGCCGGCTGACGCCGGCGGCATACGCTGTGGCCTACTGGAGCCCCGTGACGATATTCTTCTCGGTATCTATGTCGATTCTCCGGAAGGCCGGGTTCGACGAGGTTCCCGGCATCAGCTTGATATCCCCCGCGACGGGAACGATGTAACCGGCGCCCATGTAGGTCAGCACGTCACGTACCGGCAGCCGCCAGCGCACCGGGCGGCCCTTCATGTCCGGGTTATGTGACAGGCTCAGGTGCGTCTTGACCATGCACACCGGCATTCTGCGGGAGGCCGGATTTCGCTCGAGTTCTTCGATTTTCTTGTTCGCCTCCCGCTTGTAGTCCACCCCGTCGGCGCCGTAGACCTCCTTGGCGACCATGAGGATCCGTTCCTTGATGGGAAGGCCGAGGTTGTAGAGGAACGTGAACTCGTGCTCCTCTTCGCAGGCCTCGATGACCTGTTCGGCCAGTTCGACGGCGCCTTCGCCGCCCTTCATCCAGTGCTCGGCTACGGCCGCCCGGGCGCCCTGGCTTTCGGCGAACGTACGGACGGCTTCGAGTTCGGCATCCGTGTCGGCGGGAAAGCGGTTCACGCACACGACGGGATGGACCCCGCTTTTCTTGACCGTTTCTATATGCGCGGCGAGGTTGTCGAATCCCCGCTCAAGCAGTTCGATATTCTCCTGCGTATATTCCCGGGGAAGAGGGCGTCCGGGAATGACGACGGGCCCGCCGCCGTGCATCTTCAGCGCGCGGACCGTGGCCACGATGACCACCGCGTTGGGCTTGAGCCCCGAGTACCGGCATTTTATGTTCCAGAATTTTTCGTAGCCGATGTCGGCGCCGAAGCCGCTTTCGGTTATGTGGTAATCCGAGAGGTGCAGGCCGACCCGGTCGGCGATGATCGAACTCTGGCCGACCGCGATGTTGGCGAAGGGGCCGGCGTGTACCAGGACCGGCTGACCCTCGATGGTCTGCATCAGTGTCGGATTTATCGCCCGGAGCATCCAGGCCGCCATCGCGCCGTCGACGTCGAGGTGGGCGGTGGTGACGGGGGTATCTTTCTTTGTGTGCGCCACGACGATCCGGCTGATCCTGTCCCGCATGTCTTTCAGGTCGTGGCAGATGGCGAGTATGGCCATCAGTTCGCTCGCCACGCTGGTGCTGAACCCCGACTCCATCTTGAAGCCGTCCATCCGGCCGCCCTTGCCGATCGTGATGTTCCTGAGCGACTGGGCGCAGTAGTCCATCACCCACTGGAAATCGATCCGGTGGGGATCGATGTCCAGGCGGACCAGGTTTCTCCGCTCGAGCTGTTCGTCCGAGTAGTTCCGCTCGTGCTGCATGCGGGCGGTCAGGGCCACCATGCCGAGATTGTGCGCGTTGGTGACGGCGTCGATGTCCCCGGACAGCCCCAGGGAAAACGGGGCCAGCGGAATGCACTGGGACAGGCCGCCGCCCGCGGCGGAGCCCTTGATGTTGAACGTGGGCGCGCTGCTGGGCTGCCTGATGGCGCCGGACACCTTTTTTCCCATTGTGCCGAGGCCCTGGATGAGTCCGATCGAGGTCGTGCTCTTGCCCTCGCCGAGCGGGGTGGGAGTGATCGCCGTGATGTCGATATATTTTCCCCGCGGTCCGCCGCTGAGGCGGTCCAGGATGCGTTTCTGGTCGACCTTGCAGAAGCCGATTCCCTCCGGCAGGTATTCATGTTCATCGAGACCGAATTCCTCGGCCACCTGCCTGATGGGTTTCATGTCTTCTTCGGCGGCGTGCGCGATCTGCCAGTCGTCCATTTTTCTCGGGTCAAGTTTTGCTGCAGGCATTGCCGTTCCTTTCGTAAGAACCGTTGCAATAGTATGATGTGCGCAAACAGTGCCCCTCCCCGGCGTTTGGAAATTCTTCAGGATTTCAAGCGTACAGGTACCTGCGTACCCCGTCGTTGGCGTGAATGATGCCGCGTCAGATAGTGAGCTTCCCTTCTCTGAACGCGGATATATATGCCATCCCGAACTGGTCTTCGCCGGACAGGACCGCCTGTGCCATCCGGAAGGACTCCGCGCCGGTATCCAGGTCGGCGATCATCTGCAGCGGGGTGGCGGCGGTATCGACCAGGCCGCCGTCGCCCCCGGCGTCGATATACATGACGATGAAGGCCAGGTTCAGCAGTTTCCGGTTGGGCATGCCGAAGGAAATATTGCTCAGCCCGCCGGAAAAATGCACGCGGGGATAGTCTTCGCGGAGCGCGGAGACCGCGTTGAGGAATGAGGTGCCGTTTTCCGGGTTTGTGCTGATGGGAAAGCACAGGGCGTCGAGGTGCATTTTTTCGCGCTGCACTCCCGCCTCGTCGAGGATGCCGATGATCTCCCGGAAGTTGGCGCGCCGGCCCTCGATATCGGATGGGAGGTCTTCCCGTCCCGCGGCCGAGACGATGACGTCGGCATTGAACGCGGTAATCATGTCGACGACATCCAGCCGCTCGAGACTCACCGAGTTGATCATGGGCGACGCGCTGTCCTGCCGGCACTTTTCCAGTCCCGCCCTGAGAATAGCGGGGTTCGAGGAGTCGATACTGAGAGGCACTTCGTACCGGCGGGAATAGAATTCGGCGAGAAAACCGATTATTTCCGCATTTTTCCCCGCATCGGACGAATACTCGTCGGTGTTGATGTCGAGGTACTTCGCGCCGCCGGCGATCTGGGCGTCCGCCAGGTACGCGAGGTAATCTTCGGCCGTCCGCCGATCCTCATCGTTGTCGGCGTTCAGGGCGGTGTGGACGGCCAGCGCCGCGTGTTTTATTTTTCCCGATTCGTAGGCCGGCGAAAATTCACCCCAGTGTTCCGGCACGCGAAGGGCCTTTTTTTCATCCTTGCATTCGAATGCGACGGCCTCGCCGCCGCCGTCGAGCTCGATTGTTTTTTTCCCGCCGCTTTTGACCGTTCGCGTGCAGTGTATGTTCTCACCGACGGCGATAAAGTGTTCTATATTCATGGTATATAGTATCCTTCTGTCCTTTTTTCACAATGACCGCTCGCGATGGTGTTATCCGCTGATTATTCCGGGCACTGTGTCAGGAACATATACGGAATGCAAGGAAAAATGCCCCTTTTTTCGAAAAAAATGCACGGTTGCGGCGGCGGTGCCGCCGCGCAATTATTCTCCGTGAATGCTGACGATGACCCGTCTGCGCCGGGGGCCGTCGAATTCGCAGAAATAGATGCCCTGCCACGTACCGAGGGTCAGTGCCGCCCCCGCGAACGGGATGGTTTCGCTGCACCCGACCAGGGAGCTTTTGACGTGGGCGGCCGAGTTGCCTTCACCGTGCGTATAATAGGGCCTCGTCCAGGGCACCATCTCGTCGAACTGCCTGATCAGGTCGCGCACGACGCTGGGGTCCGCATTCTCGTTTATGGTGATTCCCGCCGTGGTGTGAGGGCAATAAACCGTGACCGCACCTTTTTGAAGGCCGGTTTCCGAGACCAATGCGGTTACCCGGTCCGTGATATCAATCATGGCGTCCCTGTCCGGTGTACGAACGTCGAATTCCTGTATTTCCATAGCTGTCACTCCCTGCAAAAAGGCGGATACCGGATGCGACCGGGAGATATTATCCGCGCATACGCCTGTTATGCAAATGTCCATCACCGGGTTTGGTTGGAAACATGCCGGGCAATGACTCTCGTTGCCCGCGAACACCGGCTTTTTTTTAAATTTAATTGACTCGAAACTATGGCAGTAATATAATCTACAACGCACCGTCATAAAAGATGTTGCTGACTGTAGCGACATGGCGCACAAACGTCGGCGCCTGGTGGCGATCGGAGTTAAATATGGTGAATTCGATCGCCTTTTTTATGCAACATTTTATTACGAGGTGAACAGATGGAGCCGACACAGTGATAACCGGTCCGGCAGACGAGGTTTCGGGCCGTTGAAGCCGCGGATTCAAAGCCTGATTTCGCCCTTCCGGAAGGCTCGGATCGAAATTGTGCCGCTGTTGGCGGGGGGAGGTGCATAAAGCGATTCGGGCGGACCCGGATACAGATCATGGATGTGTATTGAAAGTGGGCGATCAGGTCCGCTTTTTTTGTTGTAATGAGATTTGTCTTGCATGGAAAAGGCCAATGAACCAGGAACTGTTGAAGATGATAGAACGGATAGCCCGGGAGAAGAATATCGAGGCTGAAACGGTGTTTGAGGACCTGGAATCGGCAATTTATTCCGCTATCCGCAAGTCCAATCTTGAAGAGGATGAAATAGCGGTTCAGATCAGCCGCGAAACCGGCGAGATCCGCGCTGTGGTCAACGACGAGCCTATGTCCATTGAAGACTTGGGCAGAATAGCTGCCCAGACGGCCAAGCAGGTGATGATACAGAAGATACGCGAATCTGAAAGGGGCAGTATCTACGATGATTTTCTCACGAGGAAGGGAGAAATAGTAACCGGCCGCGTCATGCGCTGGGAGGGTGGCGCGCTGGTCGTCAGCCTGGATCGTGTCGAGGCCTACCTGCCGAAAAGCGAACAGATACCCGGAGATTCCCACCAGATCGATTCCCGGCTGCGGGCGATGATACTCGATGTGCGAAAGCAGCCCGGTTCCGTCAGGGTGATACTCAGCCGTACGCATCCCGATTTTATCCGGACGCTCTTTGACCTCGAGGTACCGGAAGTGCACGAGGGTATTATCATGATAGATCCGGTCGCCCGCGAGGCGGGTTACCGGACAAAAGTGGCGGTCCGGAGCCTGGATCCGAAGGTTGATGCCGTCGGGGCGTGCGTCGGCATTCGCGGCAGCCGCATAAAGAATATCGTGGACGAACTCGGCGGCGAGAAAATCGACATCGTGCGCTGGAATGAGTCATCAAAGGTGTTGATAGCAAATGCCTTGAAGCCGGCTGAAATTTCGGAAATCGCGCTGTGTTTCGAACTGGGCAGAGCCACCGTCGTGGTATCCGAATCGCAGCTCAGTCTCGCGATAGGCAAGCGCGGGCAGAATGTTCGCCTGGCGGCGCGACTGACTGACTGGGATGTCGATATTCTGACCCCCGAGGAGTTCAACGCGGGGCTCGACACGCTCGAAAAGACGCTTCGCGAAATCGAAGGTGTGGACTCGACCGTGCTCGACCAGGTTTCGGCCATGGGGATGGTGTCCGTCATGGATGTCGAGGAAGTGGGACCTGAACCGCTGGTGCAGGAACTGGGTATGGCGCCGGAGCTTGCCGAAAAGATCGTCATTCGCTGCGCCGAGGAATCAAAGCGCGTGGCCGAGGCCAAGGAGAAGGAAAAGGCGGCGCGGAAAGCGGCAAAGGCCGCAGAGGCGGCTGAAGGCGAAGCGGCAAAGGCCGC
>CAZLBC010000024.1:20280-60870 GCA_964557575.1 uncultured Planctomycetaceae bacterium
CGCGGAAAGCGGCAAAGGCCGCAGAGGCGGCTGAAGGCGAAGCGGCAAAGGCCGCTGTTGACGGCGAGTCTGCCGGAGGCGACGAGAGTGCGTCTTCGCCGGTTCCCGCGGCAGACGCGCCCGCGGTAGATGCCGATGAGGTCGATGAGAAAACAACCGACGGGGATGCCGTCGAACAGGAAGATACGGTGACTGAAGAAGGCGGCGATACCGCGGAGCATGTTGATCCGGATACCGGTGAGTCCGCGGGCGGGGCCGGCGGTGCGGATACCGCCGGCGATTCTCCGGTCGCGACGGAAGTGGCCGGTCCGGTTGCGGACGATGCAGGCGGCGGCGGGGGCGATGAACCGCTGAATGCCGAAAAGGACAACGGCGGCGACGATACGCAGGAATAGCATGTCCGGAAACATATCCGGGAGGTAACTGTTGGCAAAATCACGCATAAGAGTATTTGAACTGGCACGCGAGATCGGTGTTCGCAGCAAGGACGTGCTCGAGAAATGTCGGGCCGAAGGTCTTGACGTCAAGAATCACATGAGCTCGCTTTCCGCCGGTCTCGAGGAAACCATCCGGGATTGGTTCAGCGAATACGAGGACGGCAACGAACATACGGCTGTCGAAACGGCCGAGCATGTCGACCTGGAAAAGGCGCGTGAGGAAGCCAAGAAAACGCGGCGGAAGAAGAAAAAGGCCGAGGAACCTGCTGCGGAAGAAGCCGCCGCAGAGGAAGAAGAGACGCCGTCGGAAGAAGCGGACGCGGGGGAGGCGGCCGCTGAAGCCGTGACCGTCGCTGAAACCGAGGAAGGCGTTGCCGACGAGGCCGCAACCGGGGTTGCCGAAGAGCCTGTCGCCGAGACGGCGGCGGCCCCGGTGACCGAAGCCGAGGAGGCGGTCGCGGCGGTGGAGGAACCGGCGCCCGAAGGGGAGCCTGCCCCGGAGGAGGGAAAACTCAGGCCCGCGGGACCGCAGGTGGTGCCGAAACCGGCCAAGCTCGAAGGGCCGCGCGTGGTTCGTGTTGAGGAGCCGGAATACGTTGCCCGTCCGCGTCCGCGGGCACGCCCGCGGCCGTCGAAACGGCCGCCGGCGATGCCCCCTCCGCAGGTCATCAAGAAATCCGCGGAGGATGAGGAGAAGGACAGAAAAACTGCCCGCAAGGGCCGTTCCCGGAGTCCCCGCAGAAAAGGCGGCGCGGATGACCGTGAAATTCAGCGGCGCATCAAGGAGTGGAAAGAGCAGGATCTGCAGGAACGGGCGGATCGCATTGCGGGCGCCGGGACGGGTTACTATCGCCGGCGCGTTTCAAGGGGACAAAGCGGTGCAAAAGGCTTTGGATTGAGCGGCGCGGGTATCAAGAAAGGCAAGGTCGATATCGACGAGCCGATTACCGTCAAGAAGCTTTCAGAGAAGACGGGAATCAAGGTCTCGGAGATAATCAAGAAGCTTATGCAGGCGGGCACTATGGCCAGCGTCAACCATGTCATCGATACCGATCAGGCGCAGAATGTCGTCATGGACCACGAGATAGAACTCGTGGTAGCCAAGAGTTTTACTGATAAGGAGAAGCTCCTGGAAAAACTCGGAAAGCGAGAAAAAGGCGAAGAGGTACCGCGGGCCACGGTCGTCACGTTTCTCGGTCACGTCGATCACGGGAAGACGTCACTGATGGACTACATACGCGATTCTCGCGTTGCCGAGGGAGAAGCGGGGGGCATCACCCAGGCGATGGGATCGTACCGGTATGACATGGAAGATCGTCACGTGACCTTTCTGGACACTCCCGGCCACGAGGCGTTTACGGCGATGCGATCGCGGGGGGCGAATATAACCGATGTCGTTACCCTGGTGGTTGCCGCAGATGACGGGGTTATGCCCCAGACGGTCGAAGCGATCAATCATGCCAAGGCCGCCGATGTCCCGATCGTCGTGGCCTTGAACAAAATCGATCTCCCCAACGCGGACATCAACAAGGCTCTCGGCCAGTTGGCCGAGTACGGGTTACAGCCCCAGGAGTGGGGAGGTAACACGGAAGTAATCAAGACGTCCGCCAAGACGGGAGAGGGCATCGAAGACCTGCTCGATGTGCTGACTCTCGAGGCCGACATACTCGAATTGAAGGCCGAGGTGGATGCGCCTGCCAGCGGCTACGTGATTGAGGCCTTTCGGGATCCCTCGAAGGGTGTACTCGCGAAGGTGTTGAATATGAACGGCACCCTGAAGTCCGGGGATGTGGTCCTCGCGGGTACCGGCTACGGATTCGTGAGAAGTATTTACGACGACTGGGGTAAAGTTATCGAGGAAGCCGGGCCGGCGGTGCCGGTTACGATTACGGGACTCAACGAGATCCCCGAGGCGGGTGATGAGTATTACGTGGTGGAGAGTATCGACAGGGCCCGCACCGTCGCCCAGGAAACCAAGGAACGCCAGCGAAAACAGACGCTGGCGGCAGCCTCGTCCGCACCGACATCGCTCGAAGAACTCTTCGGAAAACTCGACGAACAGGACAGCGAGGAGGTCGCATTGGTATTGAAAGCCGACGCACAGGGTTCTCTCGAGGCCCTGAAGGGGGCGCTCGAAAAGTTGAGCCACGAGGAGGTGGCGGTCAAAATTATTCATGCCGGCGTGGGCGGGGAAACGCTCAGCGACGTGAATCTCGCCGACGTGTCGAATGCGCTGGTCATCGGCTTCAACGTTTCCGCGGACCAGGAAGCAAGAAAGCTGGCCGAGGAAAAGGGTGTGGAGATTCTCAACTACAACGTGATTTACGACATTGTCAAGGATGTCAGGAACCTGGTGATCGAGGGGCTGGCGCCTGAAATAAAGGTTGAAACCCTTGGCCAAGCGGAAGTCCGGCAGACATTCAAGATCTCACGCCTCGGGACGATTGCCGGTTGCTATGTCACCGACGGGACGATCAACAGAAATGCCAGGATCAAGGTTATTCGCGACGGGGTTGTTCTCGACGACAACAGGACGCTCGACAGTCTCAAGAGAGTGAAAGACGATGTTCGCGAAGTCAAGTCGGGACTGGAATGTGGTCTGAAAATCGCCGACTTCAACGACATCAAGGAAGGCGATATCATAGAATGTTACCAGACGGTGGAAGTAGCCAGGACGGTGTGACGGCACTGCCGCGGAAAAACCGGCTTGCCGCGGGCGGTTTGTCTTACACGGTTCGGCGGACAACATGCCCTTCTTGGATTGAGACGGAATGGCCACGACACTCGGAATAATTCACCTTGATCTTCACGTTGCCCAGGCCGACAGCCTTAAGGCAAAGCGGCGCATCGTCAAGGGCTTCAAGGATCGCCTGTCAAGCAGGTTCAACGCATCCGTTGCCGAGGTCGATGCGCATGAGAATTATCGCCGGGCACTGCTGGCCGTGGCCATGGTCGGTTCCGACCGTGCATACGTAGAGAGGACGCTTCAGAAGATAACGGATATGGCTTCAGGTCATCGCGACATGATACTCATACACCGATCGATCGAATGGTTGTGAACGGACGTAACCAATGAGTCGAAAAACAGATAAACTTTCGAGTCTGATACGGAACACCGTGGGCGAGGCTATCCTCACGAAATTGTCGGATCCGAGAATCGATCCCGCCCGGACTTCCATAACCCGAGTCGAGGCGGCCGGCGATCTGAAGTCGGCCACGGTGTACGTGTCGGTGGCCGGGGACGAGAAACAGCGAAACAAGACGATGGCGGCCCTGACCCACGCCGCCGGGTATCTCCAGGACAAGTTGAAGGAGAAGGCAAACCTGCAATTTACCCCCGTGCTCGATTTCCGGTTTGATCTCGCCTTCAAGAAGACGATGGAGACGTTGAAGTTACTGTCCGAAGTCGGTAAGGAATTGCGTGATATCGACAGCCACCGCGCGGCGGCCGGCGCCGAAGACGATTCTGTTGACACCACCTCCGCACGCCGGGATACCCTGTCGGCCGACATGCCATAATACGGAACCGGATTGCCGAACTATGAAGAATGCCAAAAAATATGAAACGGGAATGCGAAGGTTCCTGAAGGGCGCCGGGAAGGTCACGGCCCCGGCGGTTCCGGAAGATCCCTCCGGCGCAATCGCGTTGATTGTCAGGGCGGTTGTCGAGGAGGATGCGATCCGCAAGCAGGTACCGGGTGCCGTCAAGGCGCTGACGGCCGAATTTGTCGACTGGAACGAACTTCGCGTGGCGCCGCCGAAGGATATACTGGAGTGCCTGGATGACCGCGTGCCGGACCCCCGCACCAAGGCGATGACCATCAGCACCGTCTTGAACGAGATATTTCAACGGTACAATCGCCTGGACATCGAGGAATTGCGGAATTTAAAAAAGAAGGATATCAAGAGGCATCTGTCGGAATTCGGACTCCCTTCGTTCGCTGAGGCCCTGGTAGCGCTGCTGATTTTCGATGTTCATGCCGTGCCCGTGGATCAAAACCTGGTGGATCTGCTCATCGTGGACGGGTCGGTGGACCCCGGAACAGATGTGCAGGATACCCGGGCGTTCCTGGAACGAATTGTGTTGCAGAAGGATGCCCCGGCCGTACACGCTTTTCTTCGGCATTACGTGGAACGCAATATCAAGCGGCTCGAGCAAAGGCGAGCCGAGGATGAGGCCCGGAGAATCGCGGAAGAAGAGGCCCGGCGGAAAGAACAGAAGGAGAAGGCTGTTAAGAAGCAAAAGGCGGCCGCCGAAAAGAAAGCCGCCAAAGAGAAGGCGGCGAAAAAGAAGGCGGCGAAGAAGAAAAAAACCGCGAAGAAGAAAAAAACCGCGAAAAAGAAAAAAACCGCGAAGAAGAAAAAGGCCGCGAAGAAGAAAAAGGCCGCGAAGAAGAAAAAGGCCGGCGGGAAGAAAAAGGCCGGCGGGAAGAAAAAGGCCTCAAAAAAGAAGGTTGCGAAAAAGAAAAAGCCCCCGAAGCAGAAGGTTGACGAGAAGTCAACACCCGCGAGGCGGAAAAAGACCGCGAAACAGAAGAAGACCGGCGGAAAAAAAGCGGGCAGGAGAACCCGGAAGAAGACAAAAAAATCCACGGCCGGCAACAGGAAAAAAGCGCGAAAATAGAGTAATAAATGGCACCAGGGGCGATGTTTTCTGAAGTCCTGTGTATTGTGTTGGTGAACAGGTAATTGTTATATGCGGAGAACCAGGCTCAATGAAGAAAAGTGCGGATGAAACGTTGACGATCGGTATTCCCAAGGGATCCCTGCAGGAAAGTACTATTGAACTCTTTCGAAAAGCCGGTTTCAAGATCGGCATTTCGCCCAGGAGTTACTTCCCCAGTATCGATCACGATACGATGGACTGTGTAATGTTCCGGGCTCAGGAAATGAGCCGGTACGTCGAGGACGGTATCGTTGATGTCGGCCTGACCGGTTACGACTGGGTACTCGAAAACAACTCCGATGTGCATGAGATCTGCAGCCTCCAATACTCGAAGGCAACTTCCCGGCCGGCGCGGTGGGTGCTTGCCGTCCCCGAGGAGAGCGACGTTCAGCGCGTCGAAGATCTCGAGGGTGGTGTTATCGCCACGGAACTGGTAAACGTGACGGAAAAGTTCTTTGCCGAAAAGGGTGTTTCCGTCAAGGTGGAATTCAGCTGGGGGGCGACTGAAGTCAAGGCCCGCATGCTCGACGCGATCGTCGACGTGACCGAAACCGGCGGCAGCCTGCGAGCCAACAAGCTGAGGATTGTCGATACCGTCATGGTTTCAACGACCCGGCTGATTGCAAACAGGGATGCCATGAATATCGAGTGGAAAAAGGAGGAGATAGAAAATATGGCCATGCTGCTCGGGGCGGCAATAGACGCCGGCAGCATGGTGGGACTGAAGATGAACGTCCCCGCTGATTCGATAGACAATATTATGAAGCTTCTGCCGGCGGAGAAAAGTCCCACCGTGTCGCATTTGCAGGACGAGGGATGGGTTGCCGTTGAAGTTGTGCTTCACGAGACGGACGAGCGTAATCTCGCCCCGAAACTGAAAAAAGCCGGCGCGAGCGGGATCATCACTTATCCGTTGAACAAGATAATCCATTAACACGAGAGTATCCATGGTATCGAGACGCATACCTGACGCTGTTGCCGTTCTGGCCGTCACGCTGCTGCTGTCGGGGGGGTGCGGCGAATCGAGTGCGTTGGATGAAGGCGGTAACAAGCGGTCAAATCAGACAACATCCCGTCCGGCATCCGCATCTCCGCGTGAGCCGGATAGCCGGGTGCCGGATGAGGACCGGGAGACCCCTCAGCCTTCGGCGGCGGAGACCGCGGACAGAGATCCGCGGGAAACGGCGGTTTCCCCGCGGGCGAAGCTCTCGCTCGACGAACTGAAACCCGACATTGCGCCCCCGCAAAACCGCACACCGGAAAGAGACCCGCCCCCCGAAGCCCTGGAAGCCGTTGCCGGGGGAAAGAAACTCAAGGAGGCGAAGGATTTTCCCGGGGCGGTCGAACAGTTCCAGCGGGCGCTGGGATTCGATCCGGGTAATCCCGAGATCCACCGCCTGCTGGCCCTTTCTTACGTTTCCATGCGCAATCTCGGCAAAGGACTTCAGCATTTGCGCAAGGCCGAGGAATATGCCGGGAACAACATCCTTCTTCAAACTTTGATGGGCCGGTTGTGCCGGATCAACAAGCAGCCCGAGAAGGCCCTGATCCATTATCGCACGGCGCTGTTGTGCGACAACGCGGCGGAGAAACCCGTCGCGCGGGGAGAGGTTCTGCTGCGTCTCGCCCGTCTCCTGGCGTCGGAGGGCTACCTGACGGCGTCTCTGGAGTGCTACGGTAAACTCGAAAACATACTCGCGGCCGACGGAAGGAAGTATATCGCGTCGACATACCTCAAGGATTGTGTTCTTCAGCCGGAATTACTGATGAAGGAACGGGGGGATGTCCTGCTGAAGCTGGGCCGTCATCGCGCGGCGCTTGCACTGCTGGTCAAGGCGTGGAAGCGAAACCGCTCGGACAGCGAGACGGCACGCTATTACTTCGATGCCCTGGTTTCGCTTGAACGATTCGACGAGGCCGAGAATGTCCTGCTTGATATCATAGCCGTAAAGACGCACGGCGATATCGCCCCGGATCTCGCGTACGAACTGTGCATTGCGTCAAAGGACGTCGCCGCGCCCGCCAGAATATGGAAACAATACATCGATCGGCACGATATAGCGGCGCCGATCGCATCGTCACTTGCCCGTGCGGCTATCGAACTGGGGGACAGAAACGGCGCGCGGGCGATCCTGGACGAACTTCTTCGGGAAATGCCCAGCAGCCGCGCGGGTGCCGAGATGCTGGCCGACCTGTCGGTAAAGGCCGGACATTACCGCTCGGCCCTGGAACTGCTGGTGGGCCTCGTTTCCCGCGACAGTTCTGCCGCAGCCGGCATTGGATCCACGGTGAAAAAGATCGCTTCCGGCGGCATACCGCGGGACACGTGCGAGGCATTCTCCCGTTCAGCCTACGAGGACACGACGCAGCATCGATTCGCGATGCACTACGTCGCCGGTCTGCTGTGGGCCGCGACGGGAGATCATCTCAAGGCCGCGGATCACTACCGGAGGAGTATCGAGGACAATCGCTCGTTTATTCCCGCGTACGAGGCTTTTTTCGACGCCAAGCGGTATCTCAGGAGCCGTGAGGATATCCAGGCGGTCCTGGATGATCTCGCAAAGGACATTTCCACCGGCAACCACCTGTATCATTACCTGCAGGGTAAGGTGTACATGGGAAACTGGCGGTTTTCCCGTGCGGTCGAGGAATTCGAGAAGGCACGCAAGAAATCACCGGATCACATACCCACGCTCCTCGGGCTGGCAGAGGCACTCGAACTGCAGGCCCGGTATGCCACGGACCTGCCGGGAAAGACTCAGTATTACAAGCAGGCGATTGATGTGCTCTCCGACGCGGCCACGATGGAGCGGTCGAACCTCAGGATTTACGAACTGATCATCAACATCGCCGCCGCGCTGCGAAGAAAAGAGCAGTTGGTTGAGGTTGCGTCCCGGCTCCGGAGAACCATGGCGGATAATCCTGCGGCGATGGCCCTGGCGGCCGAGGCGAACTTGAAGGCAGGCAGTAAAGACGCGGCACGGGAAATCATTTTGCGCCTCCGGGCGTCGGGTGCGACGATTCCCGCGGTCCGGTATCTCCCGGTACTTGCGGAAATCGGCGGGCCGAACCGGGTGGTGTCCCGGGAAGCGTTCGAGAAAGCCCGCGCGGAACTCGACGCTATCGTGGAGGCGCATCCTGATTTTTTCGATGCCCGCAAGCTGCTGGCGTCCCTGTGGGAAAAGCCGGGCGGGCGGGATTATAGCAAGGCCGCAGCCGTCTGGAAGGCGATGCGCGACCGGAAACCGGGTAGTATTCACTTCATGCTCGGCCATGTCCTGGTTCTGCAGAAGACGGGCGCGTACGACGCGGCCCTGGATCAAGTATCGAAGTTACTCGAAATCTCCCCGGATAATACGAGATTCAAATCCGTGTGGGTGGGGGTGCTGCTGGAAGCGGGACGGGTCGATGAGGCGCTGGACAAGCTCGCCTCCTGGATCGAGGAGACCGAGAGTCCGTTGTTGTGGCGCAAGCGGTACCTGGGCATATGTGCCGAAAAAAACAAGCCGGACCGCGGTCTTACGATGCTTCGGTCGATCGAAGAGGGCGAGACGGAGTTAGCGGCGTCTTTCCTGGAGCGGGTGAAAATCCAGTTTCTCATCGACGCGAAGAAATACGACGAGGCCCTTGAGGTTGTAGGCGGCATGGAAAACGAGCTGGGGGCATTCGGCCTGCGGCTGGAAATAGCGGGGGAAATGATTGAAGCCGGTGCGCACGCCGACGCCCTCGCACTCATCGAGAAGACGAAGATTCCACAGGTAAGCGTTTCCGACTGGCAGCAAAAGGCGAACATAGGCATGCTGCAGGTGAAGCTCCGCGCCCTGGCCGGCGGTCCGAAAAAGGAACTCGAAAAAGCGGCCGATGCCGTGGCGGCCGTTCTGCAGGAACACCCGGGATGGGTCGAGGCGATCGAGGTATTGATGTGGGCTTACCAGGAGGCGGACGCCTGCGCGGTCGGGGTGTCGACATTCAGGGAGTGGGCGCGGAAGGAGTGGGGCGCCGTCAAATCCGACGGGGTAAGAAAGGCCTTGCTCGATACGCTCCGTATTGCGATCGGGACGATGCTCATGCGGACGGGCAAGCTGGAAGAATCACTGTCGGTGCTGGAAAAGGCGGCCGAGGAATCGCCCGACGCGGCGGAAATACAGAATGTCCTGGCCACCGTGCTCGGCGAACTGGGGCGCATGGACGATTCCCTGGCCGCCCTGGAAAAGGCGTACGCGCAGGATTCCGATGATGCTTCATACGGTAACAACCTGGCCTATTCGCTGGCCGTCAAGAATACCGAGATCGACCGGGCGGAACGGTTATCCCGGCAGGCCCTGAAAAAGGAAAGGCCGGTGGCGTACATGGATACGCTGGCCTGGATACTCTACAAGCAGGGCAAGCTGGAAGAAGCGGCATCGCTCTTTGCCAGTTTCCTGGACTATGATCCTGAAAAACCTCCCCGGCAAATTCCTAAAGAGATGCTCGCGAATCCCACGCTGCACCCGGTCCTCTGGGATCACGCCGGCGATGTCTTCTACCGGCTGGGGTGGCGGGAGGAATCGGAACGCTACTGGGAATACGCCCTGGAATTTGCCGAGCTCAATAAAAAACACGAGCGTGTTCTTTCCCGGGAGATCAGAGAGATACTTGAACACACGTCACGAAAGCTGAAATCGCTTCGTGCCGGGGTGCCGGTGGCGGTCGCGCCCCTCGCGGAAAAAACCGGTGACGGCGACGACGAGAAAACATCCGTGGAAGAGGAAGAATAACATGGCCGGACACAGCAAGTGGGCGAACATCAAGCACCGGAAGAGCCGTCAGGACGCCAAGAAGGGCAAGGTCTGGTCGAAGCTTTCAAAGCAGATCATGGCGGCGGCGCGAAACGGCGGCGGCGACCCCGACGCGAATATCGCCCTGCGGTACGCGATCGACGAGGCCAAGCAGGCAAACATGCCCAAGGACACGATCAAGAACGCCGTCAAGAAGGGAACCGGCGACATCGAAGGGGTCACCTACGAGGAAATCGTCTACGAGGGATACGGTCCCGGGGGGGTCGCGCTGATGGTCACGTGCCTGACGGACAACCGCAACCGCACGGCCCCGGAGATGCGGAAACTGTTTGAGAAATCCGGCGGCCAGCTCGGCGGGACCAACTGCGTGGCCTACATGTTCGAGCAGAAGGGGACCTTTCTTATCAAGGCCGACGGCGTCGACGAAGAGACGCTGATTGAGGTTGCCCTCGACGCGGGGGCGGACGACGTGGTTGAGGAAGGCGGCTATTTCGAGATCACCTGTTCACCACCGGCCTTCAGCGACGTCAGGGCGGGAGTGGAAGCGGCCGGCATCGAACCTGTCTCCAGCGAGATTGCGATGGTGCCCGGCACCATGGTGACGGTCGATAACGACACCGCTCGCAAGGCGCTCGCGCTTATGGAGGCCCTCGACGATCACGATGATGTACAGAAGGTATATTCGAACCTGGATATCCCCGACGAACTCGCCTGATACCCCCCCCCGTGCTTTCAGCGCACTTTTAACCGGATGGCTCTTGACTCAAATTTAACTATATGTTTTAAACGTCTGTTTTAACACGTTCTTTATCATGGAAAAGATCATGTCCGCCAGGCAAGACGAAGAACGGTCAGACACGAAGACGAGGATACGCGATGCCGCCGTCGAGGCATTTGCCGAAAAGGGCTTTCGGGATGTGACCGTCGCGGACATCTGCGGGCGCGCCGAAGCCAATATCGCATCGGTAAACTACTACTTCGGCAGCAAGGAGAACCTCTACGTCGCGGCCTGGCGATCGGCCTTTCAGCGGGGCATCGAAAAGTATCCCCCCGAGGCCGGATTGTATGAGGGCGCCGCCCCTGAAGACCGGCTTCGCTCCCGGATCGCCTCGCTGATGAGGCGAATACTCGACGGAGAGACGCGTGAATTCGCGATCGTCAGGCACGAGCTGGCGTGCCCGACCGGCAAGCTCCGGGAGGCGCACGAGAAGACCATCGGTCCCTTCCGCCGGGAAACGTTTCGGGTGGTCCGGGAAATACTCGGTCCCGCCGCGACCGACGGGCACGTGGTGCAGGGACTCTTTACCGTGATCAGTCCGGTCCTTCACCTGGTTCAGCGGGTCAAGCGCGGCGACACCCGCGAGGAGGACCGGTTTCCGGCCCCGGGTCTGCTGGAGGTGCGCGACCCGGAAGCGATGATCGAACACACGCTTCGGTTCATCATGGCCGGGTTGGCCGAGATGAAACGGGGCATAGAGGCCGGAAACTGGCCCCGCATGGAGATGCCGGATGAGTTTATCCGGAAATTTACCGACATGCCGGTACGGTAGGTTCCCCCCGCAGTGGTGGTCGGTCCTGGTGCCGGCGATGGTGGTCTGGGCGGCCGGCTGTTATCCGGCTGCGCGTGAACCGTCACCGGTTATCAGCCTGCCGGGCGCCTTTTCGTCCGGGGGCGCGGAAGATACGCCGGCTGCCTGGTGGCAGGCGTTCGCTGATCCCCCGCTCGACGGGCTGATCGAGACCGCGCTCGGCGGCAATCTCGATCTCCGCGCCGCGTGGGACCGTCTTCGCCAGGCCCGCGCGGTTGTCGACGGCAGCCGCGCCGGCCTGCTGCCCTCCCTGACCGGCACGGGAAGCGGCGGGCGGGCGGTGACCAGTCCTGACCGCGGCGACCGGGTGTATGCGACCGAGTATTCACTGGGATTGTCCGCCTCCTACGAGCTGGACCTGTGGGGACGCGTCAGGTCCGGTTACGATGCCGCCACGTTCGATGCCGCCGCCCGCGCCGAAGACGTCCGGGCCGCGGCGATTTCCCTGGGCGGCCGGGTTGCTGCCACGTGGTATCTGATCGTAGAACTCCGCCGGCAACTCGACCTCCTCGGCCGGCAGGCGGAGACGAATCGCGCACTGGTCGACCTGGTAACGCTGAAGTTCCGCAAGGGTGACGGGTCCGCGACCGACGTCCTCCAGCAGCGGCAGGTGCTCGAGAACACGCGGGGGCGGAAAGAGCAGACGGCCGCGCGCCTCGACGTTGCGGCGCACGCGCTGGCCGTTCTGCTCGGCCGGGAGCCGGTGGCGTATGCGCCGCCGACGGACGGCGGCTTTCCGGACATGCCGGGTCTTCCCCGCACCGGCATACCTGCGGAACGGCTCAGGGCCCGGCCCGATGTCAGGGCCGCGGAACTGCGGGTGCGGGCTGCGGACAGGCGGACCGCGGCCGCGATTGCGGATAAGTATCCCCGGATAATGCTGTCCGCCGACGGTCGAACCACCGCCGAACGGATCCGGGATCTGCTGGACAACTGGATGGCCGACGTGGTGGCTGCTTTATCGGCACCCCTCTTCGATGCCGGACTGCGGGAAGCGGAAGTCACGCGGTCCCGCGCCGCTGCGGCGGAACTGCTTCACCGGTATTCCGGCGTTCTCCTGTCGGCGCTCGCGGAAGTGGAGAACGCCCTGGCGGAGGAATCCCGTCGGCGGGTCTATCTCAGAAGCCTTGAAAGACAGTTGCGATTATCCGATGAATCGATGACCCAGATACGCAAGAATTACATGAAGGGCACCACGGAATATATCCGCTTTCTGACTGCGCTGCAGTCGCACCAGCAACTCGAGAGCACCGTTATTCGGGCCCGGCGGGAACTGGTCGACGCGCGCATAGCGCTCTACCGTTCGCTGGGGTGCGGCCGGCGCCCGGCCGCACCGGCGGATCCGCCCCGCCGGGTAACGGGGCCGCTGCAGCGCGTCGGCGACCTGCTGACGAACGAGGACGATCCCCGACAGGAAGACGAAAAGGAGACGCGATGACGGAATTAAAGCCGGGTCGCCTGCAAACGGGCGCGGCGGACGCCCGCAGCACTTCGCCGAAGGGGCGGGTGCTCGCGCGCCTGCTGGTTATATTCCTGGGTCTGGCGATACTGGCCGCCGGCGCGTGGACGGCGGCGTACTTCATGCTGAACAAGCCCCGGGCCAGGCGAAAGAAACCCGCATCGGGAGCGGTGCTTGTCGCGGTTGCCCCCGTCAAAAAGGCCGCGCGCCGCGTTACCATAGACGTCATGGGGACCGTCATGCCCGCGCGGCGGGTAAGCATCGCGCCGCGCGTGGGGGGGCAGGTGGTCCGGGTGAGTCCGGAACTGGTTCCGGGCGGGACGTTCGACGAGGGCGACGAAATCTTCAGGATCGACCCGGAAGACTACGACATCGCGGTCGAGCGAAGTGCCCTGGCGCTGGCCCGCAGCAAACTCCAGGTCACCCGCAGCACCAATGACATCGTTCTCCGCCGGTCGGAACTGGCGAAGGCCGAAGAAACCCTGCGGGTCGAACGGGCGCGGAGCGCGGTCGCCCGCAGCGAGTACGAGCTGCTCGGTGAAGAGGTCGACGAAAAGGACCGTGAACTGGTGCTGCGCAAACCCCAACTGGCGACGGCACAGGCGGCGGTCGACGCGGCGAAGGCCGCGGTCACGTCCGCCAAGGCGGCCCGGGACGCGGCGAAAAAAGATGTCGAGGTCGCGGAGAACGCCCTGCGGGACGCGCGGCTCGACCTGGCACGCACGACCGTGCGAGCCCCGTTCAACGGCCGGGTAATAGACCGCGGTATCGAACGGGGATCCTACGTCACTCCCGGGCAGCCGGCGCTGGATTTCGCGGGAACCGACGAATACTGGATTCGCGGCCTCGTTCCCGTCGACCAGCTTCGCTGGATCAGGTTTCCGTCCGCGGAACAGCCGGGGTCGCCGGTCCGCGTTTTTCACCAGGCCATGTGGTCCGACGCGGTGAGCCGGACCGGCCGCGTGACGAAATTGCTGTCCGATCTCGAACCGCGGGGACGGATGGCGCGGATACTCGTTGCGGTAACGGATCCCCTCGGGATCGCGACGACGGATGCGCCGCGCCTGGTTATCGGCGCCTACGTCGACCTGTCGATCGAGGGCCGGGAGATCCACGACGTGGTCGCGGTGTCCCGGGAACACCTCCACGAGGGGAACGTCGTCTGGATTGCCGGCGAGGACGGCCTGCTCGACGTGCGGACGGTGGACATCGCGTGGTCCGGCAAGGATACCGTCTTCGTATCCGGCCGGGACCTGGCGCCGGGTGAACAACTGGTCGTCAGCGATATCGCGGCTCCCGTCGCCGGGCAGAACATTCGTATCGTGGATAAGGATCCGGGGTCTCGGCCCGCGTCCGCCCCGGCGGAGACGGAATCCGGCGCCGGGCAGGGGCCTGCGCAAGGGGCCGGCGGATGAAAAACGGCGGGCCGGACCACAGCCGCCGGGGGCCGATCGCGTGGATGGCGGGCAATTCGGTTGCCGCCAATCTCGTTATGCTCGTATTTCTCGTGGGCGGATTCCTGGCCATGCTCACCGTCCGGCAGGAAGTCTTCCCGGACCTGGAACTGGATATCGTGCAGGTGTCGGTGAGTTATCCCGGTTCGAGTCCCGAGGAGATCGAGGAGGGCATCCTCCTGTCGATCGAGGAGGCGGTCGTCGATCTCCAGGGGGTCGACGAGATCTCGTCGATCGCCCGGGAAGGCAGCGGGACGGTCACCGTCGAGGCCCTGCTCGGCGCCGACCTGAATCGGCTCGCCCAGGACATACAGAGCGAGGTGGACCGTATACGGACGTTCCCCGAGGGCGCCGAGGAGCCGGAAGTGCGGGTTGCGTCACATGACCGGGACGTCCTCGAGATCGTCCTCTACGGCGATGTGGGGGAAAAGGTCCTCCGCCGGACCGCCGAGAGCCTCCGCGACGAACTGCTCCAGGATCCGGATATCACCAGGGCGGAACTCGACGGGGTCCGGGCCCCGGAGATCCACGTCGCGGTTTCCCAGGAAAATCTCCGCCGCTACGGGCTCACCCTCCAGGATATCGCGCAGCGGGTCGCCGCGGCCTCGGCCGATATCCCCGGCGGCGAACTGAAGACCGGCGCCGGGGACATCCTGGTCAGGATCGAGGAACGGCGGGATTACGGCAGGGAGTTCGCCGAACTGCCGATCATCACCGCGCCGGACGGCACCGAGGTCCTCCTCAGGGATATCGCGCGGGTCGTCGACGGCTTCGAGGATACCGATCGGTACGCGACGTTCAACGGCAAGCGGGCGGCGATGCTCGAGGTGTACCGGGTCGGCGACCAGGCGCCGGTGCAGGTCTCCGACGCCGTCAGCAGGCGGCTCGCGGATTACCGCTCGTCGCTGCCGCCCGGCGTGTCCGCGGCGATTCGCCGGGACCGGTCGGATATTTATCGCCAGCGCGTCGACCTCCTGCTGCGGAACATGGCCCTGGGGCTGGTGCTGGTCCTCGCCGTGCTCGGCATCTTCCTGGAGATCCGGCTCGCCTTCTGGGTCATGATGGGTATTCCCATCTCCTTTCTCGGCTCCTTTCTGTTTCTGCCCGGGATGGATGTCTCGATTAACATGGTTTCCCTGTTCGCGTATATTATTTCCCTGGGGATCGTTGTCGACGACGCCATCGTGGTCGGCGAAAACGTGTATCACTACAAGCAGGAAGGGATGTCCTTCGCCCGGGCCGCCGTGACCGGCGCCCGCGAGGTCGCCATGCCGGTAACCTTCAGCATCCTGACGAATATCGCCACCTTCATGCCGCTCTACTTCGTGCCCGGCACGATGGGCAAGATTTTCAAGATGATTCCCGTGGTGGTCATTACCGTGTTCCTCATTTCGCTCGCCGAGTGCCTGTTCGTCCTCCCCGCGCATCTTTCGCACGGCCGAACACGCCGCCGCGGACTGTCGGCCTGGTTCCACGACAAGCAGCAGTCCTTCAGCCGCCTGTTTTCACGCTGGGTGCGCACCCGGTACGGCCCCGCCCTCGGCGCGGCCCTGCGACACCGCTACCTGACGATCGCGACCGGCGTGGCGATTCTCGCCGCGGTGGGGGGCTTTGCCCTGAGCGGGAGGATGGGATTCGGGTTGTTCCCCAAGGTCGAGTCGGACTACGCCTTCGCGGAGGTGGTGCTGCCCTACGGGTCGCCGGTGGCGCGGACGGAACGTATCGTGAATCGTTTTGTCGCGGCGGCCGAAACGGTGATCGACGAGTGCGGCCGCCCGGAACTGGTTGAAGGGATCTTCGCCTATGTCGGCCGGGGGGGAGGCCACACCGGGCAGGCGCGGGTGTACCTGGCGGACCCCGAGATTCGCCGGGAAATCATGAGTACCGAGGAGTTTACGCGGCGATGGCGGGCGGCGGTCGGCGAGGTCGCCGGGGTTGAGTACCTCAACTTCCTGTCGGACCGCGGCGGCCCGGGCGGACGGGGGACGCCGGTGAACGTCGAACTCAGTCACCGGGACATGGATGTCCTCAAAATGGCGAGCGAGGAACTGGCCGCCGAGCTGGACACCTACCCGCGGGTCAAGGACATCAACGACGGGTTCCAGCCCGGCAAGCCGCAGTTCGATTACCGGGTGCTCCCGCAGGGCAAGAGCCTGGGACTGGACGCCCGGCAGGTCGGCCGGCAGGTCAGGAATGCCTACTACGGCGCCGAGGCCATACGGCAGCAGCGCGGGCGGGACGAGATAAAGGTCATGGTCCGCCTCCCGGAAGAGCAGCGCGACTCGGAACACGATCTGGAGAATCTCCTCGTCAGGAGCCCGGGCGGCACCTTCGTGCCCCTGCGGGGGGTGGCCGTCCGGGAGCGGGGACGCGCGTACACGGTGATCAACCGCCGGCGGGGCCGCCGCATCGTCCAGGTCACCGCCGACATGACCCCCCGCAGCAAGGCCGGCGCGGTGCTGGCGGCCCTGGAGGCGGACTTCCTGCCCCGCCTGGTGAACAAGTACACGGGCCTGACCTACGGCTTCGAGGGACACCAGGCCGAGATGCGGGAGAGTGTCGGCAGTCTCAAGCTGACCTTCCCCCTCGCCCTGATGGTGATATTCGCGATGCTTGCCATACCCTTCCGCAGCTACATACAGCCGTTGATCATCATGGTCAGCATTCCCTTCGGCGTCATCGGCGCGGTCATCGGCCACCTGGTCATGGGATACGACCTCTCGATCATCAGCATGTTCGGGATCGTGGCCCTCTCCGGGGTGGTGGTCAACGACTCGCTGGTGCTGATCGATTTCGCCAACCGCCGGCGCCGGGAGGGGGGGCTGGAACCCTTCGCGGCCGTACACGACGCGGCGATCCAGCGGTTTCGCCCCATTCTCCTGACGACCCTGACCACCTTCGGGGCACTGACGCCGATGATCTTCGAGACCTCGCGGCAGGCCCGGTTCCTGATCCCCATGGCCATCTCCCTCGGGTTCGGGCTGCTGTTTGCCACGATGATCACCCTGGGCCTCGTCCCGTCCCTCTACCTGGCCGTCGAGGACGCCCGGCGCGCCGCGGGAAAGGCGTGCCGCTTCCTGGCGGGCCGGTAGGCGGCGGCGGGAGGGAGGAAAAGGGACCGCTACCACCTTCTCGTGTTGTCGTAAGCGGTGTCGGGAAGGAACGGGTCGCGGTAGCCGATACGCAGGGTTTCAGCCATCAGCCCGTACGACCGTACCCAGAGAAACAGCAGCTTGTAAAGCGGAAAGAGGGCAACGTACTGCAGCAGGAACCATTCTTCCTTCCGCCGGTCGCTGAAACACAGGGATACCGACAGGGTGGCCGCGGTCAGGAGGGTATAGAACAGGTAGCAGACGAGGAGAACGAATGCCAGCAGGCGGGGGGCGACCGCGATCATGACGCCGATGTACACCACGAAGAGGAGATTCATGACCACCGTCATCAGGAACTCCGCAGCGAGTTCCCCGGCCAACGAGATGTTGAATCGCCAGGCCCGCAGCGCGTCGCCGTGCTTGCGGTAGAAGGTCCGCAGGAACCCTTTCTCCCACCGGATACGCTGTTTGACCAGGCCCGCCAGCGTACGCGGCACGTGGGTCATGGCCACGGCGCCGGGGGCGAAGTGGATTTTCCAGCCCGCCTTGCGGGCCTTGACCGAGAGGTCCGCATCCTCCGCCAGTTCCGGGTCCCACGCGCCGCAGTCCGCGAGGACCTCGCGGCGGAAGGCCGAGAAGGCACCGGAGGCCATGAGCGTGGTTCCGATTGCGGTAGTCCACCGCTTCCAGAAATCGATGCTCATCAGGTATTCGGCCGCCTGCAGGTCCGCCCAGGTGCTTTCACCGGTGTTGCCGACCTTGATATTTCCGGCCACGACGCCGACGCGTGGATCGTAAAAGGGCCCCACGGCGTGGAACAGGCTGTCGCGGTCGAACGTGGTGTCGGCGTCCACGGAAATGATGAAGTCGCCGCCGGCCATCCGGAACCCGTAATTCGAGGCCGAGGGGCGGCCGAAACGCCCGGTGTGCGCCCGGTTGCGGTAGAGCTTTATCAGGCCCCGGCGGGCGTAGGGAAGGGCCCGGTCGCAGGTGCCGTCGTCGCTGTGATCGTCGACCAGGATGATCTCCAGGTTGTCGTACTCGATCGACAGCAGGGATTCGATCGTGGCGCCGATGATATTTTCCTCGTTGCGGGCGGCGATGACTATGCTTACCGAGGGATTTGAGCGAATAAACTCTTTCATGGACGCCAGGCGGGCATGCGCCGGCCGGAACAGCCTGATCAGCGGGAGGATCACCAGGGGCAGCGCGTAGCGCGGCAGCTCGAGAAAGACAACGAAGGGAAAGAAAAACAGTACCCAGGTTACGAGCGTGCGGTCTTCGCACTGCCGTTCGATGTATGACAGCCATTCAGCGGCGAAGATGAGGATATGATCGATAAATTCTTCCATGTTACTTCTCTATCACGGTCTCGCCGGTCTGGCGGGGAACGAGCAGATCCGTGGCGGGATCGTCGAGTTCGATGTCAACCGGGATTCCGGCGATTATTTCGATCTCCCCGCCGCGCGAGATTTCCGCCGGGACGAAGTCCAGCCGCCGATGTATTCTCTTGACCGTACCGGTAACGGGGTCCGCAAGACCCGGAGCGTAGAACCGGGCGGGGCGTCCCCTGCGCAGGGCGGTCCGGTGCCGGGCCGGGACGTACGCCCGCAGGCTCTTGGTCGCGGGTCGGCAAATGACGATGAAGACCCGGCCCTTCTCCAGGTGGTCACCGGGCTCCGCGAGGCGCTCGAGTATCCTGCCGCCGGCGGGCGCGGAAACCGGCACCGGTTCGGCGACTCCCCGCATGCGTTTTCGATGGTGCGCTATCGATTCCTCGACCCGGGCTTTCTCCCGGCGCGCCCCTGCGATCGCCTCCAGGGCTTTCTCTATTTCCCGGGCGGCCGCGGCGGAAAGCGCTGCGCGGTCTCTGCGCGCGCGGGCCCGTTGCTGTTCCATCGCCGTTGCGCGGTCCGTCGCCCGCTGAACGGCGCTTTCCGGCTTGGGATTATTCCTGCGGGTGCGCTCTCTTGCGGCCGACTCGCTCCGGGCCGCCCGGAGTTCGGTCTGCGCCGCGGCGAGCAGTCCCTCCAGACGGCTGATCTCCCTGCCGAGTTCGCCCTCCTGCCGTGCCAGTGTTGTTTTCAGGGATTCGAGCCGCTGCTGTTTTTCCGTCAGTGCCTTCGCCGCCGCCGCGGCCCGAATGCGGAGGTCGGATTGCCGGGCCTCGGCGGCGGGGCCCCCGTGGGGATCGGGCGCGATGCGGGCCAGCACCTGTCCCCGGTGAACATCTTCTCCGTCGCCGTCGATCGTCCATGAGAGCGTGCCGTCCACCGGCGCCGCGAGTTCCACGGTTTCGACCCTGACCACGGCGGGAGCAACGATCCGGCAGGGACGCAGCCAGAGATAGGCACCGGCGGCGAGGATCGCCGCCAGCAGGACAAGGGCAAGCTTGGGGAGTATCCGTCGGGTTCGGCGGCGGTCTTCCGTCCGCCGGCGCAACTGGACCGCGGATTCTTTCCTGTCTTCAATGCGGCGGAACCTTACAACCATCGATGCACTCCACGAACGGCACGATTATACGGTCGAATCCACTGGTCGCGATAGGAGGCAGAACCGGGAACCGGTGTCATAACCCCGATGCGGGCTGCACAGCGGGCGCTTCGCTCGCCTTTATTCGCTGGTTTAAGGCCAGTCCTGCCCGTCCCTGAGCTGTTCATGGCTCACGATGCTGCCGGGCTTGTTTTCCATGGCCCACGCCAGGGTTCGGTAGGCCTCGTTGAAGAGATCCATGCCGTCGCCGTGTCCTTCCTCCAGTGAAGCGACCGCGACGGTCGGAACGACATCGACGCAGCCGCCGCTGGGGCAGTGTTCGCGCGTAATGTCGCGGATTCTGTTCGCGACCGGTTCGGCGTCTGCGGCGGCCGTCTCCGGCAGCAGGACCGCGCCCAGGCCGTCTTCCAGTTCGCTGACGAGGTCGAGATCACGCAGCGCTTCGCTGATACCCGCGAACATCTTCGCCCGGGATTCCTGTTTCTTCGCGTCCGGCACCGCGGGGCCGGGGGTATCGACGATTTCCATTGAAATCAGGATGAGGGAGAGGGGGTTGTCGTACCGCCGTGCCCGGTAGACCTCCCGGTCGAGTTCGAAAACCAGGTAGTCCTTTCGGAATGTCCGCGACTCGTCGTTGAACAGCACCGCGTTGATGTCCAGGCCGTGAAGGCGCCCGTAGTCGACCGCCCGCCGCGTCCGGGCGTTGGCGGTGTAGGCGTAGACGGGCGTCGAGGACACCTGTTCGGCCGGCGCGGCGTGTTCGCACCGGAAACAGCGAGCGGTGACCCGCGATTCGGTGAACGTGTACCGGCAGTCGCCGCAGACGTAGGTATCGGCGGGGCTTTCGTAGTCGCGGCCCAGGTGCCGGATCCGGTCATCGCATTTCGGACACACCAGGTCGCCGCCGCGTCTGAACTCGTGTGCCGGGCCGACGTAGGCACAGGAGAAATGGTGCAGAACCTTCTGGATCTCGATATCGATACTCTCGCAGCGGGGGCACGTCTCGACGAAATTCAGCGTGTGCCACTCGCACCGGGGACACCGGTGGACCTTGTCTTCGAGGCGGCGATCCAGGATATTGTCAGAGACCAGGTCATCGAGGATTGCTGCGCCCTCGTCGCCCCGGGCGCCGAGATATTCTTCCACCAGGGGGTAGGTGTATGCCGACGCCGCCGCGGCGTCGTAGCGGGGAGCGACGGCCGCCCCGGCGGATTCCAGCAGTGCCGCGAGCATGCGAACGATTTGTTCTTCGCTGCGATCTGCGCCGTGCCGATCGGTTTTCGACCGGATCTCCTCACCGGCGAGCCGGCGGACCTGCAGAACCACGGAGTCGTAGTCGAACGGATTTTTCAGGACGCCCTGTGCCCCGGCGGCGATAACCCGTTTTTCGAATTGGGGATCCTCGTTTGACGCGTGGGCGATGACCGGCATCGACCGCGTCTCGGGCCGCCGGCGAATCTCCTTGATCACCTCCATACCGTCGTGGCTCGTGAGCGTGTTTCCCAGTACGACGATGTCGGCCCTGACAGCGGCGGAGATCGCCTGGACACGGGTTGATGCCTGTATGACCTTGAACCCGTGGTCGGTAAGCGCGTGGGCCATCGGCTTTCGCAGGTGGTGTTTATCCGCCAGAAGCACCGTTATTTTGCGGTCAGCATCGGCATTCGTTTTCGTCGGTGTATCCGTCATTACGAGAGTTCTCCGTTTCTTCTCCTGTTTTGTAACGATGACACGGGGGAATCGGTTCACCCGCATCATTATTAATTATTACGCGTCTTGTGTTACAGTACGATTAAATAATGGTATTTCCATGCTGATTAACTATGTATCCGCAAAAAGTTGCTATAACAAAATTGAATACATATTAAGGTAATCACCCTAATATGCAAGGGGGCACTATTTGGGGCGCCGCGATTGTTGAGGAGCTTTTCCCGGGGCAAAGTAGCGTGAAGAGATAATATTTCTTACAATGAACCCCGGAGAGGATGTCGTGATGAAGACGATAACGACCGCGATCCTGATTGCAGCGGCGTGCGCCGCGGGCGGTGAAAAAGACGCCGATCAGACCGGGCAGCCGGCGTGGGGGCCGGCGAAGATGGGCCTGCAACTCGCCGCCGCCCCGAAAAACGGAACGAGGGTGGGTGGAACGTTTACCTTCGAGGCCGCGATGCGGAACAGTGCCGTCGGCGCGGTGCGCCTTCCGGCCGCGGAGAAGGTCTTCGGGTGGATGATATTCCAGCAGGCACACGACCAGTACTTCACGGCACGGATAGACGTCGCCAAGGGGGTGAAGACATGGCCCCCGACGCTGGCCGACGGCGAGAAGATCGCCTTTCCGCCGTTCCGTGTCGGGGAGATCGCGGCATACGGGTTTGAGCGCGGCGTGAAATTCATTTCAGAGTATGCCGCCGGCAGGGAGCTGGAAATGAAGCCGGCCGGGCCGGTCAACGAGGTACTGCGCGGGGGGACCGTCAACGCCCGGTTGTACCTGTATCTCGAGTCCGGCGACCGGAAGCTGCTGCTGAAATCGGCACCCCTGCAGGTGATGGTCGCCCCCCCCGATTTCAACACGCTGACTCCGCAGGCCCAACAGCGATTTGTAAACGAACTCCTGGCGCGGTTCGACAGTGATCCCTGGTCGGGCAAGGGGGCCTTCGAGGCGTCCACGGCCGTCGGCCGCCCCATCATCGAGCACCTCGTGAAGGCTGCCGGCGAAAAAAAGCGGCCCGATCATTCGCGGGCGTGGCTGGTCACCGCCGTGTGTGCGATCCGCGACGAGAAAGCGGTTGACGCCCTGGTGACCTTCCTGGACGATCCCGCCGTCAGGACCATCGTCGCCTACCACGGTCCCAAGCAGCGCAGCGACCGGCTTGACGCGGCGATCACGGCGAAGGCCGCAGAAGTAAAGGATGCGCGTTTCACGGCGTACGCCCTGATGGGATACATCAC
This sequence comes from uncultured Planctomycetaceae bacterium, assembly GCA_964557575.1. Classification (GTDB taxonomy): domain Bacteria; phylum Planctomycetota; class Phycisphaerae; order SM23-33; family SM23-33; genus CAZLBC01. The sequence continues at coordinate 43,198 of CAZLBC010000024.1, forward strand.
CTTCGCCCGCACGGTGCCGCGGAAACTCTTGAAGCTGGGGCTGGACAGCGACGATCCGCGCGCCCGTTCGTCCGCCGTCTCGGCGCTGAAGACCTGCGGCGGCGGCCACGAGACACTCCGTTCGCTCGCCGCCGCGCTGGAGGACAAGGAGCCCCGCGTGCGATCAGCCGCGGCCCGCGTCATGGGCGTGATCGGCAGCAACGCCCCGAAGGCGATCGAGGCGCTGGTGGGGGCCCTTGACCGGGGCGGCGACAAGGCCCTCCTGCATATCTGCGAGGCGCTCAGCCGGCTGGCCGGGCGGGAGGTACCCTACCCGGCCGCGGGGACCGCGGCGGAGAAAAAGGCCGCCGTCGAAAACTGGAAAGAGTGGTACCGCAGCAGGAAGTGAGGGCCCCGTGCCGGTCACGCCTGCCGAAGACACGGTCGGCGATGGGTCGGTACTGCCCCGCGGAAGGAACGGAATCAATGTCTGAAAAAAAGCCGTGGAATCAGAGAGCGAGCTTTCCCCTGCTGCTTATCGGCATGATCGGCCTGTTCACCCTGGGATCGCAATTGACGGTCAAGCTTGTCCAGGCCTGCGGCGGTGACGGGGATAATCAATGGACACCGCGCTCGATGGCATTGTCTCTCGATGAGGCAAAGGACGAATTCGTGATCCTGATCGGCGGCCGCTGCCTGCGCGACCATATCGCGAGCGGCTCCCTGTCGGCGGAAGACGAACAGGGCAAACGGTACCGGGTCGTTCCTCGGGACGTACAGGTCCGGCTGAACAACCGGCACAAGACCAGATCGCGGTACCTCGGCACGGCGGTGATAACCGCGCTGGGAGCCGGCGCGTCGCTGGCGTTTTTCGTCGCGGGTGTTTTTTCACTGGTACGCGAACGAAAAGCCGGGGCCGGCCGTGCCGATTCCCTTCACAAGGCACACCTGATGCAGGTCGATCCCGACAAGCAGGAGGAGTATCGCCGGCGGCACAACCCGATATGGCCGGAACTCGCGGAGACGCTCAGGGCGCACGGTGTTTCCCGCTATTCCCTGTTTCTGGACCGCGAGACCGGCCGGCTGTTCGCCTATGTGGAGGTCGATAACGAGGAACAGTGGAACGCGATCGCGGACACCGAGATCTGCAAACGGTGGTGGGCGTGGATGAAGGAGATCATGCCGTCGAACCCGGACGACAGCCCGGTATCGCGGGACCTCGAAGAGGTGTTTCGCCTCGACTGAGCGTTCAGCGGGACCGCAACCGCTTGATGACCAGGCCGACGATCAATGCCGCGGCGCCCAGGCCGATAAGTATGTAACCGAGATGTATCAGTTCCATGGCGTGTTCTCTTGTTCGCTGGCGACCTGTATTATACTGTAGGCACCTGCCGGGCGGCCAGATAAATAGTGTCCCGTATGCAGCACGTGGCCGAGAGGAGCTGGAATGAAAAAAACCGCCGGGCTTCACGTACTCGCGGCCGCGATCATCGCCGGTTCGGCATTTGTTTCCGCCGCGGATAATGCGGCCGGTCCCGACCTGTCGTCTTACTTGCGCGTCGCGCGTCCCGACGATCACACCTGTCACCTTCAAACGGCCATGCGCCGGTTCGTGCCCGTGTCCGGCGAGGGGCCGGCGCTGTGGCTCGTGGCGGTAATACACATCGGCACGCCCGACTACTACGCACTGCTGCAGGAATTCCTGGACGCGCGGGACATTGTTCTCTATGAAAGCGTCGGCGGCGGACCCGTACTCGATGACGAGGACGACCGGGTGTCCCACTCGCGGCGGGCCGTGCGGTTTATTCGGGTTCTCGCCGAGCGGTACCGCGTGCATTTCGGTGAATACCCCGCGTCGCTCGACGCGCTGAGGCGGGTTGTCGGTAAAAAGCGGAAGGACTTGACGGGTCGTTTGAAGATGTGCCTGACCGACGGCTGGGGCCGAGACGTCGCGTATACCGTCACCGGCGGGGTGCCGCGGGTGCGGAGTCTCGGGGCCGACGGGCGCGACGGGGGGACGGGGGCAGCGGCGGATATCGAGGGGCCCGGTGTCGTCGGCGCCGACATGGTCGATGAACTGTCTGCGCGTGACGACATGCCGGTTTACGTTCTCGCCGGGGCCCTGGGATTGAAATACCAGCTTGAGTCGCTCAATTATGACCGTCCGCACTTTGTCAACAGCGATGTCTCGATGGAGTGGATTCGTTCGCAACTGAAAGGGAATGACGCCATGAAGGGGATCGAGGCCCTGGCGGGCGGGGGCGGCTGGCGGGGGGCGTTCCTCCGCGTCGCCCTGGGTATCCTGCGGGTCAGTCCGCGGGCGGCCGCGGCCGTCAAGCTGATGATGATAGAAGTCTTCGGGGGACTGAAGAACATGCCTCGCGTGGACCCCGAAACAGACCGGTTTATGACGGTAATCATCGAGGGGCGCAACGACGTGGTGACGGCGGATCTCGAACGGGTCTGCGGGCGCAGGGACCCGCCGAAATCGATAGCCGTATTTTACGGCGCCGCCCACATGGCCGGCCTGGAGCGGCACCTGACGGGTGTTCTCAAGTACCGCCGCGACCGCCGCCGGTGGCTGAGGGCCTTTTCGATGGATACGAAAGAAGAGGGCCTCGATCCGGCGACCGTTCGCGCCGTCAGGTGGGCCGTTCGGTCCCGCCTCAAAGAGATGCAGGAGGGGAAGGGCACGGAAGATTGAGCGGCGATCGCGAGGTCCGTCTCAGTCGATGTCGCTCTTGGGAAGGGGTTCCTTTTTCGGTTCCTCGGACTCGTCGGGCTTTGGTCTCGGCTTTGGTTTCGGTTTCCCCGTTACCTCGAGCCTGACCGGAAAATAGGTCACCCAGTCGTGCTTGCCGCCGGTGGGTTCCCAGCCGGCGGGGATGTCGTATGAGTCGCAGACCCTCCTGGCGGCGATGTAGGTTTCGAAACTGTCGCCGTACACGCGAAAGCGGGCGTACCGCTTTTTGCCCTTGATTGTCCTGAGTACGTGCTGGTAGTCCGAGCCCTTCGCGGCAAGCTGCCCGGCATCTTCGCCGGCCTCGGGCCGGCGGTTGAGGACCAGTCGCGGCGTGTAGTTGCTGATTTCCACGGTGAGGCGGAAGAACGTGTCCCCGACGGGATTGTTTTTGAAGTACGCCACGAGCGGTTTCGGATCAAGCAGTATGAAGCGCTTCTTGGCCGTGCGGCGCGTTTTGAGCTTGACCGTGTTCAGCGCACTCCGGCCCAGCCGTTTCATCCGGTCGATATCGACCGGGTAGACTTTGCCGCCGCGACAGAGAAAATGGTACGGCTCGCTTCCCTCCGGGGCGGGCCGGGGGTCGGGGACTTGTACTACTTTCGGCGGCGGCGCCTTCTTTTTCTTCGGGGCCCTGGTGAGCAGCGCCTGCAGTTCCGACAGCCGCTTGTCGGTCTTTTGAAATTCCTTCTCCAGCTTCGCCAGTTCCGTGCGCCGTTCGGTTACCAGTTTTTCAAGCTCGGCCGAATCCTTCTTTGTTTCGAGGTTTTTGAGGTCCTCATCGAATGTCGTTATCTGGTTGTTCAACTCGATGAGCTCGGCATCTTCCCCGCCGATGCCCAGGAAGTTGACGTTGGCATCCAGTCCGGCGACGGCCTTTTTCAACTGCTCGGTTTCCGCCCTGATGTTTTCCAGTTGTGTGGAACTGATCTTGGGCAGGTCGTCGGCGAATTCCTGTACGGTGAGCATTCTCTTGACGGCATCGGCCACGCCGAGCTGGGTGACGATCAGGACGATGACAAGGATGCCGACGACGTTCGTCATCGTATCCAGCAGCGAATCAAGGCTGCGATTTTCCTGTTTTTTCAGCCTTTTTGCCATGGGGCGAACACCGTTTTCGTTATTTGCCGAACATGCCGAGGTCTATCGCTCCCTCGCCCGGTACCGGGAGTTTCCCGTTGTGGCAGCGCTGCTGCCGGGCGTACCGGCTCGCGTGGTGGTAGGTCCATATCCCGCTGGGGCGCACCAGGAAGAGGATCGTGCCTTTGTTCTGCGCGGCGACCCGCTGAACCAGTTTCGTGAAATCCGGGTCCTCCTCGATTTTTTCCCGGCGCACCCGCTTTTTCTCCGGGTGTTCGAGCAGGATCAGGCTGTGCCCCGCGCATTCCACGAACGTGGGCTTCAGCCCGCGGCCCGTCCCCCCGGGCTTGATCTTGACGGAAGCGGGCTTCGGGGTCTCTTTGCGTTTCTTCAACTCCGTTTCGAGCTGCTTGATTTCTTCCCTGATCTCCCGGAGTTTCTTTTTCAGCTCTTCTATTTCCTGCTTCAGTTTCCGGTACGCGGCGGAGAGGGTGGCGGCCCTGCTGTTTTTCTTGGCGATTTCCCTGGTTTTTTCATCCAGTTTCTTTTCGAGTTCCTTTTTCTTCCGCCGAGCCTCCTCTATCTGCTGATCGAGATCCTCGGTATCGGTCTCGATCTTTTTGAGTTCATCCCGTTTCTTGCGGAGCGTGACCTTTTCCTCCAGCAGCCGCGCGTACTCGTCGGCCCGTTGCTTCTGCAGTTCCAGGTCCTTTCTCGTTTCCTCGACGGATTCGGGATTGACCTGCCCGAGGGCGATGGCCGCGATCAGCAGGGAGAGGACGCCGATGACACAGGCCAGCACGCTCAGAAAGGGAAACAGGGATACCGGCTGTTCCTTGTTTTTTTTTCTTCTGGGCATGTCACTTCTTGTTCCTGGAGCCGAAGAAGGGCAGCCACGATCGCTTCCGTTCCTCGAGCACGATCTTCTTCTCGCCCATCCGCTCAAGGGTCGCGTTCAGCGCCGCAACGCCGCTTTCCAGTTGCGTGAAGCAGTTGCGGATCGCCCCCGCGGTCTGTTCCATCGAGGTCGCGGCGCGGTCGCCCGCCGCGCAGGCGAGGTCGTCCAGTTTTTCCATCGAATCTTTTACGTGATCGATGAGTCCGCACAGGTCGTCCTTGCCCTGGAGGGCATCGATCGCCTCGTTGAGCCGGGCGACCCGCTGGGCGTCGTTTTCCCGCGCCTCTTCGAGCATGCCCCGCCAGCCCTCGGCGATTTCGTCGGAGATCTCGGCGCCGACTCCCTCGAGCTGCTCACGCCAGTTGCGGAACTCGGCGTGGTGTACGGCCATGGCCGCGTCGATGGCCCTGCGTATCGACGCATGGCCCCCGAGCTGCTCGCCCCCGCCGCCTCCGTCGTCGAGACGCTTGATCAGGTTTTCGTTGCAGTACTCGTCGACCCAGTTCAGCAGATCCTCCTCCCGCTTCTGGAGGGCGCTGGTGGGAAAGCTGACCAGGAGGCTCATGATCAGCGCGAGCAGCGTGGTGTCGAACGCGACGCTGAGTCCCCGGGTCACCACGCCCAACTGGTCTTTCAGGGCGTCGATATCCTCGGCGGAGGCCAGGTCGGCGGAGAATCCGCCGACCGCGTCGCTGATGCCCAGCACGGTACCGATGAAGCCGAGGATCGGGATCGCCCAGATGAAGACCTTGATGATGGTATAACTGGAATCGACCGAGTTGGCGTCGATCTCCGCCTGGCTGTTCATCATCGCCGCCACTTCCGAATTGTTCTGGCGTGCGCCGAAGTGCTCAAGGGCCCGGAGGACCCGGTTGACCAGGAAGTTCTGGTTGGGATTGACCGGCAGGCGGTTGACGTGCTTGATGTGGGTCTCGAGGTTGTCGGCCGTGATGTCCGGCTGGTCCTCGGGCAGGACGTCGAAGAGCATGGCGTCCTGGTTTAAGCGAATCTTGAGGTATTTCAGTATCAGTATGGCGATCGACCATCCCATGAGAAATGCCAGGACGAAGGGAACCCACCCCCGGTCCAGGAAGAGCTGGCCGAAGTATATGCTTTTCAGCGGGAGGGCCACCACGACCAGAAAGGCCGCCGATATAGCGAGTCCGATACCCGCGCTCTTGAGCATCGAAACGTTGGTGGCGTCGGTCGATTCGATTGTATCTCCCCGCGGAGAAACGGGTTGCCGTTCGGGGAGTTTTTCCCGGACTTTCGTCCTGGGTTTTACCGTTTCGGTTCGGGGCGGGGGTGGCGCCTTTTCGGCTTCCTTGCGGGCGGAAGGTACCGTGAGTTTCTTGTGGCAGTACGGGCAGCGGACTTTCTGTCCCGACTTGCTGCGGCTGATCTTCAGCCCCTTGTCGCAGTTCGGACAGGACAGCTTGAAATACGAAGTGCCTTTTTTCTTTTTTTTTGCCCGGCTGCCCGGCTGCCGCGATATCTTTGCCATGGGTGATCTGTACCTTCTGCTCGGGTTATCGATGGTGCGGCGAGCGGTGGCAGGGCGCTGTTCACAATCGGAAAGACACCGCGATGCGCACCGGCGCGCGTCCTCGCTCCCTGTCGATTATAGAAAAAAAACCGCTGTTTTGTATGGCTTTTACCCGCCTGTTGCGGCGATGGCGGAAAAAAAGGGAAGATTTCGACTTTTCGGTTTACAGGGAGGGCACTTGTTTTTACCTTGTGGTTGCTATGGGGGAATGATTATCGCTTGCCCGCGGAAGGAGATCTGTATCATGAACAAGGTTTTTATCGCCCCGCGCAAGTACGTGCAGGGGAAAGGCGTACTCGGCAGTGCCGGCGAGTATCTCGCGGCCCTCGGAAAGAAACCGGCGATACTGTGGGATGCGACGGTCAAGGACATCGTCGGGGATGTATTACTGGCCGGGCTGCAGGAGGCCGGCCTGGAGGTCGTTGACGTGGCGTTCGCGGGCGATTCCACGAAGGCCGAGGCGGCGCGGGTTGCGGGCATTCTCAAGGAGTCCGGCGCGGACGTCGCGGTCGGCGTCGGCGGCGGCAAGGTCCTCGACACCGCCAAGGCCGCCGCCGCGGAGGCCGGCACGAAGATCGTGACCTGCCCGACGATCGCCTCGAACGATTCGCCCACCAGTTCGTACACCGTCTGGTACGACGAGGACGGCAACTGCCTGGGATTCGAAAGCTGGGGGGTCAACCCCGATCTCGTGCTGGTCGATACCGCGGTCATCGCACACGGGCCGGTCGCGTCGTTCGTCGCCGGGATGGGGGACGGCCTCGGCACCTGGGTCGAGGCGGAGGCCTGTTTCAAGGCGCGGGGCGGCAACCTGGCCGGCGGGACGGCAACCATGGCCGCCCGCGCGATCGCCCGCCTGTGTTACGAGACCCTGATGGACCACGGGGTCGACGCCCGCCGCGCGGTGGAAAGAAATCTGGTGACGCATGCCGTGGAAAAGGTGGTCGAGGCGAATGTCCTTCTGTCGGGCCTGGGGTTCGAGAGCGGGGGGGTCGCCACGGCGCACATGGTCGCCAACTGCCTTCCGTCGTTTCCCGAGTGCCACGGCCTGATGCACGGCCACGAGGTGGGATTCGGGGTGATCACCCAGTTGTGTCTCGACGAGGACGCCGACCCGGCAGAAGTCGCAAAGATCGTGGACTTCGAGATCGCGGTCGGGTTGCCGGTGACCTTCGCCGACCTGGGGCTGGACGGCGTCGGCCGCGAGCGGCTGCAGCCCATCGGCGCTATCTGCGGCGGCGACGGTTCCCTGTGCGAGAATCATCCCTTCGCGGTCTCCGCGGACGACGTGATCGACGCCATGATCGCCGCCGACGCCCTCGGCGAATCGCGAAAGAACATGTTGGGCGCGGAAGCGGGCGGTCGGTGATATGGACGCGAAAACGGCTGATCGGCGGCGCGAGACTATTGCGGCGCTCCGTGAAAACCCCGACGTGCCGGTCCTGATCGTCGGCGGCGGGATTATCGGGACCGGCCTCTTCCGAGACCTGGCCCTGCAGGGCGTTGATGTCCTGCTGGTGGACAAGTCGGATATCTCGGCCGGCGCCAGCGCCGGACCGTCGCGAATGATACACGGCGGCCTGCGCTACCTGGAATACGGGGAGCGCGACCTGGTCAGGGAATCGGTCAGGGAGCGGAATATCCTCCTGCAAAACGCTCCCCACTACGTCTTTCCGCTGCCCACGACCATTCCGATCCTCTCCCGCACCGCGGGACTGGGATACCTCCTGAAAAAATGCCTGGGCCTGGACGGGAAGCGCCCCCCTCACCGCGGGTCCTGGATGATCCGTCTCGGTCTTCGGATCTACGAGAAGTTCGGAGACGCCTTCCGGTCGATGCCCCGGTATTCGACGGCGTCCCGCGGTGAGGCCCTGCGGCGGCGCCCGGCCCTCAGGAAGGACATCCGCGGCACGATCACCTACTACGACGGGTGGATCAGCTACCCGGAACGGCTGTGCCTGGAACTCCTGCAGGACGGGGAGGCGCTGCACGAGGGGGCCGCGGCGCTGAATTACCTGGCGGTCGATTCCCGCGACGCCCGGACCGTGATCCTCCGTGACGAGGTGACCGGCGAGAAACTGCCCGTCCGGCCGGGTATCGTCGTCAATGCCGCGGGTGCGTGGATCGACGGGGTCAACGGCCTGCTGGGCCTCGACACGCATATGATCAGCGGGACCAGGGGGGGACACCTGGTCCTGGACAACGACGAGCTTCTCGCGGCGCTGGACGGCGAGATGATATTCTACGAAACGCCCGACGGCCGGGCCTGCGTTGCCCTGCCGTGGCTGAACAAGCCCCTTATCGGGTCGACCGACATCAGGGTCGACGACCCGGACGACGTGCGGTGCGAGGAAGACGAGGCGGACTACATATTCGATGCCATACGGGTCGTGTTTCCGGACATAAGGTTCGACCGCTCACAGATACTCAGTAGCTTCTCGGGCGTCCGGCCCCTCCGCAGCAGCAGCGCGTCGCGGACGGGCCAGATGAGCCGTGCGCATTACTGTGCGGTCCTGGAGCCCGAACGGGAGGATTCGTTTCCCGTCTACTGCATGGTGGGCGGTAAATGGACGCCGTTCCGGGTGTTTGCCGAACACGTCGCGGATATGCTCCTCGCGCGCCTCGGCCGGCCGCGGAAGGCGGGAACCGTCGATGTGCCCATCGGCGGGGGAACGGGGTATCCCGCCGCCGGCGAGCGGGACCGCTGGATCGCCGACCTGGCGCTGAAAACGGGGCTGGGGGCCGGCCGGGTGGAACAGCTCCTGGTCCGCTACGGCACGGTCGCCGAGCAGGTGGCCGGTTACCTGGCCGCCGCCCCGGACAAGCCGCTGGCACACCACGAGGGGTACACGCGGCGGGAGATCGAGTACATCCTGGAACGGGAGCGGGTGGTTCACCTCGACGACCTGATCCTGCGGCGGACGGCGATCGCCCTGCTCGGCGAGCTGACCGGAGACCTTCTCGATGAACTCGCCTCGATCGGCGCGGCGACCCTCGACTGGTCGGATGAGGACCGCGCCGCAGAGATCGTCAGGACGAAGGAAATCCTGCGGGACAAGTTCGATATCGACCTGTAAAAAAGGGCCGCCGGTGTGTCCGGCGGCCCCGGGATATGGCCCGCCAGCCCGTGGCGGGCACGCGGTGATGCGGGCCGCGGAAATTACTCATTCGCGTGCCGTTCCATCTCCTCGATCGAACGGCGGAGTTCGTCGGTCTTGCGCCGCATCTCTTCCTGCATTGCGCGAATTCTCTCCTTGAGTTCCTCGAGATTTTCGCGCCGTTTTTCCCCGTGTTCTTCGGCCTTCTTTCGGGCCTCGTCCATGCGTTTGCGGATGTGAAACTTCATGTTGGGAGCGAAATCGAACACCCGCCCGCCGCTTCCCCCCACGCTGACGTGGATACCGCCCATAATGCGCGCCACGTGGGGACGCACGTCCTCGGGCAGTTCGTCGAGGTTGTCCTCGGTGACCTCCCACTTTTTGTCGCCCTTCCGGACCACGATCTTCGCCGGCTCGTCGCCCGACTTGGTGATGGCGACGCTGACGCCTTTCGGGAGATTCGGCGTTTTTACCTTTCCGCCGGGCATCCGCGTGGGGGGATGGAAAAACCTGAGCCTGAGCTTGTCCTTGAAGTCCTCGGGGCGCATCTTCTCGATCCATTCTTTCCACTGCTCCGGGTCTCCCATCCGGCCCCGGAAGGGGAACGGTTTCTCCGGGGAGCGGAAGCCGAAACCGGGAGGGCGCGTGCCCGGTTTCACTTCGAGTTCCTTTTTTCTGCCCCCGCGGATCAGGGATATCTTCAGCGGTTTTCCCCCAGACTCGCCGACCGCCGCGACCAGGTCCGCGACCTTTTTGAGCTTTCTGCCGCCGGCTTCCAGGAGCACGTCGTTGGCCGTGATGCCGGCCTTCCCGGCCGGGCTGTCGTCGGCCGTTTCCTCGACGACCAGGCCGCTGTTTCCCAGCCGGAGTTGCTGACGCAGGGTTTCCCCGGCCTCACGGCAACTGACGCCCAGCCAGTAGCGCGTGGGTCCCTCGCGCCGCTCGGGTCGCTCGGGTCGCTCGGGTCTCCGGATTTCCCGATCCGTGACCTTTTCCGGGCAAACCGTGACGGTCTTTTTCCTGCCGCCCCGGCGCATCTCTATCTTCAGTCGTCCGCCCTTCGATTTCTGGACGGCCGCCACCAGGTCGCCGACGTGTTCGAGTTTTCTGCCGCCGGCCTTGACCAGGACGTCGCGGGCACTGATGCCGGCCTCTGCGGCCGGGCTGTCCTCGCGCACCTTCTCGACCACCAGGCCCTCGTTTTTGCCGAGTTCAAGCCGATCCCGCAGGGCGGGTGAGACGGGCGCGCAGTAGATGCCCAGCCGGTAGCGGCCGGTATCCCTGTGGGGCCTGGTCCTTGCGGCAATCCGTCGTGCCGGTGTAATGTGCATCTTCTTTTTCTTCCCGTCCCTGGTCAGCAACAGTGGCATCTTGTTGCCGCCGGAATCCTCGATGATCTTCTTGAGGTCCGCAATGTCGGTGACCGGCTTTCCGTCCGCCTCGAGTATTATGTCGCCCTTTTTCAAGTCAGCCCGGGCGGCGGGGCCGCCGGGAATCACGTGGTAGATCACCATGCCCTTTCCTTCGGGAATGTCGAGTTCCCGGGCCAGTTCCGCGTCGACCGGCCGGCATGCCACGCCGATCCAGAAGCCCCCGCCGGCCGGATCGGCTTTTTTATTATGCCGGTCGGCGAAGACATGCGGCGTCGCGGCTATAAGCGCGATCGCCAGTGTCGACAGTGTCAGTATCCTCTTCATTGTTCCGCTCCTTTCATTTTTGTCGTGTTTCGTGGTTGGTAGCCGGCGGGCTTGATGTCGTACGAGTCCACCGGCATGAGCAGTTCAGTTCCGTCGTCGAGCCGGCAGGGCATCAGTTCCCGCTGCCGCCGGACGGCATGTCCGCGTTCCTTGAGGGATCGGATAACGCTGGCGGGTATGGGATCGGGCAGTGACGCGAACAGCGTTTCGTCGACGCGGTCCGCCTCGAGAATGGGCAGCGGACGCGTATCCTTTCCGGTCACCAGTTCCCAGGCGGGACGGGCCCCCTCCTGTTCGGCGGGCCGATCCTCCTTCGCGGTAGCGGTATCGACGGGAGGCGATTTGTGTTCGGCCGGGTGTGCGGTGTCGGTGTTGCCGCCGGCCGCGACGGCGTCGTTATGTTCCGGTTCCGTCGACATACCGGCGGTCGGGCCGGAGAAAAGAGCGCCCAGCATGAAGGCCGCGGCGAGAAACGCGGCCGCCGCCGCGGTCCGGGCCCAGCCCGGAATGCGGACGGTGTGCCGCCCGCTGTTCTCCGGCACGACCGCCGGTTTGCCGGTGTCGTCGCCGCGGGCGAGCCGGCCGATGCCGTCTCTCAGTTCGCGTTCTTCGAGGAAGGCCAGTGCGCATCTTCTCCACGCGTCCGGTTCCTCATCGAGCGCGGCCAGCACATCGCGGCGCGCCGTTCCGCGGAGTTCGCCGTCGACCAGGAGGTCGATCAGGTAGTCGATGTTCTCGTGTTGTCGTTCGTAGCGTATCATGGTGTTACCTCGAATATCTCCATCGAGATCAGCTCGGATCTCAACCGGCGCCGGGCACGGTGCAGTCGTGCTTCGACCGCGCTGAGACTTATGCCCAGGTGCCCGGCCAGTTGCCGGTAACTCCACTCCCCGGAATACTTGAGCATCAGTATTTCCGCGTCGCGGCGGGGGAGGTTGTTCAGGGCCAGCCGCAGCAGTTCGCGCCGTTCCTCGGATATCAGCCATGCCAGGGGATCCGGCGCCTGCGGTTTTGCGTCCGCCGGCCCGAGTCGCTCGCGGTAGCGGCCGACCAGTTTTCGGGTCCGTCCTTTTTTCCGGCGGTACAACTGGACCTGCCGCACGGCCACGCGATAGAGCCAGGGCGCCACCTTCCGGTGATCCTCGATCGGCGACCGCTGCCGGATCGCGGCGACCGCGACTTCCTGCATGACGTCGTCGACGGCATCCGGCTCTATCAGCCGGGATCTGACGACGGTTTGAAGCCAGCCGCGGTGCTCGTCGAGCACGGCGGCCCAGTCGATGGATTCGCTGTTTTCGCCGTGCTGCCCGGTATTCGGTTGAAACGGTTTCTTCATCTGTACCCTTATTGTTGCCGCGGAGATTGGAATCTTGCCGGTGAAAATAAAAAACTATTATACCCGGTAGGTTTATCGGGGTCGGACCACAGTAACATATTATTTTATAGTACCTTGGCTTGTTTTTTGGGTCGGATACAGGGCTTAGAAGCGATTTTGACCCCCGAAAAACGCTTCTAAGGCAAGGCTGAAGGAAAAGGTGTCAGGAACCTTATCCCGTAACCGTTCAGGATGCCAAGGTTCAAACAACGGATCTCCTGCGATTGGCCTGTCATCAAAAACAACAGCATCCTGCGCCACCTTGCTTCCCGAAGCCGTTTCTCTCCCTGCACGCGGCAACGAAGCGGCCTTACCTTACCGGCCGGCTACTGCTCGACTCTCGCGTCTCACTGGCGCGGGCAACGGTTGAAGCCGGATTATGAGTCAACAGTCAAACCTTCATATCTCCGTCCCGCTTCGCCCGCCGTGAAACGTTACGAGTAGAGCAGTGCGCAATTGCTTCGCGTGTCTTGAGTGGGAATGTAATTCCACGCGATGATGACATGCAGTGATGATCACTATTGATCGTAACGATTTTTCACGTCGCCGGTTCAATCCATCCGCTACGGCATTCGCGAAGCAAAATGGATACCGCTCGCGGAGCGGGTGATTTGCGTGAAGTGATTGCATCGCTGCGAATAACATGTTCATCCGTTGTATCCCGGCACATCCTCATTGAAGTTCACGTCGGCAGATCACCCGGAGCGAGTGGTTGCCGGCCGGTAGGCCGGCCGCCTGCAGACCGGCGCGCCGTGAGGAGCGACCATGTTTGCCAGGCAGGGTGACGGATATGGGACGACCGTTGTTTACTCTTCGATTACATCAATCAAAAGATATCGACATCCCGGCGCGGCGGTCGGTTTCGAGTTAAGTACGGATGTCCCCGGGATACGGCATTCGCGTTAACATAGTTAAGTATGGTGTCCCCACAATTCGATCAGCCCGTCCCGGCAAGCGCGTTTTTGCGGTAGATGTCCCGGTTGAGCGTACCCCAGCGGGAAAAGGCCCGCCACCGTGTCAGGAGAATGCCGAGAACGACGGTCACCGCCGTGCCCGTGAATATGGCGATCATGATCGCGATCTGGTACTTGATCGCGGTCATGGGTTCGGTGCCCCCCAGTATGATGCCGGTCATCATCCCGGGCAGGGCCACCAGGCCGATGGTGGCCATGGTGGCGATCGACGGCGACAGTGCCGCTTCGACGGATGTGCGCAGATGCGGTCTGAGTGCCTCCGGGAGCGACGCGCCCATTGACAGGTCGTGGCGAAGGATCTTCTGTTTTTCCCGCACGGATGTGTAGAAGGTGTTTATGCCGATCACGCTCGCCCGCAGGCAGTTACCCGCGATCATCCCCGCCAGCGGGATGAAGTACGCCGCGTCCATCAGGCCCGGCGTGCGAATAATCACGCCCGTAAAATAGAAGAGGGGAATACTCGTGCCTACCAGCAGCGCGACCAGCAGTTGCAGCAGGAAGGGGCGTATCCTGAGTTTGCACCGGCCGATGATGGAGAGGTCGGCGACCGTCAGCATCACCAGGAGCCACAGGAGATTCAGCCACCAGTAATTAAGCCTGAAAATCACCTGCAGGTAAAACCCCACGAACAGCAACTGCACCGTCATGCGCAGCATAGAAACGCAGAGGACGGAAAAGATGCGGACCCCGAATATGAGGATGATGCTCAGGGGAACGAGCATCAGCAGGTAGCCGAGCGCGAGATTAAACCACGTGATACTGACGGTTTCCATCGCGGCGATCATCGAGCGGCGTCTCCGTTGAGGGTGATGAGCCGGTCCGCTATATCGCGCAGTGCCCGGTCGTGGGCCACGGCGAGAACGGTGGTTTCTTCCAGTGACGCCAGGAAATCGACAACGGCGGCGGTATTGTCCTCGTCGAGGGCGGACGAGACCTCGTCCAGGAGAAGAACGGGCCGTTTCAGGAGCAGGGCCGCGATTATCGCCGCCCGCTGCCTCTCGCCCCCGGAGAGGTCCCTGAAATCCTTGTCCAGCAGTGCTTTCGGAAGGCGAAACCGCTCCATGAGTTCGTCGAGATAGTCGGCGTCGAATACCAGGTCCCGGTTTCCGTGGTATGCGAAGGGGCGGGCCAGGACCCGTCGCACCGGTCCCTCGCCGGGCGCCGGTTCCTGCTGAACGAAGGCCATGCGGCGCCGCGCCTCCCATATCGTCTCGTCGGTCAGGGTGACGCCGTCGACCCGTATCTCGCCGGCGTCCTGCCGGACGAATCCCATGATGCAGTTCAGCAGCGTGGACTTGCCGGCGCCGGATTCGCCGACGATGACCGCCTTCTGTCCCGCCGGCAGTTCCACCGAAAAGCCGGAAAAGAGGGTTTTTCCGTCCAGGCGCACGTCGAGATCGGATATGGCTATTGCCGGTTCCATCATTGTCGGATTATACGCCGGGATGCCGCGAATTTCATTGCCTGGCGGTCTTTTCATGAAATCGTCCCCGACGCGAGATACAATAGTGCGTAACCCGGCCACGGCCGGGGGTGTACTATGACCGGTTTTGTTGTACAATCCCGGTCTTTTCGACCGGCGCGGCGGCTGGGCGGTACCGCCCCGGCGTCATTCCCGTCGGCCGCGAGGTGAGCAGCGACATGAACAAGAACGAATGGTCCCCCGCGTCCTGGCAGTCCCGGCCCGTCGAGCAGGCCGTGGAGTACCCGGACCCCGAGATGCTCGAACAGACGCTCGTGCAGTTATCCCACGTCCCGCCCCTGGTAACGAGCTGGGAGGTCGAGACGCTCAAGACGCAACTGGCCGAAGCGTGCTGGGGGCAGCGGTTCCTGCTCCAGGGCGGCGACTGCAGCGAGCGGTTCGACGACTGCCGGCCCGAGCCGATCGCCAACAAGCTGAAGATACTGCTCCAGATGAGCTTTCTGCTGGTGCACGGTTCCGGAATGAACGTTATTCGCCTCGGCCGTTTCGCCGGTCAGTACGCCAAGCCACGGTCCAGCGAGACCGAAACGGTCAACGGCCGGACGCTGCTGAGCTACCGCGGGGACCTGATAAACCGGAAGGAATTCTCCCCGGCGGCCCGGCGGCCCGACCCGGTGAACCTCCTGCGGGGCTACGAGCGGTCCGCGATGACGCTGAATTTTATCCGCAGTCTCGTCCAGGGCGGCTTCGCCGACCTCCACCACCCGGAACAGTGGAACCTCGATTTCGTCGAGAAGGCCGAGCAGGCCGAGGAATACCGGAAGACCATCGACGCCCTGGGGGATGCCATCGGCTTCCTGGAGACCATCGCCCAGCGGCCCCTGAACGAGTTGACCCGCGTCGATTTTTTCACCAGCCACGAGGCGCTGTGCCTTCCCTACGAGCAGGCCCAGACGCGCCACGTTCCCCGCCGGACGGGGTGGTACGACCTGTCGGCGCACTTTCCCTGGATCGGCAACCGGACCCGCGCCGCCGACGGCGCGCACGTGGAATTCTGCCGGGGCATCGCGAACCCCCTGGGGGTCAAGATCGGCCCCGAGGCGGCGCCCGACGAGGTGGTCGAACTGTCGCGAGTACTGAATCCCCGCAACGAGCCGGGGCGGCTGACGATCATTCACCGGTTCGGTGCTGACGGTATCGCGGCGGGGCTTCCGCCCCTGGTCGACGCGATCCGCAAAAACGACCGGGTGGTCCTGTGGTGCTGCGACCCGATGCACGGCAACACCGTTCGCACCGGCGACGGCATCAAGACCCGGAGTTTCGAGGACATCCTCGACGAACTCGAGCGGGCCTTCGCAATACACCGGAACATGGGCTCGCTGCTGGGCGGGGTCCACTTCGAACTGACCGGGGATGACGTCACCGAGTGCACCGGCGGTTCGGGCGGACTGACGGAGAAGGACCTCTCCATCGCGTACGAAAGCGACGTGGATCCCCGGCTGAATTACGAGCAGGCCTTCGAGATGGCCCTGCGGATCGCCCGCCTCATGCGCGACGGGAGATAAAAAAAGGGGGACATCAGTAGAGGGCTATCTTGTTCGCCCCGTCGACGACGTTGATCTTCACAGCGGGATTATCCTCGATCCACCGCGCAACGACCGCCGCCGGATCCGCGGCCGGCACCAGGTGGGCGTCGGCGATCTGCGCGTCGGGCAGTTCCGAGTACATCCTGATGGCGGCCGTCCGCCTGATGAGTCGGGCGAACTTGTAGGGCTTGTGGGAAAACAGCTTGTAATCGCTCTCGATCGATTCGAGGACCTCGTCCAGCGGCAGGATCAGCCGGTTATAGAAGTTCTCGAGCGTCTGCTGCTCTCCGACCCCGTCGGGGCACGCGGCGAGAAAGAGGATTTCGCCCCCGTCGGTTACGGCGTTTTTCGTCAGTTCCAGCGCCCGCTGGGCGATGTAGAGGGACCCGTCGTTGGGGTGCCCCCCCGGCGAGACCACCAGGCGGTCGGTGGCGGCGACGGTGCGGGTGTTCCGCTCGTCGACAATCCCCAGTGCGCGGGCGGTGACCGCTTCGACGGGGCCGAAGCCGGCCCACTGGATTTCCCGGGCGGTGCTGATCGTGATAAGGCTGTACACGGGCCGATTGCCGGCGATCAGGTTCATCCCCTCGAGCTGATCGTCGGCGAGGGGGTTGTCCCGCCGGTCCGGGGACGGGTGCCAGGGGTGCCGCCCGAACGTGGACTTCCCGTCGAGCGCGAGCGCATGGTTCTGCTCGACGGTTGCGAACGAGCAGATGCCGGGGAGGAAATTCTTTATCGGGTTTGAATACCCCGCGAAGTAGTGGCACTTGACGTCCGAGAGCACCAGGAACAGGTCGGCGTCGTCGGCCAGGGCGTTGTATGCCACCGCCGTCCCGCGCGACGTCGTTCCCCCGCCGCGCAGCCGGTCGTTTTCGCAGTCGTGCACGTGAATGTCGTGCGCCAGTCCCGCCGCCTCCGCGGCCCGCGCTATCTCGCCGGTAATGGCGCTGTTTCCGGGCGTCTCGGCCGCGTGGGTACCGGTGCACACGATAAACCGGACACGGTCCGCGGTGTCCAGAAGGGCAGCGAGGGCCGGAAAGATGTCTTCCGCCGGCATGTCCCTGGTCCCGTCGTCGGTCAGTACGCAGAGGGTCGATTCCGCGGCCGCCTTTCCGAATGCCGCGCATGCGGGCGTTTCCAGGACGGTGCGGATGCGGGAGGCGTTGTCCTCGCCGCCTTCCTGGTGCCACGGCCGGATTATCTCGGCGACGTTGCGGTCGGGTATCGTCAGCGGTATCGTGGTCTGTCCGTAGTGAAGCTCGATCTCCATGGAATAT
>CAZLBC010000025.1:0-6896 GCA_964557575.1 uncultured Planctomycetaceae bacterium
TCGGAGGTGTCGTAGTCGGTCGAGACGGTTTCGGGGTTGCAGTTGACCATGATCGACTCGAACCCCTCCTCGCGGGCGGCGAAGGAGGCGTGGACGCAGCAGTAGTCGAACTCGATGCCCTGGCCGATGCGGTTCGGTCCGCCCCCGAGGATCATGATCTTTTCCGCGTCGCTCTGCCGGGTTTCGTCTTCGTCCTCGTATGTCGAGTAGTAATAGGGGGTGGATGCCGCGAACTCCGCCGCGCAGGTGTCGACCAACCGGTAGACCGCCTCGATGCCCCGCGCGAGGCGGCGGGACCGCACCGCCTCCGCGGGGGCGCCGAGCAGGCGGCCGAGCTGCCGGTCGGAGAATCCCATCCGCTTGGCCCGCCGCAGGTCCGCGTCGGGTAGCGGGTGCTCCCCGTCGAGGGAGAAACCCGCGAGTCGTTCGTCTTCATCGGAGATCCGGCTGATCTGCTCGATGAACCACGGGTCGATACCGGTCAGGGCGGCGATGGTGTCCGGGGCCATGCCCAGCTTCATCGCGTAGCGGATCGCGTAGAGGCGATCGAAGCCGGGGGTCTGCAGCCGCCGGCGGGTCTCCCGTATATCCAGGTCGGCGCGGTCGATCTCCTTGTCGTCCGAGCCGAGGCCGCTGCGCCCCACCTCGAGGCTGCGGAATCCCTTTTGCAGCGCCTCGGTGAAGGTCCTCCCGACGGCCATGATCTCGCCCACGGCCTTCATCGAGCTGGTCAGCCGCTGGTCGCAGCCCGGAAATTTCTCGAAGTTGAAGCGGGGAATCTTGACGACGCAGTAGTCGATCGTCGGTTCGAAGCAGGCGGGGGTTTCCCGGGTAATATCGTTGGGGATCTCGTCGAGCGTCATGCCGACGGCGACCTTCGCGGCGATCTTGGCGATGGGGAAGCCGGTGGCCTTCGAGGCCAGGGCCGACGAGCGGCTGACACGGGGGTTCATCTCGATGATTACCATTCGTCCCGTGTTCGGGTCAACCGCCCACTGGATATTGCAGCCGCCGGTTTCCACCCCGATGGCCCGGACGCACCGAAGCGACAGGTCCCGCATCTGCTGGTACTCCCGGTCGGTGAGCGTTTGCACGGGGGCAACGGTGATCGAGTCGCCCGTGTGAACGCCCATCGGGTCGAGGTTTTCGATCGAGCAGACGATGACCGCGTTGCCCGCCCCGTCCCGCATGACCTCCAGCTCGTATTCCTTCCAGCCGAGCAGGGATTCCTCGATGAGGATCTCGTCGACGATACTGGCGTCGATCCCGCTTCGGGTGAAATGCTTGTATTCCTCGACGTTGTAGGCCACTCCGCCGCCGGTTCCGCCGAGGGTGAAGGCCGGACGGATGATACAGGGCAGGCCGATCTGGTCGAGGAGGGCATCGGCCTCCTCCCCGGTGTGGGCGAGGCCGGACTTGGGCAGGTCGATCCCCGCCGCCTGCATCGTTTCCTTGAACAGCCGGCGGTCTTCGGCCTTGTTGATCGTCTCGGCGTCCGCCCCGAGCAGTTCGACGCCGAGTTCGTCGAGCACGCCGGTATTGGCGACGGCGAACGCGGTGTTCAGCCCGGTCTGGCCGCCGAGCGTCGGCAGCAGGGCGCAGGGCCGCTCCCGCCGCAGGACCGCGATCAGGAACGACGGGGTCACCGGTTCGATGTAGGTGCGGTCGGCGACCTCGGGATCGGTCATGATCGTGGCGGGGTTCGAATTCAGGAGGACCACCTCGTAGCCTTCCTGTTTCAGGGCCTTGCAGGCCTGGGTGCCGGAGTAATCGAACTCGCAGGCCTGGCCGATGATGATCGGCCCCGCCCCGATGATGCATATCTTCTTGATGTCAGTCCGCTTGGGCATGCTGCTCCATCATCTCGGTAAAGCGTCCGAAGAGATACTCGGCGTCGTGGGGGCCGGCGCTCGCCTCGGGGTGATATTGCACGCTGAAGGCCGGCAGGGTCCGGTGCCGGATGCCCTCGACGGTGTTATCGTTGAGGTTGACGTGGGTCACCGCGACTTCATCGTCCGGGAGCGCGTCGGTGTCCACGCAGAACCCGTGGTTCTGGGTGGTGATCTCCACCTTCTTCGTCGCCAGCTCCTGGACCGGGTGGTTGGCCCCGCGGTGGCCGAACTTCAGCTTGTAGGTGTCCCCGCCCAGGGCCAGGCAGAGGAGCTGGTGGCCCATGCAGATACCGAACACGGGCACCGTTCCCAGCAGCTTCCGGATCTCCGCGGCGGCGTAGGCCGCCCCCTGCGGGTCGCCGGGGCCGTTGGACAGAAAGACGCCGTCGGGATTGCGGGCGAGCACGTCCGCCGCCGTCGTCGCGGCGGGTACCACCTCGACGGCGCAGCCGCAACTGACCAGATAGCGGAGTATGTTGTACTTGATACCGTAATCGCAGGCGACGACCCTGAACCGCGCGCCGCCGTCGGGCGGCCGCCACGGGCACGGCTTCTCCCAGGTGTAGGGTTCCCCGCACGTCACCGCGGCCACCAGGTCGCGTCCGACCAGTCCCGGCCACTGCCGGGCCTTGGCCGCAAGCTCATCGGCATCCCGGTCGCCCGCGGCGATCACCGCCTTCATGGCGCCGGCCGTCCTGATGTGCCTGGTCAGGGCACGGGTATCGATCTCCGAGAGGGCGACGATCCCGTGCTCGATAAGGTAATCGCCGAGAGAGCCGGTCGCCCGCCAGTTGCTCGGCCGCGGGCAGTACTCTCTGACGGCGAATCCCCGAACTTGCGCGCGGTCCGACTCCTCGTCGTCCGGGTTCACCCCGTAGTTGCCGATCAGCGGATAGGTCATGGCGACAATCTGCCCGTGGTAGGAGGGATCGGTGAGTACCTCCTGGTAGCCGGTCATCGATGTGTTGAAGACAATTTCCCCCGCGGCCTCCCCGTCGGCGCCGAACGAAACCCCCCGGAACACCCGTCCGTCTTCCAGTACCAGCACGCCGGGGGTCACGGTTTCGACTCCCCGTGTTCGACCGCGGCGGCCACGAATGCCCGAAACAGCGGGTGGGCGTCGATGGGCCGGCTCTTGAATTCGGGATGGGCCTGCGTCGCGACGAACCACGGGTGGTCCCGCAGTTCCACGATTTCGACGAGGCGGCTGTCGGGATTGGTGCCGCTGATGATCATGCCGTGTTCCTCGAGTATCTCTCGCATGTTCGGGTTTACCTCGTAGCGGTGGCGGTGGCGCTCGCGAACAATTTCGGCATTGTAGGCCTCCCGGGCCTTCGTTTTCTGCCGCAGGCCGCAGGCGTACTCGCCCAGCCGCATCGTCCCGCCCTTGGCGGTCACCTGCTGCTGGGCGTCCATGAGGACCACGAATGCCCGCGCCAGGTCGCCGGTGCCCTCCTCGTCGAACCACTCTCCGCTGATCGCGTCGGGACAGCCGCAGACGCTCCGGGCAAACTCGACGACCGCGCACTGAAGCCCGTAACAGATACCGAGATAGGGTACCCGGTGCTCCCGCGCCCAGCCCGCCGCCCGCATCTTGCCCGCGCTGCCGCGGATGCCGAAACCGCCCGGCACCAGGACGCCGTCGACGCCGCCGAGGACCTCGTCCGGGTCGCCGGCTTCGAGGTCCTCGGCTTCCACCCGGCGTATCGTGACCGCGCGGCGGTTGGCGATCCCGCCGTGGGCGATCGCCTCGTAGATGGACTTGTACGAGTCGGTCAGCGATATGTACTTGCCGACCACGGCGATCTCCACCGCGCCGTCCGGGTTGATCAGCACCTCCAGCATGTCATGCCAGTCCGCCAGGTCGGGCTCGGTGCCGCCGAGCCCGAGGTGCTCGCAGACGACCTCGTCGAGCCCCTGCTCGTGCAGCATGATCGGGACCTGGTAAATGGAATGTTCAACGTCGCGCTCGATGAAGACGCGATCGGTGCTCACGTTGCAGAACATCGCTATCTTGGACCGGGCCGCGTCGTCGACCTCCTCCGCGCAGCGGCAGACCAGGATGTCGGGCTGGACGCCGATTTCCCTGAGCTTCTGGACGGAATGCTGGGTGGGCTTGGTCTTGATCTCGCCCGACGTCTGCAGGTAGGGAATCAGTGTCATGTGCAGAAAGAGGACGTCATGCGCGGACCGCTCGAGACCGAACTGCCTGACCGCCTCGAGGTAGGGCAGGCCCTCGATGTCGCCGACCGTCCCGCCGAGTTCGACGAAGATGATATCCGTTTCGTCGGATTCCAGCCGGAGCCACGATTCCTTTATCGCGTCGGTGATGTGGGGGACCACCTGCACGGTGGCCCCGAGAAACGCGCCGCGCCGCTCTTTTTCGATGACGCCGGAGTAGATCGAACCGGTGGTGATATTCGATTCCCGGGACATGGGGCGGCCGACGAACCGCTCGTAGTGGCCCAGGTCGAGATCGGTCTCGGCGCCGTCGTCGGTGACGTACACCTCCCCGTGCTGGAACGGGTTCATCGTGCCCGGATCGACGTTTATGTAGGGATCCATCTTGAGCATGCGGACCCGCAGGCCGCGCCGCACGGCCAGAAGGCCCAGTGATGCCGCGGTAAGGCCCTTGCCCAGGGATGATACCACGCCGCCGGTGATGAATATGAACGTGCTCATGATTGCTCCGTGTCGCTCCCGGTTGTTCCGTCCCCCGTATCCGCCGGGGGTGCCGCGGGCGTCTGCCCGGGCGATGCACCGCCGTCCGGCGCGAAGACCCGTCCCGCCACTCCCGCGTCCCGGTTCCGGCGGGCCGTTTCCATCAGGCGCTCGCCCCACGGCGTCGGGTAGCGTCCGGTGACGCATCCGAGGCAGAGGGTGTCGTTGGCGCACCCGATGCACGGCCCCAGCGACGCCACGTCGAGATACCGCAGGCTGTCGATGCCCAGTTCCGCGGCCATCTCCCGGAGGACCGGTTCGGGTACCGTCCCCGCGCAGCCGTCCCCCGTGAACCGCGGGGCGAACAGCTCGGACAGGGAGGACATGTCGATGCCGTAAAAGCAGGGAGCCACGATCGGCGGGCACGCCACGCGGACGTGAATTTCCGCGGCCCCGCCGTCTTCGCGGAGCTGCGTGACCAGCGACCTGAGCGTGGTCGCGCGGACGATGGAATCCTCGACCAGGAGCACCCGCTTGCCATCGAGCACCGAGGGCAGGGGGGTGTACTTGCTCCACACGCTCCGCCCCCGGGTGGTCTCGGGCTGGATAAAGGTGCGGCCGACGTACCGGTTCCGCATCACCCCCTCCAGACAGGGAAGCCCCATCCTGAACGCGTACGCCGCGGCCGCCGCCTTGGCCGTGTCCGGGACCGGCACGATGACGCAGTCGTCGCCCGGCGCCAGGTCCTCGGCGTCCGCCAGCGCCTCCCCCGTCCGGTTACGGCACCGGTAGACCGGGCTGCCGTCGATGCTGCCGGCTACGTTGGCGAAGTAGATCCACTCGAAGAAACACCGGGCCGTCTTCTGTTGCGGCGCGAACCGCTCGGTCCGGATCTCACCGTCCTCGACGATGACCATCTGTCCCGGTGCGACGTGGCGGATATCCGTGAAGCCCAGGTTCCGCAGGGCGACCGACTCGCTGGCCGCCGCGAAGAGCTTGCCCTGGGCCGACCAGCACAACGGGCGCATGCCGAGCGGGTCCCGGGAGACGAACATCCTGCCCAGGGCGTCCAGGTACGCGATGGTGTACGCGCCGTCCAGGTCTTCGGCCATGGAGTCCATCACCGATTGCAGGTCGGGACGGCTGTCGCCGCGGAGCCGGTAGGAGAGCAGGTGCATGAGGATCTCGGTGTCGGTGTCGAGCGAGCAGTGGTAGAAGTGCTTCGACAGCAGCCGCTGCCTGAGGTCGGGGTAGTTGGCGAGCGTCCCGTTGAAGGCGAAGCTGAACCACTTCCAGAGACGGCCGTGGTGGCGCTCGAACGGCTGGGCGTAGCGGGTGTCGTCGGCGCCGCAGGTGGCGTACCGCGTGTGGCCGATGCCGGCCGACCCCGCGTATTCGTCCAGGATGGAACGACACTTCTCGGCGTGGGTCATGCGGAAGACTTCGCCGACGGACCCGATGTCCTTGAAGGTGTCCAGCAACTGGGACCGGGCGACGTTGTACGTACTGATCCCGGCCGCGAGCTGGCCCCTGTTCTGCAGGTCCATGAGCATCGTCGGCAGCAGGGGGGCGATATTGCCGTCGGCGGCGAGGTCGTCGGCACGGCCGCCGACGCTTACCGGCGCATCGAGCCGGTAGAGTGCCGCCACGCCGCATTCATGGCCGATCTGTTCACCCATAGCGTTTTAATCCAAAACATAACCAATTCTTAAGAAAGGGCTTGTGTGAATGGTCGCCGATGCGTCGATACGGGAGGCGGGCCGTCTTTGGGGGATACGCTTCTCTTGTCCGCGACAGGTGCGGTACGCCCGATGTCGAAAACATCCGTGTTACGCTGTTCACGCTCCGGTAAGGATACACGGAAAGGATAACGTGTCAATACCGTAAATCTTTTCGCGCAAAAAACCGACTTCGCAAGCGGTTTCAATCAACTCCGCGAGCGCCGCAGCGGGTGCGTTTCCCTCAACACACCGTCCGTTACTGTTGTGATCAACAGTAATCATCGCTTCATTACCAAACTTCAGGGAACTCATAGTCATCTTGACACACGCGGATCAATTGCGCACTGCTCTACTCATACGTTTCACGGCAGGCGAAGCGGGACGTATGCGCGAACTTTCGCTTGTTGATTCATGGGGTGCCTTCAGAAGCCGCCCGCGTCAGTGAGACGCGAGAGTCGAGCAGTAGCCGGCCGGTAGAGTAAGGCCGCTTTGTTACCCGGTCTATGGTGATGAATCCGCCGGGGGGAGCAGGGTGGCGCAGGATGTCCGTTGTTTGAACCTTCGCACGGTAAACGGTTACAGTAAAAGGTACCTGACCCCTTTTCCTACAGTAAAAGGTACC
>CAZLBC010000025.1:6996-28541 GCA_964557575.1 uncultured Planctomycetaceae bacterium
GGTAAACGGTTACAGTAAAAGGTACCTGACCCCTTTTCCTACAGTAAAAGGTACCTGACCCCTTTTCCTGACCTGACCCCTTTTCCTGACCCCTTTTCCCCCCCGGGTAAACGGTTACAGTAAAAGGTACCGGTCCTTTTTTCCTTGAACAGGATCGCCGGCGATATCACTCCAGCGGCTTAATGTAAATGTTGCGGAACTGGACGAGGCTCGACGCCGGGCTCATGTTCCCGGTCTTTTTATTGACGCCGCCGTGGTGCTGCAGGGCGATCGGCCCCGCGGCCGGGATGCCGGGGACCTGCGCGTTTTCGATGACCGTTTTGCCGTTCAGGACGGTGGTAACCCGGTCGCCACTGACGGTGATATCGAAGGCGTTCCACTCGCCGACGGGATTGTCGGCCTTCACCTTCGGGACGGCGGCCGCCCGGACGGCGGGGGGGTTCTTTTTGTTGTTGCGGACGCCCCACATCTCGCCGGAGCCGCACGGCCAGCACCAGATGTTGACCTGCGCCGTCCCCGCGCCGCGGAGAAAGATACCGGAGTCCGCGTTGGGCGTCGGTTTCTTGATGACCTTCCCGTCGGCTCCCTTCTTGTAGGTCCCGTCCGGGAGGATGGTGGGCATGGGATAGAGGCCGCTGGTCTTCTTGAATCGCCACTCGACGTGGAGCTTGAAATCCTTGAATGCCCGTTCCGTCACGAGGTTTTTGTTGCCCTTCGCCTCCGAGGCGGCGTCGTAGTCGATGACCCCGTCGACGACCTTCCAGTGGCCGTTATCGCCCTTCGGCACCTTCCAGCCGTCGAGGTTTTTGCCGTTGAACAGGGAGATATAGCCTTCAGTGAGCAGTTGTTTCGCATCGAGTGCCGCAGTCTCGCCGGCGCCGGCGCAGGCGGCAAGTAGGCATACCGTCGTGATGGTCGCATAACGTTTCATGTCCCGTCTCCTCTGGTGGTATGGTGTCACACAACTATACCCGCCGGCGGCCGGGCAGACAAACGGAAATCGGCCTCCCGCGAACGTGTTGCCCGCCCGCGCCGTGTCACTCTGCGGTATCGGCCGTCGCGTCGGCCTGCTCGGCGTCTTCGTGCTCGTGCATGTGCTGCGGCCAGTCGCTGCCGCTCAGCAGGCCCTGGGCGACGTTCGCGAGGTGGTCGCCGATCTTTTCCATGTTCTGGAGAAAGTCGATGTACACCAGGCCGGAGAGCTGGTGGCTCTCGCCGTTGTTCAGGCGGTCGACGTGGTTTTCCCGGAACCGGCGGTCCAGCTCGTTGATCGTCCCCTCCGACTCCAGGGCCAGGACCGCGTGTTCCCGGTTCATGCACTCGAAGGCTTCGATCACGTGGCCGAACATCGTCATGGTCTCGTCGCTGATCCGGTCGATTTCCTCGTCGGTGTTCGGCCCCAGGTCGTACTTCTTGTCGGTTTTACGCTGGGTTATTTCCACGATGTTCATCGCGTGGTCCGCGACCCGCTCGATGTCGTTGACGCTGTGGAGGAGCACCGGCTGAATGCCCGCGATATCGGGCGGTATTTCTTTCTGGGACAGCCCGACCAGGTACCGGGTGATTTCCGTCTGGTATTCGTCGGTGGCGTCCTCCAGGCTTGCCACTTTCTTCGCCTGCCGGGTGTCGCCCTCGCGGAATCCCCGCGCGGCCACGTCAACCGCCCGGCGGGCGGTACGCAGCATGTCGACGATTTCCTTCCGTATCTGGGAAATCGCCAGGGCGGGCGTCTCAAGCAGGTGCTCATCGAGGGTCACCCGCCGGAATTCCTCCTCGTCGCTGCGTGTCGGGAGAATCCGTTCGATCAGGCCCGCGAACTGCCGCGTGAAGGGCAGGACGATCAGGGCCGCGATGAGGTTGAACATCGTGTGGGCCAGGGCGATCGAGGGGTAGATGTCTACCAGGCCGGCCACGGCGCCCTCGTGCTGGAGGACCGGGAGCACCGATTTGAGGACATCGAGATAGAGGAATTCGATAAAGACCGGGTACAGTCCCACGTAGGTCAGGGTGAATACGATCCCGGCGCCGGTGATGTTGAACAGGGCGTGTGCCATTGCGGCGCGCTTCGCCACCCGGTTGGACCGGAGGGCGGCGAGTTGGGCGGTGATCGTCGTGCCGATGTTATCCCCCAGCACGAAGGGGATGCAGACGCGCAGGACGTCGCCGTAATCGTCGCCGAATCCACCGTGGCCCGCCAGGATCACCAGCATGGTTATCGAGGCCGATGAACTCTGGACGATCACCGTCACCAGCGTGCCGGCCAGCAGCGCCAGGAACGGCCGGTCGCCGATGGCCAGCAGGAAATCCCGGAAGGGCGACTCCTCCTTGCTGCCCAGGTCGCCCACGCTGTCCTTCATGATTCCCAGCCCGATGAAGACCAGGCCGATCCCGAGAAAGATGCGCCCGATCTGCCGGGTCCGCGACGAGCGGAAAAAGACGGTAAGGGTGAAGCCGATGGCCACGAAGAGGCCGGCGTAGTGCGTGATCTTCAGGTGCTGGAACGCGGCGAACGCCGAGACGATCCAGATGGTGAATGTCGTGCCGATATTCGCCCCGAGAATCACCGGTATCGCCTGGACGAGCGTAATCAGGCCCGCGCTGATAAGCCCGATGAGAATGACCGTGGTTGCCGAGCTGGACTGGATAATCGAGGTGACGCCGGTGCCGACCAGCAATCCCTTCGGGGGACTGCTGGTGGCGTTTTCGAGCATTTTCCGGAGCCGTTCGCCGGACGCATTTTTAAGCCCCTCGGAGAGATAATCCATGCCGAAGATGAAAAGAGCCAGTCCGCCCAGGATACCGAAGGCCATTTCCACGGCATTGACCGAGGCCAGGAAGATCGGGTTCATTTGTTCTAACTCCATTTCAGGCAGAATCTTGTGCAAAATTTAATAGGATCCGGCCATCCGTCCCGGGCAGACAGTCCCCCGGTTGCGAGGATGATATATGGCCGGTTGACGGGACGCAAGCGAATATTAAGAGAACGTTAAAAAAATCTCAAGGACCGTGTTTCCGCCGCCGTGCGTGTCGCCGGTATGCCGGTTCGCACCGCCGTGACCGGTTGGAGAAAGGGCCGAAAAAAAGAAATTAGTGTTTGCTAAATGGACGACTCCCTATAGAATTTTCTTTCAATAAGCGTTTAACCTGCGTCGGTGTTCTGCGCGCGAATCGCGAGGATATTCATAAAGACCGACGCCGGGCCGTGACGATACAACAGGTAGATACGGTGTGACGGAGGTTCTGTTCCGAACAGATATATGCGACGTCTTGTATACAAACTGCTGAGAACGAACCGGGGCGTGCGCGTGCTTGTCGGAGCGCTCCTGGTCGCCATGGGCCTGCTGATGTTTCTCGTCCCGTCGGGCGCGAAAATAAGGGAAGAGCGGGCACGCACCATCGACCTTGATCAGATCGAGAGCGAGCGGCACCCCGTCATCGAGCTGGCGAAAACGAATCACCTCGCGCTCCTCGAGCGGTGCATGGAAGAATGGGAACAGAAGGACATCGGTTCCTACACCTGCACGTTCAAGAAACAGGAACGAATCGGGGATGATCTCAGAAAGCGCCAGGTCATCGCCGTCAAGTTTCGGCCCGAACCGTTTTCCGTGGCGATGACGTGGAAAGAAAACCCGCCGACCGGGGACACCCTGGTCTATGTTGCGGGTAAGTACGGGGACAAGAACGGGAAGAGCCAGATGGTCGTGCGTCCCGCCAACATACTGCTCCGCAAGCTGGTCGGCGGTTCGGTCAAGCGGCTGCCCGACTGCAAGACGGCCATGAAGAACACCCTCAGGCCGTGTACCGAGTTCGGTTTCGCCAACAGCCTCCGGAGCCTCTACGACGTCTACCGCGAAGGGCACGAACGGGGGGAATGCGAAGACCGGTACGGGGGCGTCGCCGAGATCGCCGGCCGCCAGTGCGTGGTTCTCGAGCGGTATCTCAACGGCGACCGGCCGTCCTATCCGGCCTACAAGACCCTCGCCTACATCGACCTGGAACACCTGATTCCCCTCCGTATCGACGGGTACGACCGCAACGGGGAACTGTTATGCTACTACCAGTTCGACGACATCAACTTCAACGCCGGGCTCTCCGATGACGACTTCACCCCGGCCGCAAACGGCATTGCAACCAAGTAACGCCCCGTCGGGGGTATACCTCTTTTTGCTCGCTCGGGCACCGGGAGACTCACCTGTGAATGGAATGAAACGGCCGTTCCTTACCGTCATCTGCTTGTCGCTTTCCCTCCTGTCGCTTTGCGGGTGCGGCGACGGTGAGCTTGTCCGCCCCCAGCCTTTCGCATCGGTCATCGAGACCCTTCCCGCGGACACGGCCGACGTTCCCGCCGACCTGCTGCGGGCCGCCCGCGGAAACCACATCCCGCTCCTGGAGCGGGCGCTGAAAAAATACGACGAGACGGGTATCAAGGGGTACACCTGCCGGCTGCGCAAGCAGGAGCGGATTAAGGGGAAGATGAAGAAGCAGCAGGTGGTACGCGTCACGTTCATGGAAGACCCCTACAGCCTCGCCATGCACTGGGAGAAGAATCCCCCCCTCGGGGACGCCCTGCTGTACGTCGAGGGCATGTACACCGACAAGAAGGGGCGGAGCCTGATGCTCGTCCGCCCGCACAGCGGCGTACTCAAGTTCCTCACCGGCGGCTCGGTGCTGAAGCTGCCCGACTGCAAGGAGGCCATGCAGAACACGCTGAAGCCCTGTACGCAGTTCGGCGTTCGGAACGGGCTGGAACTGCTGCTGAAATACTACCGTATCGCAGAGAAGAACGGCCACCTGAAAATGGGCTGCGGCGGCGTCACCGCGGTCGGCGGCCGGAAGTGCATCGTCCTGGTCAGGGAGATCCCCGAGAAGTCGGTGACGGCGGAGATCGACGGCGAGACCCGCGAAATCGAGTACCCGGCGAAGATCTCGGAGACCTGC
This sequence comes from uncultured Planctomycetaceae bacterium, assembly GCA_964557575.1. Taxonomy (GTDB): domain Bacteria; phylum Planctomycetota; class Phycisphaerae; order SM23-33; family SM23-33; genus CAZLBC01. Next base: position 11,935 of record CAZLBC010000025.1, read on the forward strand.
CTGGATTTCGAGACCCTTCTGCCCCTCCGCATCGTCGGTTACGACTGGAACAACCGCCTGTTCTGCACGTACGAATTCCTGGACGTCGAACTGAATCCCGGGCTGGAACCGAAGGATTTCACCCCCGCGGCGGTCGGCATCAATCCCCCGAAAAAGTGAGCCTGCTGCCGTGATACGTTTTCGAACCGCCTTCACCGCCGCCCTCGCGGCGACACTGATTCTCCTCTCGACGGCCGGTCGCTCCTGGCCGAAACGCCCGCGCGGTAGCCGCAGGCTCAGACCCGCGGCACGTTCTCGATGTACTCCTCGGGGTGCATCAGGAGGCGGGCGTACTGGAGGCGGCTGTAGGTCAGCGGGTCGTCGAGATTCCCGCGGCTGAGTTTCCCCCTGAAGGCCGCGAGGTCGGCATACCCCTTGTCGTCCATCCACCGCCCGAGTTCATCGAGGATCGACGCGATCTGCCCGACGCCGTTGGTGTACAGGGTGCTGACGACCTGGAAGGCCTTCGCACCGGCCAGCAGGACCGCCGCCGCCTGCCGGCCGTCGAAGATCCCGGTGCTGCAGCAGATATCGGCCGCGATCTCGTCGGCCAGGAGGCCGGTGTACCGCAGCGGCAGGCGGTAGTCCGTCGGACGGCTGAAATGCAGTGACGAGTAGAGTTCTTCCCGCTCTATGTCGATATCGTGCTCGAAGAAGCGGTTGAAGAGCACCACGCCCGCCGCCCCGCCGGATGCCGCGCGGATCACGATATTCGCCGGGTTGGAATAGAGGGCGCTGAGCTTGACGGCGACGGGCACGGCGACCGCGTCCGCCAGCTTCCCGACCAGCTCGAGCTGCTCCCTTTCTATCTCCGCGCCCTCCGTGCCGAACGCCCCCGGGGAGGAGAAAAAATTGCATTCGATGGCGGCAACGCCGGTCTGCTCCACCTTTTTGGCGTACTCCAGCCAGCTCTCCTCCTCGACCGCGTTGAGGCTGCCGATGACGGGGATGTCCACCTGATCAACCGTCTTCCGGACCCACATCAGGTGTTCCTCGGGACCGGCGTGCTCAATGTGGACCATCGGCTCGATCATCTCCGCGTACCGGTAGTTGTACTTCTCGATATCCTCGTCGTGCTTGAACCGTTCGAGCTGGATCTCCTCCTCCATCAGGGACTTGGTCACCAATGCCCCGGCCCCCGCCTCCACGATCTTCCCGATTGTCTCCATGTCGGCGGTCAGGCCGCTGGCCCCCGCGATCAGGGGGTTCTTCAGTTCCATACCCAGGTAGGTCGTCGTAAGGTCGGCCATCGGTCTGTCTCCTTTCGGTCGGTATGAATACACATCTTCCAATAATAGTCTACGGCGTCCGGCCCTCGATTTCGATCCGCCGATCCCTGATATCCGCCCGCCAAATACCCCAAACAGCGCTGCCTGCTTCCCGCGGCTGCGATCGGACGGCGGCATCGCTCCCGGCACGAAGGCGTGGTATAATAGGGTCTGCTGAACAAGTCGGCCGTCGACGAGAAAGAGACACATTTTTCGCAGATCAAGGAAGTCGAAGCAGACGATTCTCCATGAATCGTCGATAGAGACTGACGATGAGATGCGGAAAAAGGGCCTTTCGCAGACAGGTTCGAATTGTTCAGCAGGCCGTATAATAGAGACCGCGAGACGAATCGTGAGACGGCCCCCCGGCGCGAGCATGCCGGGAGGGGCGACAATGAACATGAGAAAGATCGTAAAAAAATACAAACTGCACGAGCAGCCGACCGAGTATTCGTTCTGGAAAACGAAATCGCCCGCGGAGCGTCTCGGCGCCCTGGAACAGATTCGAACGGAATTCAATTCGTGGAGATACGATGCTGAGCAAGGACTTCAAAGAGTTTATAGCATTGTTAAACGCACATGACGTCAGGTACCTCGTCGTCGGCGGGTATGCCCTCGCGTTCCACGGGTATCCCCGTTACACGAAGGATCTCGACGTGTGGATAGAACCGTCGCCGGGTAACGCCGACCGAATCATCGACGCGCTGGATGACTTCGGTTTCGGATCCCTGGGCCCGGCCGCCGCCGACTTTCTCGAAAGCGAGACCATCATACAACTGGGGTATCCTCCCCATCGCATCGACCTGTTGACGACGATCACGGGCGTGGCATTCGAGGATTGTTACCGGGTGAAAGACGGCGTCGACATTGAGGGCGTTCACATCGATTTCATCGACAGCGACAACTTCAAGAAAAACAAGCGAGCCACGGGCCGCCCGCGGGACGCGGTCGACGCGGACAGTCTGGAGGAATCATGAAACCGACCCGCCTCCTCATCCCGGTCGCCGCCGCCCTCTGCCTGCCGTCGTGTCAGGGGCCGATACGCAACCTGCGCCGCTACGGCGTGGCGCACGAAGAGTGCCGGGCGTTCGTGGTCGTCCGGCAAAACCGGCACTACCCGATCGGATTTATCGACCGGGAGAACAACCTCACCCTGATCCGGGCCGACCTCGACACCCTCGGGCAGATAGAGAACCTGTGGTTCTCGCCGTCCGGCCGGAAGGTGATCATCGAGTCCTGCGGCGAGGGGCACCAGTACCTCACGGTCTACCGCGTCTCCGACCTTATCGACGGCGGGGACCGGTCGGAGATGATCCCGCCGGTCGGTGCGCTCGGTCCGTACCCGTCGGCCTTCCGGGATATCCGGTGGGTCGACGACGACAAAATCCGGTTCTGCTACCGCGCGGATTTTTCGGCGTTCGACCCGGACCTGCGGCGGGGGAAGTATCGCCACGGCATCGACGAAGACCCAGAACGCACCCGGCGGTGGGATATTCACGCCGACACGTTCGCCGAGATCGACGCGCCGTAGTCGCGCGCCGGCGCCGTGTTCGACCGCCGCGATCCATCGAGGGCGTCCGGCGGGTTCCCCGGCGGCCCCTTCAGTTCCCGGACGACGTGGGTGTATATCATCGTGGTTTCCACGTGCCGGTGCCCGAGCAGTTCCTGCACCGCGCGTATATCAGCCCCCTGCAGGATCATGTGCGTCGCGAAACGGTTCCGCAGGGTGTGCACCGTGGCGTGCTTTCGTATCCCGGCCCGCCGCACCGCCCGGCGGTATGCCGCGCCGAACGTCCCGGGGTAGACGTGACTCCGGCGAAGCGGAGGAACCGCCCGACCCACTTCACGAGGCAGGGGACGTGGCGTTTCTTCGCCAAGCAGCGTGATAGCAGGTACGTGCGATAATCAGACAGTATTTTTTCGAGCTTGTTCATCGGGCCCCGTATATTGAAACCCTGCGCCGGTGCTCATTGCGTGTATTAACTTGTTGGCGGAGCAATATAGATGCCCATATAAAAGTATTGCTTGTTCCTGGTCGCCCTGCTATTCTGTCAGCATGAGACAGACGAGATTCGAGTGGGACCCGCACAAGTATCGGGAGAATCAGGAGAAGCATGGTGTCTCCTTCGGATTCGCCCAATATGCTTTTGCGGATCCCGACCGAATCATCGCAGAAGACGTCTCTCACGGCACAGACGAACAGCGGCATTTCTGCTTCGGCCAGATCGGAGACGGCATCTTGACGGTGCGCTTCACGCACCGCGGACACGTGATCCGCATCTTCGGCGCAGGCTACTGGCGGAAAGGAAAGAGGATATATGAGCAAGAAAATCACATACACTGACGGCCCCATCGGCGATGTGAAAGTGGTGCGCGATACGCTCCCGCCGCCTTCCGATCTCGCCTTTCGCGAGGAACAGGTCAAGGTCACAATCGGCCTGAGCAAGTCGAGCGTCGATTTCTTCAAGAAAGAGGCCCGACGACACCACACTCAGTACCAGCGGATGATCCGTCGGCTTCTCGATATATACGTGTCACAGCACCAATGACATCCGCCAACAAGGTTGCTGCACGGTATTTGCCAAAGGCTGCGCTTCGCTTGCCTCTGCCAAAAACGTGAGCACCACGTTTGAGAAAATAAAATGAAGTTCACGAGCAAACAAGGACAATACTTGGCGTTCATCTACAACTACACCAAGATCCATGGACAGCCTCCGGCCGAACGTGACATGCAGATGCATTTCGGCGTGACGCCACCTTCGGTCCACCAGATGGTCTTGACACTGGAGCAGAATGGCCTCATCAGCCGGGACCCCGGACAAGCTCGGTCAATCCGGATTCTCATTCCAAAAGATGCAATTCCCCAACTGGATTGAAAAAAGAAACAGGACAAAGGTTCGCACCGTACCAAAATGAGCTGTGCTCATTTTGTCCGGTGAAACCAGACGTTGTGCGAAAGAGATGCAAGATTCCGGGAACATTAGAAACGAACTCTCCTTTCAGTCGGCTAAACTGCCTGAGCAATGATGATTGGCAGCGTGCCGCACCGCCGGCGACGCGCGCACCCGGCTGTGGGACATTCACGCCGACACGTTCGCTGAGATCGACGCGCCGTAGTCGCATGCCGGCGCCGTGTTCGACCGCCGCGATCCCTCGAGGACGTCCAGCGGGTTCCCCGACGGCCCCTTCAGTTCACTGCAAATTATCATTGACATGATGACCGTTGGGGCATATAAACTATGCATAGATACTATGGTTTATGCATAAGGAGAATCTCATGAGAACAACACTTGATCTTCCAGGCCCACTTCTTTCTGAAGCAATGAAGCTTTCAAATCAAAAGACAAAAACAGCTGTCATCATCAGCGCTTTGGAGGAATTCGTACGTAAAACCAAAATTGTTGATATCAAGAAATACAAGGGCAAAGTTGATATCGATATGGACCTGAATACTCTTAGGAAGCGAAAATGAGTGTCCTTGTAGATAGTTCGATCTTGATTGATTACTTTCGAGGTGATGGCAAAATCGAAATTGTTGATCATTTAATCGACGATAATCTTATTACTACAAACGATCTGATTCTTACCGAACTGATCCCCCCCCTTCACATCAGAAAACAGAAGCGTCTCATATCTTTGCTTCGAGAAGTCAAAAGATATCCGATTGAAGTTGATTGGGATGATATTGTTCAGATGCAGATAATATGCATCAAAAAGGGAATAAATGGTATCGGTATTCCCGATTTAATAATCGCACAGAATGCCATACAGAATGATTTACATTTGCTCACAAGTGACAAGCATTTTGCTTTAATAAGCAAACATATACCATTGCCTCTATATGGAGAATAATATGCATAACCACAACCTCCACTGGAGTTCGACCTGCGGACGTATGGAACTGCGCGCTTGCTCCACGACTGCAGCTTTCCGGAGAAAAGAACGGTACGAGATGGAAGGCAGTGCTGGAGATACCAACCCATTCGAGACACTGGCTTCTATTCTTGCCGTGGTAATCGGCTATGCCATGTGGCCGAAAGTATCACGGCAAGGCACACCACCACGTGGGCGCCAGTGTCCAATGTGCGGCAACTTTGATTAGAAACGAACTCTCCCTTCAGTCGGCTCGTTTTCTAATCCTTGCCTTGTTGGCATGGAACACTTGACTCAGTGGGGTGTAAAATGTACATTGCAATTATACATCACGGAGGTGCTGCGTGGTACGAACGCAAATCTACATTACCGGCGAGGAGCACAGGAAGCTCCGGAGGCTGTCCCGCCAAACCGGGCGCAAGCGAAGCGAGTTGATACGCAACGCCATTGATGACTTCCTCGCCCGCGTGTCCGCGGCTCCCCGGCGGGACGCGCTGCGGGAATGCCGGGGCATGTGGAAGGATCGCGAAGATGCGGAGTTCAACGCGATCCGAACAGCACCTACACCATCCTCGGAGTGGAGTTCGTCGACGGCATTCCGCAGTGCTGGTTCCCCGGCAACTGCCGTAAGATTGTCGTTCAACTCGGAACTCAATGCCTGCGCGAACCGGACAGGGCCTGCTTCCAACTCGCGCACGAAACGGTACATCTGCTTTCCCCTACGGGAGGCAGAAATGCCAACGTGCTAGAGGAGGGCCTCGCCTCGCATTTCCAGATGTGGTACATGGCCCATCACTATCCTTCCGACTGGCCTCACTCTGGAAACAACTGGAACAACCTGGCTTGCGCGTCATACGAGAAGGCGCGGGCTCTGGTCGAGAAAGTGCTCAACGAGAATCCTAATGCAATCAGAATTCTCCGAGAATCGGAACCAGTGATCTCCAAGATTACAGATACTGCCATTGTCAATCTGTGCCCCGGGATTGCACCTGATGTCGCATCTCAGATCGTAGGTAGGTTTGAGAGATGAGGAAACACAGAACAAAGGGATCAAGAGGCACGGCGTTCCGCCGGCCCTGGCGTCGGCTAGAAAGGCATGATATGAGGACACGCGCTGTATGTACCTGCTGCATTCTGGCATTGCCGATGTGGGGCTTTGCCGCTGAGCCTGCGATGCCTGCAGGGCGGAGGCTGCGGACAATCGTCGCCGAAAAGTACCCCGGCAGGCGCTTATACATCGGCGGAACCACGGGATGGAAAAAGCGACATCGGGGTTCGGGCGTCATCGTGGATCGGGAATTCAACTATGTCACTCCTGAAAACGACTTTAAGCAGAGAGTGGCCCATCCCGAACCGGGCCGATGGAATTGGGAGCTGGGCGACAAATGGATTAAGCATTGTGCCGAATTGAAGCAGGTCATCCGACTCCACGGCCCGATTGGCCCCCAATGCTCAAAATGGGCCAAGGAAGACCATCGCACTGCGGAAGAGTTGAAGCGAAACCTGGTGGAATACATGACGGCGCAGTGCCGGCGCTATGATGCGTATGAACATGTCAAATGGATGGACGTCGTAAATGAGACGGTGTCAAGGAGCGGCAAATGGTTCGGGCCAAAGCCGGGCACCGACACGTGGGAAAACCCGTGGCCAGGAATCGGGTATGACGAAACGCACTCTCTGAAGCCACCGCTCTACATAAAGACGGCTTTTGAGATCGCGACCGGGCACGCACCGAACACAAAGCTGATTATTAATCAGCATGGTCACATGGAAGATGCCATGTGGGCAAAGATAAAGGCTCTCGTTGCCTATCTGCGCGAGCAGGGCTTAAGAGTCGACGGGATCGGCTGGCAGGCGCATATCGACACCGGCTTCGAAAAAGATGAAGGCAACATGCAACGTCTCCACGAACTGATTGACTGGGCCCACAAGAACAAACTCTCCTTTCATATGACGGAGATGAACTCCTATTTGAAAGGAAGTAACAAGGACTATGATGCACAGGCCGAAACGTTTGCCGCTATCCTCGGCGCGTTGCTTGAGCACCGTGATAATGGTGAGGTCACCTGGAATGTCTGGAACATCACCGATGGTCTTGCCTATAGAAGAGATTGGGAGGGTACGCTGTTTGACGGGGATGGAAAAGCCAAGCCGGCCTACTACGCAATCCAGGAACTACTGGACAGCCCCCCGCCGCCGAGAGCAGCAGAAGCTGCCCGCGAACAATCTCCTCCGGGCGACGCCCCAAAGGCCGCGCCTGAGGAGTAAGTGTTCGGAGGCGGAAAGAAAAGAGAAACGGTAATGACCACACACGATGTTCTTATGAGAGACGAGGAAGATTGTGATTTCACCGCCATCTCCGCTGTGACGTTTGCAGCGTTTGAAACGATGGAGATCAGCAATCATACAGAACAGTTCATCATTGAGGAACTACGAGCTGCCAATGCCTTGTCGGTGTCACTGGTTGCCGAGATCGATGGTCGCATTGTCGGACATATTGCTTTTTCACCCGTGACAATGTCAGATGGTACGGAACAATGGTACGGCCTGGGGCCGGTTTCGGTACATCCGGATTTTCAGCGGAAGGGGATTGGCAAGGCTCTCATATCTGAAGGGCTCAAGCGGCTTCGTGAGGCCGGAGGCAAAGGCTGTTGCTTGGTGGGCCACCCACAGTATTACCGGCAGTTTGGCTTTGAGAATCCGAAGGGACTTACCCATGCGGGTGTTCCGGAGGAAGCATTTTTCGTGCTTCCTTTTGAGGGAAGGATTCCGCAAGGAGAAGTGGCATTTCACGAAGCATTCAAAGCGGATGGCCGACAATAGGAAGGCAGGGGCGCTCGTACCTCGCGCCCCACATCCCCACGTTGAGGGCTTGCCGGGAACATCCGTGATGTGTATAACGAATACACACTCTGGAGGTGTATTATGAGTGAATGTTGTAATAGATGATGAACTGATGTCGCGAGCACTTCGATCCAGTGGCTGCACTACAAAACGGTCGCTATGAAAAACATGAACACACTGCCTGCATGGGTTGCGCTCACCCTTCTGATTCCATTCTTCGCAGATTCCGCCGAGCCTCCATTACCGAAAGGTCGGCGGCTTCGTACAATTGTCGCCGACAACTATCCTGGTGGAAACGTCTACATCGGCGGTACCACGGGGTGGAAGAAACGCTCCCGCGGTTCCGGGGTGATTGTCGACCGCGAATTCAGCTATGTCACTCCGGAAAACGACTATAAGCAAAGCATTGTTCATCCCGAGCCGGACAAGTGGAATTGGAAACCGGGCGACGCCTGGGTCAAACACTGCGCTACGGCGAAGCAGGTCATCCGCCTGCACGGTCCGATCAGTCCACAATGCTCAACATGGGCCAAGGATGATAATCGTACGGCGGAGGAACTGAAACAGAATCTCGTTGAGTACATGACGGCCCTGTGCAAGCGCTACGATACGTTCGAACAGGTCAAATGGATGGATGTTGTCAACGAGACCGCTCATGGAAAGCGCTGGTTTGGCCCCAGGAAAGGGACCGACAAATGGGAAAACCCGTGGCCCAAGATAGGCTATGACGAGAGTGATCCTCTCAAGCCGCCTCTTTACATCAAGCTTGCTTTCGCGATTGCCGGCGAACATGCCCCTCACACGAAACTCATCATCAACCAGCATACGGCACCCGGATCGGCCGGCATGAAGAAGGTGCAGGCTCTTGTGCCATATCTCAGGAAGCAGGGGCTCCGGGTCGATGGGATCGGTTGGCAGGCGCACATCGATACCGGCTGGGAGAAGAACGCGGCGAATATGAAGCAGTTGCACGAGCTGATCGACTGGGCGCACACCAGCGACCTGTCCTTTCATGTGACCGAGATGAACGCCTGGCTGAAAGGAAAGAACAAGGACTATGATGCCCAGGCCGATACTTTCTCCGCTATCCTCGGCGCATTGCTGGAGCACCGCGGGAATGGTGAGGTAACCTGGAACGTCTGGAACATCACCGACGGCCTGGCCTGGAGGAAGAACAGGGACAAGGAAGGCACGCTGTTTGATGTCGATGGCAAAGCCAAGCCGGCCTACTACGCAATCCAGCACGTGCTGAAAAATGCCCCACCCTCGAGAAAGTCGCAATCCCGCCGCGAATAATCCCCCGCAGGCGACGTCCTGAAGGCCGTACATGCCTGTCGACAGGATGATAAAGAAATCAAAATTATCATGGCTCGAAACGCAATCCAGAAAGAACGCCAGCAGTCACGCAGCCACATGTGTGCGGCGTTACCCCCGCCCGCCGTCACCAGTCCGGCGTGTCGGTCGGCCGCGTCAGCCACCGCGCCGAGAGGATCACCAGCCCCGCCAGCAGGTAGCCGGCCGCCCAGCGCCAGCCCGGGTTGCCGAAATCCAGGACCACGTCGCCCGGCGTGAACCGGTAGCTGTGCATGAGCCCCGCCGCGGACAGCGCCGCCGCGACCGCGCACCACAGGGCGCCCGTCACGAACTTCCGGTCGATGATCGCCACCGTGACCCCCGCCAGGATCATGGAGGTAAAGATGAAGCCCTGCTCCAGGGAAAACAGCCCCGCCGGGGCGATGTCGGCCGCCCGCAGGCCCGCCGCGATCTGCTCGGCGTGATCGGCCCACCGGAACCCCTCCCCGGCACCCGCCCGCAGGCCGCCCTTGACCATCAGGGCGCCCCAGGCCGCGATCGCCGGCAGCAGGCCGACGACCACCGCCGGCGTGTGGCGGGCCGGCGTTGCCTTGAAGGCCTGGACCGTGATCACCAGGCCGATCCATATCACGATCGCCATCCCCGCCTCCACCGGGATCAACCAGGCGACCAGGGCCATGGTGCCCGTCAGGCAGACCGCCGTGAAGAACAGGGCGTTGAGCACCGAGTAGCCCGCCCGGGCCCCCATCTCCTTCCAACCCGGGTGGCCGATGTAGATCGTGGTCGGAAAGCAGGAGCCGAAGAGCGCGGCCGCGATCGATCCGATGCCGTTGACCGCCAGGGACGGGCCGGTCGGGTACCGGTCGCCGGCCGCCTCGGCCGACTCGATGTTCTGGAGGCTGCCGACGACGTTGAAGATTCCCATCGGGATGATGATCCCGATATAGGGCCACAGGTATTCCATGCCGTCCCACAGGGCCGCCAGTTGCGGGGTCGGCAGGTGCAGCCCGACGTTGGCGACCGGGACCGCGCCGATCTCGATGATGCCCATCGTATCCGCGGTCCAGGGCAGGGCGCTGAGCAGCCAGGCAAGGGCGGTGCCGACGAGGACGGCCACCAGCCCCCCGGGCAGGCCGCCTTTGAACCGGACCCGGCCGAAGTAGACCAGGAGGATGATCCCGAAGGTGCCCAGCCCGACCACCGGGTGGGCGTAGGCACGGAAGAAGAAGGTGAACGAGATGAAGCCCAGGGCGATGCCCGCCAGCGTCGACAGGAGTGCCGCCCGCGGCGTGATCCGGCGGATCCGCTCGGCGACGAACGCCCCGGCCAGCTCGATGATCCCCGAGCCGAGGCAGGCGACCATGCCGGCCTGCCACGCCAGGATCGCCGCCTCGTCGGGGGTCCTGCCGTCGCCGAGGGCGGCGAATTTCACCGGCAGCATGACCAGGAAGACGTAGGCGAAGAGGGAAACCGTGTTGATGCCGTAGGGCAGGGCGGCGATGTCGGTCCGGCCGGTCTGCCGCGCGAGCCGGAGGGCCTGCCGGCTGTAGTAGAGGTTCCCGACCAGCAGCGAGACGGCCGCCGCGGGCAGTATACGGGAAAAGACGATGTGCTCCGGGAGCCCGACCGCGCCGCAGCAGAGCGCGATGATCATAAGCATCTGGACGAGGTTGTCGATGGCCAGTCCGAAAAAACCGTCGAGATCGCCGCGGGTGAACATCCGCATCAGGGCGTCTCCTTAACCGGGGGTGATGTGTTTCGCCGCTGCAGGTGGACGGCGAGGACCGTTACGTCGGCCGGCGTGATGCCGCTGATCCGCAGGGCCTGCCCGAGACTGGCGGGCCTGATCTCCCCGAGCCGCTGCCGCGCCTCGGTGCGGAGCTGGGGGACCGCGCCGTAGTCGAAGCCGGCGGGAATGGCCCGGGCGTCCATCTCCCGCAGGCGCCGGATCTCCCGGTCCTGCTTCTCCAGGTACCCCGCGTAGGCCGCGTCGATCGCGGCGGTTTCCACCGCGCCCGGCCGGCGGGCGCGGAGGTCGGCCAGCGGGCCCCCCGCGGCCGCCGCGATATCCGCGATGTTCGCGCCCGGCCGCCGCATCAGTTCCGCCACGGTCTTGTTGTCCTCGCCGGAAACGCGGGTCGCCGCCATCAGCCGGTGGGCCTCCGCGGCGGCGTCCCGCTTCCGCTCGAACCGCGCCCACCGCGCGTCGTCGACCAGGCCGATCTCGCGCCCGATCGGCGTCAGCCGGCGGTCGGCGTTGTCGGCCCGGAGCAGGAGGCGGTGCTCGGCCCGGCTGGTGAACATCCGGTAGGGTTCCATGACCCCGGCGGTCACCAGGTCGTCGATCATCACCCCGATGTAGGCCTGGTCCCGGCGCAAAATGAGCGGGTCGCGGCCGTCGAGCTTCCGGGCCGCGTTGACCGCGGCCACCAGGCCCTGGGCGGCCGCCTCCTCGTAGCCGGTGGTGCCGTTGACCTGCCCGGCGAGATAGAGGCCCGCGGCGGCCTTGGTCTCCAGGGAGGGCCGCAGTTGCGTGGGCTGGGCGAAGTCGTACTCGATGGCGTACCCGTAGAGCAGTATCCGGGCGTTTTCCAGGCCGGGGATGTGCCGGACCATGAAGTCCTGGACGTCGACCGGCAGGGAGGTGGCGATCCCGTTGCAGTAGACCCGGCCGGTGTCCCGTCCCTCCGGTTCCAGGAAGACCTGGTGGGCGCTCTTGTCGGCGAAGCGCTCGACCTTGGTCTCGAAACTCGGGCAGTAGCGCGGCCCGGTCGCCGTGATCTGCCCGGTATAGAGCGGGGCGCGGTGGAAGTTGGCCCGCACCGCCTCGTGGATCTCCTCGGTGGTGGCCGTCAGCCAGCAGGGAACCTGCTCGAGGGCGATCGTGTCGTTCATGAAACTGAACGGGACCGGTGCGGCGTCGCCGTCCTGGCGGGTGCACCGGGCGTAATCGATCGCGTCGCGGTGGACCCGCGGGCAGGTCCCCGTCTTCAGCCGCTCGAGCGTCAGGCCGCAGCGGGCCAGCGACCCGCTGAGCGAGCCGGCGGCGGGCTCGTCGATCCGCCCGCCGTCCCAGACCTTATCGCCCCGGTGCATGACCCCGTTCAGGAAGGTTCCCCCGGCCACGATGGCCGCCCGGCACCGGACCGTCGCCGTCCGCCCGCCGACGGCGCAGGCGACGCCGGTTACGCGGCCGCCGTCCAGGACGATGCCGGTCGCCTCGGCCGCGAGGATCGCGAGGTTCTCGCGCCGCGCCAAAGCCTCCCGGACCCACCGGGAGTAGGCGTGGCGGTCCGACTGGCACCGCGGCCCGCGGACGGCCGGGCCCTTCGATGCGTTCAGGACGCGAAACTGGATCCCCGTGGCGTCGGCGGCCAGGCCCATCAGCCCCCCCAGGGCGTCGATCTCCCGGACGATTTGCCCCTTGCCGACCCCCCCGATCGCCGGATTGCAGGACATCTGCGCGATCGTCTCGGGCGCGAGCGTGATCAGAAGGGTGGACGCCCCCAGTCCCGACGCCGCCCAGGCCGCCTCCGCCCCGGCGTGCCCGCCGCCGATCACCGCGATGTCGTATGCTTCTTTCACGGCGGCTATGATACCAGAATCGCGGCGCCCTGCACACCTACCTGACCGCGTTGACGGCGCAGGCCGCGGAACACCGCCCGCAGTGGACGCACCGGTAGTTGTTGAGCCGCGCGGTTTCCCGCTCCCGGTCGACGGTGATCGCCTGGACCGGGCAGGTCTTCTCGCAGCGGCCGCAGCGGGTGCAGGCGTCCTGGTCGATCCGGCGCCGCCGGAAGCTCAGCAGCCCGAGCAGCCCCAGCAGGACGCCGTAGGGGCACACGAAGCGGCAGAACGGCCGGGTGACGAAAAAACCGAGGATCACCGCGCCGCCCAGTATCAGCCATGCCCAGAGGTCGCACGCCGCCGTGATGCCCGGCTCGGTGAACTGCGGGCCGGCCAGGGCGAGCGCCTTACGGGAGAGGGCGTGGGCCTGCCAGAAGACCGGCTTGTAGGGGTCCAGCCGGCAGACCAGGAAGACCAGCCCCCTGATCACCAGCCACGCGGTGGCCGCCAGCGTGACTGCCGGCAGGACGGAGAGGGCCGCGTTGATCTTTCGCGGGATCCGGAGGGGTTTCTTCCGGGCCAGCAGTTGCTGGACGGCGCCGAGCGGGCAGACCGCCCCGCAGAAGACCCGCCCGAAGAGCAGCGCGACGATCAGCGGCAGGGTGAAGATTACCAGCGTGGCGCGGCCGATGAGCCGGGCGGAGGCCAGGCCGAGTGAGGCGTTGGCGACCGCGCCGACCGGGCAGATGCACCCGCCGCGGAACAGCCCGAGGTAAAGCAGGGCCACCGCGATGTGCGCCGTCATCCAGCCGGCGCCGCGGCGGGTGAGCACCAGTATCGACCCGGTGACCAGGAGCCCCGCCAGGACGGCGATGTCCGCCGTCGGCCAGCCCCACTGTTCGGGGCGGTAGACCGCGGGCGTCCATTCGTCCTTGAACTTCTCGAGTGCGGACTGCCCGCCGGCCGGGGGATCGAACCCCGGCCCGCCGCCGGCGCAGGCCGCGCCGGCGAGAACGCAGAGGATCGAGGCGGCCACGCCGGCGCCCCGCAGCAGCCGGTTTTGCTTTCGTATCCCGCTCATGCTTCGTCGCCCGGACCGGCGGGGTCGTCGCCCAGGGATTCGTCGATCGCGCCGATGGGCACCCGCTCCACGGCGTCGTCCGGACACGCCCGGGCGATCGCGCACTCGTTGCACCCGAGGCAGAGGTCCGGCCGGATGACCAGGAACAGGGAGCCCATGCCTTTTTCGCCGCACGCCAGCGTGCACTTCCCGCAGCCGGTGCACTTGGCGTGGTCGATGTCGTAGCGGAAGTAATCCCGCGGCCCCATGAGGTTGCAGTCGAGGGCGGCCCGCGGTTCGGCGCCGCCGTCTTCCTCTTCAAGATCCCCGAAGCCGGGCGGGGGGGCGTCGAAATCGCCCGCGCCGCCGGGCGCGGGGGCCGCGCCGAAGTCGAAGAAGAGAAAGCGGCGCTTCACCGCGTCCCAGGGGCAGATCGGGGTGCCGTCGGCGCCTACCTTCTCCGGGGCGACGTCCGTGTTGCTGATGTGGCCGTAGCAGATCACGCAGTTGTGGCACACGACCTGGTCGTTGACGGCCTTGACCGCCGAGGGCGTCCGGACGCACGCGGTCTCGCACTTCCCGCAACTGGTGCACTTCTGCGGGTTTATCCGCCAGGCGAACCGCCTCCCGGCCCCGCCGGCGCCGGATCCCGCCCGGTACGCCAGGCCGCCGACGGCCGCGGCCGCGGCGCCCCGCCCGGCCCAGCGCAGCAGATCTCTTCTCGATACCGTCATAACCATGTTTCCGAAAAGTAATTTACGATAACCACACTATCGTAGCCGACACCGGTGGATGATTCCACCGCCGCGGCGGCGATATGCCGTGATTATCGCACAACCGGTTTGTAAATTCGCGTACCGGTGACTATAATAACTGTACTATGAAAGCCATCAACAATAAACACGGCGTGTTCCTCCTCTCTCTCGTTCTTACGGCGGTCCTGCCGGCCGTCGCCCCCGCCGCGGGAAAAGAGGTGAAACTGACATTTTCACCCGCCACTCCGGCCAATGCCGTCTTCACGGCCCGGGACGCCCTCGGCAGGCCGATGCGCATCAAGGGCGATACCGGCGAGATCACCGTCGCGGGCAAAAAGGTCGCGATCAAGGCGATCTCGCAGGGGCGGACCCAGGGGATCCAGGTTGACTGCAACGGCGACGGGACATTCACCCCCGACGAGTCCAGGCCGGTGACGCAGAACCGGACGGCCATATTCAAGATCAAGCTCGATGCCCCGGTCGGCGGCAGCACGCTGTACCCGGTTATCCTCAAGGACCTGTACGTGTACGCCCGGCGGGGCAAAGTCTCCCTGTTCTCCTGTCGGCCGCTGCCCGGGTGGAGCGCGGCGGGCACCGCCGGTTCGGACAAGATCAGACTCGTCGACGTCGATATGAACGGGCGGTTCACGCAGGACGGGGCCGACGCGATCGCCGTCGGCGCGGCGCAGTGCGCCATGCCGCTGGTCACGCGGCACGCCGTCGGCGGGAAGATCTGCGACCTCGCGGTCAAGGAAGACGGCACGGCGCTGACGGTCGCGCCGGTCGCCGGCGTCGCAACCGGCGCGGCACGGCTCCGCAATGAAGATGCCCACGCCAGGCACGTGTTTATCACTGACGGCAGGCAGGCCTACGACGTCATTGCCGACGGGAAGAACGTCCCCGCCGGCGAGTACGCGATCGCCTACGGGATCTTCACCGACGGCAACTATCTCGCGGTCATGCTGCCCGACAAGCAGCGCTATCCCCTGAAGGCCGGTGCCCTGAACGTCCTCAACGTCGGCACGCCGGTCGAACTGCGCTGCACCGCGAAAATCAAGGGCGGCAGGATCGTCGTGTCCCCCACCATGCCGGTCGTCGGGATCGGCGGGGAGTCCTACCGGTTCATCCCCGACCGCGCGGGCAAGCCCTACGTCAGGCTCATGCAGGGCAAGAAATTGCTGGGCCGGGCGAAATTCGATAAGGGGTGAGGCGGCTACTGTTCGTACTCGCGGCGAGTACCCACGGAAATGACGGACAGCGGCATCATCGAAATCGCCCGGCAGGTGCCGGTCTTCGGCAATCTCACCGGCAGCATAACTCTCGGCGAGGTCAAGGCCGGAAAAAGAAACGCCGCCGGCAAGCCCCCCGTCGAAACCAAGCCCTTGAAGTAACCCTCCAACCCGCCGTCAACAAGAAACACACGGGGACGCCCCCCATGGACCGTCCCCATTTTCTTTACGGCTGTTCGGCACGGCCGTTATAATAGTACCCCGCATCCGGAGGTGCACGGCGGCCTGGTGGCGCCCCTGGTCTTCAAAACCAGCGAGGGGCTCGAACAAGTCCCTGGTGGGTTCGATTCCCATTCACCTCCGTGGGTTCCGCCCGGTAACCGGTGCTGCATTCGAGCGGCTGCAGGGCTTTCAGGCTTCGTCACCCTGCATCGGCGGCTCGCTTTACTGAGCCGCCTGCTTCGGCTTCCTTGCCTGAAAACCCCTTCGCACGCTCTCGGTGCGACGCCCCGGTCACCGGGCGGAACCCCGTTCCGCCCGAAGAAATGGGGGATGTCCCCTGCGGCTTGCCCCGCCGTTCCGCCCGAATCGCGGTGTGATATGCGAGCGGCTGCAGGGCTTTCAGGCTTCGTCACCCTGCATCGGCGGCTCGCTTTAC
>CAZLBC010000025.1:28641-58186 GCA_964557575.1 uncultured Planctomycetaceae bacterium
TGATCTTTTTCCAAGGAAACAGGCCGTCCCCCTCCGTATTTTCCCCTCGATCAGGCGGCCCGCCGCCGGAAACGCAAACTATCGATACGAAATGACAATGACATTTCCCGATGCACAGGTCAGAATGTAGTTTTACGAAGTGAAAGGTGAACACATGCAGACCAGGAGAGCGTTTCTGCGGGCAACCGGGGCCGGGGGGGCGGCCGCGGTGCTGCCCGGGTCGATCGGGGTCCGCGGCGCGGCGGCGGACCGCCGTCCGAACTTCGTGATCATCATGACCGACGACATGGGATTCTCCGATCCCGGCTGCTACGGGGGGGAGATCGCGACGCCGAACATCGACGCCCTCGCCCGCGGCGGCCTCCGCTTTACCGAGTTCTACAACTGCTCCCGCTGCTGCCCGACCCGGGCCTCGATCATGACCGGCATGTACCCCCACCAGGTCAACCTCTTCAGGAACGGCCGGAGCCTGAGCACCAAACACGTCACTGTCGCCGAGGCACTGAAGCAGGCGGGCTACCGCACCGCCATGACCGGCAAGTGGCACCTCTCCCACACCCCCCGGCTGAAGGGAAAGCGGCACATGGCGTGGCTGAACCACCGTCTCGATCCCGGCCGGCCGTTCGGGCCGATCGAGACCTATCCCGTCAACCGGGGCTTCGACCGGCACTACGGGGTCATCTGGGGCGTGGTCGATTACTTCGATCCCTTCTCCCTCGTCGACGGCACCGACGCGGTGAAGGACGTTCCCGACGACTACTACCTGACCGACGCGATCACCGACCGGTCGGTGCGGTACATTCGGGAGATGAGCCGGTCCGCCGCGCCGTTTTTTCTCTACGTCGCCCACTGCGCGCCCCACTGGCCCCTCCACGCCCGGCCGGAGGACATCGAGAAATACCGCGGGCGGTACGACGGCGGGTGGCAAAAACTCCGCCGGGACCGCTACCGACGGCAGGTCGCGATGGGCCTCTTCGACGAGAAGACCGCGCCCTTGCCGCCCCTCGAGGAGCGGGGGCCGGACTGGGACGGCTTCGATGACGACGGGCGGCGGTTCCAGGCCGCCAAGATGGCGGTCCACGCGGCGATGGTCGATCGCGTCGATAAGGGGATCGGGAAGATCGTCGCGGCCCTGAAGGCCTGCGGTCGGCTGGAGAACACGGTGATCATGTTTCTCTCGGATAACGGGGCCTCACCCGAGACGCCCCGGGACTGGGGGCCCGGCTACGACCGCCCTTCGCACACCCGCGACGGCCGGCAGATCCGCTACACGGGTTTTCAGAATCCGGGACCCCAGACGACCTGCGCGGGTATCGGGGTCCGCTGGGCCAACGCGGCCAACACGCCGTTCCGCTACTGGAAAAAGGAGTCGTACGAGGGCGGTTGCCACACGCCCTTCGTGGTCCACTGGCCGGCGGGTCTGAAGACCGCCGCCGGGTCGACGACCGCGCAGCTCGGCCACGTCATGGATATCTTTCCCACCTGCCTGGACCTGGCGGGGGCGCCGTACCCCGAGACGTTCAACGGCGCCCCGCAGCCCGGCCCCGCGGGCCGGAGCCTGGCGCCCGTGTTCGCCGGGCGGCAGCGGGAGGCCCCGGACCGGCTGTTCTTCGAGCACGCCGGGGGGCGGGCCGTCAGGCACGGCCGCTGGAAGCTGGTCGCCCTCCCGAAAAAGCCGTGGCGGCTCTACGACCTTGAGACGGATCGCACGGAGACGACCGACCTGGCGGCGAAACACCCCGCGCGGGTCGCGGACATGGAAGAGCAGTGGACACGCTGGGCACGGCGGTGCGGCGTGCCGTGGGTGAAACAGGGGGATACATAGCGTCAGCAGCAGCAGGCATCCTCGCCGCCGTCGACCTCTTCGAGCATCTCCTTGTAGAACATGCGCACAACCGCTCCACCCATCGCCGTCGCGCACCACGCCGCCTCGTCGAGCTGCGCGCGGGTGATCCCCATCGCCAGGGCCTTGTTGTAGTGTGCCGCGAAACAGCCGCGGCAGCGGCCCATCAGGACGAGGGAGAAGGTGATCAACTCCTTTGTGACCGCGTCGATGTCGCCGGCCGCCGCCGCCGACCGCATCAGGGCGCCGAACGCCCGCGCCGGGCCGTCGTCGGAGACAGGCTGCGGCGGGGCGGCGGTGTCCGCGGTTGCCTGTTTTTCGCCGTCGCCCGGGGCGGGCACGCTGTAGTCTATCGCCGGGGCGGCGCAGGGGTCCTCGTCTTTCATGATCACCACGATCCCGCCCGGGGACTCCTCGGCGATCGTGCCGACGACCCATCCGGCCGCGCCCCGCGCCGCGAGTTCGTCGCGGAGCGCCCGGAGCCTGCCGGCCGGGACCGCCATGAGCAGGCCGCCGGAGGTCTGGGCGTCGTAGCCGAGGTTGATCAGCGCCGCGTCGACGGCGGGGGAGGCCGCAATGTCGCCGGCGACGAATTCCGTGTTCCGCTCGACGGCCCCCGGGACCACGCCGGCGGCCAGGGCGTCGACGGCCCCGTCGAACGCCGGCAGGGCGTCGGCCCAGACCTGGGCGGTGACGCCGGAGGCCCGGGCCATGCCCACCAGGTGCCCGAAGAGACCGAAGCCGGTGATGTCGATGCAGGCGCTGACGCCGACCGCGGCGGCCGCGGCCGCCGCCGGCCCGTTCAGGGCCGCCATCGATGCCGTAACGGGACCGGTGTCGACGTCCCGCCCGATCTGGCGGGCGAAGTTCAGGACGCCCGACCCGAGGGGCTTGGTCAGCACCAGCAGGTCGCCGGGCGCCGCCGCGTCCCGCCGGGAGATCCGCGCCGGGTCGATGGTGCCGGTGACGGCGAAGCCGAGCTTGACCTCCTCGTCCTTGATGCTGTGGCCGCCGATCAGGGCGACGCCGGCCTCCGCCAAAACCGCCATCGCGCCCGCCATCATGGCGTGCATGATCGCCCCGTCGTGCGTGTCGGCGGGAAAGCCGAGGATGCTGAGGGCGGTCTTCGGCGCGCCGCCCATGGCGTAGACGTCGCTGAGGCAATTGGCCGCGCATATCCGGCCGAAGGTGTCGGGGTCGTCGACGCAGGGGGTCATCACGTCGACGGTCTGGACCAGGTGCGTCCCGTCGGGGAGCCGGTAGATGCCGGCGTCGTCGCCGGCGGGCATCCCGCAGACCACGGCCGGGTCTGCGACTGCCGGCAGGCGGGAGAGGACCGCCTCCAGATCGCCCGGGGCGATCTTGCTCGCACAGCCGGCGTTGTGGGCCATTGTCATGAGCCGGACGTCGTCCAGCATTACCGGCGCGGGGCGCTCGCCCGCGCACGGGCAGTACCCGTCCTTTTTGAAGACGTCGCACGGGCAGTCCTTTTTCGGGTCGCAGATGCAGTGGCCAAGCTGCTGCGACCGCTGCATGATCCTTCTCCGTTTTGCCCTGTCAACCATGTGTCGCTCCCGTGATCAGGTGGTGTATGCCGAGCCGGGCGTGCGGCGGCTGCCGGACCGGTGGGTCAGGCGGATCGTGTCGAAGTAGTCCAGGAGGGGTACGGCGTACTTGCGGCTGACGCCGAGGGCGTCGCGGAACGCGACCGTCTCGAAGCCGCTGTTCTTTGCGAAAAGGTCCCGGACCGTCCGGGCGGCCTTTTGGACCGCGCCGGCATGCATGACCACCTTCCGGTCGAGACGAACGGCCGTCCCTTCGTCGCAGAGGACCTGGAGGATGGTTTCCGCGCGGGCGGTGTCGCAGTCGCATGCGGCGGCCAGCTCGTCGGGCCGGGGCGGCGCGTATCCGGCATCCGCGAGCATGCGTTCGAGCCGGTCCCGCAGGGCGCGGTCCGCCGCGTTCAGTGCCGCGCCCGTCCCGGGGAGGGCGATCAGCCGCCCCCGTTGCTCAACGGCGCCGCCGTCGGCCAGGGCGGCGACCGCCGCGGCGAAAACCGCGGGGTCCAAGCCGAGGGCGGCGCGTATCTCCGCGGGGTCGGCGCCGCCGCGGCGGGGATTCGCGTCGTGGAATGCCGCCAGCGCGTCGCGGACGCGGCCGCCGGCCGCGTCGACGACATCGCGGTGGAGGTACCGGTCCCCCCCGGCCGCCACGGCGGTTCCGTCGGCGGCCATCGCGGCCAGGGCCGCGGCCGCCTCGTCCTCGCGGACCAGGGCGGCACGGGCGAGGGCCCGGGCCGAGACGGTCGCCGGTGCCGCGGCGAGATGGCGGTCGAGCCAGGCCGCCGGGTCGTCCAGCGCGGCGTCGAACCGCCGGAGCGATTCCAGCAGCCGGGGGCGCCTGCGTTTCAGTTTTTTATTCGAGATTCCGCATATCCGGCCGCCCCCGATGGTCGTCAGCCGGCCGCCGGGGCCCGGTCCCCTGAGGACGAACCGGTCGCCCGGGGCCGCCGGGACGGGTCGCGCCAGCCGGAGCTGCGCGAAGGCCGTCCCGCCGGGGGCAAGGGGGGCGCCTTCCAGCAGGGCCGCCCGCCCCGCTGCCTCGGCGGTCCCCACGTGGAGGTGGACTTCCGCCATGTCCTTCAGTGGCCTGCCCGCCGCGGTGAGCATCCGGAGCTTCGCCTCGCACAGCGACACCGGCTCGAACAGGTCCGCGCCCGCCAGGACGGTCCCCCGCTCGATTGCCCCGGCGTCGGCGAGGTTCAGGGCCACGCACTCTCCGGCCCGCCCCGTCTCCGCCGCCCGGCCGTAGACTTCCATCTTCCTGACCCGGGCCGTTTCGTCGCCGGGAAGCAGGTGCAGCCGGTCCCCCACGCCGACGGCGCCCGCGGTGGGGATGCCGGTGACCACGGTGCCGTGGCCGTGGATCGAAAACGATTTCTCGACCCACAGGCGGAAGATCCCGCCGGTGTCTTTTTCCGGGGCGGCGTCGACCTCCGCGTTGAGGGCGTCGAAAAAGGCGTCGAATCCCTCCCCGGTCACGCTCGATACCGGACAGACCGGTTTGCCCTCCAGGAATGTCCCCGCCGCGAATGCGCGGATGTCCGCGGCGACGATCTCCCGCAGGTCCTCCTCGACCAGGTCGACCTTGGTCATCGCCACGAGTCCCCGGGCGGTCCCCATCAGGGTCAGGATGTCCAGGTGCTCCCGGGTCTGGGGCATCACGCCGTCGTCGGCCGCCACCACCAGGATCACCACGTCGATGCCGTGGGCGGCGGCGACCATGTTTTTGATGAAGTCCACGTGGCCCGGCACGTCGGCGATCCCGGTGATCCGCTCGTCGGCCATGGTGCACGGGGCGAATCCCAGCTCGATGGTCAGGCCGCGCCGCTGCTCCTCCGCCAGCCGGTCGGTCTCGCAGCCGGTCAGGCACCTGACCAGCGCCGTCTTCCCGTGGTCGACGTGCCCGGCGGTGCCGAGCATGATGTTCTTTCTGCCCGCGCTCACGCGGCGCCCCCGCCGGCGATGCGACCGACCGCCGCGGCGATCGTGTCGACCTGGCCGTCGGCGATCGTCCGGCAGTCGAGGATCAGTGCCCCGTCCTCGATCCGGCCGAAGATCTGCGCGTCGTCGCCCCTCAGCCGCCGCCCCAGCGCGCCGGCCTCCAGCCCGTCGATGTCGATCGTGACGCCGTAGCCGGGGAGTTTCTCCATGGGCAGCGACCCGCTGCCGAGGTAGGCGGCGGAGGCGACGACCGTCGCCGCGGCGGCCGGGGCCGTTTCGGCGATGGCCGCCGCCAGTGTCTCGGCCCGTGCCCGCACCGTGTCGGGTGACTCGGCGAGCACCCGGTAGAGGGGGTGCGTCTCGGGCAGCCGCGTCGGCTCCCGGAAGAGCATCAACGTCCGCTCCAGCGCCGCCAGGCAGGCCTTGTCGGGCCGGAGTGCCCGGTAGAGGGGGTGGCGCCGGCAGCGGTCCACCAGGTCTTGTGTCCCGGCGATCAGGCCGCCCTGGGGACCGCCGATAAGCTTGTCGGTGCTGGCCAGCACGAGGTCGGCCCCCGCGGCGACGGACTGCTGTATGGTCGGCTCGGACGGCAGGGCGTAATCGCCCAGGTCGACCAGGGCCCCGGCCCCGAGGTCGTCGATGAAGGGGATCCCCCGTTCCCGCGCCAGGGCGACCAGTTCGTCAAGCGCGGGCTGACCGGAGAAACCCACGACCCGGTAGTTGCTGGGGTGGACCCGGATAATCGCCCGGGTGTTCTCGCCGATCGCCCCCGTGTAGTCCTTCAGGTGCGTGCGGTTGGTCGTTCCCACCTCCACCAGCCGCACCCCGCCGAGCCGCATGACGTCCGGGAGGCGGAAACTCCCGCCGATCTCGATGAGCTGTCCGCGGGACACCACGCCCTCCCCGCCACCGCACACGGCGGCCAGGACCAGCAGGGTCGCGGCGGCGTTGTTGTTGACCACCATCCCCGCCGCCGCGCCGGTCAGCTCCCGGATGATATACTCGATCCGCCGGTCCCGCTCTTCCCGGCGCCCGGTCTCGGGGCTGAATGCCAGCGTGACGTACCCCCGCAGGTCCCGGGCGACCGCGTCCGTTGCGGCGTCGGGCCAGACCGCCCGCCCGAGTCCGGTGTGCAGGATGATCCCGGTGGCGTTGACGGCGGCGCGGATGCGCGGCGTGGTCCGGTCACTCAGCGCGGCCCCCGCCGCTTCCAGGATGGCGGCCTCGTCGACCCGGCCGGTGTCGCCGCGGGTGACGGCGTCCCGCGCGGTGTCGACGGCCGCGCGGATCGCGTCGGCGACCAGCGCGCGGGGATGTGTCGCCAGCCACTGCCGCGCGGTCCCGGTTTCCAGGAGGGTCGCGACCGCGGGTATCCGCCTGAGCAGTTCGTTGCGTTTATCGTCGTTCATGGGGCGCCTCGCCGGGTTCGTGATCGCAGCGCCCTATTGTCCACGAAAACGCCGGGGATTCAAATACGGTGAAGGGGGCCGGCGGTGATTTACCGTACCGTCAGCCGCACCGCGCCTTCGCGGTGGCGGGGGGTCTCCACCCGCCACACCTGCGCCCCGTACGCCAGACCGAGCAGGAAGGGCGGCATCCAGTCGATGGGACGCTGCTTTGAGCCGACCAGGCCCACCTTCTTGGGCATCCAGTATTCCCTCTCGGCGCTCCACGACCGGGGACGACCGGCCAGCCACAGCCCCACCAGGTTGACGTAGCCGGCGAGGGGTGAGTAGAGATTCTGGCTCTTCATGATGGGCAGGAAATAGTCGCCGTGGGTCTTGAGCAGCTCGTAGAAACCGGGGTTGGCCCCGGGCAGGATATGGTTGATCCCAACGCCCGGTCCCCCGGAGATCTGGCCGAAGAACCGCCCGTATTTTCCGGCGAGCTGCAGGTTGCGTACCGCGAAGGGCGTGGAGAACAGCCACTCGGCGCAGGTGAACCCCAGGACCCGGGGTACTTTTTGAACGGCCATTCCAGGCAGGACAGCTCCGGGTGGCCGGTGACGTTGTGGCTCAGGCGCACCAGCAGGGGGAACGGAGTGGGCTCCAGCCAGCCGTCCGGGTCGTCCTTGATCTCCTCCAGGGAGGCGCCGATCGCGGTCAGCCGGCGCAGGTGCGGCGGGAGGGCCTTCCAGAGGTCCAGGGCGTACGCGCGCTTCTTCGGTGGAATGACGATCACCGGTCCGCCGGTCAGGCGGACGTCCCGCATCAGGATCTCCCCGAGGTCGGCGTGGAAGACGTCCTTTTTCGACAGGTACTTCGGCAGTTGCCGCGGCTCGTCCGCGGTGTTCGTGAAGACCAGCCGGCATGCCACCGCCGGCAGGACGGTGTAGACGGTGTGTCGCAAGGCCGCTTTCAGGCCGGCTTTTCCGGCCAGGGGCTGCTCGACGATCGCCCGGACCGGTCCGCGGGCGATCACCCGGGGGCCGCCGCCGGCGTGATCGGCCTTTGCCGGACGCAGGGACGAGAGGTACGTTTCTCCGTCCGCGGCGCCGGTGAGTTTCATCGCGCCGTCCTCCTCGTCGAGCGCGCAGACGATGACGCCGTTTTTAAACGTGGTGCCCGAGACGGCCGGGCGCGCCGGCGACGGCCGCTCCTGTCGCCAGTACCAGCGTGCATACCGCGAGTCCTGCCCTTTTGAATATCATCGCCGTGCTCCTTGTATGATTGTGCGATGGACGCCGACGGTGAAGGATGAGTTGGTCCATTATCCGCGAAGACGGCGGGGATGAAAAGGGGTAAGGATACCGGGCTGCCGCGCTAGCGGGGCAGGGTGAAGGTCGCGGGTTCGACGTTGACCGCAACGGCGGCCGCGTCGAAGACCGGCTTGATGGTGATCGCGCCGCTCTGCCCGGAGGGCACCCGCCACGAGTGCCCGCAGAACGAGCCCCCTCACCCGTACTTGACGGGAAACGAGTATATCTTCCGGTCGGCGGCGTTGAAGACGTCGACGCGGGGCCGCCGGAGCTGTTTGCGCAGCGACCGTGAGACCCGCTTGATTTGTTTGCCGCTCTTGTCGAAAAGCTGGGGGATGAACAGGACCTTCCCCTTGTACATCCGGCACGCGACCTTCGCCGTCAGGTCCCCCTCCTCCACCGCGGTACCGGAATCCCGGTTGCCCAGCCAGAGGACGAGCACCACGGCGACGACCCCCATGATAACCAGCGGCCACGTACTGCCTTTTCTGTTTCTATCCATGTAACTTTATTATAGGATGAAAATGCCATATTTTCAGCGCGGGATCGAAAGAAATCACATATGTACCGGTTGACGACCGGCACAATACCTTCTGAAAGGCCCGGACATGGGACGAACCCTGATCGTCTTCGCCGCCGCATTCCTCATTGTTGCACAGCCGTCCGCCGCCGCCCCGCGAGTCGACGACGCGCCGGGTAAGCCGGGGGAGTGGGGGTTCCGCCCCGCCGACGGGTCCGCGAGCCCGACGAACCCGCCGGGATTCGTGTGGCGGCCGCAGCGGGGGGCGAAGACCTACCGCTTCCAGTGCGCGAACAACAAGCG
Source organism: uncultured Planctomycetaceae bacterium (assembly GCA_964557575.1). Lineage (GTDB taxonomy): Bacteria > Planctomycetota > Phycisphaerae > SM23-33 > SM23-33 > CAZLBC01. The sequence goes on from CAZLBC010000025.1 coordinate 37,509, forward strand.
GTTCGCGGATGCGTATGCGGCCGACGGCCTGCGGTACGGCTGCCACTGCCCGCCCCGCACCTTCGCTGCCGGGACCTGGTACTGGCGCTACGGGTACACGGACGGGAAGGGAAATCGCTCGCCGTGGAGCCGGGTGCGGTCGTTTACCGTCACCGGCGAGAGCGTGCGGTTCCCGATGCCCGCCCGGAAGCGGCTTCTCGGCCGCATCCCTGCCGGCCATCCGCGCCTCTTTCTGCGGCCGGAAGACCTGCCCCGCCTGCGCACGCTGGCGGCGGGCGACCTGAAGCCTATCTGCGAGGGCCTCGTCAAGCGGTGCGAGAAGGCCGCAAAGAAACCGCCCGACACCGCCGAGCCGCCGACGTATCCGAAGGGCACCGTCCGCAAGAGCGAGCAGTGGCGGAAGATCTGGTGGGGCAACCGCCGCCGGGTCCAGGCCGTCCTCGGCACCGCCGCGACCCTCGGCTTCACCCGGCTGCTGGGCGGCAATGAGGCGTATGGCCGCCTGGCAAAAAAACTGCTGCTCGCGGCGGCGCAGTGGGACCCCCGCGGCGCCACGGGCTACCGCTACAACGACGAGGCGGGGATGCCCTACAACTACTACTTCTCCCGGACATATACCTTCGTCCACGACCTCCTCGACGACGAGGAAAAGAAAGCCTGCCGGCGGGTCATGGCGATCCGCGGCAGGGAGATGTACGACCACCTCGCGCCCCGCCACATCTGGACGCCCTACGGCAGCCACCGCAACCGGGCCTGGCACTTCCTCGGGGAGGTCGGCGTGGCCTTTCACGGCGAGATTCCCGATGCCGCCGAGTGGACCTGGTTCGCGATGAACGTGTTCTACAACGCCTACCCGGTCTGGTCCGACGCCGACGGCGGCTGGCACGAGGGGGTCGGCTACTGGCGGAGCTACATCGCCCGCTTTACCTGGTGGGCCGACGTGATGCGGGCGGCGATGGCGGTCGACGCCTACCGGAAGCCCTACTTCGCGCAGGTCGGCTACTACCCCCTCTATCTCCAGCCGCCGGGGACCGTCGGCGGCGGTTTCGGCGACCTCAACGCCCGCCGCCGCAGCCGCCACAACCGGGAGCTGATGGCCGTGCTCGCGGCCCAGGCGAAGAACCCCCACTGGCAGTGGTACGTGGAGGCCCACGGGAAACCGCGGCCGGACATCAGTTGCGCCGGCTTCGTCCGGGGGGCGCTGCCGGCCGTGGAACCGAAGCCGCCGGTCGACCTGCCGACCGCCCGCTGCTTCCGGGGCACCGGGCAGGCCGTGATGAACACCGACCTGGCCGACGCGAAGAACAACGTCGAGGTGATCTTCAAGTCCAGCCCCTTCGGCACCCAGAGCCACGGGTACGAGTCGAATAACTCCTTCATCCTCTACGCCTTCGGTGAGCGGCTGCTGATCCGGACCGGCCGGCGGGACATCTACGGCAGCAAGCACCACAAGAACTGGATGTGGCACACGAAGTCCACCAACTGCATCACCGTCGGCGGGGCGGGGCAGGGGAAGCACTCGCGGTCCGCGACCGGGCGGATCCTTGCCTTCCACAGCGGCCCCCGCTTCAACTACGTCGCCGGGGAGGCGGCCGCGGCCTACGGGAAGACGCTCGACCGCTTTACCCGCCACGTCCTGATGGTCAAGCCGGCACTGGTGGTGATCTTCGACCGCCTCGCGGCCCCCCGGCCCGAGACGTACGCGTGGCGGCTTCACGCCCCGGTGGAGATGGTCGTCGGGGGGCAGGGCGACATCACGGTCGAAAACGGCCGCGCCGCCTGCCGGGTCGCCATCCTCGCCCCGGCGGGGCTGAACGTGTCTGAAACAAATCAATTCGACCCGCCGCCGCGGCCGCGGGTCAAACTCACCGAGTATCACCTGACCGCCGCGACCAAAACGCCGTCAAAGACCGCGGCCTTCGTCACCGCGATCCGTCCCTGGAAAAAGGGGGGCGGGCCGACGGGGGAAGACGAGATCGAAAAGACGGATAACGGCTTCGTGTTGCGGTCCGGCCTCGCCGGCGGATCGGCCGTGATACTCCTGCGGACCGCGGACGCGGGGCGGATTGCCGGCGCCGGCGTCGGGGGGGAGGCGGACCTCGTCGCCGCGGTCAGGGACGCGGACGGGAAGACCGTCGCCCGCCTGGCGGTCGACGGCGCGTCGGTCGAGACGGGGGAAGAGTAATCCGCGTCGTAATATTACCGCCGCGGGACCAAACTGGTATATTTCGAGTGAAACGGTTTCACTCGAAATGCCTTTGCGTCACAAGCAAGAAAATGACCCTGCGTGGGTCTATTTTCTAGAGCTGGTTTCATAACTTGCTTTGGTAGCGAAAGCGAGGTATTTTGTCGATCTGGCAAGGAACGGAAACGACGACATATTAAGGAAATATGTCGAGTTTTCGTGACGCCGCCAGACGGCAAAAGAGCCGCTTGTAGTCCAAATTGAAGTTATGAAACCAGCTCTACTTATTCCTTATCATGCAACAATTCGCGGGCGCTTCGCTCGCCTTTATTCGCTGGTTTAAGGATTAGTGTAATATTGGTTTCTTCGCTTGAATCGAGTTTCAGCCAGATTACCAGGTCGGCGCTCTCCAGGGTGTAGCGCCTGCCGATGCGGGTGTTTTCATTCTCTGGGGCGGGTTTGCCGTTTATCCTTACTCTGGCGTGCTGGTCTCCCCAGTTTTCGATCACAAATGCGGGGTTGTGGACAGGGGATTTCTCCGTGCCGGACAGTTTTAACTTGAGCGAACGGTTGTTGCCGGTTCTCTCCAGCAGGTAGGCCCGCTGGCGCTGATCGTAGCCGTTGTTTTGGAACCCCTGCGAGGACATCTCCAGGGTGGGAGGGGAGATCCATGAGCGAGCCAGGGCGAGTTTGGTTTTGGCCGGCTTGTCGGTCATGCCGTAAAGGTACGTGCCGTTCGAAGAGAAGATCCACGACAGCGAAGAATGCGCGGCGCGGTCCGGGGCTTCGGCGTAGCGCCCGTCGCTGTGGGCCCTGGCTACGGGATAGTGGTTCCACCACGGGAAGTGCGAATAATCCTTTCTCACCTCGCCGCCGAAAACAAGCGTTTTCGAACCCCGGCCAAAAACCATATAGGGCTTGTAATCCGACTTGAGGTTTACCATTTGAATTACGGGATCGGGAGTGTCGAAGCGGGGGAAACCGTTTTTCCAGGAATAGGTTTGGGACTGCCCTTCCCAGCCGACAAGCGTTATCGCGTCCAGCCGGCAGTTGTCTTCGGGTCTTGTGCCGGGTTCGCTGAGGAAAATGGTTTCCTGGTCGGCCTTTTCACGGCGCTCCGGCCACCAGCCCACGACGTGTCGGCTGGCAATCGCATCGGGGTAGATGTAGTAGAACTCGTCGCCCCACTGGCCCTGTCCGGCGACTTCGTCGTATTTGACGAAGTTCAGATTGCAGTCCGTCATGGCGTAGCGCCAATGGACTACCACGCGGGCGTCATTGTTCTCCACGATCTTTGCATGGGTAAAGCGGCATTCCGTATCGGACATGTGTTCGCTGCAGCCAACGGCGCCCTGGTAATCCTCTTTCTCGAAGGCGGCGGGCCAGGCGCCGGTTTCAAGGCTTTGGTCGGCCATCCATTTGCCGTTTTCGGTGACCCAGCAGGGCGCGAAATGAGTGCCTTTCCAGAACACCATCGACACCGGCATCTGGTCGAACTTGACGACTATGTCCGGCTTCCCGGCCATCTGCCACAATGCGTCCCATTGCTCGTAATACTCCAGGTTGGCGGGGTATGCGCCGAAGCGTTTCAGGCCCCCGCTCACATCCGGGAAACTGCGTGCCGGGATGTCCGGCGCGTGCTCGGGTTTTTCATCCTGGTACAGATCGCGGACATCTTCGGCCGAGAGCGAGCGGTTATGGATCTTTATCTCGTCGTACATGCCGTCGTGCGCCCACCAGGAGGGGAACTTGGCCCATGCCCGCACGCGATCAACGGGCAGCATCTTTTCGTGGTTGCGACCGATGTGCAGATCGGCAGCGGGTGCGAATTCTACTTTCCCCGTGACTTCGCACTGCCCCGCCTCTTTGCCGTTCAGATAAAGGGCGATACCCGATTCCGGATCGTATGTCGCGGCGAGATGGTACCATTGGCGCATCTCAAGCTGCTTGTCGGCAATGGATTCGACCCACGTGCCGTCCACGGAGAGCTGCAATCCGAAACGGCGTTTGTGATCGAGTCCGAAATAGTAGCCGCGCGACCAGCCCTTTTGCTGGCTGAGGATCGGGGTCCGGTTCCAGGGATAGGCCCCGATCGCGACCCATGCGCTGAATGTGAATGAATCGGAGAGGCGGGGGGCGCCTTGCGCTTTGCGCACGACACATGTAGTGAATCCGTCAAAGCGCAGGCAGGCGCCGCGGACACCCCCGGGCATGAATTTGTAATTGCCCTGGATTTCATCCTTTGTTGCGCGAACCTTTTCCAGGGAGTTATTATCGAATGACCACCGAGCGGCAAGATCGGAATCGGGATCTTCGGTAAAGCCGCCCGGGATTTTGAAAACCCAGTAATATTCGCCATGCCGGCTGACCTTATCAATTCCTGTGACAGCAAGGTTGCCGCCTTCATTGCTCCATTCGAGGGGTGTTCTTTGGGGGTCCGACAGCAGAACCACGTTTTCCCCCTTGCGGGCATAGACATCGTTCAGGGTCAGCGAATCACCGGGTTTGTTTTTGACGAACGCGAAAATCGCCTTGTTGCCCTTGTCGCGGGTGAATTTGATGTTTTCACCCTGTTCGGATTTGTAAGGCAGGCGCGAACCGTAAACCGCTTCGCCGTTGGCGTCGAGAAAGCGCCCGATATCGCGGAGCCTGTCCTGGAATACTTCGATGATGGTTCCGTCGGCTTTGGGGCCGACGTTAAGCAGGAAGTTGCCGCCCCTGGATATGATACTCACAAAAACATCGAGGAGTTCCTGTGTGTCGGGATAACGTTCGTCCTTGTCCTCGTACCATGAATTATAGCCATAGGAACCGCCAATGCCGCGGCTTTCTTCCCATGGATGCGCACCGCCCTCCATGCCGTCTTTGCCGTATTCGGTGGTATAAAATCCGCCATGGTTACCCCGGTTCCCCTTGCCCCAGCGGTCATTCCAGACAACGTCGTCTTTCTTGTCGGAGTTTTTTAAATACCAAGCCAGAAACGCCGGTCCTCGCCAATATTCAGATGGGTTTGTCCACTCGCCATCGGGCCAGATTATGGAAGGCTGATATTTTTTTACAAGATCCTTCATCTGCGGCAAGACATGCTTGCTGACGTATGCGTCGCTGCCATCGGGGTATTTGTTTCCGGGAAGGTTGTCGCCGTGGTCCCATTCGAGCAGCGAATAATAAAGGCCGAAACGCATTTGCTGGTTTCGGACGGCTTTTGCGAGGGGAGCTATTAAATCTTTTTTGGGGCCGATATCGACGGCATTCCAGTTCTCGCTGTCAGGGGCGTCCCAGAGACAAAAACCTTCGTGATGTTTGCTTGTCAAAACGACGTATCCGGCACCCGATTCACGGAAGAGTTCGGCCCAGGCTTCGGGGTCGTATTTTTCAGCCTTGAACAGAGGCGCAAACTGCGGGTATCGGAAATCTTCGCCCCAGGTTTTCTTATGATGAGCAATCAGCCCGGGACCCCCGCCGGGATGATCCCCCTGCATGAGTCTGTAATACCATTCGGCGTACCAGCCGTCGCACCATGCCGGAACAGCATAGACTCCCCAGTGGATGAAAATGCCAAACTTTGCATCTTTCCACCACTCGGGAACCGGGCGCGAATCCAGTGATTGCCAGTTCGGCTTATACTCGCCGCCCCTTGCCAGGCAGGACATCGATAGCATTGCCGTGAGCATTGCCAAAACCAACGTTGTTCTGAATTTCATTTTTTAACTGATACGTGTCCTCTGCAAGGGTCATTATTCAACGCGTCGTTCATGTTTTATCGGCCGGCGCCGGCGACCCCCGCCGTACGGTTACCGGTCCATTCTGGGCATGCCAACGGTGCAATCCCGTTGATAATTCAAAAAAATACGGCTGCTTCTTAATAGCCAACAACCTCTTTTTAAGGAAATAGCCTTATGAACAGTACGATACAAAACGGGGTTCTGAAAGGCAAGAGAATTTACGTGTAATGGGAAGACACCAAGAAGACCGTGGCGTATACTAAATCAAGTATGAAGTATACAACAAACATGAAAAGAAAGGACACCGGATATGAGTGAAGAAAGCAGGTGCCCGGTAACAGGCAAAACAGGCGGACAGGCGGCCGGCGGCGGCACCTCGAACCGCGACTGGTGGCCGAACCAGTTGAACCTGCACATCCTGCACCAGCACTCGGCAAAGTCCAATCCGATGGGCGCGGACTTCAACTACGCCGACGCGTTCAGGAAACTCGACCTGGAGGCCGTGAAGAAGGACCTCCACGCGCTGATGACCGACTCGCAGGACTGGTGGCCGGCGGACTGGGGTCATTACGGCGGGCTCTTTATCAGGATGGCGTGGCACAGCGCCGGCACCTACCGCATGGGCGACGGCCGCGGCGGGGCCGGTTCCGGCTCCCAGCGCCTGGCGCCTCTCAACAGTTGGCCCGACAACGTGAACCTCGACAAGGCGCGGCGGCTGCTCTGGCCGATCAAGCGGAAATACGGCAGGAACATCTCCTGGGCCGACCTGATGATCCTCGCCGGCAACTGCGCGCTGGAGTCGATGGGCTTCACGACCTTCGGTTTCGCCGGCGGGCGCGAGGACGTCTGGGAACCCGAAGAGGACATCTACTGGGGCGCCGAGGAGGAATGGCTGGCCGCGAGCGACACGCCCAGGAGCCGCTACTCCGGTGACCGGGACCTCGAGAACCCCCTCGCCGCCGTGCAGATGGGCCTGATCTACGTGAACCCGGAAGGCCCGGACGGCAACCCTGATCCGGTCGCCTCCGGCCGCGACGTCCGCGAAACCTTCGCCCGCATGGCGATGAACGACGAGGAAACCGTCGCGCTGGTCGCCGGCGGGCACACGTTCGGCAAGTGTCACGGCGCGGGTGACCCGGCGCACGTGGGCCCCGAGCCCGAAGCCGCGCCTATCGAGGAGCAGGGCCTCGGCTGGAAGAGCAGCTTCGGCAGCGGCAAAGGCGGCGATACGATCAGCAGCGGCATCGAGGGCGCCTGGAAGCCGAACCCGACCCGGTGGGACATGGGGTACCTGAAGGTGCTGTTCGCGTACGAGTGGGAGCTGGTCAAGAGCCCGGCCGGCGCCAACCAGTGGCTGGCCAGGGACGTCGACGACGAGGACATGGTGGTCGACGCGCACGACCCGTCGAAGAAGCACCGGCCGATGATGACCACGGCGGACCTCTCGCTGCGCTTCGACCCGGTCTACGAGCCGATCGCGCGGCGCTACCTGGAGAATCCCGACGAATTCGCGGACGCCTTCGCCCGGGCGTGGTTCAAGCTGACCCACCGCGACATGGGTCCCCGCTCGCGCTACCTCGGTCCCGAGGTTCCGGACGAGGAGCTGATCTGGCAGGACCCGCTGCCCCCGGTCGACCACGAACTGATCGACGAGAATGACATCGCCGACCTGAAGGGCATGATCCTCGCCGCCGGCCTGTCGATCCCGGAACTGGTCTCAACCGCCTGGGCGTCGGCATCCACGTTCCGCGGCTCCGACAAGCGCGGCGGGGCGAACGGCGCGCGGATCCGTCTCGCGCCGCAGAAGGACTGGGTGGTCAACCAGCCCGAGCAATTGAAGACGGTGCTGGAGACCCTCGATGGAATCCGGGAGGCCTTCAACGGCGAGCAGTCAAACGGGAAGAAGGTGTCGCTGGCCGACCTGATCGTCCTGGGCGGCTGCGCCGGTGTCGAGCAGGCCGCGAAAAATGCCGGCCACGACGTCACCGTGCCCTTTACGCCGGGACGGACGGACGCGACCGAAGAGCAGACCGACGCGGACGCCTTCGCCGTGCTGGAACCGAAGGCCGACGGATTCCGCAACTACCGCAAAACCAGGTACGCCGTCTCGGCCGAGGAGATGCTGGTCGACCGGGCACAACTGCTGACGCTGACGGCTCCCGAGATGACGGTGCTCATCGGCGGTATGCGCGTCCTGAATGCCAACTGCGGGCGGTCCCCGCACGGCGTCTTCACCGAGCGGCCGGAGACGCTCACCAACGACTTCTTCGTGAACCTGCTCGACATGGATACGGAGTGGCAGCCGGCCGCGGACGATGAAGACGTGTTCGAGGGCCGCGACCGCGCGACCGGCGAGCTGCAGTGGACCGGCACCCGCGTCGACCTCGTCTTCGGTTCGAACTCCCAGCTCCGGGCCGTCGCGGAAGTCTATGCGTGCGCGGACGCCGCGGAGAAATTCGTGAGCGATTTTATCGCCGCCTGGGACACGGTCATGAACCTCGACCGTTTCGACCGTGCCTGACCGCGGCGAAAACGGCGTCACGGTTGCCCGGCAAGGCGGACCGCCGCCGGAGAACCGGGCCGGTGTGCCCGGACCGGAGGATAGCGATGCTCCTGGTTAAGACGAAGGTTGCGAAAAGTTCGATTCACGGCGTGGGGCTGTTTGCCGCCCGGGACATCCCCCGGGGCACGGTGGTCTGGGAGTTCAACGAACGCGTCGACCTGGCCATAGCCCCGGCCGACCTGGACCGGCTGCCCGAGCCCGCCCGGTCGGTGGTGCGGCGGTTGTCGTACTTCTCCGCGGAGATGAATGCGTACATCCTGTCGGCGGACGGTGCCCAGTACATGAACCACGCGGATGATCCGAATACAGGGGATGACGCGGCGCTCAGGGACATCGCCGCGGGCGAGGAACTGACGGAAAACTACCGCATTGAGTACGGCGAGGGGCCCGGCGCGTGAGGCGAGATCTATTTACCGCCGGCGAAACACCTGACCGTTCCGTCAGTCGCGGCGAGGTAGAGTCGGCCCCCGGCCGCCGACAGCGCGTCCCAGGCCGGCATGGCGTCGAGTTTCAGGTCCAGGAGTTTTTCGCCGCTTTCGGCTGAAAAGCCGCGGAGTATCCCGCCTTTTTTGCCCAGCAGTGCCGCGTCCTGTGCGCGGATCTTTTCCTGCACGGCGGGCGTGAAATGGTCGCGATACGCCTCCTCCTCGTCGAGGACGTCCGGGGGGCCGGCGACGAACAGTGTATCACCGGCCTTGACCATGGCCCTGACGATCACGTCGGGCTGCCGCTGCGACCACCTGATCGACACGGCCGACAGTTCCTCCGGCGACAGCTTCTTCGTGACCGTCCGATCGAAAATCCATCGTCCCTTCTTCTGCTTGTTGAGCTTTGTGCCGCCCGCCAGCGTTTTCGCCAGGGCCGGGGGGCGTATCTCCTTATCCGCCGCGTAAAGGCGATATTCCAGCGCCGGGGTCCAGAGCAGCAGGTGCGGCAAACGCCCGTAGCTGTATACCCGCTCCTCGTCGACGACCATGATGCGCCCCGACGGCGCGTACTTGGCCGCGCGGAACCAGAAGTTGCACCCGTTGTGCACCATCTGCCCGTACATCCAGTAGGCGCGGTGGAACCATGAGCCGTCCAGGAACCCGTTGGACGCAAACAGGTGCGTCCCCGCCCCCGTCTGCGCCGACGCGCTTTTCTGGGCCACCGATTCTTTCCAGGAGGGATTCCCGGCGAACAGCTCGGTCCGTTTTCCCCGCAGGTCGAATTTCTGGGAGCGCATGTAGACCATCTCGCCGTCGCTGCTGAGGATATCCGGCAGCCCCGGCGGCATGTTGAGTCCCCGCATCGTCGCCTGGAAATTCTCGTCGGTGCCGGGTTTCTTCTCGTCCATGATCGTCTCGGAGACCAGCCGTCCCGTTTCGGCGTCGATCAGGCATAGCCGCATCCCGCCGTCGAGGAACACGGATCGTCCCGCGACGCAGTAGACCGTGCCGTTTTGAATCAGCACGCTGCCGTGCAGGGGCCAGACGCTTTCGACCTGTTCGAACGCCGTGTGCTGGCGATGGTTGAAGGCCGCCAGGTAGCGCCAGGCCGGCGCCCCGTCCGCAGCCCGGAGGCAGTAGACGTACCCGTCCGCGCAGCCGAAGATCGCGCGGCCCTTGTAGATGGTCGGCGGGGAGTCGACCCGGCCGCCGGCCGTGAATCGCCAGGCTTCCTTCCCGCTTTCGGCGTCCAGGGCGTAAATGGTGTGCCGGTCGACGGCGGCCACGAAACACCTGCCGCCCGCGACGGTGACCGCGCTGGGGCGCGACCCGATCGCGACCTTCCATGATGCGGCGAGCTTCGCGGGAACGGCGCATTGTGTGTATCCGCTTCGTGCCGCGTCGTGTCGGTGTGTCGGCCAGGCGTCGTCGCCGGCCGCGGTCGGCTCGACCGCGCCGTACGCGGGACCTTTTTCCCGGCGCGCGTCTTCGGGGATCTTCACCGCGCCGCCCTTCTTCGCGGGCGCCAAGGCGTTGAAGCCGTTGAGCTTGGTCTCTATGTAGCACGCGCAGGGATGCTGTGGGGCGTAGGTAAGCCCGTTTGCCGGCATGACGCCGTAAATGCACGCGCCCCTGACCCAGTGGTTCCGGTCCCAGGTCTCCCTGCGCCAGTCAACGTATTCGATTCCCGTCCGCGACGGCATCAGGAAATTGACGGTCGCCTTGCTCCGGTGACACCGGTGGTGGAACCAGTAGCTCTTGATGTCCGGCATGAATTCCTTCTTTTTTTCACCGGTTTGCACGTCGTAACCGGTCCACTGGTTCTGCGGGCCGCCGCCGGCCATACGGCCCGTCCAGGCCATGCCTCCGACGACCAGGACGTCTTCCGGCGACCGGTGCCCGGCCCGGTGGTGCGCTGCCTCCCAGAGCTTTTTGCCGTCGACGGCCGAGAAACCGATCAGCTTCCTGTCGCCTTTCGCGAAAAGAACAACGTCCTTGTGGATGACCACGGTGGGCGCGTACCAGGTCGGTACCTGCTTGATGGGGGCGGTTTCGGCGGTCCACCGGTTCTCGCCGGTCTTTCGGTCCAGGCACACGAGCTGTGTACCGTCGTGAAACACGGCGCGCATCTCGTCGACGCACAGGCTGATGGGGGCGACGGCCGTCTTCCTGCGCCATAACTCCTTTTCGGTGTCTGCCTTCACCGCCCTGAGCGTACTGATCTGATCGGGCTGCCAGGCCCTCTTTTTGGCTATCACGTTTCCCGCGTCCCAGCAGACGATCTTCGGCCAGGTAAACGTGTCCGGCGTCTCGGGGGGCGCGTTCACGACCATGAACAGGTCGCCGTCGGCGGCGATGATTTCCTCGGCCGTGGTGCTGTCCGCGTACGTCCTGATCGTTTCGCCCGTCGCGGCGTCCAGCGCGACCAGCGGCCGGTCGATGCCGAGCGTCACGTAGACGGTATCGCCGACGGCAACGAGCCGCCGGGGGAGCAGGGCGGGGCCGGACTTCAGGGGGTACAGGTGCGTGTACCAGGTCGGGATGTCGCGTTTCCAGAGCACCGTGCCGCTGAAGGCGTCGCGGGCGACGAGTTTCCACTTCGCCGGCAGTTGGATAGAGGCCTTTGAGCCCTCGTCGATGATGTAGAAGACGCGGCCGCGTGCCGACACAACGGCGATGACGCTGCTCATGTGCTCGTGGTGCCGTCCCCACCGCGGACTGCCGACCCACTGCAGCCGCCGCGGGGGACCGACGACCGTGTCTCCGGAGACCGCGTTGCCCGACGCGTCGTGCATGTAGTGCGTCCAGTCGTCGATTTCGGGCGGCACTTTCTTTTTCAGCATCGTCCAACTGCCGGGGCCGTCGGGGGATTGTCCGGCAAGCGCCGGGTGAGACAGGGGGGTACGCGCCAGGACGACGCCGCGCGGCGCGAGGACGCGGGCAATCTCCGCGGCGTCTATCGTTGCGTCCGTGTCCTGCAGTATCAGGAGATTAACGAGGTTGTCGATGTAGGGCAGGTTCCTGCCGTCGAACAGGCGCACCGAGGCTGGCCCGCAGCGTTCCCGCTTGTCGCGGGCCGCGGCGGCCTTCTTCGCGTCGGTCACGAGGACCTGCAGGAGATACCCGTCTCCCGCCGCCGGTATGGTGTCGGCGCAGCCGACCTGCACTACCAGGCCGCCCGCGACGCCGGCGGTTTCCAGGAGGTCTTCGGCGGCTGAGATCGAATGTAACAGGAGCAGTGCGACAAGAGGGCAGAGTGCTTTCTTCATGGCTGGTCCTTCCAGTGTGGGTTCCAGTGTAGCCGAACCGCGGGCATAAAAAAACCGGCGATTATTCGCCCGGCCGGGTAACCGGTCTCAGGAAACCGCCCCGCAGGATGAGCGGACCACGAGTTCGGGCTGGTAGACGTACGACGGGTTCTCCACATTTCCCTCGATCATGCCGACCATGGAGCGCCCCACCCGCTCGCCCATGTCCTCCTTGGGGTGCCTGATCGTCGTCAGCTTCACCTCGGAGGCGACCGCGAGGTGGGAGTCATCGTAGCCGACGATCGATATGTCCCCCGGTATATCGAGCCCCTCGTCGCGGATCGCGTCCATGGCATGCAGGGCGATCTCGTCGTTGTAGGCCACGATGGCGGTGGGCCGGGGATTTCGCCTGAGCAGGTCGATGGTGAACTGGTAGGGGTAGGAAACCATCTGCTCGGTGTCGTACGCGCCGACGATTGCCGGGTCGATTGTACAGCCGTATTCATCCAGGGCCCGCTTGTATCCCTCCCGCCGCCTGACTCCCTGCAGGTCGTCGGACTTGAAGATGCCGGCGATCCGCCGGTGGCCGAGTTGCAGGAGGTACTGGGTTGCCTGGTAGCCGCCCGCCTCGTCGTCTATCACGATAGACGGGGAATCGATCTCCGGGTAGGCGGCGTGGACGAACAGTGACGGGACGCCCGTGCTCTTCAATTCGCGGAAAAAATCACGGTTGACTTCGCCGAGGGCGCTCTTCGTCGGCTCTATGATCAGGCCGGAGAGATCGTGTTTCGCCAGGTTCTCCATGCACCGGGCTTCCTTCTCCCGGTCGTTCCAGGTGTTGGCGAGTATGATCGTGTACCCGGTGGAACTGAGTATCTTCTCGATTCCCCGGAAAATCGAGGGAAAGATGTACTCGGAGATGTAAGTGGTCAGGACGGCGACGTTCCGCGTTTCGGCGACATCCCGGTCCCGGCAGAATGTGCCCCGTCCCTGCTGGCGGATGATCCATCCCTCGTGTTCCAGCTCGTTGAAGGCCTTACGCACCGTGTGCCGGCTCATCGCGAAGCGGCGGGAGAGTTCCATCTCGGTCGGGAGCTGCTGGCCGGGGAGTATGTTCCCCTCCCTGATAAGCTTCTTGAGGTGATCGATCAACCGGTAGTATTTCGGTACTGACTCGTCCATGGCAGGCCCTACAATAGCAGTTTCAAACTCCGGCGTCACCTATAAATTTCGGTCTATTTTTTCGCGGTGAGAATATCTCTCCGCGGAATGTTTCCCTCCCGGGCAAAACGAGTTGTGTTGGTGAAGTCGTTCTTTTAACATGCGCGCGGGCACCGTGTTGCCGACGCGGCGCGGACCCGGGGAATCGCCGCCGGCATTGACACGGACAGCGGAGGAAGAGCACGTGGGTTTTCAAACACTGCCGTTTTTAATTATCTTCGTCAGCTTGAGCGTTGTCATCACCGCCGTGGTAATGATCAGGGGACGGTCTTCCTCTCACAAGGAATTGGTGATCGTGGCCGTGTTGGAATCGCCCCGCCTGCGCCGACCGGCGGCGTTTTCGCTCAAAAATCGCAAAAAAACACTGACGATGCTGAAATAACCGCGGAAAAAACCGGCAATTTGTTTTCGGTTTTTTACAATCCCTGCCACGGCAGGATGACTGCTGGTGTCGCTCCTCGCGTCCGGCGCGGGGAGCGGGGAACGGGACGTCCATGTGGACCTGATTTACGTCTCCTGCGCGCCCTCCAGATGGGATATTGGCGCGCAATTCTACACGGGGCCGCGTTTCGGCATGCCGCTGCGCAACGTCCGCTGGGTATTCTACCTCCCGGAACGCGGTGTCGTCGTGGAACTCACCCGGCCGCTCCAGGTCAAGCCGGACAGCGAGATGATGGTCACCTGCCGTGCCGACACGATGCCGGGCGCGTTTCCGGGCATAGGGATTGTCTGCGCGGCGGGCGTCTTCGTCGCGGCGGCGGGCGGGGAGGCACGGCGCGGCGGGGGCGCAGGCCCGCGAGCCGCGCGGTGACGAGGACGCGGAAGAGCATGATGCCGAGAAAAGGTACCTGACCCATCCCTCCTGACCCCTCCCTCCAGCAACATTCGCTTGAAGGGCTGGTCGCCATGGGCCGGCTGTACGCGGTCGGCTTTCCCATCGTTGGCGGGAAGAATGAGAAAAAGGCCGCGTTCTGGCTGCCCCTCGCCGCCGACCGCGGCCACGCAGGGGCCACGACGATTCTCAAGCAACCGCGATAGGAACGTCGGCAACGAAGACGCAGACAGGGGCACTTTCATCAGGCTCATTCAACCGTAATATAGAAGGCTGTTGAACACTGCGGCCGTCGGCGCTAAAGAGACACATCACACCTCTCTTCTCCCGTCACCCGATCGTGAGATCGAGGTCCCAGGGATCGCGGTACGACTTGGACAGCAGCGTGTCGGCCTCCGCGTCGCCCGCGAACCGCTCGGTTGCGGGGTTCCACCGGAGCGTGCGGCCGACCTGGATGGCGATATGGCCGAGCTGGCAGGCCGAGCAGGTGCGGTGGCCGATCTCCGCGTCGGCCATCGTCGGTTCGCCGGTGACGATGCCGTGGATGAAATCGCCCTTGTCGCTCCGCTGGGGGATGCGGACGTCGTCTTTTTTGAGCTTGGTCCTCAGCAGCGCCGTGTCGCCGGCCTTCATCTGGCCCCGGCACCCGTGCCACGGCGCGTAGATCCAGCCGTCCTCGCCCTCGACGCGGAGAAAGGCCCCCTTGCCGGTGTGGTAGTCCATCGTCACACCGTTGGCGTAGCGGTACCGGACGCGGAAATTCAACAGCACGTTCCAGAGACCGGTGTCGGGTTTGGGATACTGTCCGGTTCCCTCGATCTCCACGGGGCCGGTCCGCTCGGTATCGTTGACGAGCTGGGCGATGTCGACCATGTGGCAGCCCCAGTTGGTGATCATGCCCTCGCAGGTGTCGCGGCACCGCATCCAGCCGGGCCGCTTGTAGGAATGCGGGGGATGGACGCGGTCACGGGTGTACGGTTTTTTCGGCGCCGGACCCAGCCACATGTCGTAGTCCAGCTCGCCGGGTACCGTCATCGGTTTGGTCTTCCCGCCGGCCTTGTCGCCGGCGGGCACGCCGACCTCGATGTGCTTGACCTTCCCGATGTAGCCGTTGCGGACCAGTTCCGCGGTTTTGTGCATGTAGGCGTTCGATCGGCACTCGCTGTCGGTCCGGAAGACCACGCCGTGTTTTTTCACCGCGTCCGCGAGTGCGCGGCCCTCGACGATGGACATGGTCAGCGGTTTCTCGCAACTGACGTGCTTGCCCGTCTTGACCGCGGCCAGGGATATCGGTACGTGCCACTGGTCGGGGGTGGAGTTCATGATCGCGTCGATGTCGTCGCGGGCGACGACTTCCCGCCAGTCGACGGCGGCCGCGCAGTCCGTGTTCTTGCAGTGCTTGTCGACCAGCCCCTTCGCGTTGTCGAGCCGCCAGCGATCCACGTCTGAGACGGCGACGACCCGCGTGTGCTTGTCGTGCAGGAACGGCTTGAGGTTGGCGTACCGCGCCTGGCGCCCCATGCCCACCATGCCGACGGTGATCGTGTTGCTGGGGGCGGCGGCGCCGAGGACCGAAGCCGGGACGACGGCAGGGACCGCGGCCGCGGCGGCGGACGCCATGAAATCGCGGCGCGAGAGTGCGTGCGTGTCGAGCGTTGTTGTCTTCATACTATATGCCCTTTATATAGATTGGCGGGTGTGGTTACCATGACGGTATCGTACCGCGGCACCCCCGTCGCGCATACCCCCGTTTGTGCATTTTTATCGTCAAATCGTGTCTACGCGAACAGCGCCTCGATAAACGAGTCGGGGTCAAAAGGCTCGATGTCTTCGCAGGTCTCCCCGATGCCGACGAACTTGACGGGCAGGTCGATCTGGTCGCGGATCGCGACCACGATCCCGCCCTTGGCGGTGCCGTCGAGCTTGGCAAGAACAATGCCGGTGACGTCGATGGCCTCCAGGAACTGTTTCGCCTGGCTGATCGCGTTCTGTCCCGTCGTGGCGTCCAGGGTCAGCAGCGCCTCGTGGGGACCGTCGGGAAAAATTTTCCTGATCACGTCCCGTATCTTCACCAGTTCCCGCATCAGGTTTTCCTCGGTATGGACGCGCCCGGCGGTATCCACGAGCAGGATGTCCGCGCTGCGGGCGGTCGCCGCCCGGCAGGCATCGAACACCACCGCCCCCGGGTCGCCCTTGTCGTGGCTGACGATATCGCAGCCGATCCGCTCCGCCCAGATGGAAAGCTGCTGGACGGCCGCGGCGCGAAAGGTATCGCCGGCGGCCATGAGCACCTTTTTGCCCTGCTGCTGAAAATACCACGCGAGCTTCGCTATGGACGTGGTCTTGCCGCAGCCGTTTATGCCGGCGACCAGTATGACCGTGGGCCCGCTTGCGGCGAGGTTGACCCCGCGGTCCGCTTCAGGCCAGTATCCCTTCAGCTCTTTTTTCAGGAACGCGATGACGTCTTCGCCCTTCTCGATCTGCTTTTCACGGTACGCACGGTTCAAGTCTTCACAGATTTTTTTCGCCGAGTGAACACCGATATCGGCCTGTATCAGGGTTGCTTCTATCCGGTCCATGAGTTCGGGGGTCAGGTGGCGGCCGGCCAGCATTGATTTCAGACCGCCGATAAAACGCTGCTTGGTGCGACCGAGTCCCCGCACGAGTTTTTTCAGTAATGCCATCGCGTAACCTTATGTATCGCGGGTTTCGTTGGAATTAATCGCCGGATCCTCCCCGGCGGATTTCGCCTGTTCGCCGGCACCGCTGCCGTCGCCGAGTTCCCTGGCTATGGCGTCGAGAATGCCGTTGATAAAACGCGGACTTTCGGCGGACGAGAATTCCTTGGCCAGCTTCAGGGCTTCCGAGATTACTATGCCCAGCGGCGCATCTTTCCTGCGCAGTTCAAACGTCGCCAGCCGGAGGATGTTGCGATCGACCAGGGCGAGGCGCTGGAGTTCCCAGCGATGCGCGTTCCGCCGGAGTATCTCGTCACACGCCGATTTATCGCCCATCGCATCCCTGAGGATATCCAGTGCCGTGGCGACGATGGCGGCCGACTCGCGACTGTCCCTGATGAACTGCTCAACCAGGTCCCATTGCTTCTCACCCCGCAGGTCGATGCAGCACAGCCCCTGGAGGGCCAGTCGCCGGGATCGGTGTTGATTTTTCACGGTGCCGCCTCCACGGCTTCGGTACGGCGGCTATGGGGCGCCGGGCAACGTGGCAAGCAGGTTGGCCATCTCGAGCGCCGAGAGCGCGGCATCGGCGCCCTTGTTGCCGGACTTTGTCCCCGCCCGGTCGACCGCCTGCTCAACCGAATCGCACGTCAGTATCCCGAAGATACAGGGCACCCCGGTTTCGTGCATGACCTGCGAAACGCCCTTGGCCACCTCGCGGCAGACGTATTCGTAATGATCGGTGCCGCCGCGAATCACCGCGCCCAGGCAGATGACCGCCGCGTACTGTCCGCTTGCGGCGGCCCGCCCGGCGACGAGGGGGATCTCGAAACTGCCCGGCGTCCAGATAATGTCGATGTTCTCTTCCGGCACCTCGTGCCGGTGGAGTACGTCCTGTGCCCCGGACAGGAGCTTGCCGGTCACGAATTCGTTGAAACGGCCCACGACAATGGCGAAGCGACCGTCTTTCGGGGCGGTCATCTGTCCTTTGTACGTCGTCATAATATCGGCTCCGAAAAAGGTGTTGGTTTCTCAGACGGGCACCAGTATACCCCCAATGGGTTGCCGTTGACAAGTGACCCGGGTATTTCGTGCATGATTCCGCGGAAACCCGGTGCCCGGGTGCCGGATGCGTTTTCTTACGTCCCGTCCGTGTCTGTCAGTGCGTCGTTCGTGCGCACGATGTTTTCGAACATCGACTGGACGACGAATTCCCGGTCGATGAGCTTGCCGCGCTTGTGGCAGGTCAGCGCCCGGGGGGTAATGGTCTCGATCAGCGAGATCTGCAGCCGGTGGCTCGGCCGGAACCGGTAACACCCGCCGCATCCCGTTTCCGGCGGGCAGTGAATCTCCCAGACGCAACGGGGCGAGAACTGCTCGTCGGTAAAGTCGGCGCAAACCAGTTCCTTGAGTTCTTCGAGCGCGTAGGGGGTCGTTTCGTCGTACCGGCCGGCGCGACCGGCGGTCCGGATGTGTATGTACCGGACGATGCGGCGATAGCGTTCGGCAATCTCCAGGAGTTCCGGGATCACCCCCTCGTTCAGGTCGCGAACGATGATCGCTGAAATGCACAGCCGTCCCGACCAGTGTTTTTCGAGCGTGTCGAGGGCGCGCATCTTCCATTCCAGGCAGTCGCTGTTGTTGATAGCGCGGTAGACGTCTCTGCGGCTGTGGCCCCCGTCCAGGGAAATCCCCAGGCAGTAGGGAATATCGAGGTCGGCCAGGGCCTTGACAAAATCGATTTCCGTGTACCGCATACCGTTGGACAGGATGATAATCTGGTGGCCGTGCCGGGCGGCCGCGCGCATGAATTCGAAAAGATCCGGGTGCAGTGTCGGTTCGCCTCCCAGGAACTTGAACGTCACCGGTGCGGGCAGCCGGCGGCAGGCTTCCTCGAAGTAGTCGAGTTCCATGTCCGGGAACGACCGGACGGGATTGTAGCAGTACCGGCATTCCATGTTACAGCGGTAGGTCAGGTCAGCCGCGAGTGACTCAAACGGGTTTTCCTCGATCGGATATTGCAGCTTGCAGGCGACAAACGGCGTCTCGTCCTGCAGGGAATGTTCTGTTTTCGCTTCTTCGTCTGCCATGGTTCGCGTCTCTAGCCCCCCTCATTTATGGTATCCTGTTCTTCTTCGTAATAGAATTCGGAATCGAAGTCGAGCACTTTTCCCCCGGGAGCGGGGGGAATCTGCTCCATCTCGACGATCTTCAGGGGTACCGGCGGGTTCCCCTCCGCGTTCTTCCAGGCCGCCATGACCTTTTCCCGAAATGCGGGAGGAATGCCGCCACGCATGGTGAGGCGCAACTCGAAACGGTTGTCCCGGTACTGGTAAATCTGGTATCTGCGCAGTCCCCGCAGCAGTTCCTCCGGCATGTAGTGAACGGCGGCCTCGATCGCGTCGGTGCGTGTTCTCGATCCCTCGGGCAGACAGGCGTATCGGCGGTACCGTCCCGCGATATCCTGGAACGACGGGAGCGTTCTGCCGCACCGGCAGGGGCCGTCGGCGACGACGGCCATGTCGTCGCTGTCGTACCGGAGGATCGGCATGGCCAGGTTGTCGAGCGACGTGGCGAGAAGCCGGCCGGTTTCCCCCGGCCGGCAGGGCCGGTTCTCTTCGTCCACGATCTCGACGTAACAGTGCTCGTTGTGCACGTGGTAGCGGCCCGCCTCGCAGCGGGTCGCAATGATGCCGATTTCGTTGAGCCCGTAGCTCTGGTGGAACGGGATGCCGTAGTGCCGCTCGATGCTGCTGCGGAGGGCGTCGTTCGCGCCGGTGCTGATGCCCACGACGGACTGCAGGCTGTCGACCGGGCATGCGCAGCCCGCGGCGAGGGCCAGTTCCTCCAGGATGCTGGGATACGACATCAGGTACGCCGGGCGGTGTTCCCGCAGCCATGCCACCTGCCGTTCCGCGGAATTCGTCGAGTTGAACCCGATTTCGGGGCCCGTTTCGAACAGGGTGCCGACGTATTGCCAGCGCGGGCGCCGGGTGGTGGCGCCGTCGGGATTCGGGGAACCGTCTTTCTGCAGTGGTAGTTGTGTCGCCCGGCGGATCTTGGCAATCGTCTGTGCGGGATCGAGGCGGAACCAGCGGGCCTGTCGCTGCCAGAGGATGGTGAACATCTGGTAACTGCGCGGGGACATCCACACATCGACCGGCCGCCCGGTGGTCCCCGAGGATCGGTGCATGACCAGCCGGCCGTTTTCGGTGTGCAGTTCCGATACCATGGATACCCCGTGCCGCTGGATATCCTGCTTGCGGAGCACCGGCAGCGCGAGCAGGTTTTCCGGCGTTTTCACCGCATCCGGTCCGAGCCCCCGGTCGATAAAAAGTTTCCGGTAGTAGGGGACGTTAACGGATGCGTGGCGGGTGATCGCCGCCAGCTTCCTGCACATTTCGGCATGTAATTCATCTGCCGGACGAAATTCGTTGACGACCAGACGTTCCGGCCAGGGATGGTTCGATCCGCCTCCGCGCGGTTTCCACCCCCGGAGTTCCTGCCGTTCCGCCGCTTCACTGGTCGACACCGCGCCTGCTCCGTTTTGATGCCCCCCGCACCCGAATAAAATTTAGTATTGATCAGTATAGCCCGATTCTACCCGATTCTTTGCGTTTGGGGTGATATCCACTGGGAGAAAGGCGTCTTTCGCGGTGTATAACGCCCCGACGGTGGAAGGTGATGGCAATGGGATCAAACGCCTCGCCGTTTAATAGCTGGCGATAATGCTGATGTGTATCTCGTCGTCCTGGTCGCTGAAATCCCATTTTTGCATCGGGAAGCCCCAGTCGAACC
>CAZLBC010000026.1:0-56647 GCA_964557575.1 uncultured Planctomycetaceae bacterium
TCTGCTTTTCCACCCTGGCGAGTTGCTGTGAAACGGCGGATTGCGATATATCATTCGAATCCGCCGCCCGTGAAAAACTCCCTGTCTCCACCAGATCACAAAAGGTCTTCATGAAACTCAACTTCATAGACACGGCTCCGAATACATAACAACATCAACTCATTCCCACATGCGGCCGAGAGGAGTCGAACCTCCACCTCCCGAAGGAGACAGGCACCTGAAGCCTGCGCGTCTGCCAATTCCGCCACGGCCGCGCGATGTTACGCGTATCGGACACCAGATAAAGATATTTACAATTATCTGAATGTCAATAGATTTTATAAATACACCAAATATACAGCACCAATAATCTCCCGATGGATATTTTTTCCCATCGGGGTTACTATGTGCCGCAAGTAGTCTATTCTATCATAAAATTGGATCGTGATACATGATTATCACCATTGACGGAACGGCCGGCTCAGGTAAAAGTACGGCAGCCAGGAACCTCTCCCGCCGACTGCATATCCCCTTTCTTGATACCGGCGCGATGTACCGGGCGGTAACGTTCGCCGCCATGGAGAATGGAATCAACCTGGAACGTGATGATATGGTCACTGAAATCGCCCGCAACACGGACGTACGGTTTGAACATGCGGTCGAATCACCACGGGTTTTTGCCGACGGAAAAGATGTAACGCAGGAAATCCGACGAGAGGAGGTGTCCCGCAATGCCCGATACATCGCGTCGTGTCCGGCCGCCCGGCGGATTCTCGTGGCCCGGCAACGGGAACGGGGAAACGATTACGGCGATTTCGTGACGGAGGGAAGAGACCAGGGGTCGGTTGTCTTCCCATTCGCCGATTACAAGTTTTACCTCGACGCCGCTCCTGAAGAAAGGGCCCGGCGCAGATTCGAGGAACTCAGGGCGCGGGGTAACAATCCGGACGCCGACGAGGTGCTGCGGGACATGACCGCCCGCGATCACGCGGACAAAAACCGCGCGGTCGGTCCGTTGACAATTCCCGAAGGCGCGATCATCATCAATACGGGACACTTGAGCCCGGAAGAAACAGTAGCCACCTTAATGGAACACATATCACCCCGATGAAGCCGCTGAGAAGCCATCCAAACCCCCTCCTGGTCGACAAACCGTGGCCGCCGACTGTCCAGACGGCGCATCCCTGGTACCGGCTCATTCGCCGCATTCTTCAATGCTGCGGTATGCTTGGCGTAAAGGTCAGGATTTTCAATCGGCACTACGAGCCGCCGCACGGCGGCGTTGTCTATATCTCCAACCACCAGAGTTTCTTCGATCCGGTGCTGGTTGGAATAGCACTGCAGCGGCCGATGAACTACATGGCGCGGGATACGCTTTTCAACAATCACCTGTTCCGCTTTCTGATTAGCTCTCTGAACGCCTTTCCCCTTAAACGGAATACGGCCGACACAACAGCACTGAAGGAAGCAATGAGGCGGCTGAAAAAAGGAGGCCAGGTAACGGTGTTCCCCGAGGGAACCAGGACCGGGGACGGCAGCATCGGCGACTTTCTCCCGGGGTTCGCCATACTCTCGCGCAGAGCCGCGGAATGGACGGTGCCGGTGGTCATAGACGGCGCGTTCGATGTCTGGCCGAAACAATCCGCCTTTCCCGGCCCCACGGGAGAAATAGTCCTCTGTTACGGCGAACCCATGCACCGTCAGGAGGTTCGTAATTATCCGGGAGTGGAATTCGTTAATCACATCAGGCAGCGGATTCTGTCGCTGCAGGATGACGTGCGCCGCAGACGCGGGCTTCACCGCTTCGAATACAGCGGCTCGCCGGCATCCGCCCCGGCCTCCTCTGCAATCGCCTCCGATAACCGGTAATCAGCCATCCGGGCGCCGATCCACGACCCCATGAGCGATCCCCCGGACCCGGCGGTGATCCAGTCGACGGGAAGCGTCTCCGTTATCGGCGCTATTTCCACCCAGACGGAACCGCCCTCACCCAGGGAGGCCGCCAGGTAGATGACACACGCGCCGATTGCCGCACCGCCCCACGACGATGCGAGGCATCCCGACGGAAAGAAATGATAGGCCAGCAGTGAAGCAGCCGTGTACCCCGCAAAAAGCGAAAACAGTATCTGCCCCCGCTCGTCGGTGCGCATGAGTACGGCACTGAGAATCAGCCCGGATACCGCACACAGAACGAAATGCATCAGGCACACCGTCCCCTTCACCTCACGGTGTCCATCGGTCTCTTTCGTATCGGTGCCGGCACCGATACCGTAATGCCGCACAAGGAGCCGCAGACAAGCCTCCTGCCGAGGGAAGGGGCACTGCGCGGGGGAATCGTCACAATATTTTTCATATGCCGTTTCCGTCACGGAGTCGGCAAGCCCCGACCAGTCCAGCGCAGGGACAAAAGCAGAGAGACGGCCGCGCAAATGCATGCCCACGGCCTCGGCAATCAGGAGCGTAAAAGCGAGTACGAGGACTTCGATGAGCATGCTGCAATAGAGTGTGCCGACAGAGCCGTTCCACGTTCCCAGCAACAACAGGGCCGGTTCAGAGTGAAGGGCGATTCCTCCCAGCCCAATCAGGGCGACCGCCACGGCACCGGCAGGCCGGGTCCTGATCATGACGGTCAGGGCGATGAGAATAAAAACCACTGCCATCGCGGCGACCATCGCGAGCTTGAAAACCGCGCCCATCGGAATGAATACCAGGGGGGCCATCGGATCGACGGTGTGGGTGAACGTATCCGCGACCAACCAGTACACACACAGCATCAGCACCGTCGATGAGAGCATAACGCGCAGTTTTTCGTATTCCAGGATTCGGTTATGGGACATAGTGTACCCCGGGTGACACTCAACGGCCGGGTTCAGGCCGTATTGCCGCCGCTTCTCTTTTTCATCGTGAGTGTATTGCCTTTTTCGTTGTAGACGACCTCATCCATGTAGGAGCGGATCAGCATTATTCCTCGGCCGAACGATCGCTCGAGATTTTCGTGTTCGGTCGGATCGGGCACATCAGCGGGCGTGAACCCGTTCCCCTCATCGGCCACAACAATGGTCACCTCGTCCTCGGAACATTCCCAGGAGATCACCAGCTTCTTGTTCTCGTCTCGTTCGTTTCCGTGCTTGATCGCATTCGCGAACGCCTCCTCCGCGGCCAGCCTGATGGCAAAAATATCGGCCTCCGTAAAGCCGGCCCCGGAAACATCATCAAGAATGGCTTCCTCGATCTCCTGGGCACATTCATAATCAGTGGGAATTATCTTCGTCTTCATCGAGGGATTGTATCAAACGCTTATGGGAACATAAACACTGCCCGCACGGGCAACAGCGGCAATGCCATCAATTATTTTTTCAACTGCGCGATACTGTCTTCCAGTTCCTTGTCAATAACAAAAATCTCGTCAAGGCGGGTAATACTGAACACCTCGGCGATATTGGGATTGATATTACACAGGCGCAATTCACCGCTTGCTTCCCGTATCCTTTTATGGACGGTAATCAACATCCCCAGCGCGCTTGACGACATGTTGGATACATTCCGGAAATCAACGACGAGCTTGGGGGATTCGTTGTCCCGGGCAATCGCGGAAAGCGTATCTCCGATTTCTGAAATACTGACCTCGTCGAGCACCCTGGGGC
The DNA here is from genome assembly GCA_964557575.1 of uncultured Planctomycetaceae bacterium. Taxonomy (GTDB): domain Bacteria; phylum Planctomycetota; class Phycisphaerae; order SM23-33; family SM23-33; genus CAZLBC01. The sequence goes on from CAZLBC010000026.1 coordinate 3,624, forward strand.
TCTCGAGGACGGCCAGGTTTATTCCTTCCTGCCGGGTGATGGTAACCACCTGTTTTTCTTCGTCCATTTCATGACTCCATAATATGGTTGCGTAGAATCCGGACAATCAGCCGGTGATAGCGCGAGTGTGAATATTAATTACAAGGAGCAGCAGTGTCAACTACAAGTTGCCGGAAGCTGACAGACCGGCTTCCGCGGCCCCTTCGGAAAACGGTTTTTAACTGCGATCCATCCAGTACGGAGTGGTCAGGAACCACAGGGCGGCGGCTGAAAGCATGAAATACTTCATCGATCCCAGTTCCATGTTCCCGGACAGATAAAGGAACGCGGGAACAACGGTGGCCGCAAAAGCAACAAGGGAAATGCTTTTCACGATTTTCCTGAACCCCGGTATCTTGTTCAGAATATTCTTCTGGTGTATCCAGCTTACAAGGACGAATATCATAGCGGCCAGAAACCAGCCCGGCAGACTGACAAAGTATATCTCCACGCCGCCTTCCAGGACGAGAAACAGGCAGACGGCCAGTGTCAGCAGCCACGCGAGGCAGGCCGCCCAGTTGAAGGACTTTCCCGAGGACTCGGCGTAATTATCCTTGAGCCCCAGTTTCCGCATCAGCCAGAAATCAACGAAAATCACCGCACCCATTGGAACGAGCACCAGTCCGTACAGGGCGACAAACCCAAGCAGCTTCATGGCGATCAACGGGAACAGTGCGGCAACGGTCGCGATCCCGCCGGTAACAAGTGTCATCTTGCGCCGCGACACCTTTGGGAATATTGCCTGGAAGGCAAGTCCGGCACGGTAAATCGTGGGATTCGCCGTCGTCCATCCCGCGATTATCACGCAGATCAGACCGGCGATACCGCACGCATTGTATGCAAGCGGACCCGGCAGCACGTCCGTGTTGCCGGGTTCCCGATACAGTTGAAGTGCGTAGAGAATCGAGGCGGAAATCCACGCCATGAAATGTCCGATGTACATCCCCGTACCCGAAGCCACGCCGTACCATGTTTTTTTTGCAAACCGCAGGACAGACAGGTCGGCCATCCCGATATGCATCGCAAGGTTGCAGAACCATGCAAAGAACGTCACGTGCCAGAAGGTGAACTTCGCCTGTCCCGGCTGCGGATCGCCACCCTTCCACACCTTGGTCTCGAAGAGATTCCAGAGGTCCGATGCGCTCTGTATTTCCACGCCGGTGTCGCTGATAAACTCGCGCAGTCCCACCAACCCGAAGGCGACGAATACCATGATCATCCAGGGCGCGGCGATGTTCGCAAAGTGGGCGACCATCCGGTAACCGTAGGCCGCGACGACGGCGATCGCCGCACCGACAGCCAGAACCGCAATGACCCATCCCGCGCTGTTGGGAAATACATCGTTCAGGCCGGGCATGGGGAACTTGAACCAGACGCCGACAGCCGTCGCGGAGACCGTGATCATCGCGCCGGCCAGGAAGCAAAACATGACACCGTTGGCAAGGTTGTAGAGGATGACCAGTTTTCGGCCGGTAATCTTTTCGAGCTGGAAGTACATAGTGAGGCGGGATCGGGTGGCGATGGGCGCGGTCAGGAATACCCAGCTGAGAACAGCCAGGAGGTTCCCCACGAAAAGTCCCGCCAGCAGGTCAAATGCGCCGACGCCCGCCGCCACGAACAGCGGCCCGATCATCAGCTCGGTGCCGGCGCAGTGCTCGCCGGCGTACATGCCGATAAAACTCCTGAAACCCAGCAGCGAACGCGCGGGAACGGGTCGGCGTTCGAACTCGTCGCCGTGACTCTCTATCTCGTCGCTCGCCGTTGCCGCCTGCACTTCCGTATCGGACATGGGCTGCTCCTTACCTGTTACATTCGATCGCTCTCGGGCTCACGATCGCTCCCGGAGGACCGTGCGCTCGTATTGCCTGACCTCATCCAGCCAGGCGATCCCGACCGGCACCGAATGCCGGGTGCAATAATAATCCCAAACGGCACCGAAAGGCAAACTCTTCAATTCTTCGGCCAATGCCAGTCGCGCCGTGTAATCCCCGCGCTCCTCCAGTTCGGCAAGTCGCGCGGACGGTTCGAGCAGCGCCGCCAGCAGGGCCTTGATCATGTTCCGGGTTCCGATGACCCACGCGGCCACGCGATTGATGCTCGCGTCGAAGAAATCGAGACCGATGTGCGTTCGATCGAGGTAATCGCCGCGCGCCAGTTCGGCCGCCAGGGTCCGCAGTTCGTCGGACAGCGTCACCACGTGATCACTGTCCCACCGCACCCCCCTGCTGACGTGGAGGAGTATCTCGTCGACAAACTGGAAGACGGCCGATATCTTGTCGGAGACGACTTCCGTGGGATGAAAATGGCCGGTATCCAGGCAGAGCAGCGCCCCGCCGGTAACGGCGTACCCCAGGTAAAATTCATGGGAACCGACCACGTAGGACTCCGACCCGATACCGAACAACTTGCTCTCCACGGCGTCGCGGAGACGATCCCGGTCGATCCGTTCAGCGAATACTTCATCCAGCGCGGCCCTGAGTCTTTCACGCGGCCCCTTCCGATCAGCGGGGGTGTCCTTGTAGCCGTCCGGGATCCAGACGTTGGCCACGGAGGGGCTCTTGAGCGCCGCGCCCATCGCCGCCCCTATCCTGCGGCAGGCGACGGCGTGTTCTATCCAGAATCGCCTGACGGTGTCGTCGGCGCTGCTGAGGGTAAAGCCGGTCTCGGCCATCGGGTGGGCGAAAAACGTTCCGTTGAAGTCGAGCCCCAGGCCGTTCCGGCCGGCCCATTCGATCCATCGTTGGAAATGCTCAGGCTGCAGTTCATTGCGCGCCACCTTCCGGTCGCCGGTTTCCGCATAAATGGCGTGCAGATTCAGCCGGTGACTGCCGGGAATCAGTAACAGTGCCTGCTCGATATCGGCCCTGAGTTCATCGGCGTTCCGTGCCGCCCCGGGATAATTTCCCGTCGCCTGTATACCCCCGCCGTCAAGTCCTTCGCCGAGATCTTCAAACCCCCGCACATCGTCGCCCTGCCAGCAGTGTATGCTGACCGGGATGCGGGAGAGCATATCGAGGGCCGTATCGGCCTCCACGCCGACCGCCGCATAGCGTTCTTTCGCCAGTGCATACGCATCTTCAATACCGCCGTTACCAGCCATCACTCCGTCCTTTCGGGTACTGCCCAGTGGTATCGACCCGTCGCCGACAAACGGCATCATACCCGCTGATCCCGTGCTGCCCCACGAACATCAAGCCAATTGTTAGTATTATCGGGCCAAAGCTGCGGCGGATTATTTAACAACGGCAGCGTTCCTCGTATGACCCGGCCAAGGCAAACATGCCGGCCAGGCACCCGTAGAGGACCGCCGGGTGTATACCGGCGTCAGCGCCGGGGGAATCGTCACGGTACGCTCAGTTGCAAGCATCAGGCATATATGCAGGCGGGGCCGAGTTCTTCGGTGAACCCGCCGGTTTTCCACAGGTGCGCGCGAATCTTCCAGCAGAGATGGCACTTCCCCGCGTATCCCGCGGCGGGCTGAAATCCGGTTTCCCGTGCGAGGCCGAGGAGTTCCGCCGGGCCTCCGCGGACCAGCCGGCCGAGAATCGGCCGATCGGCATAATCGCGTATGAGCCGTTCTCTGATCCCGGCCACGCTCATGCCCGCGCCGGTTCTGCCGATAACGATCCCCGCACACACTCCCGGCCAGATCTCACCGCCGGGCGACACGTGCACGTGCCTGTTTCTCAGCAACCGTTCTCTGCAGTCTTCCGCCAGTTGTTCCGGCGGGACACGGTCAAGTGTATCCGCCAGAAGTTCGGCGGCCCTCCCGTTTAATCTGTCGCGCCCCCGGGAAAGCCAGTCGACGAAAAGTTGCTGTCGCTGTTTGTCGGCGAGATGCGCCGTATCGGTCCCGCATGCCATCCAGTCGCGCCACCGTACCTGAACCCGATCCGGCCCCAGCAGGTCCTCCGCCACCCGGGCAAGGAGGCGCACGCGCTGAAGCGGGACAAACTGCTGGTGAAACGGGTCAGCCGATATGCTCAATTTCTTCATTCCCGCCCGGTCCAATGCCGTCAATCTTTCCCGTATCAGGGCCTTGTCACGGGCCCAGAATCCGTTGGTTTCAACCTTTTCCAGCGGTCCGAGTCCGGCGGCGCTCCCCTGACGGGCAACCGCGATCAGCAGCGACCACCGCGTAAACGGTTCTCCGCCGGTCAGGTGTACGCGGCACCCGTGCGGCGAGGCCTCCTGCAGCTCCCGCCAGATACGCAGCGCGGTCTCGACATTCATGCAGGCATGTTCCTCGCCGGGCAGATTCAAATAACAGGCCTCGCAGCACGCCGGACACCGGTCCGTCAGCAATAGTCCCGCAAAGGTCCAATACTTGACCGCCATGGGGCGGGAACGATTTTTCTTTACGCCCGGCATTCCCCTATGGTAGGTTGGATTCGCGAAATTTTACGCATTGAAAAAACGCGGATTTGCAAAAATCTTTTTGAATTTCCTTTTGATTAATATATCCTGAAATACCGATGGAATCAGACTATAATATGAAACAGACATCAGCGGTATCCTGCAGTTGTACACCGGGTGCGGAATGTTCCTGAAGGCATGTTCGCACGACGGAACACGACGCACAAAATGCGTTTCCGACTACGGATACCCTTGTTTTTATGTCATCATTACCGATTGGAAGAAACTGAACAGCTCATTATGGTAAAAATAGAACTCCCGGACGGCTCTATTCGCGAATACGAGCGACCCGTTACCCCGATGGAGGTCGCCGAAGACATCTCGCCCGGACTCGCGAGATCCTCAGTTGCCGCAACTGTCGACGAAGAAAACAGGGATCTGTCTTTTTGTATCCAGGACGGGACGCATACCGTGCGTTTGCTTACCGACAGGGACCCCGAATCACTTGAGGTCCTGCGCCATACCGCCGCCCACGTGATGGCCCAGGCGGTCAAACGAATGTTCGGACAGGACGTGAAGTTCGGGTTCGGTCCCGCCCTCACCGATGATTTTCAGTACGGGTTCTACTACGACATGGATCTTCCCGATCCCGTCACCGCCGACGACCTGCCGCGGATAGAAGACGAGATGCGTCGCATCGTGGAGGAAGACATCCCCGTCGAACACCTGGTGATGTCGATCGCAGAAGCGCGTGCAATAATGGCCGAATCGGGACAGGATTACAAGATCCGGGCGATCGATTCACTCGTCGCAGAAGAAGGCGTAGAGGAGTTGAGTTTCTACCGGGTCGGTGAGTTCATCGACCTGTGTCGCGGCCCGCACCTGCCGAACACGGGCACACTAGGAACGGCCTTCACCCTCCAGGCGACGGCGGGGGCGTACTGGCTGGGTGACCAGAAGAACCCGATGCTTACCCGCATTTACGGCACGGCCTTTTTCGACAAGAAAACGCTTAAGCGTCACCTCGAACGCATCGCGGAGGCCAAGAAACGCGACCACCGGATCATCGGGAAGGAACTGAATCTCTTCGTCATCGACGACGAGGTCGGCCCCGGGCTTCCCCTCTGGCTGCCGGCCGGCGCGACCATCAAGATGGAACTCGAGAACTGGCTGCGGGGGGAGCTCATTCGCGCCGGCTACCAGATGGTGTACAGCCCCCACATCGGCAGGCTGGGGTTGTATGAGACGTCGGGGCACTACCCCTATTACAGCAACTCCCAGTTCCCGCCCATCATCACGGACGACAGTGAAGGCGAGGGCTATCTCGTCAAACCCATGAACTGCCCGCATCACCTGAGAATGTACAAGCATTCTCAGCACAGTTACCGCGACCTGCCCCTGCGGCTGGCTGAATTCGGGCAGGTCTACCGACGCGAACTTTCCGGCGAGCTGAACGGCCTGACGCGCGTCAGGGGTTTCTGCCAGGATGATGCCCATATCTTCTGTACGCCGCAGCAGCTCGAATCGGAACTCGCATCCTGTATCGGCCTGACGAAAATGGTCCTCACGACACTCGGTCTCGATGATTACCGGGTCCGCATCGGGCTGCGCGATCCTGACGACGACAAGTACGTGGGCGGCAGCGAAAACTGGGATCTCGCGGAAGACAACTTGCGCAGCGTGGTTAACAAGCAAGGGATGAGTTGCGTCGAGGAACCGGGAGAGGCCGCCTTTTACGGCCCGAAGATCGACTTTATCGTCACCGACTGCATCGGCAGGGAGTGGCAACTCGGAACCGTCCAGGTCGATTACAACCTGCCCGAGCGATTTGAACTCGAGTACATCGGCCCCGACAACGCGCCCCACCGACCGGTCATGATACACCGCGCGCCGTTCGGTTCGTTTGAACGGTTCATCGGTATCCTCATCGAGCATTACGCCGGGGCATTCCCCCTGTGGCTCAGCCCGGTCCAGGTCGCCGTCCTCCCGGTCAGCGACCGGTTCGCCGACTATGCAACAGACCTCTCCGAACAGCTCAAAGACGCCGGTTTCCGGGTGAACCTGGACGATTCGTCCGGGCGGATCGGCGGCAGGATTCGCAGCGCGGAGGTCTCCCGGGTTCCCTACATGGCCGTTGTGGGCGCAGCGGAAACCGAAAACGGAACGGTGGCGGTCCGGATCAGGGGGCGCGGCGACATCGGGCAGGTCCCCGTCGACGAATTCATATCCGGCCTGCGTCGGGAAAAAGAAACCCGGGGCGCAGAAAAACCGCTGGAAGCAGACACCCCTCTTCAGCGTGAACGGGGTGAAGACTGATACCAATGAATAAGGAGCACTGCCATTAAGAAACCGCGTCGAAACCACGAGATCAAAAGCTCACCCATACGGCTGGTGGGTGAAGATCAGGAACAGGTCGGCATCGTGGAATTAAACAAGGCCATCGCCAAGGCACAGGATATGGAGTTGGATCTTGTCGAGGTCGCGCCCAATGCCAGTCCGCCGGTGTGCCGTATAATGGATTACGGCAAATACCTCTACACCCTGCAGAAAAAGGAACACAAGGCGCGTGCCCACCAGCACAAAACCGAGTTGAAGGAACTCCGCATCCGCACGCCCAAGATCGGCGAACACGATCTTGCGATCAAGATCAAGCATGCCAGAGAATTCCTTGAAAGCGGAAATCAGGTGCGCTTTTCAATGCGGTTTCGCGGAAGGGAACTCGCCCACGTGGAAGAAGGCCACCAGGTTTTCGACAGAATAAAAAAGGATCTTTCGGACATTGCCAAAGTAACCCAGGAACCCAGCTTCCAGGGCCGCCGGCTGGGAATGCTGCTGTCGCCGGCATAGCGGGCTTTCGGCACCGAAACAATCACCGCGCGTCCTTTCGCCGGCGACCTACCGGCAGAAATACATTCTGACCCTGGCACAATGGACCCGCAGATAGAGAACCCCGATGGGAAACGTGCATGACTTCGCGATACTCGGAGCAACCGCCGCCGGTTGGACCGCCGCGGCAACCCTGGCCGGCGCCGGATTCGACACGGTTCTGCTGAAAACCCCGCGTCAGCAGGAACTCGACTGCCCGCTTTCCCAATGGATCCCGCAAACACTGGTGGACAGGCTCACACGGGCGGGCATGAAGAACGTCCCGGGCACGCCCTTCAACACGGTGCGTTTCTACGATTCGTCGCTGAAGAGTTCCGTCGTGTATTCGCCGGGACAGCCGCTGGGCCACTTCATTCCAGCCGACCGGCTTAACACAAAACTGCAGGACTGGGCACAGCAGTCCGGTGCCGCAGCCAGGACATCCACCCGGCCGGCAACGGTGCATCTTTACGAAGACCGCATCGAGCTTGCGGGCACGAGAAAATACACCGCGCGCATACTGCTTATAGCGCAGGGCCACCCCGTCGACGTGCTGGAGTCTCTCGGCAGGAAAAATCCCCCCGTCGACGAAGCCATCACGGCCGCAGGACTCGATATTCCCCTGGGCAAAGAAAAAAAACAGCTCCCGTCCGGATTTGCGGAAACACTGCATATTACGGAAACGCCTTCCGGCAGGGCCGTCGTACTCATCTTTACCGTCGGCGGCACCATCCACCTGCGGACCGTCTATCACGGCTCGAAACCCCAGCATTGCGCCGAAGAACTGACCGAGACGATACGCACCCTCCAGGCAGCCGGCATTCTCCCCGAATCGCTCAATCTCAACAAGGCAACCGGTGCACAGTGGACCCCGGTTGCCGGTATCGCGCTGGAGCAGGAAATACACGAAGCAAAAAGGTGTCTCCTGATCGGAACGGCGGGTGGTTTTTCGGAAAGCATTACCGGCCACAGCCTGACACCTTCAATAATCTCGGCCCTTCTCGCCGCCGCGATTGCATCCCGGGCAATCGACGGCGAATTCGAGCAAACCCGGCTTATGACATACAAAAAGTCGTGGCGAAAGGAACTCGCCGAGTATCTGCATCCCCCGGGAACATCGGTTCATACGATACTGCCCCTGCTCTTCGTCAACGAGCAGCTCGTCGATAAATTCGGCAGAGCCGTTTTGTACGGCGAGAAAATTTGATCGTGCATGATACAATGAAACCAGCAACACAACCCCGTCGTCACCGGTTGAATACCATGGAATTCTGGAAATTTTCATCTGCGGGAAATGACTTTATATGCATAGATAATCGCGATGGTTCCTGCGACCGCTATCTATCAACCGGTGCGTTGCGCAAATCCCTCGCACGTACCCTGTGCGCGCGGTCGACGGGAATCGGCGCCGACGGCCTGGCAATTGTGGCCGCCCCCGAGATCCCGGCTCACAACAGGATCTCGTCGGTGTCACTGGAATCGGACGGAAGCGAGTGTGAACTCTGCGGCAACTGCATGGCCTCCCTCACCCGGTACGCCTTTGAAACGGGCCTCTGTCAAAAGCGGCGCATGCATATCGAAACCCCCGCCGGAACGGTCAACACCACCATCGCCGGCCGCGATGACGTGAGCCTCACGATACCGCCGCCGGAACACTACCGGCCGGGTATACAACTCTCGTTCGAGGACCGGGATATACTCTGCGACTATATCGTCGCCGGCATCCCTCATACCGCTACCTACGTCGACAATATCGAGGGTTTGTCTATCGACAAACCGGGTTATTTCCTGCGCCATCATGAAGCATTCGAACCGCGCGGAGTCAATGCCAATTTCGTACAGGTCATCAAAGAGGGGGAAATCGCTGTCAGGACCTGGGAATTCGGTGTCGAGGGTGAAACACTTTCCTGCGGGACCGGCTCGTGCGCCTCGGCGATGATGACGGCCCTTCGATTCAACTGGAACGGAACCATCGCGGCGGGCAAAACACCCGTGCTGGTTCGGGCCCGCTCCGGTGAAACAATCAGGGTGTATGTGAGATTCGATGAAGCCACCGGAACACTCGGGGAGATCCGCTTCGAAACGCGCGTCCGCATGATCATGCGGGGGATCGTCGACAGGGCATGGCTCGAAACCGCGCTGACATGATATTCAGTATCGATCAGAATTCTCACAGCCTCTGGGATACCCTCCCGAAGCTTCAGGCCGTCACGGCAGCCGGTTTTTCCGTAACCCACTTCGTCGAGGACATCGACCTCGCCTTCACCGATATCGGCAGCGACGGCAACACCGCCGCCCGCATACGCCCGGAGCGATTTTACCCGTCGGGCGGTACCGACTGGGGCGCCTCGTTGTTTTATCATCGGTTCCTCGGTCGGCAGCCGGTCGAACTGAGAAATCTCTCCCGGCAGCTCGGAATGAAACCCGCGGCGATCTCGAAAAAGCTCGGTATCACGCAGGATGAACTCTACCGCCGTCACGCCGTCAGCGACAACCTGATGCTGATCGGGCCCAGTTTCGCCGGTCGCGACCGTCATCGCGTGCTGGGCGACCTGCACATGGAGGAAGTGAAAAACCACCTGGAGGAGATCATACGGGCGGCAGAAACCGACTGTACCGGTGCCTTTCCGGCCGCGGAATCCGGTGCGCGCGTCGCGAACTGGTTTTCAGCGGAACGGGAACGGGTGGCGCGCCTTCTCGACGAACACCCGCGCACAACGCTCGACCGCTTCTACGCCGCGTGGCTCGCCGATCACACCGGCGAGACGGTGCGGTACGACCGCACGTCGCGGTTATTCGAATCGAAGGTCAACAACGACCTTCTTGATCTGCTCGGGATTTTCACCCGCCACTACGAAACGGCGGCTGCGCTGTACAACCGGGCCATCGAGGAAACCGGCCAGTTCCTGCACCCGCTCGATATCGGCGCCGGCCAGCTCCCCTTCCACGCCGTCATGCGTGAGGGCGAACGGGTGTACAGAACCGAGGTCTTCCTGCGCGGCCGAACCATGCGCGCCGGGGAAAAAGATATTGCCCTTCGCCCATCCGGGCAGCCGTCCCTTGACGCCGTGCGGGAAGCCGGGATCGCGGCCCTGCCGGGCAAGGCGCTCGTGCTGGCAATCCAGGCGCGCATGGGCCGGGAGAACCGCCCCCTCGTTCTGCCCTACCGCGGTTCGTCATACATGCCTGCCGCGCATCGCCTGGCCCGCCTGCTGGTGGAACACAACCTCCTCGACTCCCGGCCGTCCCCCGTGCTGCGGGTACGATTCCGCTTCCTGCAGCGGATCAAAGAGATCGCGGTCCCCGTCAGGGTACCTGACTATCTCGCCGAGGCGTTCGGGTCGGCCGTCGTTCCCGCCCGCCGCCTGGCCGAAGAGTACCGCGACATCATGAACCGGGCGAACGGCCGCCTCGAACGATTTGCCGAAGAGCGATACCGGCAGCGGTGGCTTCAGCAGCAGTTCCCCGAGCGGTTCAAAAAGATCCAATCCCTCGAAAAAGACAAAAGGCACGTGGCGCAACGAGACGCGTCCGATCCCCGCGCGCGTGAGATCTGGCTCAAAATCAGGGCCATACGCACCGAACTGCTCGAACGGCTTCTGCACCGGGTGGTCAATGATTTCCAGCTGTCCCACCTGGATTTCTGGGACTCGCGCGGGGCACTCTGCCCGTGGGCCGTCGCCCTCGGGGGAGAGAAATTCTACCGTAAGATCATCGCCGAGGCGGACATATACGAGGAATCCGATTCGGCCTGAAGCGTGGCCCATTTAAGGTGTCTGTAACCGGCATTTTATTTTTTGTTTCAGGGGTGAATATCTTTTGCAATTCACCCGCAACGGGGAATAATATTTCGCGGTTCGAAGCCGTATGCCCGGTATTACCTTTCGGCGAGATGATGCTCTTGAACAGCGAATTCTGCGAAATCGTGTGGGGGACGGACCCCGTGGTCTCCGCCGCCATTCACGCCGGCCATGAACTGCGGCCGGAAATCGCGGCCAATCTCGTTATCGAGGAGGATTGCCGGCTGCGGGAAGAAGATCCGTTTACGGATGCATGGACGGAAATCGTCGACACGAGAATCGTCGTACACCGCTCCCGGTTCGAGGTCGATCTCAATCGCCCGCGAGAAAAGGCGATATACATGAAACCCGAGGACGCCTGGGGACTTCACCTGCGAGATCGGGCACTGTCGCCGGGAGCGACGGCGCGATCCCTGGCACTGTACGATGATTTTTACGAGCGGGTACATGCCCTGCTGCAGGAGATCGAAGACCGCCACGGCACATTCGTCGTGCTGGACCTGCACGCCTACTGCCACCGTCGCGGCGGGCCCGCCGCGCCGCCGGCGGATACCGCCGGTAATCCAGACGTCAATGTCGGCACCGGCAGTATGAACCGCAAACGCTGGTGGAGACTCGTGGATAGATTTATCGCGGATCTTCGTTCTGTTGACTACCGCGGACGGGCGCTTGACGTGCGCGAAAACGTCAGGTTCACCGGCGGCTGGTTTTCGCGATGGATACACGAACACTTTCCGGCATCCGGATGCTGCCTGGCCGTGGAGATTAAAAAATTCTTCATGGACGAGTGGATCGGCTGCGCGCACGACGCGGAAATCGACGCGATCCGGCGGGCCCTCGCGGCCGCGCTGCCCGGCCTGCGCGAGGAGACGTCTGGCCATGCCTGACCGCAGCGATCAAAGGACGACTCCCGGCCCGTCGCGGGGGGTGATCAGTGCCGCGCAGATCAGGCGTATCTGCGACCGTTTGAAAAGCGGCGCACCGGTACGGCGCAGATCACCGCGGTGGGGGCGCCTCTATGTCGACGGCAAACGGCCGTTCCTGTTTTCTCTTCGACGGCCGACCGGCCGTTCAGATAATGGAACAGCACAACTCTTTCGCGGCGAGGCGTCATACCTGATCACGGATGACAACACCGCTGTTTTCGACGCCATGGCGGACCTGCTGGCGTCCGTTGCCGCCGTGCAGGCGGAATGTTTCGGTGCCTTTCTCCACGCCGAGATATGGTCCGGCCCTGAAATCGCGAGCGACGACCTCCGTCGGCACGGCAAGACAACCATCGCGTTTCGGATCGTGCACGATGCAGCGCCGGCCATGAAGGCAACGGTAAAGCAGGCCGTGCATGCCATCACAAAGATGCAGTTTCGTCAGCATTCGGTGGTGGTTGATCTCGTCGAGAAAAGCGTCATCGCGCCTTCCGGCATGCCCCCCCTCCTCACCGCGGAACCTTCTGCGGACGAGGAAATACACACCCTCGGAATCGAAGTTCCCCCCGTGTACCGGGACGCGGCGACCGGCGAGGTGTATCCGCTGCTGCTCAGGCAGTTCCGCCGCGAATGTTCCCGGGCACTGAAGAAAATCGCCTTTGCATTCACCCGTTCGCTGACGAGCCGCAGGCCGAAATATTTCCATTCCCTCGGCAGGCGGGCGCTGGTCGCGCTTGACCGCGACGTAGACCGCAGGCTGGCGGCGGTGAGTGAAAGCTTCCGACTCATCCCTCTCGTTACACCGGTAAACCAGGAAACGGCATGGAAGCAATTTCGTCGCTCACGATACGATCGGCCGCCGCAATTCGCCTACCGGCAGGTACCCGTCGAGCCGGAACTGCTTAAGCGCCGGCTCTATGCCATACCGGTCGAGCGGGTTGAAGACCCCGTCATGCTGCACATTTTCATGGAAAAACAAATTGAACTGGACCGAAAAATCACCCTGCTCGTCGACCGGGAAACCCGGCGATTCAAATACGGAAGTCTCCAGATATACCCTCCCGTGGAAGACCGGCTGCTGCGCAATGCGGAGGGGATCATAGAGACAACGGCCCCGCATACATCCCCCCCGGAGCGGGGATTCATGGCAGCCGACGAATTCGCGCTGCGCGCGCGGCACGAGATCGATTACTATCGCCGAAAAAACCCGGAAGCCGATTTCGACGCAGCCGTGGAAATCCGGGACGATTTCAACGGTCTGATGGTTTCGGGTGAAACGCTGCACGTCGGCAGGCACGTAAAGATCCCGCTGTCGCGCGTCGACGCCGCCCTCAATCACGAAGTCGGCACTCACCTGCTTACCTGGTTCAACGGTCGATCGCAACCGTTTCACCAACTCTACTCCGGGCTGGCCGGCTACGATGAATTACAGGAGGGGCTGGCCGTGGCGGGAGAGTTCCTCGGCGGCGGTCTCACCGCATCCCGCATGCGTATCCTCGCGGCGCGGGTAATCGCGGTTCACCTGATGACCGACGGCGCCGAGTTTATCGAAACGTTCAGAATCCTCGTCGAGACCTATCGCCTCGGCAGGAAAACCGCCTTTCGCACCGCTATGCGTGCGTACCGCGGCGGCGGGCTGAGCAAGGACGCGGTCTACCTGCGGGGATTCTGTCACCTGATCGACTATCTCGCGGCCGGCGGTGATACCGACATGCTCTTTGCGGGCAAAATACACACGGAACACGTGGCGGTCATACATGAGCTGTTGAGGCGAAAGATTCTGGAACCGCCGCCGTTTCGCCCCCGCTACATGGAAGGCCCGGACACACCCGCCAGATTTCTGCAGTTGTGCCGAAAAGACGGTTTGAGTACGGTATTCGAATGAGAGGACACACACATGAAAATCGGCTTCTTCGTTAACAACATCAAGACCGAGGAACAGGGCTTTACCACCACCCGCCTGGCCATGGCGGCGATCAATCGCGGCCACGAGGCCTGGTATATCGGTGCGGGCGATTTCGCCTACGACCCCGATGAGAAAATCCGGGCTCGGGCCACAACGGTTCCCCAAACGAAATACAAGGCCCTGAAGACGTTTTTCGGCCATCTGCAGAACAAGGCGGTCACCGAGCGGATTACGGTCGACGACCTGGACGTCCTGATGCTGCGGAACGACCCGTCCCTGGAGAAAGGCACCCGATCGTGGGCCAAGACCGCCGGCATCGAATTCGGCAGGCTCGCCATGCGCCACGGTGTTATCGTGCTCAACGATCCCAACGGCCTTGCCCGGGCCATGAACAAGATGTATTTCCAGCTCTATCCGGAGGCGGTGCGACCGGCGACGCTGATCACCCGCGATCGCACGGAGATCAAGCATTTCGCCAATGATCACGGGGGATACTGTGTGTTGAAACCGCTGCAGGGTTCGGGCGGCCAGGGCGTATTCCTGGTGCGTCCCGACAGCATGGGCAACATCAACCAGATGATCGAGGCGGTCAGCCGTGACGGCTACGTGATAGCGCAGGAATACCTGTCGGATGCAGCGGACGGCGATATAAGGCTGTTCGTGATGAACGGGGAGCCGATGCGCTACAAGGGGAAGTACGCTGCGTTCAAGCGGGTGCGCAGCGACGACGACATACGGAGCAACATACACGCCGGGGGCACCAAGCACCCCGCGGAAGTCACGGGCGAACACCTCCGGGTGGTTGACATCGTCCGGCCGCGACTGGTGCAGGACGGCATGTTCCTCGTGGGCCTCGATATCGTCGGCGACAAACTCATGGAGATCAACGTTTTCAGTCCCGGCGGGCTGGGCAGCGCGCAATCCTTCGTAAAACACAACTTCTGCGGGCCGGTGATCTGCGCGCTGCAGCGAAAGGTCGATTACATGCGGTATTACAACCGGCGGTTCGACAACGTGCAGATGGCCATGTTGTAGTACCCCTACCGCTGGTATATCGGCAGGTAGTGATAGTAGACCGAGAGGCTCAGGAGGGCCATGCACGTCCCGTAGATCGACCCGCCCCGGCCCTTCCAGAAGCCGTCCTTCTCCTGCTCGTCGCAGAGCAGATCCGCGAGGACCTTCTTGGCGTGCTCGGCGTACGTGCCCTTGCGCTGGTACATACCCTGGGAGTAGTAGTAAATCCCGTAGTAGAAGTGTCCCATGTTCGGTTTCAAACGGCAGTGCAGCAGGTAGTCGGCGGCCTTTTTTACCTCCGGCGCGTCGTATTCGCCGCAGATCTGGAGGGCCAGCAGGCCGCCCGTCGCCGAACCGAAACGGAATCCCCCGCTGCCGGGCTGGTAGCAGAAATAATCGTGCTTCCCGTCCTTCTGCTTGTGACCGGCGAAGCTCCGCTTGATGTACGCGACGGCTAGGTCTATGGCCTCCGCGGGCACATCGATTCCCGCATTCTTCGCCCCGCGCAGGGCGATAAGCTGCCAGGCGGTGACCGACATGTCCGCGTCTTTGGCGTTGGGCTCGTATCGCCAGCCCCCCTTGAACTTGCTGCTCTTCTTGACCTGCTGGCTGTGCAGAATCAGGTTCACCGCTTTTTTCAGGCGGTCCCTGATCTTGTCGTCCTGTTCCCGGTCGACGCCCATGCCGAGCATCTCGGCGAGCATGAGGGTAATAATGCCGTGGCCGTACATCCGGGAGCTGTCCTTTTTCCCGTAGTACCCGCTGTCGAGCTGGCGCTCAGGGTCGAGGACGTACTCGAGGGCCTTGCTGACTGCCTGGCCTTCCTTCCCGGTTCGGGACGGCTGCTGACCTACCGCGGCCATTGCCATTATCGACAGGGAACTCATCGTCGTTCGGTAACTGCCGCTGTGCATCGATCCGTCTTTGTCCTGCTTGCCAAGGAGGTACGCCACGCCTTTGTCGATCGCCGCGTCGACTTTCTTCTGGTTGTACTCCTCTACCTTTTCATCCGCCGGCGACGGCAGCGCGCAGGCGGCGGCGGTTGCGCACGTCGAAAACATAAAATCACGGCGTCGGATCATCGCTTGTTCTCCGCTTCCTTTTTGCCCAGTATCTTGAAATACTCCGCGACCATACCCCGGTACTCCTCGGCCACGCCTTCCCGCCGCCCCTCAAAGTGGCGTCCCTTCCGTCGCATTCGCAGCCTGCCCCATTCCCGGTTCCGCCCCAGCCTGCGGGCCTCAGTATCGCCGATATCCTCGCCGCCGGACCTGAGGAGGCCCGCTTCACCCTGCATCGCCGATCCGGTCGAGGGCATGCGCTCCTGCGGCTGCGACATGTTCCCCCGTGCCGCGCTGGCGGCCTGCTGCATGGCCTGGGCGGCCTGCGACATCGCGGGCGACGGCTGTCCCTGCGTCGGGCCGGAGGGCTGTCCCCGGCCGGGCTGGGGCTGGGAGCCTTCCTGGGCCTGGGCCGCCGCATCCGCCCTGTCGAGCGCCTGCGCGAGGCTCATGGCCGCCGGATCGATGGGTCCGGCGCCGGGTTCCGACTGTCCCCTGAGCCCGTTCAGCTCGTCCCGGCGGGCCTCTGCGCCCGCCTGTGCTTCTTCGACCGGCGGGACGGCCTCGCTGCTGCCGGAGGCCATGTCGATCGCCTCCTGCGCTTCGGCCATCTCGCCGCCCGCAAGCTGCTCGGTACCCTCGGCCGCCTGGCCGATGGCTCCCGCATCCTCGTTTCCGAGGCGTTCGGCGTGGCGGGCGGCCCGGGCCGCATCCGCCGCGCCCTGCTCCGTGGCCCCCGTCGCCATTTCCTGATCGACGCCCGCCGACTCCATGGCGGCGTAGGGTTTCTGGCGCGCCATCTGCCGGGCCTGCGACGCGAGCTGCCGGCCCTCGGCGGCGAGTTGGTTTGCCTCGTTCTGCATGTTCCGCAGGTCAGGTGCCATCTGTTTCGCCTGTTCACTGGCCGACCCGGACGCCTGTTTTGCGGCCTCCCCGAGCGACTGTGCCGCCTCGCGCATGGATTGCGCGGCCTCGCCGAGCGATTCGGCCATCTGCGCGGGGGATTCCATTTCGTCGAGATTGCTGGACGCTTTCATCGCCTGTCCGGTCGCCCGGTCCACGGACGCCTCTGCCTGCTGATCTGCCTCGCCGACCCGGGAGGACGCCTCGGGCAATTCGGATTGAGCCATCTGGTCGACCTTTTCGCGAAATTGTTCGGCGCGTTTCCGAAATCCCTCGGTCCCGCTCATTTTGCCGGGAACGTCTTCAAGCGTACTTTTTGCGTCGCCTTCCTTCCCGGCGGCGAAATCGAGCGACTCGGCCGCGTCGGACAGCGCATCGTCCGCGATCGAAGCGAGGGCCTTTCGCATTTCTTCGCTGCGCTGCAGTTCCTCTTCGAGCCCCTCCAGCAGCTTCCGGGGATCGTCTCCGGCCTCCGCGAGCAGGTCCGCGATCCGTTCGGCCTTCTCGTACCGCTCATCGAGTTCGGGCGTCAGCCCCATGTCTTCCTCGGCCGCCCGCAGGGCCTGCCTGGTTTCCTCGGGCGTGCCTTTATCGAGATTGTCGTAATGGTCCGCCACCTTTTCCATGGCACGGGCCAGGTGTTCCTGCTCCTGTCCCGCCTGCTTCGTCGCGCCGCGTTTGGCCTGCGGTTCGCTTTCGGCGGCCGCCTCGTCGAGCTTTTCATCAGCTTCGTTGAGGGGACGTTTCATCATGGCAGTGGCATCGTCGGCGTCACGGGCCCGCTCGATACCTTCCTGTGAAGCGAGATCCTGCTCGTTCGCATCGCGCCGCATCGCGTCTATGGTATTGTCGAGGCGCTGCCCGATCTCCCCGTGCTCTTTCTTCGCCTCGTCGAGTTTTCTCCTGAACTCCTCTGCGCCCATCTTCTCGTCGCTCTCCGCGAGTCCGCGCGACTCCTTGCCGGCCTCCCGGGCCTCGGGGGCAAGCTTCCTGAGCTGTTCGGCAATGGACGGCGCCATCTCGCGGAGCAGTTCCCGCGCGCGGCGCACTTCCGGTTCGGCCCGCTCGGCCATGGCCGCGGCATCATCTTCCATCTCCCGCATCGCGCCGGCCATCGGTTCGGTCGGTTTTCTTCCCTTCCGCCGCTGTTGCATCTCCGCGTCGACCGCCGCGCGTTCTTCACCCCCCTTCAATTCGTTCACCCCCTCCTGAAGATCCTTCTTGGCCTCGTCCGACATCCCGCTGCGATCGATCTCCTTCGCCATCCGGTCTATTTCGTCGTTCAGCCGCTGCCAGTCAGCGGCCGACTTTTTGGCCTGCCGCTCGCGGGCGGCGATATTCCGCTCCGTGTCCGCCATGTCGTCGAGTTGCTCGCCGACCGCGTCTATCCGGCGACCGGCATCGATCGTCTCGTACGCGTCGGCCAGTGTTTCCAGTCGCTCTTCGGGCGCCTGCCCTTCGGCCTGTTCATCGGGCCGGAGCCCCGTCCCCTCTATCGCGTCGGCCATTCGGCCCCGGTCGACGGCGAACGCCGGCTGTTCCCGGGTGTTTTCGGCCAGGTCGGCCAGGTCGCGAAAATGCTCCGTCGCCGCCGCCCGTTTCCTGTCGGCTTCTTTCTCAATTCGCCGGGTTTCCCGGTTCAGCTTCTTCAACTGCTCATCATCCGCCGTTTTACCGGCCGCGGCCAGTTTCCCGGCTTCCGCTTCCGCCTGCCGCATCTTTTTCAGCGTGTCCCGGAGTTCCTCGAGCATCTCCGTCGGCCGGCCCGCCATGTTTTCAAGGGTCTTTTCGGCTGCCAGCGATTCTTCCTCGAACTCATGCAGGGCCGATGCAATGCGCTTCGCCGCCGCCGCGCTCTGGCGCTGGGCGTCCTGCGAGGCGTTCTGAAGCTTGCGCCCGTCTTCGGGATGCTTTTCAAGCTCCTCACGGAGCTTCTTGCCTCCCCGTGCCATGGCCCGCTCCGCATTCTTGACAGCGCTCTCGGGTTTGCCGGAGAGGCCTTCCCGCATATCCTGCAGTGTCGACTCCGCCTCTTCCATTTCCCGCGCCGCGACCTGCTGTCGCCGGGCGAAGGTCTTCCACCCCTCGTCCTTGTTTTCTCCCCGCGCGGCATCGAGATAATCTTTCTGGGCCTCGGCCATGGAGTCGAGCTTGTCGGACAGCTCGGTCGCCTGTTCGTTGCGCAGGATATCGCGATTGGCGTGTTTCAGCCGATCGAGCATCCGGTCGGCCTCTTCCATCGCCCGGACGCCCTGTTCGGCCGAATCAACCGCCTCTTCCCGGTTGCCGGCGGCAAGCTGTTGACGGGTGTCGGCCATATCTTCACCGGCCGATTTCACCGGCTCGTTTTTCAGCCGGCTTACCGCCTGCGCGAGCAAGGACTGTTCCCGCTGTTCCCGCGGCGTCATCTTCCCCGACGGCGGCCGGGAGAGGTGCTTCCAGGTGTCCTCGGCGAGCCTGCGCACCTCGGCGGACTTGACCTTCACCGCGTCGAGCGCCTCTTTCTTTTCCGACGCCGGCTTCTTTTCGTCGCGCACCAGGTTCCGCGCCCGCGTTCCCTTTTCCTTCATCTCTTCCATCGCCTCGGACAGCTTCTCCAGCATATCCTGCCGCGTGCGGAGCCGTTCGATCCGCTCTTTGCGGCGGGCGTGGTGCTTGCCGGAACCAATCGTAAGCCGCAACGTGGCGCTCTCCGCGCGGTTCCCCTTCAGGTCTTTCGCCACGAGGAGAGTGGTGACCACGTCTCCCGGCTTGACGTTCAGGGACAGCAGGTCCCAGTTGTACGCGCACGTCGCCTTGGCCGGCTTCTGGATCGGCAGGCGCCGATCCGTCCATCGCCCGCGATTGATCCGTATGCGCTGGGTGAATTCACCCAGCCGGAAATCGTCCTTGGCGACGCCTTCAAACCGCACCCGCTCCTCGGGCTGCACGAGCCGGTCGTCTTCCGGACGGAGAATCTCCACCGAGGGTACCAGGTCCGGCATGGCGTCAATTTCATATCGGGGGCTGAAACGATTGACAAACCCGGTCTCCCGGGCCGTCAGGTGGACTTTGTAGGTTCCGTCCGCCCGTATCGGCAATTCGCCGATCAGCCGGTTGCCGCCGGCGACCGCGCAATCGACCGTCCGCTTCCGGCCCTCGGTTTCCACATCGAGAAAACCCGACGAAATCGTCTGATCGACGACGATTTCCAGTTTCGCGGTACTCCCGGCGAGGGCCCGCAGGTCGCCGTCCGTCTCCGTAAGGGGCCGGGGCGCGCAATCCGCGTATGCCGGAAAATGGTATTCCTTGTGGAACTTGGCCACCCGCGGCCGGGGTCTCGTCGGCGTGAGGTACCAGCGCGTTATGGCGTCTCCCGCGAGAAAGCGATACCGGACCGATGCGTCCTCCACCACCAGCGACGTCGAATACCGGCGATTGCCCAACGGCTGCATCCGCATCTTCGACTCCTGCTCGTCGCCCGGAAAGTAAAATTCCACGACCACGTCGTCGACCTCGGGGCCCTCGATTTCGACCACGATGGGAAGGGGATCGCCGCGGGGAATGATCGCGTCCGGATATTCGGGCTTGTGGATACGCACCGTCACCTCGGAGACACGCCCGATGTTCGCGAACGGCGCTATCGCCCGAAACATCAGTTTCGTATACCCGAGTTGCGGAATCAGCGACAGCGCCGCGCAGACCAGCAGGACCGCCAGGAGAAACAGGATCCCCTTCTTGATCATGCCGACGGGCAGCAGTCGGCTGACCCGCGTGCCTTCCAGGTCGCCGGCCACCTGGTCCTGGAGCATTTTCCTGAACTCCAGGGAGTCTATTTCCCGTTCCTGGATGCCGGAGAGCTCGACGGCCGAGAGCAGTTCCTCTTTCATGGCCATGTATCGCGTCTCGAACATGCCCGCCAGTTGCCGGAGGTTCAATCTGCGCACCAGGAATCGCAGGCAGCTTCGCCAGAACACGATCGCGGAAAAGGCGTAGGCGGCCAGGCTCAACCCCGTCCGCACGTTGTCCGAGATGATGAGAAAACGATCGACGATCGCCACGGCCGTCATCGTCGTCAGGAGCGACGCGACGAAAACAAACAGGCCGCGAAACAGTATCAGCCTCTTTCGGCGGTGCGAAAACGTCACCAATTTTTTGCGGGTTACCGGATTAAGCTCTATGTTTATCATCCCGTGTCTCCTCGAAAGTACCCGGCGATTATAACATCCCGGCGCGTTTTCTGATGATCCACTCGATCGTCAACAGGAGGATTATCGCGCCGAACCACAGGTAATGCTGCCACAGCAACAAGTCGCTTTCCACGATCCGGCCCTGGCTCAGCGGCTCGAGAACCGTTTCGAGACGCCCGATATTCTCTTCCGGCAGGTATTCGCCGCCGCTCTTTTCGGCGACCTGTTTGAGCAGCCCTTCCCCGCAGGTCAGTTCCGTCATCTCGGCGGTGACCGGCTTTTCCACGTAAAAGGTCGTGCTGGCATTGATGCGATCGTCGGGTATACCGGCGACATCGAGACGGACTTCATACTCCCCCTCCCTGCCCAACTGAGCGGTTTTCCCGAAGTACAAACCGGATCGGCCCTGGGGAGCCAGCGGCACGGTGGACACCTTTTTCCCGTCTCGCATGAGGGACGCCTTGACGATGGCGTCGAGCAGGGGCCGGCCGTCTTCTCCCCGCACCCGCGCCCGGACATCAACGCGGCGACCGGGGGTGTACTTCAGATCGCCGATATCCACTGAGGTATATCGATCGCTCGCGGCAAACGGCCGCTCCATGACCCATTTTGATACCTGGTGCCAGAAACGGTCGTGATAGGTATTGCCGACCTTGTATCGCCAGCGCCACGTCTCGTCGACGGCGGAAAACAGCACCTTCCCCGCCCCGTACCGCCTGAGAACGATCACCGGGCGGGCATCCCGTTCGGCGACCGCGCCCTGCAGCAGGACTTCGCATCCCTTGCCGGGCTGCACGCGGGAAATCCATTTCGGCGGCTTGAACTCCCGCCAGACTTCCTGCGAACCGTTGTCGCCGCCGTTCTCGCGATCCTCGGATACGAGATCGAACATGCCCGTCTCCCAGCCGCGCTCCGTGGGCATCAGGACAACGGTGCCGTTTTTCTCCGTATCCCCTTCCCCGCCGGCCCACGAAACCGGGATGGCGGGGCCGACCGGCGAACCGGCGAGCGACTTCAGCGCGCCCCGCCTGCCGTCGACCATGACCAGCCCGCCGCCGCGCAGGGACACAAATTCACTCAACCACTGCCACTCCTTCGTTGTCAGCAGACGGGCGTGGAATTCGCCGAGCACGATCACGTCGTACCCGAACAGTCCCTCCCGGGTCGCGGGAAAGACCTCCCCCTCTTCCCCGCGATTGATCCCCCCCCGTTTCTTGTCGGGATCGGCGATAAGGCAGGTGACGTCCCATTTCTCATCTCGCTGAAACATGTTCCTGATGTAGCGTATTTCCCATCGCGGTCGCCCGGCAAGAACGAGCATCCTGAGTTTCTGGAACATCGCCCGCGAGTAAAACGTCAGCGTGTCGTTCCTGCTTTCGGTATCGGCGGGCGCCGCGGTTTTCCCGCCGTCCCCGCTGGAGGTGCTTTCCGGAAAGGTGATGCGCGCCTCGATTTCCAGCGGGAGGTTCCGGTACTTGACATCCCCGGGGAGGGTCTCCAGTTTTTTGGACATGAACTCTTCCAGGGGGAAATCGAACTCCACGCGCCGGTCCTTGACGCCTTTCGTCTTCATCGCCTTTTCCCACAGTACCGTTTCGTCGGAGACCAGCCTGAGGACAAAATCCCTGCCCGGCTCCATCCCGTCCTTGAGGTGCACCCTCCCCTTGACCCGGTCCTTGTAATACAGGGACGGGGGCAGCGACACGGCGGCTATGGCGAGATCGTTTACCGCGGTATCCTCAAGCGTGCCGACGCCCACCGTGAAAATGTTTATTCCCTGCCGCCCGAGCGACTCGGCGACCCCGACCGGCGCGCCGCCGAGGTTGTGCCGCCCGTCGGTCAGCAGGACCACCGCCAGGCGGCCGCTGTCGGCCGCGGACTCCTCGTCCCTGTCTTCATCCGGCCCGGCGGCCTTTCGTTCGGCAACCGCCGCCATGAGCGGCCGTGATATATCCGTTGCCATTGCCTGCGGCGGGGAACCGAGCGAATCGGGAATAGCGGCCGATTCATCGATCATCCCCGCCATCCCCCGCCACAGCAGGGCGGAATCCACGTGGGAAAACCGCATGAGTTCCACGTTGTGTTTTTCCGCAAGCGTTTCCAGGAGCGGCCGGCTGCCCCCGAGAAGCAGTTCGTTGATCCGCTCCCAGCGGGTCAGCTTGTCGATCTTTTCTATGGCCTGTACGAGCGAGATATTCCCCGATTCCAGCGCCTCGTTGGCCAGCCGCTCGAGTTCGGACTGCAGGAAATCGCGCCACTGCCCGATCGCGAATCGCAGCCGCCCGGCGGCCGCCATGAAATCCTCGTCTCCCGGCGCCTTGTCGTCGGTTCCCGTCATCGCGGCGGCTTCCTCGATGAGCTGGAGTTTCCACGCCTCCGCGGCCCGGGTCAGCACGTCCGCTCCTTCACCGGCATGCCTGTACGAGTAGAGCCGCCGCCCTTCTATCGGCCGCTCCCGGCTGCCGTCGGGCAGCGTCCATCCGACCGCGAGGTGATCTTCTCCCGAGCCCTCGCGGTACACGGCCTCCACGTAATACCGGCTGCCGGCCTTCAGGGAAACGGGCTTGGACTTGGTCGGCCAGTCGTTTCTGCCCGAATGGCTTGCCCGGTGAAGAACGCTCTTCTTGTTGGCGGGATTCGGCCCGTCGCTGATAAACAATCGCGAATCGTCGTCGCTGGTAACCCAGAAATGATAGTTGCCGGTTTCGGGCGGACAGAGGTATCCCCGCAGGCGGCCGACGAAGTTATCCCCGCGGTTGGCGGGCGTGGCGAAGGTGTCCACGAGTTCGCGCCCGTCGGGAGGGCGAAGCTCTTTCTTGTTGAAGAAGTCCGCCGCGGAATTGACCCGGACATTGCTCCAGTACTCGTAGAGAATCTTGCCGCGACCGGACGGGGGAGAGACGATCAGTTCAGTATCAATATCCTCGAACGTGTCCAGGCCCTCTTTCAGGACATCCCGTATACGCTCGGCGGTCGCGGTCCGCTTTCCGGTGTCCAGCCCCTCCCGAACCGACATGTCCAGCAGGCGGGACGCCTTGTAGAGCGCCTCGTCGGCATCCATGAGCCCCCGCGGCAGCACGTCGTCGCTTATCCAGCCCATGCGGGAAGCGAGGTACAGCTTCCGGTACGATTTCATCGAGTGATCGCTCAGCGACATGCTGGCGGATGCGTCCGCGCACACCAGGACCCGGGTCAGTTCACCCACGACCTTTCTCTTGTGCAGTACGGGACCGGCAAGCATCAGGATGACGAGGGCGACGATCGCCGACCGTATGGTCGGCAGGATCCAGGCGATCGGACCGGTGCGCCGCCTGAGTTCCCGGCGGTACAGCCAGACCGCCACGACCACGAACACGATCGCCGCCGGAATAACCGCCCACAGCGACCATTCACCGGTAAATTTCAAGTTCATACGGTTCCCTCCCTGCCGAAACGATATTGCATGTACAACTCCAGAAATACGAGGGCCACCACGAACCATATCAGTATGTGCCAGATCTCCCTGCCGAAACGCCGCTGCTCGTCGAGGCGGCGGTATTCCTCGCCGGAGGTAACGGGCGTCGCCCCCATCTCGTCGGCGAGTTCCTCGAACTCTTCCTCGTCGAGCAGGGACAGGTCGGATTCCTTCCGCGACGTCTTCACGACGTAATGAAGCACCTCCCCCGCCGGCGTCTCCAGCACATACAGTCCCGGGATAATCGTATCCTCGAACTCCACGAGGCCCCGGGCGCCGTCCTGGTTCATTACCGGCAGTTTTCGTTTCCTGCCGTCGGGACCGGTCAGCACGCCCGTCTTGCCGACCGCGTCAATGGGGAGGAACGCCGCGATACGGTTCCCGACCTCGATGTTTCGCGGGGGAAATATGGTGGACGCGAGATAGGTCACCAGTTGCTGATTCAACTGCAGGTACGACCGCCGCCGCGGAAAATCGCTCCAGGAATCGTCGCAGGGAACAGCCGACAGTATGACACGCCCCTTGCCGAACTCCTTTTCCACGAGGAACGGGTCCCCGTTAGTGAGCCCCGCTATCACGTTCGGCTTCATACCGCCGGCCTCCGGAAACGCGACCAGGTTGTACCACAGCAGAATGCGGGCGGTCGCCAGGGAACCGTTTGCCGGGTCGTTGAAGATAGCCAGCGCGGGATGTTCGAAGTGCCGGTTGACGACCGTTATGGCGGCCGTGTTTCTCTCGCGGGTATCGACGATGCCGCCGATCCGGCAGGGCAGCAATCCCAATCCGCCCTCGCCGCCGAGTACGCGGTTGTACCAGCCGTTTTCTATGCGGTCGCCGAGGTATATCATCAGCCCGCCCCCCTTGCGGACGAAATCGGCCAGCCGGGCCGCATGGTCGTCTCGCAGCCGGGGCACGTCGGCCATAATGATAACCTGGGACTGCGCAAAATCCTCGGCGGTGAGTTCTTCCGGTTTCTTGGCGGTCGCGGCGACCAGGTCCGCGGCGTCGCGCCGCCCGGCAATCGTGTACGGGTTGAGGGCAATCTCGAGAAAGGCCGTCTCGTTGTCCAGGAATCCCGTCCCGGTATCCCCGTCGACCAGCAGGACGCGGAGTTTTTCCCAGACCGGCACCGAAACCATCATGGCGTTGTCCTCTTCCAGCGAGTCGGCGTCGACCCGCACCTCAAGCACGTGCGAGCCGGGCTCCTCGAACCGGTGGGAAAACAGCACCTGGCCGCTCTGCCCGGCCCCGATGGAAATCTGGGACACGTCCCGCTCCTCGCCGTCCACCCTGAAATACACCCGCAGGTTGTCTTCCCGCACCGTGCCGAAGTTTTTTATCGTGGCCCGGACGTTTGCCCGCTGCCTGATGCCCAGGACGTCCCGGGAGAGGTCGAGCGCGATGACCGCGACATTGTCCTTCTCCTCCTCGCCGATCCTGAACAGGGCCACGTCGGGCGGCAGGTCCAGTTCCTGCATCAACTGCAGCGGCCGTGTCCTGGCCGATGCCGCCTCGGGGGTCCAACTGCAGCGCTGAAAGTCCGTCAGCACCACCAGCCGCCGGTCGGCGTACCGCGCCCGGGAAAACAGTCCCTGCGAAACGTCCAGCGACGTGGGAACGCGCGCCGTGCCGAACCCGCGCAACGTTTCGGCCAGCGTTTCCGTGACCGATCCCCGGTTGACCGTGGGCTCGATGGAGAGGCCGTCCCTGCCGCTCATCCACGCCAGGGTCACCTCCGAACCCTCCGGCAGCCGCTCGACGATACGCGAGGCCTCCCGGCGGGCCCGGTCGAAACGGCTGCGTCCCCCGTCATCCACGTTCATCGAGTAGCTGTCGTCGACCAGCAGGACGACCGAACTCTTGCTCTTGCCGACCAGGGCCTCCATCCCCGTCAGGACCGGTCGCGCCATGCAGAACGCCAGGAGCATGATGATAAGCATCCTGGTCAGCAGCAGGAGCAGTTGTTCAAGCTTCAGCCGTCTGCGCCGCGTCCTGAAAATGTCTTCCAGGAGATGCATCGCTCCCCACTTGACGACCTTGTACCGCCGCTTGTTGAGAATATGGATGATAATCGGAATAGCACCGGCGACAAGGCCGCCCAGGAGTATCGCGTTGAGGAATGTCATCCGTAATGCCTCCTCAAACTCAGGTATTCGGCCAGTGACATCGAGTAGGGCTTATCCGTCGACATCGTCACCAGGTCGATGCGGTGGTTGTGACACCCCCGTCGCAGTTCCTCCCTGAAATCGCCGAGTCGCTGGAGGTACGCGTTCCTGAGCTGCCCGGGATCGACCATCCGCGCATGGGCGGGGTTTTCCAGGGATTCGAAGCGCGTCCATTCGAGAAAGGGAAACTCGAGTTCGTCCGGATCGAGTATCTGGAACACGATGATCTCGTGGTGCGCGTGGCGAAAGTGGGCCAGCGAGCCGAGCAGTTCCTGCAGATCCCCGAAGCAGTCGGACAGGACGATCAGCAGTCCCCGCTTGTGAATCTTTGGCACCAGGTCGTGAAATACCTTTCCGGGTTCCGTTTCGCCGCCCGGCTGCACCGCGCTGAGCTTGTCGAGAAGTATGCCGAGGTGCCCGGGCCGGCTCCGTGGAGGAATGTGGGTATCGATGTCCTCGTCGAAGGTCACGAGTCCGACCGCGTCCGCCTGTCTGAGCATCATGTAGGCCAGGCAGGCCGCGGTCCTGACCGCGTATTCCAGCTTGGTCATCCGGTTGCCGCCGGCGTAATTCATGGAACCGCTCTTGTCCAGCAGCAACATGGCCTTCAGGTTCGTTTCTTCCTCGTACTCCCTGATGTAGTAACGATCCGTTTTGCCGAACGCCTTCCAGTCGATGTGGCGTATCTCGTCTCCGTGCACGTACTGGCGGTGCTGTCGAAACTCGACGCTGAAACCCTTGTGGGGCGACTGGTGCAACCCGGCGCAGAATCCTTCGACGACCTGCCGCGCGACGATCTCCAGCTTGTCGACGTTCCGCAGATCGTCGGGGCTCAACATATTCGTTAACTGTGACATGGCATCCTGCGTTCAATCAATGGTCGGTGGTTATGACACTCACGATACGCGGCGCCCGGCGGGCTTACATCACCGCCTCGGCCTTCCGCCGGGGTACGCTGGCCATGATGCGCTCGACGATATCGTCCACGGTCACGCCCGCCGCCTCGGCATTGAATGTCGGCACGATCCGGTGGCGCAGGGCCGTGTACGCGAGGGCCTCGATATCTTCCGTGGTTACGTGCAACCGGTCGTACAGCAGCGCCCGGACCTTGCCGCCCAGCGTCAGCACCTGGCAGGCCCGCGGCCCGGCGCCCCACTCGACCAGTTCCCTGACGAAATCGGGCGATTCCGGCTCGGTGGGCCGCGTGTAGCGGACGATGTCGAGGATGAATTCCGTCACGTGGTCGGGGATGGGCACCCGCCTGATCAGGTCCTGGCAGGCCAGGATTTCCTCGCCGCCGATGACCTCGTTGAGTGTGATCACCAGGTTGCCCGTCGTCCGCCGCAGTATCTCCCACTCCTCGTCGCGGCTGGGATAGTCGACCTTGACGTGAAACATGAACCGGTCCCGCTGCGCCTCGGGCAGCGGGTAGGTCCCTTCCTGCTCGATGGGGTTCTGCGTGGCCAGGACGAAGAAGGGCTCCTTCAACTGCATGGTCTTGCCGCCGATGGTGACCGAGTACTCCTGCATGGCCTCGAGGAGCGCGGCCTGGGTTTTTGGGGGGGTGCGGTTGATCTCGTCCGCGAGGATCATCTGGGCGAATATCGGCCCCTGCTGGAAGACCAGTTCCCGCTTGCCGTCCGGCGTCTCCTGGATGATGTCCGTCCCGGTGATGTCCGCGGGCATGAGGTCCGGGGTGAACTGTATGCGGCGGAAACTCAGTTGCATGACATCCGAGAGGCACCGGACCATCATGGTCTTGGCCAGGCCCGGCACACCCTCGAGCAGGCAGTGGCCCCGCGAGAGGATGGCGATCATCAGCTTCTCGATGACCGCGGTCTGTCCGACGATGAGTTGGCCGATCTCCTCGGTGATCGTCTTGAACGCCTTCGCCAGGCGCTCCGCCTGCGCCGAGTCGAAATGTTCGGCGGCACCAGTGTCCAACGGCTCGCGTTTCTCGTTCTTTTCTTCTGTCATTGATTCATAACTCCGGATTTACAGGTGACTGTGTCATGTTCATTTCGCGTATCACTGTTTCCACTCTATTATCAACTGCGGGGGATAGGCGCTTCGCGACGAGGCGAACCGGCGGTTGTTCCAGGTGTACGGTGTGCCGTCTTTCGCCACGGGCTCGGACAGGCGGATACCGAAATTTCGCTCGGGGAACCGCAGCCACTCGCCGACGATCTCCGTCATGTCCACGTGATAATACATCCCCAGCCGCGGCGGCCCGTACGTCTTGCCGTCCCCGCCGGCGACCGCGGGGGCGAGCAGCAGCGGCGGATCGTGCCGGGCGGGGTGCAGAATAGTCGGAAGGTTCGTCCGCATGTCCCAGGGATAGACCACCCTGCCCACCACCGCCCCGCGGCCGGCTCCCGACAGCACCCGCCGCGCGGCGGCGTCGCCGGCGGGATCGAAATCGGCATACAACGGCACGACCGCGTCCCGGTTGGCGCGCAGCGACGTTCTGCCGGTCGCCACGGACGCGTACTGTTCCGTTGAATTCAACATCATCTTCAGCCGCGCGCGGATGAGCGTGTCGGAGGTAACGTCGAGGGACGACAGGTCGAAATACAGGAACGCCCGCTCCGTGGGATTTCCGCCCCGCCCCCCGCAGCAGAGCTCCCGGTCGATAAACGCACCGTCGCGCTGAACGGTCAGGTCCATGGCGGGATACAGGGCCGCGGCGCGAAACGCGCCGCCCCCGCCCGCATCAACCCGGGCAAGGGAGAAACCGGCAACGTCGGCCGCGCCGCGCTCGACGGCCGCGGCGCCGTCGGCGCCCGTTATCGCCGCGGCATCGCCGGCCGGGAGAATCAGGGGATCGAAGGCGCCTTCGTTCGCCGCAATGGGCCGCAGTTCCGTGCGCCCCGCGAACACGTGGACTTCAACGCGGCCGTTGCGCGGTACCTTGACGCCGAACCGCGTTCCGAGATCGCGCACCGAAACCGTCGGCGCGTCGATCGTGAACCGGCCGGGGGCGCCGTCGACCTTCACCGTGACAATGCCCTCGTTCAGCCGCATCCGGGTAATCGACATGACCCGAAAATCGGCGGGGCCTTCCATGGCCGCCCGGGCGTGCCGGTTTCCGTTCTCGAGGAAATCCAGGATCAACAGCCCCTTTTCCAGATGATGCCAGTCGTCGTTAAGCAGGTCACCCGCCGCGATGGTCGCGGATTTCTCGAGCGCGATACCCTCGGCCGACACCACCACAACGCCGGTCGTCGCGGACGGCGGCGCAATGCACCATCCCGCCAGGCCGACGGAAAACACGATCATGATACCGGCGGCGGCGGCCAGCAGCATTTTCACCCCGGCCGGTATCGAGCGGGGGCGGCAGCAGGCGGGCTCCTCGGCGTATTCGGCGTCGAGGGCCGCCATGATCTCCTCGGTCCGGCGAGCCTCCCGGAAGATCTTTTCGGGAAGCCCGGTATCACGCGCCAGTTCCTGCCGCAGAAACACGCGATCATCGTCGTCGGCTTCGCCGGCAAGGTAGCGCTGTATGAGAAGCTCGATATCCATGGGTCACACATCCGCCATCTTCGCCTGGAGGCACCGATACAGTGCCTTCCGGGCGCGGGAGATCGCCTTGTCCACGGTATTGGCCTTGCGGTTCTGCAGGCGGGCGATCTCATCGGAACGCATCCGCTTCTGGTACTTCCAGCGCAGCAACTGCCGGGTGTTCTCCGCCAGGCCGCGCACACACTCCCGGAGCTGCCGTATCCGGTGCCGGCGGTCCTGTTCCTCGATGTGGTCCCGCCGGTGCGCCGCCACTACGGCATCGAGCGCCTCGATCTCGTCGATGCCGACGAATACCTGCTCTTTCTGCTCGCGGGCCCAGTGCCGGCGTATCATGTTTTTCGCTATCCCCCGCAGCCACGCGCCGAAATCGTAGGAACCATCGTATTTTTCCCGGCTTTCCCACGCGGCGCCGAACACCCGCTGGACGATATCCTCGGCCGCCGTCGGATCCCCCGTCATCGAAACGGCGTAAGCCATCAGCCAGCTTCTATTCTGTTCCAGGGCCGCATGGCCCCATATGTCGTTCGTATCGCCGCAGGTATCCATAGAGCGTGCCTTTATTTCATTATCACTGAAAAAGAGCGAACCTGACATGAAAACGGGTCGCCGGCGGCCAAAAACGAAAAACGCCCGCGCACTGCATTGATGATGCTGAATCTTCTCCTGCCATCCATGGGCATCATACGCAGTACTACTCCCTGGCACAAGCACTCAACCCTGCAAAACAAGTGCTTACGGGTCTGAAACACCCCTTGACAATACGCGATCCTGTCCCTATACTTCCCCGTCATTTTCGGTACCTGATTAAAGGAAACGATCCGTGGCAAAAAAGAAAAAGAAGAAAACCACGAAGAAAAAATCCGCGAAGCAGAAAAAATCCGCCCAAAAGAAGTCTGCCAAAAAAACCACGAAGAAAAAAACCACCAAAAAGAAGTCTTCTCCCAAGAAAAGCACCGCCGGGACCGGCGGGAAATCAACCCGCAAAAAAATCAAATCCGCCTCCCGGAAACAGGCCCCGGGATCCACGCGAAAAACCGACACCCCCCGTCGTGACGAGGAAGATCTGCCCAAGACCAGGCTGACGCGCAAGGAACTGAACGCCTTTCGGAAGATCCTGCTCGAAAAGCGCCGCTCGATCATCGGCGACATGAACGGCATGGAGGGCGAGGCGATCAAGGATTACCAGTACAGCAGCAGCAGTGACATCTCGAATCCCAACAGCGATATTGCCGACATCGGCTCCGAGAGCTACGAAACGGAATTCACGCTCGGCCTCCTCGAGAGCGAGAGAAAACGCCTCGAGGAAATAGACGAGGCCCTCACACGGATAGAAAACAAGACGTACGGCATGTGCCTCGCGACGCATAAACCGATACGAAAATCGAGGCTCAAGGCCCTCCCGTGGTGCAAGTACACCCTGGAACACGCCGAATCACTCGAAGGAAACGCCGGACCGCGCAGGCGACGATAGCCTGAGCCTGAACGGCTGAACACGTGGCAGAACGCCCCGATAACCCGCCCGCTTCGCAACACTCCCGCCGGGCGATACGCTCCGCCGCGACCGTCGGCATCTTCCTGGCCGTCGCGGTCGTCTCCGGCTTCGTCGACCTCTGGTCGAAGGAGGCGGTGTTCGACCGACTCCTCTCCCGCCCGTCGGTCCGGCGGGACATCGAACAAAAGCTCGATTTCATCGAAACGGACGACACTGCCGCGAAACAATCGGGGGAACTGACGCGGCGCCTGCTGCGGAACCTCGAGATCAGCAGGCGGCTCTGCCCGGGCATCAGGCTCACCCTCTCGACAAATCCCGGTATCGTCTTCGGCTTCGACATGATCCCGTCGTTCGTGGTGAATATCATCACGGCGGGCATGATTATCGGCGTCATCGCCCTGTTCGCCTGCTCGCCGGCGGGCGATTTCTGGCTGCACACGGCCCTGGCCCTGATTTTGGGCGGAGCGATAGGGAATCTCTACGACCGGCTGTTCAGTTCGGTTTCGCTGCCCGGCGCCGGCCTGGCGCCCATCGCGGGCCACGTCAGGGACTTCATCGACTGCCGGGAACTGGGCTACATGTACATCTTCAACCTCGCCGACGTGTGGCTGGTGGTGGGCGCCGCGATGATACTGCTCCAGTGGCTCCGCGGGGCGCTGAAGAAAGAGAAGGAGAAACAGCCGGCATCGCGCGGGTAAATCCCCTCACCCCCGCGCCTCGGCCCGGCACACGATCAGCGTGTCCTCCTCAATCCCGCTGCGGGATACCTCCGCGAAGCCCCCCTGTCCCATCACGTCGGCGATGTCGAACCGCGGCAGGCCCTCAACCGCCCCCGCCTCCTCGACCGACACGTACACCCGCAGCTCGTCGGCGAGCCCCCCGCCGATAAACGATTGCAACACCCGCGCGCCGCCCTCGACCAGCAGCCGGGTATGTTCCCGCCGGCCCAGTTCGTCGAGCAGTGCGGCCAGGTCGACGCCGCCGGCCCCCGCCGGCAGTTCCAGCAGCTCGGCCCCGGCCGCGCGAATATACGAAGCCGCCTCCTGATGCTTCTGCCCCGCCCGCGTCACCACGATAACCGGCGACACATCCGCCGTCTCCAGCAGGCGGCAGTCGGCGGGGATGCGGAGACTGCCGTCGACGACGATCCGGGCCGGCCGGCGCCGCGCGTCGCCCCGGCAGGTCAGCAGCGGGTCGTCGGCCAGGACCGTCTCTATGCCCGCCAGGATGCCGTCGCAGATGCCCCGCAGGTCGTGGACCGCGCGGCGCGACGCCTCGCCGGACACCCACCGCCGCGGCGGGGGGAATGCCAGGCACCCGTCGGCGGTCTGGGCCCACTTGCAGATCACCCAGGGCCGGCGGAGGGCCTTGAGTTTGATATAGGGCGCGAGGAACACGATGATCTCGTCGGCACCGACGCCGCACGTTACCGCGATCCCCGCGTCACGCAACTGCCGTATCCCCTGCCCCGACACCCGGGGGTCGGGGTCCGCCGCGCCGACGACCACGCGGCCGATGCCGGCGGCGATGACGGCCTCCGTGCAGGGCGGTGTCTTGCCGGTATGGCAGCAGGGCTCAAGCGTCACGTACAGGGTCGCCCCGTCGATATCCGCGCCGCGGCGCCGGGCGTCGGCGATCGCGTTCCGCTCGGCGTGGGGGCCGCCGAAGCACTCGTGCCACCCCTCACCGACGACCGCCGCGCCCCTGACCAGGACCGCGCCGACGGGGGGATTGGGCTCGACCCGGCCGATCCCGCGGCGGGCGAGATCGGCGGCAAGGCTCATATGTTCAGAATCTTTACCCATGGCGGCGTTTCCACTGTCATCCAGACGCCTGAAATGCTACAATAATACCGTAACAAACCGGTGCGTTTTTTTTAGTTATCATCATTTATTTCATTTTATTCGGAACGTGTTCAAAACGGGTTGAGAATGGCGGCGGCAGAAGACAACAAGATCTCCGCTGGTGAGTCTCTCGCCTCGATCCTCTGGTCGAAGGACGGCTGGACGGGGCAGCGCATCGGCCGCTACAAGATCGAAAACATCCTCGGCGACGGGGGCATGGGCAGGGTGTTCCTGGCGCGGGACGTGGTACTCCAGCGGGAAGTCGCGCTGAAGACCATTTCCGAATCATTCCAGGAAGCCAGGGAATCCGGCCAGCTCGAACAGTTTCTCCGGGAAGCGCAAGCGGTAGCGACCCTCGTCCACCCGAACGTCGTGCGGGTCTACGACGTCGTGCACCGGGAGGGAGTGGTCGCGGTGGCCATGGAGTACGTCAAGGGCGGCACCCTCCAGGACCTGTTGCGCCAGGAAAACATGCTCCCGGTGTATGAAATATGCCGGCTGATCGCCGAGGCGGCCGACGGCCTGTACTGTGCCCACGAGAACGGCCTTATCCACCGGGATATCAAGCCCGCCAACCTCATGCTCAGCGAGAAACAGCAGTGCAAGGTCGTGGACTTCGGGGCCACGCACGTGGTGGAAAAAAAGGAACTGTCGATGCTGGAGGGAAAAATCATCGGCACCCCGCACTACATTTCTCCCGAGGTGATCCTGGGCAAGGCGCCGCTGCCGGCATCGGACATTTACAGCCTCGGCATCGTCCTCTGGCGGAGCCTTGCGGGAACCACGCCGTTTTCCGCGAAGACCCGCAAGGAACTCTACCTGAAACACGTCAAGAAGAAGCCCCCGGACATCCGCGAATATCGGAAGGATGTCCCGCCCCCGCTCGCGGCGGTACTGGACACCTGCCTGCAGAAGAATCCCTCCCGCCGTTTCAACGACTGCCGGGAACTCGCCGGCAAGCTGAAGGACATCGCCCGCCGGATCGAGGAGGCGAGCCACTCGGATATCGCGAAAATAAGCGCCGCGATCAGCGACACGTCGATCTCCCGCCGCAGGAGCCCGTCGGCGAGCACGACGACACAGTCAAAGATCACCTCATTGCAGGAAACCCGCACCTCGGCCCGGATACCGCTGATCGCCGGAATCGCCGATTTCGCCCGCCGCCGCACGAAGGCGGCCGTCGGCGTCGCGGCCGGCATCGTCCTGGTGCCGATCCTCGTGATCGCACTGATTGTCGTATTCGGCGGTAACGGGGACGCCGACAAGCCCGATTCAGTCAACGCGGCGCGCGTCCGATCGACCGGGGCGTACAGGACCGGGCCGGTATACGACGACACCGGCCCCGCCGGCAACGATGCGGGCGACGACACCGGGCTGCCGACGACCGCGGAAGACACGGTATTCTCGCATATCCTCGGCGGCGGCAGCGCGCAGCGGATCGGGCCGGTCTTCTCCGGGTTCAGCTACTCGGCCATGGCCGACGGCGCGACAACCGACTACCTCGACGATCCGACGAAACCCCGGCCGCCCTCCTCCCGGCCGAAAGACGCCGACCGTTTCGCCTGGCCCCCCGCAGGCGAAGACGGTGAAACGACGGCGTGGATCGAGGCCGCGTTCCCGGAGCGGCGGAAGGTGTCGGCCGCCAACCTGTTCTGGTTTATCCAGCCGGGAACCGCCTGCACGGCCCCCGAACGCTGGCGGCTGTTCTACGAGAAGGACGACGGGTGGAAAGAAGTAACGCTCGCGGACGGCGCGACCTACACCGCGCCCGCCGACGATTACGCCCGGCTGACATTCGAGGAGGTGGAAACCACCGCCCTGAAGATCGAGGCGCGGCTGGAGAAAGGAGAGGCCGCCGGCCTGCTCCGCTTGCACACGAACGCCGAGATCGTCCAATCGGGGCTCTTCGGCGACGACGCGGTGTTCGACCAGTTTAACGCCTCCCGTAAAAAGCGGGGTTCGGTGTTCTGGAGCCTCAAGAACAGCAAGCACCCCCGGCTTTCCGGCGGCAAGTACTTCAGTTGGGAACCGGCGACGGGCAGCGCGGAGTGGATCGAGCGGATATTCACCGAACCGAGGACGGTGTCCGCGACCTCCGTGTTCTGGTTCGACAACCACGAGCGGCCGCGGGGGAAGTGCGCGGTGCCCGACTCATGGACACTGCAGTTCCGCAAGGATAACAGGTGGAATGACGTCGCGCTCGAAAGCGGCGCGGAATACGGCACGAGCCCCGACGGGTACAACGTCGTCCG
The DNA here is from genome assembly GCA_964557575.1 of uncultured Planctomycetaceae bacterium. Classification (GTDB taxonomy): domain Bacteria; phylum Planctomycetota; class Phycisphaerae; order SM23-33; family SM23-33; genus CAZLBC01. The sequence goes on from CAZLBC010000026.1 coordinate 39,392, forward strand.
TTTCAAAGAGGTCAGGGCCGGCGGCCTTCGCATCGTCGCGGAACTGAAACCGGGGTATTCCTCCGGCCTCTACCGGTGGCTGACGAAACCGGTCAACCTGCGGCTGGAAAAGGGCAAGACCGAGGGATTTATCACCGACTGGCTGATCAGCGGGCCCTACACGGGCCACAACACGCTGAACACGGCCTTTTTGCCGGAGACAAACGAGGCAGAGGCGGAGTGGAAACCGCTGTCGAAGGGCGTGAAGCGGTTCTCGATCGACCTCAAGCACGCTGTCGGCGGCAGCAACCGTGCCGTCTACGCCAAAACGTACGTCCACGCGCCCCGCAGCATGAAGGTCAAGGCCGAACTGGGCAGCGACGACGGGATGAAGGCCTGGGTCGTCGAGACGGGCGTCGACAAGAAGACACAGCCCCTCAAGGACGTCCCGCCGTTTCACGTCTTCACCGGCGGACGGTCGCTGAAGGTATCCGAGGACACGGCGACCACCGAGCTGGCCAAGGGGTTGAACATGGTCGTCATGAAGATCGCCCAGGGCGGCGGTGACTGGGGATTCAGCCTGCGGTTCACGGATATGCGCGGCCTGCCCATAGAGGGCCTGAAGGTGCAGACCCGGGACCCGACCGACACCACCTGGGTCGACGACGCCGGCCGGTACGCCCTCTCGTTCGAGAGCGAGACTGCGGAACAGGACCTGGGCGCGACGCTGGAATCGTCCACCCGGCCCCGCGACTCGTCCGGGAAGGACACGAAGCGGTTTTCCTGGCTGCCCCGGACGGGCACCGTCGAGTGGATCGAGCGACGGTTCGCCGCGCCGCGCGACATGGCCGCCGTCGCCGTGTACTGGTATGACGGGTCGCAGACCGGGGCACAGGTCCGCCCACCCGAGACGTGGAAGGTCCTCTGCGCCGACGCGAAGGGCACGCTCAAGGAGGTCCGCCTCAAGCCGGAATCGTCGTACGCCACCGCCGTCGATCGCTACCACGTCGTGAGGTTCGAGCCGGTTACCACCGGGGCCGTGCGATTGGAAGTGCAATCCCAAAAGGGATACGCCGCCGGGCTGCTGCGGCTGGTGGTAAACCCCACCGGCTACCTCACCGAGGAAGACGCCCCCTTTGCCGCGTCGCACAAGCCCGCGGGCGACACCTTCCTCTACCTCGAAAAGAAGGAACCCCCGCTCAACTCCGAGGACAAGACGGAGGGGTGCTTTTCGTGGGCGGGCAAAAAGGGAAGCGATGAGTGGATCGTTCGCGAATTCGCGTCCCCGCGCACAATCACCGGCACAAGCGTCTACTGGCTCAAGGACGACGACCGCGACCACAAGTGCGGCCTGCCGCGGAACTGGAAGATCGAGTACAGCGTCGACGGCACCTCCTGGAAGCCGGTCGACCTGAAACCCGGCGCCGGCTACGAGTCGGGCCTCGCGCTGCATACCTTCAACACGGTCGCCTTCGAGCCGGTCGAGGCGACATACCTCCGGCTCAGCGTGGAGACTACCTTCTCGGCCGCGGCGGGCCTCCTGCGGTGGCGGATCCTGCCCGAGGAAAAAACCGCCGCCGATACATCGGAGTCGATGAAGAAAGAGGATACGACGGAGAAGAAAGAGGAAACCGCCCCCCCCGCCGAAATGGATACAGCACCGGCCGACAAGGACACGGCGCCCGCGAAACCCGCGGCCGATGACGACGCGGAAAAGATGGACCGTCCCGAGGACTACATCCTCGATTAGCGCCCCGTTCCCGTCTCCTCGTCGAGCCGCTCGAAAAACCCCCGCATGTACGCGAACCGCTCTGTCGCCATGCGCCGGCCCGCATCGGTCAGAAGCGATTCCGGCAGGCGGCTGAGTTTCACGAGGTACTCCCGCAGTGCGGTATCCTCCGGGCCGTAGGCCTCCCCCGCGAGAGCCTCCGCCGCGGTGTTGTGCACCCGGGCCCCGATCCGCCCGGCGAAATGAAAGGCCCGGCCGACGCCCACGGCCCCCAGCGAATCGAGCTTGTCGGCGTCGAAGACGATCCGCGCTTCGAGCGTCCGCGGGGGGCGCCGCTCCCTGCGGCGGTACCGGTGGGTCAGGACGCACGCGGCGATATGGTCGACCAGGGCCTCGTCCGCCACCCCCGCCTCCTGCAGCAGCCCCCGGCAGCGATCGGCCCCGTCCTCCGCGTGGCAGCCCGACGATCCCGGTTCTTCCTCCTGCGCCCGGCCGATGTCGTGCAGAACCGCCGCGCAATCGACCACGAAGGCGTCGCCGCCCTCAGCCGCCCGGATGCGGCGGGCATTCGCCAGGACCCGCAGCGTGTGGTCCCAGCCGTGACAGCGCGGCCCCGCCGCGATAATCTCCTCCGCCATCCGGACGATGGACGCGAATACCTCCCGCCGCTGTTTACCCTCGGCCATCGTTCGCCGTCAGAGGTACGAATTGACAATGTTTTCCAGCATCTCCACCCGCCCGGAGGCGCTGGGATCCGGGGCGCCCTTCTGAAGCATGTACTCATGCAGGTCGGCCATGGTTTTCTTGCCGGCCTCGATCTCCGCGCCGAGTCCGGCATCCCAACCGGCGTATCGCTCCGTGACGAACTGCGCCAGTTCGCCGCTTTCCCGCAGCGCCGCCGCGAGCTTCAGGCCGCGGGCGAAGGTGTCCATCGCGCCGATGTGGGCGTGGAACAGGTCGACCGGCTCGATGCTCTCCCGGTGGACGTGGGCGTCGAAATTCAGCCCGCCGGTGGTGAACCCGCCGGCCTCCATGATCGTCATCATCGCCATCGCGCACTCGACGACGTCGTTGGGGAACTGGTCGGTGTCCCACCCGAGCAGGAGGTCGCCGCGGTTGGCGTCGACCGAGCCGAGGATCCCGTGCAGGGCCGCCGTCTTCAGCTCGTGGAGAAAGCTGTGACCGGCCAGCGTCGCGTGGTTGGCCTCCACGTTCATCTTGAAATCGTCCTGCAGGCCGTACTTCTGCAAAAAACAGTAGACGGCCGCGACGTCGAAATCGTACTGGTGCTTCGTCGGTTCCTTGGGCTTCGGTTCTATGTAGAACTGGCCCTCGAAACCGATCTTCTTTTTGTGCTCGACCGCCATCTGCAACAGCGCCGCCAGGTGGTCAAGCTCCCGGCCCATGTCGGTATTCAGCAGGCTCTTGTACCCCTCCCGGCCGCCCCAGAAGACGTAGCCGGATCCACCCAGTTCGTGCGTGACTTCCAGGGCCTTGGCCACCTGCGCGGCGGCGTAGGCGAAGACGTCGGCGTTGCAGCTCGTGCCCGCCCCATGCATGAAGCGGGGGTTGCTGAAGAGGTTCGCGGTTCCCCAGAGGGGCACGATCCCGGTCCGCTCCTGCTCGGCCTTCATGACGCAGGCGATCTCGTCGAGGTTCGCGCAGGTCTCTGCGAAGTCCGTGCCCTCGGGGGCCACGTCCCGGTCGTGAAAGCAGTAGAAGTCGACGCCGAGTTTCTCGCAGAACTCGAAGTTGGCGGCCACCTTGTTCGCGGCGGTCTCCATGGCGTCGCCGGTCTCCCAGGGCATCTGCCGGGTCGCGTCGCCGAAGGGGTCGGCGCAGCCGTTGCAGTAAGCGTGCCAGTAAGCCACGGCGAACCGCAGGTGGTCCTTCATTGCCTTGCCCTCGACCTGCTCGTCGGGGTTGTAGTATTTGAACGAAAGGGGATCCTTCGCGTCCGGCCCCTTGTATTCGATTTTTCCTATCCCGCTGAAAAATTCCGCCATTGCCGTTTCTCCTTTCCGTGTTCGATCAGCCCGGCCGCCTTCGGCGGCCGGCGAAGAATGGCAATTGTACGCACAACAGCGCGCCGTTCGCAAGTAAATTGTCCGGGGGTGGCTACAGACCGACGCCGGCACCTTTCCCCTTGACGGGAGCGGAAAAAGCGTTTTAATAAGCACAGTTTCACAGTGCCTCGTTAGCTCAGTTGGCAGAGCAGCTGACTCTTAATCAGCGGGTCGTAGGTTCGAGTCCTACACGGGGTAATGGGGTCGGACATGGTGATGCGACTGGATACGCGCCTATGATATCCGATATTTCCATAGATTCCGCGGCCGTCGAAGCGTTCTGCCGCCAACACCACATCCGGAGGCTGGCGATTTTCGGTTCCGCGCTGGGTGAACACTTCACGCCGGACAGCGATGTCGATGTCCTGGTCGAATTCGAACCGGACGCGGTCGTCGGCCTGATACAACTGGCGCGAATCGAGCGGGAACTGTCCGCCATTCTCGGACGAAAGGTCGATATGCGCTCACCGGCCGACCTCAGCCGGTACTTCCGGGATGAAGTCGTAGATTCGGCGGAAATAATATACGATGGCGATTGATGATAATACCCGGTTGCTTCACATGCGCGATGCCGCAATGGAAGCCCTGTCTTTTGCAAAAGACCGGAAAAGGGAAGACGTCGACAGAGACCGCATGCTCCTCCATTCACTGGTCAGGTGCATTGAAATTGTCGGGGAAGCCGCAGCGGGTGTGTCCGACTGGTGTCGCGAGACCCACCCGGATATCGCGTGGCCCGATATTGTGGCCATGAGAAACCGCCTTATTCACGGCTATTTCGATATAGATGCGGACCGCGTGTGGGACACAGTCCAGGACGATCTTCCGCCCCTCGTCAACGCGCTGAACATGATCCTCGGCAAATAGCGCCCATAACCCCAAAGGCGAACTCATATTCCGAAGACTGTGTGGTATCTCTACCACCTGCCGTGTTCCAGCCCAACCCCCCTCACCGCCGCCGGACGTCGTAGCACGCGAGGCGGGCGTGGTAGCGGAGGTAAAGCCGTCCGTCCAGGATGACGGGGTGCGCCCAACAGTCGTTTTTGCGCTCGCGGGTGAACTGAAAATCGCCGTGGACCCGAAAGCCCCCGTCCGCCGGTTCGAGCAGGGCCAGCCGCCCCCGCTGGCTGAGGGCGTAGAGCCGGCCGTCGGCCCACAGCCCCGACCCGATGGCCAGGTCCTCTTTCCGGTATTCCATCTTCCCGGTCGCGACGTCCAGGCAGACCCACGGTTTGAACCGGCGGTAGCCGGAGCCGTAGATGTGCCCGTCAACGTAAACAAACGAGCCGTGGCAATTGTCCACCGGCGTTGTCCACGCCTCGGCAAACCGGACCGCGCCGTCCGCGACACGCAGGCGGTAGTAGTGCCCGCCGTAGACGTCGCTGGCGGTAAAGAAGAGCCCGTCGCCGCAGAAGACCGGCATGGAGCCGATGACCTCGTGCTTGGCATATACCTTCTGCTTCCACACCATCTTCCCCGTATCGGCGTCCACGCAGAAGACGTGCTGGCCCGACGAGCGGCAGATGAGCCGCCGGCCGCCGGCCGCCAGCAAAATGGGCGAGGCGTAGCCGGCGGCGTCGACGTCCGGCCGCGGCGGGACCTCCTTGCCGCCGAACACGTAGGTGCGGGTGAACCGCAGCGGCGGCGTGGTCCAGACGGTCTTGCCGGTGTCGCGGTCGAGCGCGGCCATGAGGGCCTTCTTCCCGCCGGGGGTCACGATCACGCGGTCGCCGTCGACCAGCAGACACTCGCTGATGCCCCACCGGATGTTCGGCCCGTCGAACCGCTCGAGAATATTCACCGCCCACCGTTCCGCGCCCGTCGCGGCGTCGAGACAGACGGCGCGGCCGTGGGCGTTCATGTGGTAGAGGCGGCCGCCGGCATACGTGCAGGTGGCGCGGGCGCCGCGGTGGGAGCGCTTCCACGCCCGGCCGCTGGTCGCCTTCCACTTCAGCGGCGGGGCGCCGCCCTTCTCCTTGTCCGCGGCGGCGAGATCGAAGCAGAAGATCACCAGGTCGTTGCCGACGTCGCCGGTGATGTAAAGCGCGCCGTCGACGATGGTCGGCGAGGAGTACCCGCGGCCGATGCCGCCGGCCTCCCAGAGCGGCGGCGGGCCGTCTTCGGGCCAGGACTGCAGCAGGCCGGTCTCGCGGCAGACGGCGTCGCGACGCGGACCGCGGAACTGCGGCCAGCCCGGTTCGTCGAGCGGAATCAGGCGCGGGGTCTCTCCACCGCCCGGCGCGGCGGAACAGAGCAGAAGGAAAACGAGCATTGATTTCACAGTACTGTCCACAGGCACTCTCCCATGCGGAATCATTGTCTCCGAAATACCGCAGTGACGAGCCATTGTATACGGCCGGCTTTAGGCGGTGCAACTGCCGGCAACAGGATTTGACGCAACTTGTAATTCGCGTTTTGACAACATATGGTCGCAATCTATAATGAGTGGCTATTCATCGATAATTTTGCGTCTATAAAGGACAGATTCTCCCGGTCTCATATGTCGCCGTTGACACTGTAAAAGGGGAAAAAACATGAGTTGGCTGCTTTTTCTTGATGAAAGCGGGCATGATCATAAGAATACACCATACGAAGTCCACGGCGGTTTCGCAATTCATGCCGAAAAACTCTGGGCGTTTATCACCGCGGTGCGAAACCTTGAACAATCTATCTTTGGGGCCAATCTAAGAGAGTATGACCTGGAAATCAAGGGAAGTAAATTGCTTCGGCCGAGATGCTTCAAATGGGAAAAGCAGCACGAGCGAATGGATCCAGCGACGAGAAGAAAACATGCATTGAATTTCCTGAACAACGGAAAGCAGCGCCGTAAACCCCGGGCTGAACAATTCGCCGCATACGGTCAAGCGTGCATAACCATGGCAGAAGGGGTAATTGAACTCCTCAACAGTTATGACGCCCGGATTTTTGCCGGTGTTATTCCTCAAAAAAGCAGACCGCCAGATGCCCCTGCTGACTTTCTCCGAAAAGATATTGTCTTCCTGCTGGAGCGGTTTTACTACTTTCTAAGCGAAAAGAAGGAGATGGGGCTGCTGGTCATGGACGAGACACAAAAACACACTGATCGCCAGTTGGTGCGCCGCATGGAACGGTATTTTATGTTGACACATACCGGTCGACAGAGAACACAATGGATTGTTCCCATTCCCTTCTTTGTCGAATCCGATATGGCCTACGGCGTACAAGCCGCCGATCTATGTATTTATTGTCTCAACTGGGGATGGCGCGGGATAGAAAATATGGAAGAACCGACACGAGAAGAAATCGAACCTTTTGTCTGGATAATGGAAAAAGCATTTTGGCAGGGAGAGGGTTATCGTGAAGGTGAGTCGTTCTCCACTCACGGCACGTTTTATGTACCCGACCTTTATGAAGGGCGGTGAATTGTGCGCATAAAAAAAGCGGGTAATGCCCTCGGAACCACCGTAGCAGTTCCTCGGCCGAACCCGCACGTTAAGTATCGGCTTGACATGCAGATTTGTCAAGTAACCCGCGTCATTTTTTCATATTCCCCTCACTCCTCCCCCACAAACCGGAACCCGCTGAAGGTGATGAAGTGCCACTTCTTGGCGGTGGTGTTGACGACGTAGAGGTCGCGGACGCCGGTGACCTTCCGGGTCAGGGCGACGGTCTGCTCTTTCGGCCCCTCCCCGGTCAGTGCCACCGTCGCGATCGCCGGGCCGTCGGGCTTCTCAAGGCGGAACGACAGCGTCACCGGGAACTCTCCCCTGCCGGCGGGGCTGCCCGTCGCCGCGACCCGCAGCCGGGCCGCGCCGTCGCCGAAATCGATCCGGCGGTACGCCAGCCAGGCGCCCGTCACGCCCAGGGCCCGCTGGCGCAGACCGCGGACGGCGTCCCGGACGTCCTTCGGGCCGATCTGCCCGGACTGCGCGTCGAACGTCCGCGCGTCGATGCGGGTTGTCGCCGGGCGGGTGCCGGGTTCCGCGGCGGCGGCCGGGTCGGGATAGAGGAACGCGGCGGGGATGCGGCGGCGGTCGAGGCTCGCCGACTCCCAGTTCAGGCTGCACGCCGGGTGCTCATCAGTGGTGTAGAAATCGAGCTGGAGTGCGTACCGCTTTCCCGCCCGCAGGGGTATCGGTTCGGTCTCCCACCGCTCGGTCGCCTGGTTCCAGCCGAAGATCCGCTGGCGGCCGTCGATCCACAGCCGCACGCCGCCCCGGGCGTACGTCGAGAAGACGAACGGCTCGGTCAGCGGTGCCTCGACACGGCCGCGCCAGCGTACCGCGAAGCCCCCGTCCGCTTCCCGGCCCGCGATACCCTGCGACCAGTCGTATACCGGGCCGTGGCCGAACCCGTCGACGACGGCGTCGTTGCCGGGCTTCTTTCGCGGGCTGCCGGCCCAGACCTGCGTGTCAACGCGCCGCAGTGCGGGCGCAGCGCCGATTGCCGGGCCGGCAAAACAGGCCGCGCGGAGGCCGGTGCCCTTCCGCGCGGCGTGCGGCGCCGTTTCGGTTACGGTGACGGTCCCCTCCCGGCGGGTCCAGTTGTCCCAGCCGCCGATGCGGTAGACCGGCACGCTGTTGCGGCCCTGGGCGAACCAGAGGACCGTGCCGTCCTTCCGCTGAATAACGCGGCCGCCCTCGGCATTGTCGGAGGTGGTGATCGCCTCGGTCCCGTCGGGGGCCCGCCACCAGTGGTAGACCCGCTCGGGCAGGCCGTCGTCGGCGCGGCGGTCGAAGAACGACCCGGCGTAGAGCCCGTCGCGGGTCCAGGCCATGGCCGTGTTCTCCACCCGGTCGGCGAGGATAATCGCCCGGTCCGTCTCGCCGATCACGTTGACCGGGACGTGGAACCGGCCGGGGGGCGTGCTGCCGGGGGCGCCGCCGAGCCCGCCGTGGATCGCGTGGCGGCCCACCGACCACCGCACGCGGCCGTCCGGGTCCCACTTGACCAGGCGGGAGACGCCGCCCCAGTGCGTCGGCCAGGTCGTCCCGTGCCGCTCGCGGCCGTCGTTGACATTGCCGTAGTAGTTGCCCGCCGCGTCCTTGAAGGCCCCGCTGCCCCTGCTTCCCGGGCGGGCCGCCGCCGGTATACCCGCGGCGCGGCGTTTCAGGCCGGGTTCGTCGCCGATCGGGTAGACCGGCAGGCCGTCCCGCCATACCGGGCGGGTTTCGCGGACGATGAACGCGATCCCGCCGTCGTCTTCTTCGCTGCCCTGCTGAAGGACGGCGAAGTCCGGGGCGACCCAGCGGGCGGCGGGGATCTCGCGGCTGTCGGAAAACGTGAACTCGCCTTTCTGCGGCCGGCCGTCGCCGTTTTCGTCGAGCCAGCGGAACGACGCGGCCGTGTGCCCCCGGCCGGCGATACCGGCGGCGCGGGCGACGTCCTTCTCGCCGCCGATGACGGTCACGGCGCGGAGCGTCCCCTCCTCGTGGCGGAGGACCTGCGGCGGACCGTAACTGACGAGGTAGCGCCGCCCGTCGCGGTAGACCACCCACCACCGGCCGTGGTGGCCGGGGCGGCTCTTGACCAGGCCGCCCGCCATCCCCCCGACCCGCCAGGTCTCCCGCACCCGCCAGCGGCCGGCGGCGTAATCGATCTCCGCGAGCGTCAGCCAGTCGCCGCCGTTGAACCAGGCCAGCGCGGGGTTCCGGGGGTCCGGCTCGGCCCACGCGTAGTAGGGCTGCCCGCCGTACCACTCGCCGATGACCGTCCCGGCGTGATCGCAGTGGACGACCCGACGGGGGGCCGGGCGCAGCTCGACGGCGACGAAGCCCCCCGTCCCGTCGGCGGTGATGTCGGTGATCCCGCGGAAGTCCGCCGGCCGGTAGGCGCCCGCGCGGCGGCCGCCCTGCCGTCCGTATGCGGCGATGAGTGTTCCGTCGGGGGAAAACCGCTTCACCCGGCAATCCGGCGGCCCCTCGGCGACGAGGAAGGCCCCGGTGTCCGGATCGACGGCGATGCGGCGGGGCGCAACAAGATCTTTCTCGATGACCGGCGCCGACGTGCCGTCCCTTTTTATGGCCAGGACCTTTTTTTCAGAGATGACGAAGACACCGCCGCCGGGTCCGACGGCCAGGCCGGTCGGCGCGGAGACCGTCGTTTCCGCGGCGGTCGACCCGTCCCGGGGATTCAGCCACCGCACGCGGTCGCGGTCGCGGTAACTGACCACGACGGTCGCGCCCCGGGCGTCCATGTCCGCCGCCGCGACCTCGTCGCCGTGGTGGTAGATAAAGTACGTCGGCCCCCCGTCGGCCTTGCGTTTCAGGTCTTCCGGGAGGACGTCCACGGTCGCCGACCGGGTTCCCTTTACGGCGTCGATGACCTGGAGGTACCCGTTCTGCTGGAGCAGGTAGAGCCGGCCGCGGCCGTCGACGGCCAGTGAAATGCCGCCCTGGTAACGGCCCTTCGTCACGTCGCCGCGACCGCGGGTCCAGAGGCGTTTAGTGCCGTCGAGCGACTGTTTCAGGAGGACGGGGGCGGTCTCGGTGATCTGCGCGGCGATGTACATCCCGGCATCGTCGACGGCGACCGACGCGGCGCCGCCGTGGTTGCCGACCCAGCGGTCGTAGGGGGCGGAGCCGGGATTGATACCGAGGCTGGTCACGTACGCGGCGCGGAACCCCGGCACCCGGAGCACCTTCCAGGTGTACGTGCCGGGTTCGACCGGCCGGCCGTCGCGGTCGAGGCCGTCCCACCCGACGCGGTGGGGCCCCGCCGGCTGCGGCCGGCCGCAGAGGAGCGTGCGTACCTGACGGCCCTCAGCGTCGTAAACGGCCGCCGAGACGCGGCCGGGTTCCGGAAGCCGATACGCGATGCGGCGAAACGGGGCGTCGGCCCGTGTTGATACCGTTATGCCGGCGACGGCGATGAGGCACGCGGCGACTCTTCTGTCCATGGTCTGCTCCCGCTGCGGTGCGATCGTTTTGTGTTATTTCGACCCGGACAACCGGTCGAACGGGTTCTCGTACCAGAAGACGCCCAGACCCCCGCGACCGAACCGCTCTTCGCAGGTCAGCACGTCCAGGTCGCCGTCGCCGTCGATGTCGAGGAGCTGAAGAAGGTCGTACTTGATGCCCTCCGGCCCGGCGAGTTCTCCGGCCGTCCAGCGCGACGCGGGACCGGGCTTCCCGCGGGTCAGCCACACCACGCCCCGCTTCGGCGGCACGGCGTGCTCGCAGGAGAAGACGATGTCTTTCGCGCCGTCGCCGTCGATGTCCCCCGCGCGGACGGCCTTTGCCGTCCCGATACCGGCGGGGAAGTCGACCGGGATGACCGTCTCCGGCCACGCGCCGCCCGGGTCGGCCGGAGACCGGAACCGGTGGATCGCGCGGGGCTTGACGGCGGCGAGGATGTCGGCGCGGCCGTCGCCGTCCAGGTCGGTGTAATCGAGGAACATCACTTCCTTCCCGCCGGCCCCGACGCGGTGCTCGGGCCACGGCCCGCCGCCGCCGGGGTTTTCCAGCCAGAGGACGCCGCGTTTTGTGCCCTTCCGGTCGGAGACCACCAGGTCCTCGTCCCCGTCGCCGTCGACGTCAGCGGCGACCAGCGACATGATCCACCCGGCGTCGTAGAGCTTCCGGAGCTTCCACTCCTCCAGCTTCCGCGGGTCGGGGGGAACACGCAGGATGCCGACGAGGGCGTTTTTTCCCTTGGCGGAGACGGCGATCAGCGGCTTCTTCTCACGACCGGCCCGCAGGGGCAGGGCAAACATCCAGCGGGTCGTTCCCTTCGTCAGGGGAATCGGCGCGGTCCGCCAGGCCTTTTCGTCAAGGTACGCGGCGGGATCCTGCGGGGCCCAGTGGACGAACATGCAGTTGGTCCGGCCCTCGCAACTGCTGATCACGTCGACCGCCCCGTCGCCGTCGACGTCCGCGAAGACGGCGTCCTCGGGACTCCTGACCTTTCCGACCGTGACCGCCGGCCAGGGTCTCCTGACGGCGCCGTCTGTTGTGCCGGGATGGATGTAGACGCGCACCAGTCCCCCCTCTTCCCAGCCGGTGACGATGTCGGGATTGCCGTCGCGGTTGATGTCGGCGAGCCGCACCCCGTCGGCGCCCCGCGAGGATGCGTCGATCACGTGGCGCGGCCAGGGCTTCCCCGGACCGGCGGGTTCGGCGCCGGCGGGAACGGAGATGATCAACAGCGACAGAAACAGGCAGTGCATCGAAATCAACAGGCGCATACCGCTGCTCCTCTATTCGTCTTGCTCGTCGGATGAGTGGGTGTAGACCTCTTTGCCGCCGAGTCGGTCACCGGTACGCAGGAACAGGACGTGGTGGCGGAAGATATGCTCGGTGTACGAGTAGGGAACGTAATCGTGCCGGTAGACGGTCGTGCTGTCGGTGACGACCTTCCCGCGCCGGGTCCTGCCCACGATCACCCGCCGCTCCGGCTCGAGGTAGCGGTGGTAGCCGACCTCCGTGGTCGAGTCGAGCCAGCGGGTGTGCCAGAGGACGATGTTCGCGCCCCTGGCGGCCGCGAACTCGTCGAGGTCGCCGGTGTCCGCGAACGAACCGACGAACTCGCTGGACCCGACGATCTCGGCGTCCGGGAAGAGACGCCGCCCGACCTCCTCGGGATCCTTTTCGCCGATTTCCATGATCCTGACGTGATCCTCGTCGACGGCCGCGTAGCGGATTTCCATGTTCTGCGGGACGAAATACCGCTCGTAGCCGGGCGGCGCGCACCCGGCAAGACCGGCGATGATCGCCCCGACCAGGGTCAGTACGGCACCGCCGCCGCGTTGTATCTGAAGAACCATATCGTCTCTCCTTACTATCGTGTCAGAAACTCCGCCCCTTCTTCCCGAGCTCGTAGAGGTACCGCACCTCCTTCTCAGGCAGGCCCCGGTTGAATATCGCCAGCTCGTCTATCATCCCCAGGAACTGCCCGGCGTACCCGTTGCCGATGATCACGGGTTCCGCGGACGCCCCCATGCGGGAGTATCGTACTGTTTTCCGGCTCGTGACGACCCCGTCGATATACCACATGATCTCCCCGCGTTTCATGTCCCGGACGAGGGCGATGTGCGTCCACCGTCCCGCCGTGAGCGTCTTTGATGTGTTTATGGAGGTGTACGGCGATTCATTCTCGCCGGAGGTGCCGTAGAAAAAGTTGATCGTCCCGGCGGTCTCAAGCGTCATCGTCCCCTCCCCGCCGTAGCACTTGTTGAAGGGATTCCGGCGGGCGGCGAGCTTCTGGGGGTAGAGCCACATGACGATCGTCTGGCCGAGGATCGTCTGGAGGGATTTGCTGTTTCGTATGACGACGGACGAATCGTCCGTGAACCGGGCGGCGGACCCCGCCACCCCCTTCGTAAGGCCGACGTTCTTCATCAGGCCGTGATTGCCGTTGCCGCTCAGGTCCCGGACCGTGTATGCGCCCCCGGACCGCCGGACGGTACCGCGGTCGAAACTCATGACCAGCACCGCCCCCGCCGGCAGGCGGGCCCGCCCCCTGAGTTTGCCGAGCTGCTCGGTGATCGACCTGATGTGCAGCGACGCCTTCATCGCCTTCGTGTCTTTCTTCTCGTGCAGCGACAGGAAGCGGTTGTAGCAGTCGAGGGCGCGGGAGAGCGGGTTGGTTTTGTGCGCCTTTGACGCCTGGCCGGCGAGGTCGCCGCGGTACCAGTCGCCGAGCGCCATGCACTCCTCTTTGTCGAGTTCCTCGACGTCCTTTGCCGCCAGCGCCAGGCGGTCCCCGAGTTTTCCCTCGACCTTCCCCGCGGCGATTGCGGCCGCCTTCTTCGGCCGGTCTTCCTCTACCAGGAGAAACAGTACCAGCCGCTCGAGTTTCTTTCGATCGCCGGGATCCTTCCCGTGGAGTTCAAGCAGTTTCTCGTACTTTGCCTGCCGGGCGGCGGCCTTGTTGAGCGCGGTGACCTTGTCGGCCACCCGCGACTTCAGTCCCCGGCCGAGCAGCGCGGCGATGCGCAGGGCGTCCCGCAGCCGGCCGCGGGCCCGATCGATCCGGCCGTTTGCGATGTCCGCGTCGGCGCCGTACAGCAGTGCGTCGACGTATTCGCCCGCCCGCTCGGCCTTGTGCGCGCTGTCGGCGAAGGCATACCGGGCCTCGGCGATCGCGATCTCGATTTCCGAGAGATCCGCACTGCTCTCCGGGGCGATCTTACGGGCGGCCGCCAGGGCCTTCTCAGCGAGGGGAATACCCTCCCGGCTCCCGGTGCCGAAATCGGCCGCCGTGGTGAGTATGAACAGCTTCAGCGCCGGCTGATCTTCGAGCACCTCCGCGCTTTCGAGCAGTTCGGCCGCGAACTCGACGTCGTCCCGCGTCGCGGGGGACGCCCTGACCTTCCGGTCCCGCTCGCCGAACGCCTCCCGGTAGTCATCCTCGATCGCGGCGGACGACGGCACGGCGACGGTAATCAACGCCAGGAAGACGACCCCCGCGGCACGGCAGCGTGGTATCGACATGGCCCTCTCGCGGATTGGTAACATGGTAAGTCGCACCGTACCGATTATACCACCGGCGGCAGGCAAATAAAACCGCGATCCCCACTCTGTCAAGACGAGCTATTCGAGCGCGATCGTTTCGCCGTACGCCGGCCCGACGGCGATCCATCCGGTCTCGGCACCGATCATTTCGGTAAATGCCTCGACGCTCTCCTCCTCCCCGTGTACGACGAACACCCGCCGGGGGGGCGTCTGTATGTTTCGCAGCCAGTCGAGGAGTTCGCCGCGGTCGGCGTGCGCGGAGAAACCGTGTATGCGGGTCACCTCGGCCTTCACCCGGCGGTTCTTCCCCAGGATCCGCACATCCTTTTCCCCCTCGACCAGTCGGCGCCCCAGGGTGCCCCGGGCCTGGTACCCGATAAACATGATCGTGTTTCTGTGATCGTTGCTATTGTGGACGAGGTGGTGCTTGATCCGCCCGCCGGTGCACATGCCCGATCCGGCGATAATGATAATCGGCTCTTCGATATCGTTGATGGCCTTCGACGCGCTGGCGGGCCCGGCCATTTCGAGGCCGGGCATATCGAAGGGCGAATGGTGGTTGCGGGCGAATGCCGCCATCTCGCGGTCATAGAGTTCGCGGTGGTTGGAAAAGACCTCCGTTATCCGTGACGCCATGGGGCTGTCCAGAAAGACCCGTATCGGTTCGGTCCGGCCCTGCATGATGAGCGCATTTATGTAGTAGAGGATCTCTTGCGATCGCTCGAGGGCGAAACTGGGAACGATAATCTTGCCGCCCCGCTCGCGCGTCCTGTTTATCACCTCGCAGATCTTGTCCTCGACGGGAACGTCGTCCCGGTGGTCGCGGTTGCCGTAGGTCGATTCGATCAGCACGTAGTCTGCCCGTTCGAAGACGGCGGCATCGCGGACGATGGGCCGGTCGGGGCGCCCGACATCCCCCGAAAACAGGATGGTCCGCTCCTCGCCCCCCTGCCGCACGGTGGCCTTGACGATCGCGGAACCGAGCACGTGACCGGCGCCGTGCAGCACGATCTCGACGCCCTCGGCGATCCCGACGGGTGTCTTGTACGGCTGCGGCGCAAAGAGAGCGAAACAGGCCGCGGCATCGTCACGGTCGTAGAGCGGCTTGTCCTCCTTTTCTCCTTCACGGCCCTCTTTCTTGTGCCGCCGCCGCTTGTGGGCCGCGTCCTCCTCCTGGATCTTGGCACAGTCCAGGAGTATGATCTTGGCAATCTCCGCGGTGGCCTCGGTGCAGTACACCGGCCCCTGAAAACCTTCCTTTACGAATTTCGGCAGAAATCCGCAGTGGTCGAGGTGGGCATGTGTCAAGATGACCGCGTCGACACTGCCGGGCGAGATCGGGAACGGGTGCCAGTTACGGTCCCCGAGATGCCGTTCCTGGTACAGGCCGCAGTCGACCATGAAACGAAAACCGTCCGCCGCCACCAGGTGCCGTGAGCCGGTTACGTTGCGGGCCGCGCCGAGAAAACTCACATGTAGATTCATAGGTACTTCGTCTTTCACAATCCCCCGCGCATAAAAACAGAGACGACAGCAAATCAGGTTACGGCTCGCTTGTCAAGTAGAGATATAGCAAAGTTTCACCCCGTAATCCTCATCCGACACTGCAGTTAATGCGATTTTCAGCCCCTGTGTTGAAAAAGTGCTCGAATTTGGTTTAAATAATGCGGAAAACATCACTTTTGCGTTTGCAAATCAAGCCACATAATATAAAATGTAATAATCAGTTATGTGATATATTTCATTTTTGACGGCCGATGTTCACCGCGGTTATGACGGTGCGTTTCGAGGGGCTCGTACATCGAGCAGTGTACCGGCCTACTCGCACAGATAATGCCGCCGGTAATCTATAGATCTATCGCACCGTACTCGCGTGAGGAAGGCACCGGTATGGAACGTTTATCGTCTGCTATCGTCATCATGCTGTTTTTCGCCTTTGTGGTGATCCTGTCGATGCCCGCTCATATCCGGGCCCAGGATAATGCCGGTGCCGGCGGGGAAAAGGACAAAAAAGAAGACGAGAAAAAAGAGGAAGTTGAACTCAGTCCCCAGGCCATGAAGCTCATCAAACAGACACAGGGCAAATGGGACGACGATCCGGTTGAACGGGCGATTGTCAAGGCGGCACAGTGGCTCTTTTCACAGCAGAAAGCCGACGGCAGTTTCGGGAATCCCAATTACAAACACATCAAGGACAACTGCTGGGAACCAAAGAAGAACACGTACAAGTGGACGAACCCCGCGATCCGGCAGAAGATCATGGGTACGCTGCGGCTCCAGCGGGAACCACGGCCCGGCGCGGTGGGCTGCACGTCGGTCGCCGTGTACGCCCTCCTCAAGAGCCGTGTCAACCAGGATAAGTACCCCGATATCCACGCCAAGCTGAGCATCCACAGCGACGAAATACAGAAGGGACTGAAGTTTCTGACGACGTACGACACCTTCGGCGTCTACACCATCGGCCTCCGCTGCAACGCCTGGGTGACCGCCGAAAAGTACGAGCCCGGGAAGTACATGAAGTACCTCCGCCACGACGCCCTGCGGCTGCTCTACTCGATACACAAGGACACGGGCGGGTGGAACTACTCAATGTGGTCGAACACCTATCACAACTCCCCCTCCCAGTACGGGATCCTGGGCATCTGGGGCTACCAGATGCTCGGCGGCGAGATCCCCAGCACCTTCTGGCCCCTGGCGATGAAGTACTGGGTCCGGGGGCAGTTGCACGGCGGCAGGCAGGAAGGCGGCTGGAGCTATTTCCCCACGTTCCGCGGCGGCGGCGGCAACCACCACCAGCACCGCGGATCGATGTCGACGGCGGGGCTGGCCAGCCTGTTCGTCATTCTCGACGCCCTGCTGGCCGACAAGTACCTGGATTGCAAGGGCGGCGAACTGCCGGCGCCGATCGTCAAGGGCCTGGGCTGGTTCCACCGGGAATTCGCGAACACGATGGTGGGAAAGACGCCCGCCTGCGGCGGTAACCACTTCTGCTATTATCTCTACGGCGTCGAGCGGGTCGGCCACGCCTGCGGGTACAAGTATTTCGGCCGGC
>CAZLBC010000027.1:0-56510 GCA_964557575.1 uncultured Planctomycetaceae bacterium
TCCGCACCGTGACGGTGCCGACAAACCATACCGGGAGAAAAAGGTACCTGACCCCAATCCTGTTCGGCACTCGTATTGCTATCACTTAGAATAACGGGAGTTAATCTTAACAGAATCTTAACTTGCGCTCTTCCTCTGGTGGTGGTCTGATATACGGCATGGCTGGAGCCAAGCGTGAAAAACCGAAGGAGAAGGATCTCCAGGGCTTTAAATATTTTAAATGCCTTTCGGGTTTACTGGAGGATCTTCATGATGCAGGTTGCCGGCGTGATCGCGCAGGCAACCGCATTCTTCATATGGATCAGTACATGACGCTTTTACTCATGTACATGTTCAATCCGGTTTGCTCTTCGTTACGTGCCTTACAGGAAGCCAGTGAACTGAAGAAGGTCCAGCGGGTTTTGACGGTTCCCCGCTCTTCGCTGGGCAGCCTCTCTGAAGCCGCCCGGGTATTCGACAGCGATCTCTTGGGCGAGATTATCGGCAATCTCGTTAATAGGTTACGGCCCATCTCTCCCGACGCTCGACTCAGTGATTTTGATCAGATCATAACGCTGGTCGACGGTACCTGGCTGCGAGCGGTACCGAAGATGACCTGGGCATTGTTCCAAAACGAGCAGAACCGGTCCGTCAAAGCCCATGTTCATTTCGAACTGCTGAAGGGAGTGCCGACAGCCGCGAGCATAACCGATGCGAACACCAGCGAGACCAAGCAATTGCACCAGATTCTCGAATCGGGACGTCTCTATGTCCTTGACCGTGGCTACTTCAATTACGGTCTCTACCGCGCAATCGTGGATGTCGGAAGCAGCTTCGTGTGCCGGGCGAGAGATAATATCCATATACGCCGGATTGTAGAGGAACAAGAGCTATCTGCCGATGCCCTGACATGCGGTATTGTCCATGACGTTGTGGCTTTTGTGGGATCGTCCAAGGGCCAAACAGTCATCGATGAACCCTTACGGATTGTTGATATAAAATGCACACCGCACCGCAAACCGTGGGGAAAGTCCGGACGCGGCGGACCGGAACAGGGGGAGGTAATTCGCATTATCACTGATCGCCTTGATCTTCCCGCCGACGTTATCGGCTTGCTGTACTATCATCGCTGGAAGGTGGAAACCTTCTTTCGATTCTTCAAGCACATATTGGGTTGCCGGCACCTGCTGAGTTATTGTAAAAACGGGATCGAGCTGGAAACCTACGCAGCTATCATCGCCTGTTTGTTAATCGCCCTCTGGACGGGTCGTAAGCCAACACTCAGCACATACCGTATGTTGAACTGGTACTTTATGGGCTGGGCCGACGAAGAGGAATTGCTACGACATATCAATAAACTCAAGCATCAGGATGCTGTCAAAAACAGTGCCTGACCCATCGGGCCGGTCCGTATGCTGACCGCCGCCTCGGGTTCTGCTGCGCCGAACTACCCTCAAGTCTACGGAATAACCTCCGTAGTGCTTCGCCTCCGGGAACTGAAGCAAACGTGTCACCGGGTTCACACCACATGACGCAATTTGCGGGCCGAACAGGATTGACCTGACCCCTTTTTGACGCATGACCCCTTTTTGACGCAAAAAAACAGTTCTGACCCCTTTTTTTCGAGGGGTCGATCTTCATCGGGGAGAAGGGCACGCTGACCTGCAGGGACGTGGTGAACGTCAACGACGCCGACGACGACATCCCCCTGCTCCTGCCCGAATCCCGGTGGAAAGCGTTCAAGCCCCCCAGGAAGGTCGACCGCCTGCACGGTTCCTGGGAGCACGACTTCCTGGGCAACCACGAGCACCTGTGGCTCGAGGCCTGCAAGAAAAGCACGCAGCCCAGCGCCGCGTTCGATTACGCCGCGCCCCTCACCGAGATGGTGCTGCTGGGGAACCTCGCCCTCCAGGCCGGGAAACCGATCGAGTGGGACCGGAAGGCGATGAAGGTCGTCGGTCCCGCGTCCGCGAAGCGGTTCGTCGCGCCCGCCTGCCGGAAGGGGTGGAAAATCCGAGGTGATCGCAATGATGTGTCAGTTTCCGCGGGGTTCTTCCGCTGCCGCAACCGGCGCACCGCCGGTAACCAGGTGGTGGACCCTGTCCGGCGGCAGGACGACCGTCAGGCGGTCGCCCTCCCGGGCTCCCAGCCGCTGCCACGCGGCCGGCGACAGGTGGGCGGCGAGATTCATCTCCCCGTTCATCTCCAGGCGGACGTAGCTGCCGCAGTCGGCGGCGCGCTTCAGCACCATCGCCAGCGGTTTCGCCCCGTCGGCCCGCGGCGTCGCCGCGCCGGCCCCGCCGTCGGGGTGGACCTCGATATCTTCCGGCCGGATGACCATCTCCCGCCCGGGCGCCCCGTCCGGGGCCGGCAGGATGTTCTCGCACCGCATGAACCGGGCCACGAACCGGTCCCGCGGCCGGCGCAGAAGTTCTTCCATGGCCCCGACCTGGTGCAGCAGGCCGTCGGCCATGACCGCCGCGCGGTCGGCGACCAGGAAGGCCTCTTCGAGGTTGTGGCTGACGTGGATGATTGTCAGGCCCAGCTCGCGCTGAAGCCGACGAAGCTCGGTACATACCTCCTGGCGAAGAACGTCGGCGAGGGCGGATACCGGCTCGTCCATCAGCAGTATCTTCGACCGGAGCACCAGCGCCCGCCCCAGGGCGACCCGCTGCTTCTCACCGCCGCTGAGCCCCGCGACCCGGCGACCCAGCAGGTGGGTGATACCCAGCATCGCCGCCGTTTCTTTGACGCGGTCCGTTCTCTCCGGCGACGAGAGGTGCCGGGCCTTCAGACCGAAACCGATGTTTTCCGCCACCGACAGGTGCGGAAACAGGGCGTAGTCCTGCGGCACGTAGGAAATGGCCCGCTCCCGCGGCTCGAGGCGGGTGGCGTCGACCCCGTCGAGCAGGACGCGGCCGGCGTCGATCCGCTTCAATCCGCAGACTGATTCCAGCAGCAGGCTCTTGCCGCAGCCGGGCGGGCCGAGGAGGACGAAGTACTCGCCGGGATTCACCGCGAGATCGACCGGGCCGAGCCGAAAGTCCCCCACCGTCAGCACGAGGTCCGCGGTACGGATCACAGTTTCATCCCCCCCAGCAGCCGGATGACCAGGAGGGCGACGAGGGCCACCGCCAGCATCAGGAGCATGATCGCCAGGGCGACCTTGAGGTTGCCCACCGACTGCTCCAGGAACATGGTCGTACTGAGCACCTCGGTCCGGCCCCGGACCGTCCCCACCACGATGATGAGCGGGCCGAACAGGCCGAAGGCCCGCGCCCAGGTCAGGATGCCCCCCGCGATGATGCCGTTTCGGGCCAGCGGCAGGGAGACCCGGCGGAAGACCCCCCATCGGCTGTAGCCGAGGGTCAGGGCCACGTTCTCCAGGCGACGGTCGACGTCGTCGAAGGCCGTCCTGGCCGAGCGGATGCCGAAGGTCGCCGCGATCATGAACTGGCAGAGAATGATTCCCTTGACGTCGAACAAAAAAGAGAATCCCGATGCCTCGATCCACCGGCCGAGCGCTGTCTGGGAGAAGAACACCAGGAGCGTCAACCCGGCGACCAGGGGCGGGAAGATCAGGGGAAGATCCACGATGCTGTCAATCAGCGAACGGCCGAAAAAGCGGTGGTGGCTGAGCGTGTACCCCATGGGGATGGCGAACAGCATGGCCAGGACGGTCGTGGTCACGCTCGTCCAGGTACTCATCCAGAGCGCGTGCCAGACGAAACCCGCCCCCAGGACCTTCTTGAGCGTCGCGTAGTCGATGTACAGCGTATCGGCGAGGATCAGGCCGAGGATGAAGACGACGAACACGGCGACGAAGACAAACCCCCCGATCGTCACCAGGCGGCTGCGCCATGCGGAAACCGGATTGTTGGGATCATGAACGAACATTGCGGGGCATTATATCCGGGTATCGGCGGGATTTCGTGCGAATCCGCCGCGTATTCGCGTCGGCTACCCGGGCTTCTCGACGGTGTAATCATGGGCGGCAAAGATCTCCCTGCCGCGAGACGAAGCGGCGAACTGCACGAACTGCCGGGCGAGTTCTTTGTTTTTTGAAAAGGACAGGATGCCGATATCGACGGTGGAAATCACGTTCTTCCCGGGCGGTATCGCCACCGTTCTGCCCGATTCGTCATAGTAAGCAGCCATGGCGTCCCACACGATCACGGCGTCCAGCGACCCGGTGCCGATGTGGTTGCCCAGCTCATTGACCGTCAGCGAGTGGAACGCGACATTTTCTTTGAGCTTTTTCAGCGAAATGCCGTTCTTCTCAAATATCTTCTCCGTTTTCCGGCCGATGGCGCATGCCTTGCCGCCGATCCCCAGCCGGACGTTTTCGTCGAGGAGATCCGCGATGGTCTTTATCTCCGTCTTGTCGTAGCCCTTCCTGACGAGGATGGTCGGCACAAAGTAACAGACGCTCTTTCGGTCGGTGATCATCCCCTCGTCGGCGGCGAGGGACACGTAGTACCGGTCCCCGGGCATGTAGAGGTCGCCGCGCCCGCTCGTGCGGATTCGGCTCATAAGCGTCTCGGAGCCGGCGTAATCCGTTAAAATCGTGACGCCGCGGGTCTTCTCGAACGCCGCGACCAGTTCCTCGACGGCCGGGCGGAGACCGGCGCCCGCGTAGAGAAACAGCTCTTTGTCCCCGCCGGAAGAACCGTCGTCCCGGCCGCCGCAGGCGCCGAGAACAAGCGTCAGGACAAGCAACGGAAAAACGATTTTACTATTCACGTCTCTTCCTTTGGTCAACGATTTTCATATTCACGGCTTTTCCTTTCAAGACGGCGACCTACTTGACGTACCCGTATTCCTTGAACACCGCCGGGCCGCGATCCTTGACGAACGCGATGAACCGCGCGAGCTGATCCTGGTGATCCGAGTAGCTCAGCGACATCACGTGTACCCGGACCTCCCGGTCATACGCGTAGGGCAGGGGAACGATCTCGTTGGCATCCTTGAAATTATGCGCCACGCCGTTCCACATGATCACGCAGTCGACCGCCCTGGTCTTCAGCAGCGTGCCGAGCCTGTTGTGGCCCTTCATCATGCGGTTGCCGATCTTCTCCTTCAGCGCTTCCCACTTCCCCTTCTTCTTGAAATAGTCCCGGACGATCTCGCCGCAGGTGGAATATGCCGGGTTGCTCATGGCGAATTTCATGTCTAAATCGAGTATATCATCGACTTTGTTTATGTTCTTTTTCAGTTCCTCGTTGCCCTTCGCGACGCAGACGACCGGCGCGACGTAACCGACGTGCGCCGCGTCGGACAGGCTGCCGGCATCCTTGACGTAGTCGAGATAGGGGTCGTGGGTCACGAATATGTCGCCGTTCTGCTTGGCCTTGACCTGGGGCAGCAGGTCCTCGCTCTCGCCTGTCGAGCAGACGATGACGATCCCGGTCTTCGCCTTGAATTCGTCCGCGAGCCGGGTGGCGGGCTTGATGAATGAACTGCCGGAGAGCAGCAGGAGTTCGACGTCTTCGTTTCCCCCCGTTTCGGCCGTTCCGGGCGCATTTTCTTTACCCCCTGCCGGCTCACCGTCATCCCGTTTCGGACAGCCCGCCAGGAACATCGGGCCGGACAGCACCGCGATCGCAACAATACCGAAGGCCGTCTTTTTCGCTAATCCTGCCGGTTTCATGACCGTCTCCTTATGCAAGGCAATTGTCCGACATCGTGTCACATCCGCCGGAATGTAGCAGAATGTGCCTTTTGAAGCAATTACGTTCCCCGTCGCGATACGGGACAGGAATCTTTCCAAACAGGGCGTGCGACACGGCAGCAACCCGCCTCAGAACGTGAACGTCACCTGGGTGAAGACCCAGTCGGCGTGGTCGGCGTTGCCGCCCGTGCTCTCGATATAGGGCCCCGGAAAGAAGTGCCCGTACCCGGCCATCAGCTCCCAGTGGGCATTGACCTTCCAGCGGGCGACCACGTCGATCTCGCTGCCGACCGTCCGTCCCGCACCGCCGCCGGGCGTTCGTCGCATGGGCTTGACGTTGCACCAGTACCAGGCGTCGTTATCAGAGGCGAGGCGCATCACGTGGTAATCGACGCTCAGGGTGAAACCGGCGGCCGGCGCGATGTCCAGCGTCAGCTTCACCACGTCCCACCAGTACCGCCCCACGTTGCCCCAGTTGCCCGGGCCGAACACGCGGTTGTCGGCGTAGGAAACCGACTGCCGCCCGGCCTTCAACCCCACCGGCGTGCCGCCGATGTTTCGCCACTGAACGAAGGCCTAGCGGAGATCGCACTGGTCGAAGTAGGGACAGGTTTGCGGAAAATCGCTGCGGCCCAGATCGCTGAGCCAATGCCGGGCATCCTGGAACTGCACGTAGAACCGCGGGGCCGTGCCGCCCGCCGGCGGGTTCAGGCGATACCCGATCCCCACCCGCGTCCGCAGCAGGAGCAGGTGGTCCTTCTCGTCGGTCCCGTATCCTTTTATCGTGAAATTATCGTAATGTTCGTACCGGGCCCGCTCGCTGAAGTCCAGGCTCAGCGTCCCCGGCCCGGCCGCGATATCCTTGACCTGGTCGAACCACTCGGGATTGTCCGTGCCCACCGACTCCCCGCCCAATGCGGCAGGCACACCGATAAAAAGAAAGAAACAGGCGACAACGTTTTTCATCTCTGGTCTCTTCAACAGGAAACACACATAATGCTCATATCTCACTGTGGTTACGTGCGCACCTGCGTTTTCGGGACGGCATTCTTTGATTATCTCTCTCCTGGTCCCGTTGATTGCGGCGCCGCAATTGGGTATGCTTAATGTGAATCGACACGATTCTGAACCGTCAACACACGGAAAGGGATTAACATGAACGACGTCACATTCGTTTTCTCCTGCTCGATTGTCGCCCTTCTCTGCGCGCTGGTGTCGGCCGGCACCAACTACGACGAATCCAAGGTGCCCGATTACGAGCTTCCCGATCCCCTGATCACCGCGGACGGAAAAAAGGTCGCCGACGCGGAAACCTGGCGGACGGTCCGCCGGCCGGAGATCCTGGCCCTGTTCGAGGAACACGTTTACGGAAAGTGCCCCGGCAGGCCCCCGAAAATGGCATTCGACGTCTTCGAGAAGGCCGCCGACGCCCTCGACGGAACGGCCGTCCGCCGGCAGGTCGGCGTGCTCTTCGAGGGCACGAAAGACGGGAAGCGGATGGACATCCTGGTCTACCTGCCGAAGAAGGCCGCGCGGCCGGTGCCGATCTTCGCCACGCTGAATTTCTACGGCAACCACTCGATCCATCCGGATCCCGGGATCAAGCTCTCGACGTCCTGGATGCGCAACAACAAGAAGTACGGCTGCGTGAAGAATCGGGCGACCGAAAAGTCGCGGGGCGTGCGAAACCACCGCTGGCCGGTGGAGAAGATCCTGGCCCGCGGCTACGGCCTGGCCACGATCTACTACGGCGACATCGACCCGGACTTCCACGACGGCTTCAAGAACGGGGTCCATCCCCTCTTCTGCACGGAAGGGCAGACCAAACCCGCGCCGGACGAGTGGGGCTCGATCGCGGCCTGGGCCTGGGGACTCGGCCGGGCGATTGACTACTTCGAGACCGACGGCGACATCGACCACAAGCGGGTCGCGGTCATGGGGCACTCCCGCCTGGGCAAGACGTCGCTGTGGGCGGGGGCGATCGACGAGCGGTTCGCGATCGTGATCTCCAACGACAGCGGCTGCGGTGGCGCGGCCCTGTCCCGGCGGCGGTTCGGCGAGACCGTGGCGCGGATAAACACGTCGTTTCCCCACTGGTTCTGCGAAAACTTCAAGAAGTACAACGACAACGAGGACGAACTGCCGGTCGACCAGCACATGCTCGTGGCGCTCGCCGCGCCGCGCCCCGTCTACGTGGCCAGCGCGGCCAAGGACCGGTGGGCCGACCCGAAAGGGGAATTCCTCTCGGCGAAACACGCGAGCTGCGTCTACGAACTGTTCGGGAAGGAAGGCCTGCCCGCGGAGAAGATGCCGCCGGTGGACACACCAGCCATGGGCACCATCGGCTACCACGTCCGCAGCGGCGGCCACGACGTCGCGGCGTTCGACTGGCAGCGGTACATGGACTTCGCCGACAAGCACTACGGGCGAGACAAAGAATAGCCGGGAGCCGGGTCGCCGGCCTCCGTTACGCCTTCTTCAGGCCGAAGGCCTCGCGGACGAATGCCGCGTTGTCGCCGAAGTACTTGACCTTGTCCTTGCCGAAACACCGCTCGAGGATAATCCAGCCGGTGTAATCGATCTTCTTGACCGCCTCGACAATCGGGGCCATCTCCGGATCGCCGGAATTGAAGGCGCCCTTGTTGTCCTTGAAGTGAAACTGGCAGATCCGATCCTCGAGCATTGTGATCTCGGCCGGGACGTCGTACCCGTAGCGGGTCGAATTGGCGATGTCGTAGTAGACCTGCACCGCGTCGCCGCCGACCCGCTCGATGATCTCGACGTTCTGGCGGGCGGAGAGGGTGTTCTCCAGACCGAGGATCACGCCCTTCTCCTTCGCGAGGGGCGCGACGGCCTTCAGCCGCGTGACGACGGTATCGACCGCGTCCTTCTTCAGCGGGCTCTCGCCGTTTTTCTTTTTACCCTTCGCCCGCAGGTCGCCCTTGCCGAAGAACGCCAGGAGGATGACCGTCGCCCCCATGTCGGCGGTCGCGTTGACGGTCTGCTGAAGCCATGCCGGGCCGCGGGGATCGCCGGCGAGGGGGCAGCGGTTCATGATCGTGATGCCCAGCGACGAAACGGTCAGCCCCGTCTTTTCGGCGAGTGCCGCGTACTTTTTCTGAACCTCCGGATCGCAGTACGAAAGCTTCTCCGCGGCCGTGGCCGGGGAGATCTCCAGGCCGTCGAGGCCGATCTTCGCCGCCAGTTCCATCGCCGCGGGGTTCCCCCGCATCCCGATAGACCAGTCGCAGACACCGATACGGATCTTACCGCCGCTGTCCGCTTTCGCGGCCTGGAGTCCGCGGAAGAGTGATGATCCGAAAAGTCCCGCGGCGGCGCCGTGGACGCATACTGTTCTTCTCGATACTGTCATCTCGTGTCTCCTTCGGTTCTGCCCGGTCACGTGCGGCAACCCGGCGGGTTAAAAACACGGGTGAAAAGTGGTATGGTATTGTAGACGCCGCCGTTCGTTCATTGCAAGCGGCTTCGGGCCCTACGCGCCGGGAGGAACACGATGAAGGCACTGCTGCTGAAGGAGCTATCGCGGGGACCGTGGACCGACGGCCCCCTCCAGCCGGCAACGGTCCCCGATCCGTCGCCGGGCAAGGGGGAGATACTGGTCAGGGTCACGGCCTGCGGGGTCTGCCACACGGAACTCGACGAGATCGAGGGCCGGACCCCGCCGCCCTCCCTGCCGGTGATTCCCGGCCACGAGGTGATCGGGCGGGTCGCGGCGACGGGGCCGGGGGTGGAACGATTCGACGCCGGCGACCGCGTCGGCGTCGGCTGGATCTATGCCGCCTGCGGGAACTGCCGGTGGTGCCGCCGGGGAGAGGAGAACCTCTGTCCCGACTTCCGGGGCACCGGCCGGGACGCCGACGGCGGCTACGCCGAGCTGATGGTCGTCCCGGCGGCATTCGCCGCGCCCGTCCCCGACGCGTTCGCCGATGCCGAGGCCGCTCCCCTGCTCTGCGCGGGGGCGATCGGGTATCGCTCGCTGCGCCTCAGCGGGGCCGGCAGCAACGCGACTGTCGGCCTGACGGGATTCGGCGCCTCGGCTCACCTGGTACTGGCCATGGTACGCGGCAAATACCCCGGCGCGACCGTATACGTCTTCGCCCGCAATCCGGACCAGCGGGCATTCGCCCTGCAGCGCGGCGCCGCCTGGGCGGGGGCAACCGAGGACGCGCCGCCGGCGAAGCCGGACTGCATCATCGACACCACGCCGGCCTGGAAACCGGTCGTCGCGGCACTGAAAAACCTGGCACCGGGCGGCCGGCTGGTGATCAACGCCATCCGGAAAGAAGGCAGCGACGCCGGCGAACTGGCCCGCATCGATTACGCCGCGCACCTCTGGGAGGAGAAAGAGGTCAAGAGCGTGGCGAACGTCACCCGGCGGGACATCACCGCATTCCTCGAACTCGCGGCCGAACTGGACATCAGGCCGGACGTGACGACCTACCCGCTTGCGGAGGCGAACCGGGCACTGAACGAGCTGAAAACCGGCGGCGGCCGGGGGGCAAAGGTGCTGCTGCCGGGTTGAACGATACGGCGGCGGGGGGTACCATGACCTCTTCGGACGGCGCGCAACACAATCCATCGACCGGCAACCGAAAGGACGTGACCTTCATGGCACATGAAGATAATCGCACCCGAAGACATTTTCTGAAAACGGCCGCGGTCGCTTCTGCGGCGACAGCGATGCCCCGCCCCGCACCCGCCGCGAACGAGGGCGGGCGAAAACCCAACATCGTCTTGATCATGGCCGATGATCTCGGCTACGAGACCATCGGGGCCAACGGCGGGACGTCCTACAAGACACCGGTCCTGGACCGGCTCGCGGCGACCGGCGCCCGGTTCGAGCACTGCTACGCCCAGCCGCTCTGCACCCCCTCCCGGGTCAAGATCATGACCGGCCGGCACAACGTCCGGAACTACGTGAAATTCGGCTACCTCGACACGAAGGAAACGACGTTCGGGCATATCCTCAAGGAGGCGGGGTACGCCACCTGCATCGCCGGCAAGTGGCAGCTCAACGAAAACCGAAATACCAACCCGGAGATGCTGAACCGCCCCAAACACTTCGGGTTCGACGAGTGGTGTCTCTGGCAGCTCACCACCAGCGGCCGCATCACGGTCAAGGGTAAGCGGGTCGACGCCCGCTACGTGCACCCGGTCCTCTCCATCAACGGAAAGCTCCACGACGTCATGAAGGACAAGTACGGGCCGAAGGTCTGCACCGACCACATCCTCGATTTCATGGAGCGCAACCGGGAAAAGCCCTTCTTCGTCTACTACCCGATGATCCTCACCCACTGCCCCTTCACGATCACCCCGAACAGCCCGGAGTGGCAGGACTCCGAAAAGCGAAAGGCGAGCCGCAGCTACAAGGGCGACGCGAAATACTTTTCCGACATGGTCTCCTACATGGATACGCTGGTGGGGATGATCGTCGACAAGCTCGACGAGCTGGGGCTGCGGGAAAACACGCTGGTCATGTTCATCGGCGACAACGGCACCGACAAGCCCGTCGTCTCGAAGATGGACGGCCGCACGGTCGCCGGCGGGAAGGGAAAAACCACGGACGCCGGCACCCGGGTGCCCTTTATCGCCAACCAGCCGGGGACGGTCAAGGAGGGCGTGGTCTGCACGGACCCGGTCGATTTCAGCGATTTCCTGCCGACGATCTGCGCGGCGACCGGCACCGCGCCCCCGGCGGATCGGCCGATCGACGGGGAAAGTTTCCTGCCCCTCCTGAAGGGCGAGCCGTGCGACCGGCGGGACTGGATCTACTGCTGGTACTCACGGTCCGGCAAGCGGAAACAGGCGATGATCTTCGCCCGCACCAGGCGCTACAAGCTGTACGCGAGCGGGAAGTTCTACGATATCGAGAAGGACGTCCTGGAGCAAAACCCCCTGCCCGCGGAGAAGCTCGCCGACGAGGCCGCCCGCGCGCGAAAGAAACTGCAGGCCGTCCTCGAGAAGTACGCCGACGCCCGGCCGGATTCCCTGAAGTAGGGCTTCCCGGCAGGACTCCGGAGCGGCAGAAACAGGAGAATCACCGTGACTTTCAGACGTGCGTGGCATTGCTGGACATGCCTGTCGCTGCTGCATGCCTGGTCGGTCACCGTCGCCGAAAGCGGAAACCCGGATGATATTTCGTGTTACGCGGGCGGCGCGGGAAACCAGAAATTCATGAGCGTCCTGCAACTGTCCGACGGTTCGTTTCTCATCGGCGGCGAGGCCGACAACCTGGACTGGATACCCGCGACGGCGACAACAATCGCACTTGGCGGCGAGAAACCCGCGGGAGAACCCACCACGGTCACCCCCCTGCTTCTGCATATCAGCCGCGACCCGGCAACAATCCTGCACGTCGCGACGCTCCCGCCACAATGCGCACTCGGCATCCGCGCGATCCGCACGACGACGCCACCGGGCGCGGTGAAGACCGGCGCTATCTTTATCTCCGGTGCCCGGAACAAAAACCCGGCCGTAAAAAAGGACACGGGAGGCTATTTCATCGCCCGCCTGGACGGCAACTTCGTGGACCGGGCTCCCACGAAACTGCTCTGGTGCCGGAATATTCGCGCCACGGGAGTGTTGAAGAAGGTGCAGGCGTGGGACGTGGGACCGAAAGGAATGGTCACCTACGCCGAGGGAGAACCCTACGGCTACAACTGGATGGCGATCTACCGCATGGACGGCGCGGGCAACGACGCGATCGTCGAGAACTGGCGGCTTCACTGGTACACGAAGGATGACGGCAAAAACGGCGAGTATTTCGGAACCCCCGCGTCGAAGGGCCCCGGGACGATCACCAAGTCCGGTATCGTCCTGAAGATATGGGGCCGCGGGTGTTTCCGGTCGTGGACAAAAGAGGATTTCCTGCTGAAGACCCCGGACGGAAACGGCGGGACGAAGATGGGGCGGTGGCCGCTGGACGCGATGTTCGACGGCTACTGGGACCCGGCACTCCGCGAGACGGTCCCCGTTATCAACTACGACAAGTCCGCGAAAATATGGTCGCCCGTCAAGCCGCCCGAAAAGACAAAGGCAGCGATCAAGGCGTTTCGGAAGGCCAAAAAAAACTCGGGCTGCGGGTACTACGGCTACCGGTGGGGATCGACCCCCTGCGCGGCGGTCCTCTGCATAACCGTCGACAAGCGCACGGGGGACACCTACATCGGGGGCAACAACAAGTCCCGGCTGCCGGACGGCAAGCCGGACTTCGAACCGTGGGTCGTGGCGATGGACACGACCGGAACGTTGAAGTGGTGGCAGCGGCTCTATCCCGAGGAAAAGGGTCTGTCCACGCCCGACCAGTACGCCGACTGTATCGCGATCGACTATGCGCGGCCGGCTGCCGAGGGTTCGCTGGTCGTCGCGGCGCGGGCGCACGGCAACAACGTCAACAACCTCTGGAACGGCAACGCGGTCAAACACCCCGAGAACACGGGCACCGGTTTTCAGAACGGTTTCACGGGCACGCACGGCAACATGCATTTTTCGTGGCTGGGACGATTCGCCATCCCCGACGGCACCCTGCTGAACTGCTCGTACCTGGCCGAATACGCCGAGGGCGCCGCGCACCGGGACGAGCCGTTCACGGATGAACTGCTGAATCACTGGCCGCACTGGCGGGCCGGGTGGCCGGACCTGAACACCACGCGCGTCGAGCCCCGCGGCGTCTGCCTCGACGCGCGGGGCCGCGTGTACGTCACGGCCCTGGGCAGGCGGGTGATCACGACGAAAAACGCGTTCATGGAGATGCCCAGCCCGCTGCGGGACACGGGCTCGATCGGCAACTGGGCCGATTTCGTGCGGGTGTATACGCCGGACCTCGCCGCGGTGACCTACAGTTCGATCCTCGCCGGCAGGTGGGACTGGAAGACCGGCGCGGGCGGCAGCAGGATCGACGTATCCTCCTGCATTCCCGTCGACGGCGGCCTGCTGCTGGTCGGTTCATCGACGCTGGACAAGAACGGGAAGGTTGCGGGGAACGACATGCCCGTCAGGAATATTCCCTCGTGGGCAGCGGGCAAGCGCACCGGCACGATGGGCGTGATCGCGCGATTTCATTTCACCGGCCGTTAGCGGGAACCAGAGTCGCCGGGAACCAACCCGACAACAAGAAAATACAATACTGACATACAAGGAACACACGACATGGCATCAGTCAACAGGCGTTCGTTTCTCACGTCCCTCGGTACCGCCGCCGCTCTCGCCCCCGCGGGCGCCATCCGCGCGGGCGCAGCGAAAAAACGGCCGAATGTCCTCTTCATACTGGCCGACGACCTCGGCTGGGCGGACGTGACGGTCAACAACCCCGACTGCCCGTACGAGACGCCGAACATCGACCGGCTGGCGGCCGCGGGCATGAACTTCACCGACGGCTACGCCGCCTGTCCGGTCTGCAGCCCGACCCGCGCGAGCATCATGACCGGGCGGCACCCGGTGCGGGTGGACATCACCGACTGGATCAAGGGACAGTGCCCGAAAAACCGCAGGCTCCTGGGGCCGCAGGACCGCGACAACCTCGCCCGCGCGGAAATCACGATGGCCGAGATGTTCAAAGAGGAAGGCTACCGGACCTTTTTCGCCGGCAAGTGGCACCTCGGCGGGGAGGGCCACTTTCCCGAGGACCAGGGATTCGAGATCAACAAGGGCGGCCACCACCGCGGCTCGCCCCCCGGCGGCTACTACGCCCCCTACAAGAACCCGAAGCTGGATGACGGCCCGAAGGGCGAGTACCTGCCCGACCGCCTGACCGACGAGACCCTGGCATTCATGAAAAAACATGTCGACAGCGCGCCCGGCAAACCGTTCCTCGCCTATCTCGCCTTCTACACTGTCCACACGCCCATCCAGGCCTGTAAACGCCACCTGGACTATTTCAAGAAAAAGCTGGCGGCAATGAGATTCACCGGCCCCGCCTTGAAACAGGAACACGGCGGCCGGTCGCGAACGCATCAGGACAACGCGGCCTACGCCACGATGGTCCACGCCATGGACGAGAACGTCGGGCGCCTCCTCGACGCGCTCGAGAAGCTGAATATCGCCGACGACACCGTGGTCGTCTTCATGTCCGACAACGGCGGGCTGTGCACACTCGGCCGCAGGGCCGGCGGCCCGACCTCGAACCTGCCGCTACGGTCGGGAAAGGGCTGGTGCTACGAGGGCGGGATCCGCGAACCCTTCATCATCCGGGCCCCGGGTGTCGCGACGGCGGGACGTTCATGCCCGGTGCCGGTCGTCAGCATGGACTTCCTGCCGACGATGCTGGAACTGGCCGGCCTGAAGGCCCGGCCGGATCGGCACTGCGACGGCATGAGCCTCGTGCCGCTCCTGAAGGGCGGCGACAGCCTTTCCCGCCCGGCGCTCTACTGGCACTACCCCCACTACCACGGGAGCACCTGGACGCCGGGGGCGGCAATCAGGGCCGGCGACTGGAAGCTCATCGAGTTCTACCACTACGGAAAGGCCGAATTGTACAACCTCGCCGACGATATCGGGGAGCGGCGCGAGCTGTCCGAAAAGCATCCGGACAAGAAGGCCGAACTCCTGGCCATGCTCCACGCCTGGCAGAAGAAGCTGGGCGCGAAGATGCCGCGGCCCAACCCCCGCTACAAGTCGAAACGCGGGAAATGACGCCGGGATACACCGCATAACCATACCGTGAAGATTTCGCCGCCGGAACGGAAACAGGGGTTGATTTTCAGGATAATGTTTTCTATTGTGATGCGGCGAAGGGTTTCTTTAACACACGTACGAACGTAAGGAGAACGGGTTATGAACAAACTGTTTTCAACCGCACTGATGTGCCTCTCGATGGCGATGCTGGTGGGCTGCGAGGACATGGGCGATTTCAGCCTCGGCAAGAGCGACAAGAAAGAGGGCACGACGGCCGAAAAAACTCCGGCAAAGTCATCGACGGGAACAGCGGCCGGCGAGTCGAAATACACGCTGCCCTTCCCCGTCATGATCGGCGGCCAGAAGGCGGCGCCGCTCAACAGCACCTGCGCCTCAATCGCCGATCCCGTCGCCGTCAACGCGCCGATCGAGGTCGGCGTCGACATGGCGTCGAGCGAGCAGGTGATCGTCAACGCCTTCAAGAGTTCGGCCGACGGCACGGTGGAGAGCGGCGCCCAGGCCGCCGCGATCCTGGTCTTCAAGAAGGGAGAGGAGAAATCCTCGCTCGACAAGGAGATGCAGAACAAGAAGCTCGCGGCCGGCACTTATACCGCCAATATCGTCGCGAAGGGCAAGACAGCGCGGGTCGTCTTCACCGTAAAGTAAGCCTGGTAGTCGAACCGGTCACTTCTTCACCGGTTCGGCCGGGGCCTTCAGGTCGCCGATCGCGAACTGGATCCCGGCAAGCAGGTGGCGCAGGAACAGCGGGTCCCAGTGGGTCTCCCGGCAGTGGCCCAGCGTGACGTAGAACACCCGCCCCTTGCCGTGGTTCCTGACCCAACTGACGGCGTAGTTTCCGTCCGCCCGTTTGCCGGGATCCTTCATTCGTTCGAGGTCCAGTTTCAGGAGCACCCGCAGGCTTGCGCGCGAGTAGGGCTCGCGGAAGATATAGACCTCGTCGCGAAGCGTCCACGGTTCGCCTTTGAAGCAGGCGGTGAGGGGATGGTCGGGCTCCTCGGGCCTGACGACGACCTCCTGCATGATGTGCCCGCCGTAGTAACCGCCGATCATCTTCCCGTACGCCGGCCAGTTCCGGCAGGCGGCCGTCGCGGCGTGCGTGCCCACGAGCCCCCCGCCGCCCGAGACGTACGCGATGATCGATTCCTTGACGGCCGCGTCGAATATCGCGGCCGCCTCCTTTTCGCGGCCGCGCAGCGTCCGTTAACCGGCCGGCAGGAACGGCTCCCGCTGGTGGATATTATTCATCACCAGGGCGTCGTACCGCGGCAGCCGGTCTGCCAGGAGCAGGCGGGGATCGTCGCTGATCTCGGCCGCGAACGCCCCGGTTTTCTCACCGAGGACGCGATCGCCCGCGCGGCGACGGGATCGAATTCCAGCGGGCCCTCGACCAGGGTCGAGACATTGCCGACCTGGAGCATCTCGTTGAGGCAGGCGGCGTAATCGAAGTTGCTCCAGGCGGGCTTCCCGCCCCGCACCGCGTCGAAGAATTCACGCTCGTGGCCGCGGGAGCGGGCGAGTTTCTCGGGGCCTTTTGTCTGGACGTCCCTGAACGTGTCCGCCGGTATCAGCTCGACGGTCGTGTTGTGGCCGTTGGAGAGGAGCGTCCCCTCGGTTCCCACGATCATCGTCCCGGCCCAGTCCCGCCACTTCTTTTCGCCCTTGTCCCCCCAGTCGAGGCCGCGGCCCGCCAGTTCCTCGATCCGCTCCCGGCAACCGGGGGCCTTCGACCCGTTCCACCAGCGGATGGTGATCGGGGCACGTTCCTTTCGCGCCGGTATCCTGAAATCGATAATTTCCCACTGCGGGAACGAGTGGACGCATTTTTCGGAATACGCGGTCTCGACGCGGATGCGGGGCGTCTCTCCCCCGCCGCCGAACCAGAGGGCGTCGACCGCCAAGGACCGGAAGGCCAGGTTTGCCGTGTGCGGTCCCCAGTTGCCGAGCTTGCTGGTCCCGAAGTCCCGCCAACTGAGCCAGTGCATCCACTTCCGGTGGTAGGGCCGTTCGGCGGCCGGACCCAGCCAGAGGTCCCAGTTCAGCGTCTCGGGAACCGGCATCCCCTTCTCCGGCGGGGTCCGCTCCCCGCCCCCGCCGCCCGAATTCCAGACGTGCGCCGCGGTGATCCGGCCGAGGGCGCCGCCCCGTATGAGTTCCAGCGATCGGCGAAATCCTACGCTCGCCGTGCCCTGGTTGCCCATCTGCGTGGCGACCTTGTGCTTCCGGGCCGCGTCCCGCATGCGCCGCGACTCCCCCACGCCAAGTGACAGTGGCTTCTCGCAGTAAACCGGGATTCCCCGCTCGATCGCACCGAGGGATATGACGGCGTGCGTGTTGTCGGGCGTGGCGACCACCACGGCATCGATGTCCTTTTCCATCGCATCAAGCATCTTCCGGAAATCGGCGAACTGCGGGACGCCGGGGTGGTTCTTGAAGTTATGGCGGGCCTTCCGGCGATCCACGTCGCACAGGGCCGCGATCCGCTCCCACCCGGGCATATTTTTGACGAACCAGTCGCCGCGGCCCGCGCAACCCACGATGGCCACCCCCAGTTTCTCGTTTGCGGCGTACGTCTTCGCGGCGGCCCCGCCGCCGAGGACGAGAACGCCGGCCGCCGCGTGTTCCAGGAACCGGCGCCGGTTGGTTTTCACGATCATGGTGTATTTCCCTTCACGGTATCGCGCAGACCATCTCTATTATACGCCCCCGGCCGGCGCGCGGCGAACCGGCCCGGCGGGAGTTTTTATCTTCTCGGGCAAAAAAATCGTGTAGAATCCCACCATGGAACGGGACAACGCCATCGACATCGAGATCCGCGTCCGGTACGCGGAGGTGGACGCCATGGGGGCCGTGCACCACAGCCGGTACTGGACCTGGTTCGAGATGGGGCGCACCGAGCTGCTGCGAGCGCACGGCATCGCGTACGCGGACCTCGAACGGGAGGGGGTCTTCTTCGTGGTGGCGAAGTGCGCCGCGAAGTATGCCGCGCCGGCCCGCTACGACGACCTGCTCGTCCTGCACACCGACATCACGCGCATGGGGGCCGCGCGGATCGACCACGCCTACGAGCTGCGGCGGAAAGCCGACGGCGCGCTCTTGGCGACGGCCGAGACCACGCTCGCGTGTGTCGACCGCGAGGGGCGGATCATACCCATCCCCGACGACATACGGAACCCGAAAACGTAGAACCGGCAGCCCGCGGACCGCGTCACTCCCCCGGCTCCCCCGCCCGGTACACCGGCAGGTGGTAGTTGACCAGTTCCTTCCGCGAAAGCGTCCTGGTCTTCCCGCCGCGGGTCTCCGCGACGATCGTCGTAAACGGCTGGTTCCGGTGGTAGAACCCGAACGTGAAGGACGCCGCGGAATCGACCACCGTGAACAGGGGCGGATCGAGCTTCTGGTTTTTCCACGACTGGTAGCCGACGCCGCCGAGCAGTTCCACCGCCGCGCCGTCGCGGGCGATGATGTGGCGGGCGCGCCCCTCGGTCTTCATCCCCAGTATCCAGAGCCGCCCGCCGTCGACCGCGACCATGGTCCGCTCGGGCGACTCGGGATTGAGCTGGCGGGCCCAGACCGTCTCGCCGCGGCCGACGCGGAGGTGGCTGACAACGTCCTCGATGAACCACGTCCGGCCGGGTTGCGGTTTCTTCAGCAGGCCCCGCTTCGCGATATTGGCCAGGACGATCGGGCGGTCCGTGCGGTTCTCGAAGAGGTAGACGTGCTTCGGGCACTTCCAGCCCCCCAGCAGGAAGAAGCGCTCCACGACCAGGGCCCGCGCCGCCAGGTCATCGAAGGTGAACACGGCCGCACCCCGCCGGCGAAAAAGATCGCCGGGCGCTTTATTTCGAGGTCCGCCGGCTGGGCAGGCGCTTGGCACTATATTATCATTGCAATAACTGATCATTTATGATAAGTTATTTCAATGAAATTCGACGGCCTGCTCAGTATCGTTGGTTCCGAGCCGGTTTTCACGTCGTCGATCCTGATGGCCGGAAACTGGTCCCGGTCCGATATCCAGCTCCAGCTCAGCCGCTGGGTGAAGTCCGGGAAACTTCTGCGGCTGCGCAGGGGCGTGTATGTCCTCGCGCGCCCCTACCGCAGGGTCTCGCCGCATCCGTTTATCATTGCGAACCATATCAGGAAGGCGTCGTACGTGAGCCTCCAGTCGGCGCTCGCCTGGTACGACATGATCCCCGAATATACGCCGGTCGTCACGAGCATCACCACCGGCCGCCCCGGTACATACGACACGCCCGAGGGGACGTTCACGTACCGGCATATCAAGAAGAGTCTGTTCCACGGCTACTCCCGCGCTACGGTCGCGGAAAAGCAGTCGGCATTCATCGCGAGCCCGGAAAAGGGCCTGCTGGACCTGGTGTACCTGACACCGGGAAGCGAAAACCGGGAATACCTGCGGGAACTGAGGCTGCAGAACACGGAAAGGCTTGATCGAGTTGTTCTCGGGAAACTCGCGCGCGACAGCGGGAGTCCGAAGCTCATGGCCGCCGCGGGCAGAATCGCGGATCTGGCGGACGAGGAAGGACAATACGTCGAATTATGAAGGAATTCCTGAAACAACTGGTTCAACAGGAACATGGCGGCCCGAAGCGCAGAAGCGTCGTACGGGAGTACCTGCAGGCCAGGACCCTTCAGGCACTGCAGGACAGCGGGGCCTTTATGAACTGGGCGTTTCTCGGCGGGACCGCGCTGAGGTTTCTCTACAACATTCCCCGTTACTCCGAGGATCTCGCTTTCTCCCTCGATGACAAAACGGTTGACTGTGAATTCGAAAAGGCCATGAAAAGCGTCAAAAAGGCGTTCGAGGCGGAGACCTACGCGGTGAATGTCAAACTATCCTCCGTGAAAACGGTCATGTCCTCCTTTATCAGATTTCCGGGGCTGCTGTTCGAGATGGGCTGTTGCCCCCATCGATCCGAAGTAGTGGCCGTCAAGTGCGAAGTGGATACCAATCCGCCGGAAGGCGCGGAGACGGAAACAACCATCGCCCGCCATTTCGTCACCGTCAACCTGAAACACTACGGCAGATCGTCGTTGCTCGCCGGAAAGCTGCACGCGATCCTGACTCGCGCGTACACCAAGGGCAGGGACCTGTATGATCTGGTCTGGTATCTCTCGAGCCGGTCATGGCCGGAACCGAATCTTGGCCTGCTGAACGCGGCGCTCGAGCAAACCGGCTGGACGGGCGCGTCGATTACTGAAACCAACTGGCGAACAGTTGTCGCGGACAGGCTCTCCGCAGTAGACTGGGACCGGGCCCGTGACGATCTGATGCCCTTTCTCGAACGCCAGGAGGACCTCCCGCTCGTCACGTATGAACACTGCATGAGCCTGCTGAAAACGACGAAACAATCAGACGGGATATAATTAAATCCCGTCGAAAACCTTTACTGAACGGAGAACACTATGAACAGCGCGATCCTTATCCTGATTGTCGGCTCGTCGTGCGCAGCGGCGGCCGAGCCGCCCGCAAAAGAAACGGAAACCGACCCCCTCGTTCTGCGAAAACGCGAGCAGTTCCAGAACTGGAAGTTCGGTTTCTTCATGCACTGGGGCATCTACAGCCAGTGGGGCTGCATCGAGTCCTGGCCGCTGGTGAAGGCCGACACGTGGGCCCGCCCGGACGACCTGAAGGCATGGACCGACCGCGACAAGGATTTTGAGCGATTCTTCAACGATTACCGGAAACTCAACCGGACGTTCAACCCCCGCCGTTTCGCTCCCGCCGCCTGGGCGAAAGTCGCCGCGGAAGCGGGAATGAAATACCTGGTGTTCACCACGAAACACCACGACGGGTTCTGCCTGTTCGATACGAAACAGACCGACTACCGTACCACCCACCCCTCCTGCCCCATGCACGCACACCCCAAGGCCGACGTGGTGAAGGCGGTCTTCGATGCCTTTCGCGCGAGGGGATTTTATATCGGGGCCTACTATTCCAAGTCGGACTGGCACCATCCCGGGTACTGGGACCCCGCCCTGTCCCATCCCGACCGCAACGTCAACTACGAGACCCGAAAACACCCGGAGAAATGGCAGTCGTTCGTCGATTTCACTCACAACATCGTCAAAGAGCTGGTAACCGGGTACGGTCCGATCGATATCCTGTGGCTCGACGGAGGACAGGTCCGCCCGCCGAAACAGGATATCAACATGCCCGCCCTGGCCGCCATGGCCCGCAGGCACCAGCCGGGCCTGATCATCGTCGACCGGACCGTCGGGGGCCGTTACGAAAATTACCACACGCCCGAACAGAAGGTCCCGCCGAAAGCGCTGCCGTACGTCTGGGAAACCTGCATGACCATGGGCACGCAGTGGTCGTACAAGCCCGGCGACGAGTACAAATCGACACGGACGCTGATAGACCTGCTGGTCGATATTGCGGCGAAGGGCGGTAACTTTCTGCTGAATGTCGGCCCCGACGCCAACGGTCGTTTGCCGGCCCCCGCCGTCCGGCGGATGAAGGAGATCGGTGCCTGGCTGAAGGTAAACGGGGCGGCGATTTACGGGACCCGCGCAGTCGCACCCTACAAGCAGGGCCGCGTCTGTCTGACGAAAAAGGGGGACCGGCGGTTTGCCGTCTACCTCGCCGGAGACGGCGAAACCAAGCCGCCCGAAAAGATCACGATCCCTGCGTTTACCCAAATCGGCACGGTGCGTATGCTGGGTAACGACGGCCCCGTTCCCGCCGCGGCGGACTCGTCGGGTTTGACGATCACCGTCCCGGCGTCCGTCCGCGCAGCCCCGCCCTGCGAACACGCCTGGGCTTTCGAATTAACCGGCGCCGCACAGTAACGGCGGCACCGGGCTTTCGGTTTCACGGGAGCGATGCCGAAAAGATCCGCCGGTTTCTGCCGGGCTTTCGCTACCAGGTCGATTTCACGTGCGGGTACTCGCGGATGAGCGTGTCCTTCGTGATGACCGTCGCGTCGCGCAGCCGCGCGGTGGCCACGATGTCTTCCCTGATCTCCATCGCTCCCTCTATGAACACGTCGGCCCTCGGCGAGAAAGCGACATGTTTTTCGCACATCAAGGAAGTCGAAGCAGGCGATTCTATACGAATCGCCGATGGAGACTGACGATGAGGTGCGGAAAAATGTCCTTTCGCAGGCAGCCCTGAATTGTTCAGCAGCCCGTATATTACACGTCAATCGCACCCGGATACCGCGTGTACATTGTTGATATTATGTAGAGCTGGTTTCATAACTTGCTTTGGTAACGAAAGCGAGGTATTTTGTCGATCTGGCAAGGAACGGAAACGACGACATATTAAGGAAATATGTCGAGTTTTCGTGACGCCGCCAGACGGCAAAAGAGCCGCTTGTAGTCCAAATTGAAGTTATGAAACCAGCTCTAGTAAAACCGTCAACTTATGACAGCTTCCGGAGGCTATTCCTTGATACGATATTGAATGAACCCTACTCCCCCTTCACCTTCTCGGCCTCCTCCTTCACGTCTGCGAGGATCCGATTCCAGTCCATCCAGTGCGTGCGTGAGAAGAGCTGTGGGCGGTACCGTTTGGTCGCGACCGCGGCGTAATGTTCCCAGTCCGCGACGGCGTCATCGAGGTAGCACGCCGCGGCGCGGCGGCAGTCCTTCCGCTTCTTGTCGGCCCGGTAGATCGCGACCTGGGCGGCGCCGCGGATCTTGTCGGCGTAGTACCGCCCGAGGTGGGCCATCGCCCGCAGGTCCGCCAGCGTGGCGGCCAGTTCCGGGGTCTTCTTCCCCGCGTCGAGTTGGTCGACGCCCTTCAGCGTGTCCGCGGCGAAACCGTCAAGACGGTCGGCGACCTCCATCGGGGTCATGCCCCGCGGCCGGCGTTCGGCCAGGACCGCCTGCGCGTATTCCTGCACGGAGAGGATGCCCGATCCCTTCAACGGGGGGTGCTTGAAGAACCGGTCGATCGGCAGGAAACCGCGGTTGTAGATGCAGCCCTCCGGGGAGAACTGGAAGTCGTTGACCCGGAAGAAGAACCGGTTGACCTGCGGGATGATGCGCGAGGCCGTCTGCCACGTCTCGTAGAGCAGTGACGTATCGGCGCCGGGGAAGCGCCGCCCCAGGCGGGCCTCGAAGAATGCGCGGTCGAGGGTCAGGTCGTAGGCCAGCCGCCCCCAGGCCATGAACCGGTACCAGTGCTTGTCGATCTCCAGTCGCCCCGACAGGGCCGGGTCCTTCGAGACGAATTCGCGGCCCTGGACGTACCCGTCCGGCCCGAGGTAGAAGCCCGCCTCGAAGCGCATCAGGTCGCGCGGGACGTTGTGGAGAAACTCCCGGATGTACGCCGGGTCGCCCCACCGCAAAACGAACAGGTCGTCGTTGCGGAGGTTCAGCCAGCAGGGAACCCGGTGCTTCTCCAGTTCGTCGCGGTACTCGAAGTCGAGGTAGGGCGAGGTGGTGGTCGAGTGCACGCGGGCCCGGGCGTACTTGTGCCCGGTGTTGAACGGGCCCGTAAAATCCGTGAAGGCCTTCGATATGCGTCCGAGATCGGCCTGGTGTTCCCGGAAGATAAAGCGGATCTCCCGGCCGGGCGACGCCTTCATCGCGTCCATGACCCCCCTGCCGTAGGTAAGCCACAGCCACTGTTCGATGCCCCCGACCTTTTTGACGCGCTTGCGGTCGACGTGCTCGCCGGCGGTCACGCCGATCCCGTCGACCTGCGGGTAGGTCTGCAGGAACCGCGCTATGCAGTAGCGCACGTATGCGATGGTCTTCTCGTTGTCGGGACGGTCGTCGATACCGTGCCGGCCCCGGGCGCCGAAGGTGAAGATATTCCAGTGGAAGATGTAGACCTCGATACCGCGGTTCTCGGCGAGTTGGAAGACCCGCTGCCAGAACCGGATCTTCTCGTCGAGGGATATCTCCTTGACGACCCGGTAGTTGTCCGGATCGTAGATATCCAGACGGTCCCACTGGCGGTCGGTACGGGTGGTAACTTCGTCTTTCAGGACGCAAACGTCGTCGTAGCCGATCTCGGGGTACTTCTCCAGCTTCACCCAGCCCGGATAGGGGTGCTTGGTCCAGAGGGTCAGGACGTTGTAGCGGTGGCGCGCCATGGTGTCCAGGAACTCCCGCCAGAAGGCGACATCCCACATGACGGGGATGTTCTTCTGCGCGGCGGTACCGGTGTCGTCGTAACTCGGCGCCCGGGCGTCAAGCGGGATGTTGAACTTCAGCCCGCGGCGGAAAATGCAGGGCTTGCGAGCCTTGTTCCGTATGCCGTTCAGGCCCCCGCCCAGCGCGATCATCTCCGCCAGTTCCAGGCCGCCGTACATCGCCCCGAGCGCGTCGCCGCCGGTCACGCGGAACTGGTGTCCCCCCTCCCGGTGGATGCGGAATGCCTGCGGCCCGAGGCCGCTTTCGAAGATATCGAAGTAGATCTCCGCGTCGGCCGCGCCGTCGACGACCGCGCAGCCGCACCCCTTCAGCGCCGTAGCGATCTCGCCGGCGGCAAAGGCGATGCGGGGATCATCGCCGTTGCACATCACTTTCACTTTCACGGTCGCGGCGCTTGCGGCGCAACCGCAGAACACGCCCGCGATGAGCACGGTAACGACAACTGTTGAACGGTATCGCATCGATCATCTCCTTTTAATGCCCGCTTGAAAAACCGGCCGGAAGCTGAACAATGACCGCATGGCTTCCGGTATTCAGGATGTCAATTAGACCTGAGCCGCACTCGTATTTCAACCGGGGGATCAGAAAAACGGAAGAGATAATGACTGAAGATCAGAACACGCGAAAATCGTCTGTCACAAGAATCGCGACGTCCGCCGTCCTTCTCCTCGTTGCGTGCACCCCGTCCGAAAAGGATACAGACCGGGAAACACCGCCGGCCGAACGCGACGCGGCGGCGAAGATTGATCAATCGACCGGCGGAAGTATCCCCGATCCGGCAGGCGCGGCGTACACTCCTCCCCCCGCCGCGCCCCCGCCGCCGCACGGGAACCTGGTGAAGAACGGCAGCTTCGAGGGCGCGCTGACCTACTGGGTCCGGGAGAGCGACTGCACCGTCCAGCGGGGCGCCGCCGCCCACGGCGACTACTGCCTCGCGTTCCCGAAAAAGGTCCGCCTCCGCTCCGGCTCGATCCGCATCGAACCCGGTTCGACGGTAACGGTGGGCATCGACGTCCGGGGCGCCGAAAACGGGGAGGTGGCCGTAACGCTCGCCCCGTCCAACCGCCTGGTCGCCCGGCAGACGAAGACCGTCTGGTGCAAGGACCCGCGGTTCCGGGGAACGGCCAAAACCAGGGATGGATGGCGACGGTATGCCTGGACGCACCGCATCCCCGCGCTCGAGTCGGACGGGGCGTTCCCGGGCGCAACCTCGCGATGGTGGAACACAACCTCGTACGTCGTCATGATCGGCGGGAAGGGACCGCTGTGGATCGACGGGCTGAGCGTGGTGGTCGGCACACACCGGTCGGCCCGCGCCCCGCACGACCGGATCGAGGTGCTCGCCGCGACGGACGCCGTCTCCCGCGAGCGGTACCCCGCGGACGCGTGTCTCCTGCAGCGGGGCGACACGGTCGACATCGCGGCCCGCGCGTTCAACCCGGGCGACGCCGCCCGGACGGTCACGCTGCGCTGGGAACTGCTGAATTACGACGCGACGCTGCGGTTCGGCGCGCCCGTCGACGAGGAGGCCGCCATCGGGGCCGGCCGGACCGCGGCCCGGTCAAAACAACTGCAACTCACCGGGCGGGGCCTGATGCTCGCCCGGGTATCCGCGATCGACGGCGACGGCCGCCTCCTCGGAAAATCCGACCACCCGCTGACCGCGCCGGCGTTCCCGAAAGCCGCGACCGCCCCCCATCCGGCCGAGCGGTTCGGCGGCTCCCTGCGGGGCGGGCCGCTGGTCGCGGCCGCCCAGCGCATCGGCCTGGGATGGACCCGCTGGTACCCGCACTTCAACTGGGCGGCGATCCAGAAAAAGGGGCCGGACGACTGGGACTGGCCCGACGAGACGGTCGAGGAATGCCACAACCACGGTATCGCCGTGACCGCCGTCCTCCACACGCTGCCGAAGTGGGCGGCGGGCGACAGCGCGTGGCTCCCCCGCGACATGGAAGACTGGCGGAAGGACGATCCGCGATGGAAAGACCTTTCGATCGAAACCACCTGGGACCGCTTCGTCAGGAAGCTGGTCGGCCGTTACGGCCACGACGGGATCGTCTACGAATTCGCCAACGAACCGGAGATCGGCACGCGCCGTTGGGACCCGGACATCTACTATAACCTAACCCAGCGGACCTACCGGCTGATCACGGCCGTCGACGAAAAGGCCCGGATGCAGGTCAACGCGACGTGGCCGGGCATCTACGGCTGGACCGAGGACTTCATCAGCCGCGGCGGGATCGACGCGTTCGACATCCACACGTTCCACAACTACGGCCAGGGCCCCTGCACCACCGGCGAAACGATACGCACGATGCGCAACTACTTCGCCTCCTTCGGCGGCGCCGACAAGGAAATCTGGTTCAACGAGGGCTGGACCTACGTCCCCACCTCCCTCGACTACCCGGCCTCCCCTCTGACCGACCGGACGGCCCCCGGGGTCGCCGACATGATCGTGCGGACAGCGGTCGACCTCTTCAGCGCCGGCATG
Organism: uncultured Planctomycetaceae bacterium; assembly: GCA_964557575.1. Classification (GTDB taxonomy): domain Bacteria; phylum Planctomycetota; class Phycisphaerae; order SM23-33; family SM23-33; genus CAZLBC01. Next base: position 26,925 of record CAZLBC010000027.1, read on the forward strand.
GAAAAGCTGATCACCTTCCACATCGGGTACGCCGGGCACGGGAAGTCCTGGTGGGACTGGGTCGGCTCGGGCACCGAGTGGTGGGACGACCACGGCAACCCCACCGTCGCCGTCGGGACGTACAACGTGCTGTGCCACTACCTCGGGCGCAGCGCGCATGTCGGCACGGTGGAACCGGCGGACGCGGTCATCCACGTATTCCATGACGCGCGGCACGACCGCGGCGTCGCGGTCGCGTGGTCCATGGCGGGGACCGCTATCGACCTCCCGCCCGACACGCTCAGGGCCGCCGACCTGATGGGCAACACAATTCCCCGCGCCGGGAGTGAGCCGCTCGAACTGCCCGCGGGGGGCAAACCGGTCTACCTCGTGCCGGCCGGCACCTGCGCCGGCGACGACCTCTACGCCGCGCTCAAGCCCCTGCACGACTCGGCCGCCGCGGGCCCCGGCGTACACGCCCCGCCGGCGCAGCACACGGGCCCCACGGTGGATTCCACGGCGGGGAACCCCGTCGTCGTCGACGGCGCACCCCGCTGGCGGCTGGACCAGGTATGGCCGGGAGACCCGATGAAGGCCGGCAACTACACTCCCCTGGCCTGGAACGGCAAGGCCTGGGCGGCCAAAGAACACAGCCACGGCGGCCAGCCCGCGGCCGGCTTCAGGAAGGACGGCCCTTTCCTGGCCAACCGCACGGCCTGGGGCGGCAACCCGGGCAACAAGTACGCGGCACTGTCGTTTATCGCGCCCGCGGACGGCACCTACGTCGCGTCGACCGACGCCGTTCACCTGAAGATGTGGGAGGGCGGACCGCCGGCGTACCTGCGGGTGATTCGCTTCGGCACGGACGAGGCGGGCACGGAGGTCGCGAAGATCGAGCTGAAAAAGAACCGCGCCGACAACCCGCTGCCCGCGGTTACCGCCTCCCTGGAAAAGGGAGACCGGCTGACGTTTATCGGCGTCTTCCCGCGCATGAACGCGGCGGGCACTTTCACGCTGAAGGGTCTGACGATCAGGAAAAAACGCTGATACCGGCACCAAGCCCCGTTTGCCGCCGCCCGTCGAAGAATGCCGTGTCTATCATAAAGCGGGGTCCCGCCGCGCTCTCGGGCGGGACCCCGCATAATTATCAGGCGCAGGTGTCGCGGACAGTCACTACCCGTCGAGCACCCAGCCCTCGCGATATTCGCGACTGAGGAGCTTGTTGGCCTCGGGGTAGTCCGTCTCGCCCTTTTTGCCGTCGTACTTGAGCTTCTTACCGGCCCGGTAGGCAACCAGCCCGAGCATCATCTGCTCAGTCAGGTCGCCGGAATACTTGAAGTCGCAGGAGGTCTTCAGGTCGCCCTTGCAGGCGTCGAGCCACTCCTGCTGGAAGTTGCCCAGGTCGGGGATCATATCGTCCTTCTTGCGCTTGTTATAGTAGCTCAGGTCGGCGTGGTCGCCGTGGGGTATCAGTATCCGGGAACCGAAATCGGCGACGACGAACCCTTGCGATCCCTTGAACAGCGCCCCGTGGCCGATCTTGTTGATGTCGACGTACTTCCGGGGGGTGTTCGGCATCGCGCCGCCCTGGTACCAGCTGACGCGGATCGGGCCCCGCCAGTCGTTGGCGGGGTGATGGAAGGTCATCCGCAGTTTCACCGGCGAAACCTCGGGATTGTACTTCTCGCCTTCCGCCTCGGCGGCGGTCGGCAATGCGGCGTCGATTGCGTTCCAGGCGAGGTCCATCGTGTGGCTGCCCATGTCGCCTACCTGGCCCGTGCCGAAATCCCAAAACATGTTCCAGCTCAGGCAGTTGGCGCCGGGACCGCGGGAAAAATAGCCGGGGTTGTACGGGTGGTAGGGCGAGGGACCGATCCAGAGATCGTAGTGGAGAGTCTTCGGCGGCTCGCCCTTCTTGGGCAGGTATCCGTCCCGCCTGAGCTGACGGTTGCCCCAGGTGAAGACGTCCTTGAGTTCCCCGATGGCCCCGTCCTTGACCAGTTCGCGGACGCGGTTGAAATTGGGCCGGGCGTGGCGCTGGGTGCCGTTCTGCGTGGCCAGCTTGTCCCGTTTCTCCATGTATTTCTTCCTGACGACCCGCGCCTCCTCGACGCTGTTGGCCAGGGGCTTCTCGCAATAGACGTGCAGGTCGCGGTTCAGCGCCCAGGTCGCGATAAAGGCATGGGTATGATCGGTGGTGCAGCAGACCACCGCGTCCAGGTCCTTTTGCTCGAGGCACTTCCGCCAGTCCACGTAATGCTTCGCCTTGGTGAATTTCTTGGCCGCCGAGGCGATGTGTGTCTCGTCCACGTCGCACAGGGCCACGACGTTTTCCTTCTGGAGGCCCCGGAAATGCGCATGGGCACGGCCCCAAGTGCCGATCAGGGCGATATTGAGTTTTTTGCTGGGCGTGTCCTTGCCCCGGAGCACGTGGGCCGGGATGATGGTGAATCCGGCACCCGCCGCGCCGGCCGACTGGAGAAATCTGCGTCGCTTCATTGCACTCTCCTTTTCATTTCAGGAACAGATCGGTTCGCCTGTTCGGGAATTGGCGATACAACGGCCCTTCATGGTGCCACGTTCACGGCCCGATTTCAAGGGTGCGTCGCATTCTGTCTCACGGTTTTCCGGCGGGCCGTCAATCATCAGTGCCGATCACGGGTCCCAGGATATCCAGCAGCGGGTCGAGGTGTTGTGCGAACTGTTTCCACCGCCCGATCGAGCTGGTGTACATCGGCTGCCGGACCTGCCAGCGGCTGGCCGTGCGCACGGCGCGGCCGCGGCCGCGATGAAACGCCAGGCAGGCGTCGTCCCAGGGAAGATCGCAGAACGATATGATCTCCCGGCTGACCTCCTCCTGGCTGGTAACCAGTTGCTCGTACCGCACGTCCAGGAGGTTTCCCGGCAGGACCGTCCGCCAGTGGTTTATCAGGCGGTCATACTCGCGGTAGTAATGGCCGAGGTGGATCAGGTCGAAGGCGTACTCCTGCCCGTTATTGAAATTCTGGAAGTAACAGGACAGGCAGGTGTCCCGGGGATCGCGGCAGAGGTGTATCACCTTCGCGCGGGAGAACATCTGGGAGATCATCCCCAGGTGGAGGAAATTCAGGGGATGCTTGTCGACGATCCGTTCCGCCCCGGGAAACATCCCCGTCACCCGCTTCAGGTAGGCCGCGGCCGCGCCGGCGACGGTCTTCGCGGGAATCTCCGCCATGCAGGCCGGGTAGAGTGAGGACCGGCGCACCGGCAGGTAGTCCGGGAACGTCGAGGCGATGGCCGCGATATCCGGCAGTTCGCCCGCCGCGGCTACCGCCGGGTGGCTGTCGAGTATCCGCTCGACCAGGGACGTGCCGGAGCGCGGCATGCCGACCACGAACACCGGAACGGCACTCTCGCTGCCCTCCCCGGCGCGCCGCGTTACAAATGCCGCGGTGTAGGTCTCGATAATCTCCCGTACCAGCCGCCGGTGCCTGCCGGGCGAAAAGCGGGCCCGCCGGTCCTCGTTTCCCCGCTGGTAATGGTAAAACGCACGGTCGGATTCGCCGAGGTCGTCATAGATCTTTCCCGCGGCAAAGTGCAGGTGACAGCGGTCATCGGTTTCCAGATTTTGCCGGCCCAGGAGTCTCTCGACGGCGTCCAGCACGGGACCGCGCTCGGTGAACCTCACGCTCCCGGCGAGGTTGCTGTACGCCTCGGCGTAATCCGGCTTGAGGCGGACGGCCTGCCGGTAGTGATGCTCGGCGTCTTCGAAGTTTCCCAGCGCCCCGTGGATAAAGGCGATATTATGATGAAAATAGGGATTCGACGGACGCTCCTCCAGGGCCTGTTCGATCAACCCGCGGGCCCGGGCATAGTCCTTCCGCTCGATGGCGACACATCCGAGGAGGTGGAGGGCGGCGGGATGGCGCGGTTGTTCCAGGAGTATTTGGTTGTAGACGGCCTCGGCCTCGTCGAGTTTGCCGTCTTTCTGGAGGGCCACCGCCCGTTCGATGTTCTCGCCGGTGTTGTTCATGGCATCAGCGCGATATACCCCTCTTGAGCGAGCCGTCGTTTCTCGCGGCGTCGATCCGGTCCATCAGGTCGCACTCCTTCTCGTAGAGTCTTTGGGCCGTCGTGATTTCATCGTCGAGCACCAGCCATCGATACCCGTCGGGAGTGTACGCCGGCCAGGCCGCCGGCCCCGCGCCCGACGGCCGCCCCGTTCGGGCGAAATTCAGCCAGTATACCTGCATGGCGGCCGCGAGTTCGCGGTCGGCATCCGCCGAGAGCAGTCGCGCGGACGTACCGAAAATATAGGGTATCTCCAGGCCGTGCGTCGCCCCCATCCCGCTTGTGAGCAGGTGGTCGGGAACGCGCATAAAGTGGTAGAGGTATACCGTGGACCCCGCGGCGCTGAGCAGCCGGGCCAGTTTTCTGGCGGGCGCAATAAACGCCGAGACGGTCATCAGGCGGGAGAACGCGGTCCTGATGTCTTCCGTCTTCTCGGCCGGAAACAACTTCAACACCTCGCCGGCATGATCGCCGAAAAAGAACCTCACCAGCATCCGGTATCCGGCGACCCGCCGCGGCCCCGTTTCCCTGCCCAGGAAGAGTGTCGCCTCGTCGGCATTCGTCCCGATGATGACCGGCACCTTGTTGAACGTCCCTTGTTCGATGAGCGCAAGCGGCGGAGCGGACAGCAGGTAATCGTCGACGCACGGCCCGTAGCGAACGCCCCGGCCGGCAAGCAGCCCGACCTTCGGCGTCACGGCCTCCAGCAGCCGGCCGGGGGCGATGCTGCGCAGTTCGTCAAGGTCGTCGGCCGCCACGATGTTCGCCAGCCGCTGTCCTTCCTCTTCTTTCTGCGCGAGGGTCCGGTCTACGGAAACGGCGGTGCCGCTCTGCATGATCGCCCGGTGAAACAAACCCGTCGCCCGGGGGCTGGCAATGAGGCAGTTGACGCCGACCGACCCCGCGGACTCGCCGAAGATCGTGACGTTTCCCGGGTCGCCGCCGAACCGGTCGATGTTGCGCCGCACCCACCCGAGGGCGAACACCTGGTCCATCAGGCCGTAGTTGCCCGATATCCCCAGCTCCGATTCGGCACTCAGCCAGGGATGGGCGAGGAACCCGAGGGGGCCGAGACGGTAATTGATCGTCACGATCACCGCGCCGCCCTCGGCGAGGTTACCCCCCCGGTAGAACGGCATTGAACCCGCACCCACCGTCATGCCCCCGCCGTGGATCCAGAACATCACGGGCAGCTTTTTCTCCCGATCAAGACTCGGCGTCCACACATTCAGGTACAGGCAGTCCTCGTTTTGGCGGTCGACCCTGCCGACGATCTTGACATCGGGCTGGGGGCAACCGGGGGCGAACGCCAGTGCGTTCCTGGTTCCCTTCCAGGGCGTAACCGGCTGGGGCGGCCGCCACCGCAGTTCACCGATCGGCGGTGCGGCGTAGGGGATCCCCTTGAAGACGAGCACGTCCGAACCTTCATCCGCCCGTTGGCCCCGTATGCGACCCGCGTCTGTCTCGACGACGGTGCCGCGTTCATCGGCCGCGGCGGCAGTCGCAAAAACAACACCGACACCGAGCACACCGGCTATCAGGATGCGGAAGCCATCATACAACCTGCTCATACGCACATCCCGCCTTTCAAGATTTTCATCGCGGGGTTGCATAATAAACACGTATCTGTTTTGACTCTTCGATACGTACACAAATTAACAAGGACAGTATACACATTACCATGGATATCATCTAATCACGGGCTGTTATTTTGAGTATAGTCGCCCTTTATGGTACCGGCATGTTCAGGAGCGGGCATAAAACACCTTTCGATGCGGAGGAATGCCGGATCGTCGACCGGGGCGGCTGAAGCCCGCCCTCACGCAAGCCGGTAGAATGCCACGGCGTTGTCGTGCAGCAGCTTGCGGCGGTCGGCCGCGCTGCGTTTCCCGATAATATCCTTGAGCGCTTCGACCCATTGCCCGAGGGTCGCGCCGCGGAGACAGACCGGCCAGTCGCTGCCGAAGACCACCCGGTCGGGACCGAAGCTGTCGAGACAGTGATCGACAACCGGCGCCAGGTCGCCCGGTTCCCACGCGTCCCGCTCCATCCGGGCCACGATCCCGGAGATCTTGCAGATCGTGTTTCTGCGCCGTGCCAGTGCCGCCATGTCGCGGCGCCACCGGTCCGGGTCGCGGGTCCCCTTCTTGCCATCGGCAAAGGCGTTCGGATCGGCGTTGCCGCAGTGGTCGATCACAAAGCGGGTATCCGGACAGGCATCCGCGAGCTTCGCGGCCGCCGCCAGGCGCCGCGGGGCGGTACAGATATCGAAGCTCATGTCCAGGTCCCCGAGCAGGCGTATGTCGGCGACGAACCGTTTTGACAGGAAATCTACTTTCGCGTTGAGAATCCGCCGGACACCCCTGATATAGGGACTGCCTTTATAGCGGCGGATGTAGTCCCGAAAGCCGTCCTCGCCGGGCCGGCCGCCGACCACGGCCGCTGCCGTGGGCACATCCTTCCGCCGGCACAGCGCGGCGACATGCTCGGCCTCCGCGGCGTGCTGTGCGGGCACGACCGCCACCTCCATGTACACCGCCTTCACCACGTTCAGCCCCGCGCAGGCCTTCAGGTAATCCGCGGTCAGGAAACTGCGGTTCAGGAGCCTGGATTTCCTGATCCAGGGCAGGTCGAACTTCGTCGCGTCCCAGAGGTGCTGGTGCGTATCGACGATAGGCGGCGGGGACGTCTCACCGCCCCGCGAACAGACGCGGGATACGGCGAGGGCGGCGGCACCGAACGTGAACCGTCTGCGGTCGATCATCGTCCTCCTCCCCGGGCGACAATGTTCCTCGGCCGGAACACATGCGGGGCGGGTCTCTGTCGCCTGGCACGTCGGGTTAGACGACCATGCTGTCGACCTGGATGTTCCGGGGCATCGTGACGCAGGTCATGACAAGCTCGGCGTTATTCCAGTTCCTTGATCTTGATAGTGCGGAAGTAGATCGGCGCACCGGCGTGCTTGCCCTGGAAGCCGATCCGGCCCTTCGTGGGCAGCTCGGCCTTGGGCTTGCTGAGCCACGGCGGAATTGTGCTGCCGTCGGGGTTCTTCTTGGCCGAGGTCCACTTGCTCATGTCCATCTTCGTCACCATCTCGCCGTTCAGCATCACGTAGATCATCTTGTCGACGCAGGTAATCGTGTAGCGGTTCCACTCCCCGGGCTTCTTGACCGCGCTCTTCTCGGCCGCGAGGTGGCCGAAGATGGCGGCACACTGCCAGGTCTTCGGCTTCGACGACCATTTCTTCGCGTAGTCGTCGGCTATCTGTATCTCCACCGAGTTGGGTATCCACTTCTTCGTGTCGCTGCAGTAGACGATGACGCCGCTGTTGGTTCCCTCGGCGGTTTTGAATTCCAGGTCTACGATGAAGTTGTCGTACACCTTCTTCGTCCAGAGGTTCTGGTCTTTCGAGGCGGTCAGTATGCCGTCCTTGAACGTCCAGACGCCCTTGGGATACTCGGCGTTCGAGAGGTCCTCCTCCAGGAGATACTTCCACCCGGACGTGTCGGGATGCTTCTTCGGCGGGACCTTCACCTCGCCCGCCGCGCGAGCGGTTGCAGTCAACAGAGCGATCATCAAAGAGACACACACAATACCGCCGAACATTCGCTTAGCCATAGCCGTTCTCCTTCTTTGGTTAAAAATCCTTCGATAACGGGAAGATTGTACCGGCTCGAAATCGCTCGAAAAAGGGGTCAGTCTGGAAAAAGGGTCAGGTACCTTTTCCTGCAAAACAACAAACACCTGGTCTGGAAAAAGGGTCAGGTACCTTTTCCTGCAAAACAACAAACACCTGTCGGGCCGCAAACTCCGTGAGAAAAAGAGGTCAGTCTCTGATGAGGCAGTTTGGCTCACCCATAGATCATGAAAATCAGGCGTGAGCACATTTTCGAGGCAGGTGCCTTTTTCTGTTGCCTGTCAGGCATGATCCACACGAGTAACCGTTCACGAATTTGCGGGCGCTGTCCATGGCACTGCGATTCGAAGATCAGTGTAGTGAGAGCCGTGAAAAATGGGGACGGTCCACGAGGGACCGTCCCGGTTTTTGCCGTTGATACGTACTGATCTTCGTCTCATAAGCAGCGCCGGCGGTATGTTTCTCCGTGAACGGTTACCCACACGAATATAACGTTATCTCATCGGAGCGAACATTCACTGTGAAGAGAGAAAAAGGTACCTGACCCTTTCGAAATAGGTACCTGACCCCTTTTCCTGACCCACTGTGAAGAGAGAAAAAGGTACCTGACCCTTTCGAAAAAGGTACCTGACCCCTTTTCCCCCTTTTCGACCCCTTTTCCACAGAAATGGTTACATAGTTAAGAAGGTGTCCCCGGAATTAAAAGGACACCAGGAGTTGCCAGATGAATACGCTGCCGAGGGCGTCGACCTGCTCCCAGATCGCGCGGGCGATATCCTCGTTGCCCGGCAGGTCGTCGGGCAGTTCGTCTCGCTTCTGTTGCCAGGGGATACAGACGTTCGGGGAACGCTTTTCGCCGGCAGTAAAATCGATGCCGGGGAGTGTTTTGTCTTCCGCCGTGGGGGCCGGGGGGGCGTCGGACAGGTCGTTTTCGCCGTCGTACACGCCGTGGGAGCGAGTGTATTCGGTCAGGGCGCGGAGGTTCTCGGCCCTGGTGTCGTTCTGCATGATGGCCCCGGCGTCCATGATGTACCCGCCGTCGGCGGCGATGCCGTCGATCACCTTTCCGCAGGCCGCGCGAACCTCTTCGGGCGTGCCGAAGCTGAGGATCGAGTTGTGGATCCCGCCGCTCAGGCAGAACCGGTCGCCGAGCACCTCGTGGGCCTTGAAGATATCGCCCTTGTCGACGTGGTAGACGATACTCCGCTCGGGAAGCTCGGCGAACCGCTCGAGGTGCGCGCCCCAGTCCCCCTCGGCGTAAAAGAGCGTCTGGTGCCCGTTCTTCCACAGTTCCTCGATAATGGGCCGCAGCGTGGGCCAGTAGTGCGACTCGAACTGGTCCGGGGTGACGAAGGGCACGCAGCCCCGGTGCATCCAGAATCCCACGGGCAGCCGCCCGGACGGGTCGGCCGTCTGGAGGGCGACGTTGCACATGTGCGGCATCAGTGCCTCGGCGGCGGCGAGGACCTTTTCGGGCCGCTCCATCATGTCCATGGTCAGCCCCAGGTACCCGCGGAGCTTGTCGGCAATGATGTCAAACGGGGACTTCAAGATACCCGCGAGGGCGGAGACGGTTCCCGCCTCTTCCTGCATCACCGCGACCTGCCTCCCGAGGTCGCCGAAGTACTGCATCATCGCCATCCCCCCCTTGACCAGGGCGAGGTTGTTGCGATAGGAGGATGCCTGCGCGGGGTTGCCGATCTCCGTCGAGACGCGCGGCAGCCAGATCTCGTAAAGGAACCCGGTGGGATCCTCGATCAGGTCGTCGTACTCCTCGGGCTTCATGAAGGCCGCGTCCTCGGACGGTTCGCGATACTGGAAGCCGAAGTCGGGGTCGATGTCAATCCCCGGAATGCCGTAGTACTTCAGGCCGATCGCCTGCGTCAGGCCGGTCCACACGTAGACCATGCTCGGGACCATGGCGTCCCAGTCGAACTCCTGTGCGCACCGCAGGGCGGCGTCGAACGCCTTCCGGTAGTCGTGGGTGACCTCCTGGCAGGTGTACCCGCAGTGCGCGGCCGTGAACTCAGCCACCAGCGGCCGGATGGGGATCATGTCCGGCTTCTCATTCCGCATCGCGGTCACGAAGCGCTCGAGCCGCCGCTGGTACAACTCCTGTGTATCTGTATTCCCGCCCCGGTCGGACGCCGATTTGTTTTTGGATTCATTCGCCATCGGACATGGCTCCTTTGCCGGAAATCCGGCCTGTGCATGTGGGAATTACGCTTATTATTACGGGAATATTATTGCATTATACAAAAACCCTGTCTTGTACACGATTTGCCAATATTTGTATTTTTTATGTATACTCAATTCCGGGCGGACAGGGCGATAACACCGCCGCCGGCGGTCGCGACGTAGAGGCGCCCCCCGGCGGCCGAAAGCCCATCGGTCACCGGCGGCGCGGGCAGCGTCCGTTCAGACGCGGTCGCGCCGCTCTCCGCCGACACGACGAGCAGGACGCCCGTCCCCCTGCCCTCGATGTTTTTCCACGGGTCCTCCGCCGGCGTCTCGTCGGGTGCGCCGCCGACGAACAGGCGATCGCCGGCCCCGACAAGCGAGGTTACCAGGACCGGTACCGTCCGCCGCCAGCGCCGGGCGTCCTTCTTGCCCTCGCCGCGGCCGATGTCCACGGCCGCCAGCCGGTACCCGTCACCGCCCGGCGAGAAGAACGAGCGGTCGGCGCTGCGCTTCCTGACCGAGTCGTACGCGGTAAAGGCATATACCGTGCGCCCGTCGAACGCCAGGCAATCCCCGTAAGCGCTGTTGCCCACGCGCCACTGGGAGGCGCGGTTGAACCACGTGTGATCCAGGAAGCTCGAAATCGGCGACACCTGCGGGCGGGTATCGGTCCCCGGCAGCGCGTCTTCGAACACGGCTTCCCGGCGGATAAAGAGCGACCGGCCGTTGGAGACCAGTACGTCGGTACTGAAGCCCGGGCCGCCCATCCTGGTCACTCTTACGTCCGGGTCGGCACTATCGACCTCGGCCGTGGATATCGGCCGCACGGATGCGACCTTCCCCGTCGCGGCGTCCAGAACCCACGCGGCGATCCCCCCGTCGAGAAAGGTCGAGCGACCGGCGGTGAAATAGACCTTTCCGTTTTCGACGATAACGCTGCCGTGGACCGGGCGGGGCGATTCCAGGCGATCGCCGTCGACCACGAGGTCGGTGCCGGCGGCGTCGAACCGCCACGCCGGCGTGCCGTCGGCGGCCCGGAGACAATAGACCCGCCCGTCGCGGCAGCCGAACAGGAGGAGTCCCCGCCAGTATGTCGGGGGCGTATCCACGGCGGCCCCGGCCCTGAACGTCCAGGCCTCCCGGCCGGACGACGCATCGAGTGCGCGGACACTGAATGCGGCGGGTACCGAGAAGTACACCCGCCCCCCGCCGGTCACCACGGGCGACGGGATCCCGTTTGTCTTGTAATGCCAGGCCGTTGCGAGCTGCCCGGAAACATCTGCTTCGGTGCACCCGCTGCGAAAACTGTCATGGCGGTATGCCGGCCACGCTGCCGCCTGATCGGCCGGCGGCGTCAGCGCCACACGGCCGCAGGCAGGGCCCTTCTCAAGGCGGCCGGCACCGTCCGGGCCGCCATGTTCCCCGGAACCGGGTGCCGCGGGAGCGAGGGCATTGAAACCGCCGAGCCGCGCCGCGACGTAACACTGACAGGGGTCCGGGGCGTTGTAGATCAGGCCGTTCGCCGGCAGGAAGCCGAGGCGACACGCGCTCCTGAACCACCAGTGGTTGTACGTCGATGTCGCCCCTTTTTCCCAGGGAACCAGTTCAAGACCGCGCCACGAGGACAGCATGAACCGCGGCGTCGCCTTGTTCCGGTAGCACCGGTGGTGGTGCTTGATATCGAACGTCCGGAAGCTCTGTCGCTCGCTCACCACCTGCCCGGTCCGGGGCCGGAGGGCCTGCAATACGCCGCCGTGTTTCTGAATCCACACCAGGCCGTCGACGACGAACAGGTCGGGGGGCGACGCCCATCCCCAGGAGACGCACGGCCGCTGCCACAGTTTTTTGCCGGTATCCGCGGCGCAGGCGAACACCGCGGCCTTTTCGTCCAGCCACCCGAGCCGCTTGCCGGGATCCATCTGGGCGAACAGGAAGACGCCGTCGTGGTAGATTGTCGTAACCATGTCGCTGGCATTCATTTCGTAGCGGGTCTTGTGCTCGGTCGCGGCGGGCCGCGCCGCCGTCCATGCCTCGTCACCCGTCTTCAAATCCAGGGCCGCGAGTGCATCGCGCGTAACGATATAGACCCGCCCGCCGCCGGTGACCGGGTTCAGGTGGCGGTGGACGTTGAGAAAGCCGCGGTTGGCGTCTATCCCTTCGTAGGGCCCGCTCTTCCAGAGCAGCCTTCCCGTCGCGGCATCCATGGCCACGATTCTTTTTTTTGTGGGGCCGGGAGGCTTCTTCGCCTTCACCGCCCGCCGCGCCATCTCCTTCCGTTTTTCAAGGTCGGTTTCCTGGACGGCGGCGACCAGGATATCCCCGGCCAGCACCAGTTCATCAACGTTCTCCACGGCGGCGAACGTGTCCATAATCTCGCCGGATGCCGCGTCGATCAGGCTGACCGGACCGCCGAACCGCAGCGTCGCGTACACCCGGCCGTCCGCGGCCACCAGGGACCGCTTGACGTAGGTGGGCTGGTTGAATCGGCCGCCGATATTGCGGTAGCGGGTGACCGGCCGATCGGTCCAGGCCCGCCAGCCCCACCGCTTCATCGGGATGTGCCACCGCCGTATGCCGTTGAACGCGTCCCGGCAGCAGAGCCACCAGCGCGACGGCATTCCCGTCGCGCCGGGCAGGACGTCGTTGACGATGTAGAACAGTTTCCCGCCCGCCGCGACCATGGCGCTGACGCTGGGAACGCGATTGTGGTGCAGGGCCCAGCGGGGGCCGGCGGTCCACCGCAGACGCCGGGGGATGCCGATCCGGGTATCGGAAGAGACGCAGTTGCCGTCGGGGCCGTGCAGGTAGTGTGTCCAATCGTCGATATCCTTCGGCCGCGGCTTGACCGTGACGGTCCATTCCTTCTTGCCGGGCACCAGGAGCGACCCGCCGGGAGCGAGGACACGCAGCATCTCCTGCCGGGGAAGACCAGGTGCCTTCTCGACCACGAGCAGATTCACCAGGTCCTCACTGAAGGGAAGCCTCGTGCCGCCGTACCGCTCAACCGATACCCTGCCGTAGAGGCCCCGGGAGACGATGTGCTCCCGGGCCGCGTCCACCGCGGCCGCGTCGGCATCCAGCCCCCGGACCGTGAAATCGCCGGCGGCGCCGAGGGCGGCCGTCAGCCGCCCGTTTCCGCAGCCGACGTGGACCGCCAGCCCGCCCCGGACGCCGGACCGCTCTACGATCTTCCCGGCGATGTCCGCCGCTTCGCCGCCGCGGCACGAAGATCCGGGGAATACGGCCGGCGGCAGGAAGGAAACGAACAGAAACACGAATAGCGACATGGTATTGATTTTCATCATCACGCTGTCTCCCACGAAACAATGTAACGGTACTGTGTAACGGTACGGTACTACGATACGGTTTCACCGATACCGGCGGTAATGCAGGACAGTATTTTTTTTTTGATACTGTCTGCCCCGAAGAATATAGTAACGAAAATCATGGAGACGTCGAATAGAATAAGACGGCACCATGGAAAACCGATTTTTTCACCGCCGGATATAAAGGATTGAGAACATGGATCTCGCAGAGTACTTCGAAAACACGATGGGCACCGGCATACTTGCCACGGCCGCCGCGGACGGCGCCGTCGACGCCGCCGTTTACGCCCGACCGCATGTGATTGACGACGAGACGGTCGCCCTGATCATGTCCAATCGGCTCAGCCACGCCAACCTGAAGGCGAACCCCTCCGCGGCGTACCTGTTCATCGAGGACGGCGGGGGTTATCAGGGCATCCGGCTCTACCTGACCATGACCGGCGAGGAAACCGACCCGGAAAAGATCAATGAGATCAGGCGCAAACCCGCCCGCGAATGCCCCGAAGACACGGAAGCCGGGGAGAAGTACCTGGTCTACTTCAGGGTCGACTGGACCCGGCCGCTCGTGGGCGACGAAAAAGGCGACGGGTAAATCCCCGGTCACCGGGTGGCTTTTTCCGGCGGCGGATGTCACAATACTCCCGGGCGTTTGAAAAGAGATACACGCCCGGGAACACAACCATGAACACATACCGCCGCGATGTCCTGAAGGCCGCCGCCCTGCCGATTGTTTTTCCCGTCACGGGGACGGGGAAAACAAACGAGCGCCCGCCCAACATTATTCTCCTGGTGTGCGACAACCTCGGCTACGGCGACATCGGCTGTTTCGGCAACACGGTTCACCGCACGCCCCGCCTCGACCGGATGGCCGCCGAGGGAATTCGCTTCACCGACTTCTACTCGACCAGCGGCGTGTGCACACCCTCCCGGGCGTCGTTCATGACCGGCTGCTACCCGCGGCGGGTCTCCCTGCATATCAGCGATCGCGGCGGCTGGGTCCTGCAGCCGGTTGCCCGCCGGGGATTGAACCCCGACGAGGTCACCGTCGCCGAGTGCCTGAAATCCGCCGGCTACGCCACGGGCATGATCGGCAAGTGGCACCTCGGCGACCAGCCCCGCTTCCTGCCCACCCGCCAGGGGTTCGATTTTTGGCTGGGGATCCCCTACAGCGACGACATGACCGCCCGGGCGGGCGCGCCCTGGCCGCCCCTGCCCCTGATGAGAAACGAGACGGTCGTGGAGGCCCCGGTCGAGCGGACCGAACTGACCCGCCGCTACACCGAAGAGGCCGTCGCCTTTATCGAGAAACACCGCGGCCGCCCCTTCTTCCTCTACCTGCCCCACGCCACCCCGGGGAGCACCCGGAAACCGCACGTGGGCGAGCGGTTCGGCGGGAAGTCGAAAAACGGGGCCTGGGGCGACGCGGTCGAGGAACTCGACTGGTCGGCGGGCATGATCCTCGACACCCTCGCGCGGCTGGGGCTCGACGAACAGACGCTCGTGATCTGGACCTCCGACAACGGGGCCCCCCGCCGCAATCCGCCGCAGGGCAGCAACGCGCCCCTGTCGGGGTGGGGGTACACGACCGACGAGGGGGGCATGCGCGTGCCCCTCATCGCCCGGTGGCCGAAACACATTCCCGCGGGGGCGACCTGCCGGCAGCTCGCGACGGCGATGGACCTCCTGCCCACGTTCGCGAAACTCGCCGGGGCCGAACCGCCCGCCGACCGCCCGATCGACGGCCGCGACATCCGGCCCCTCCTGTTCGGCCGGGACGGCGCGACATCCCCGCACGAGGCCTTTTTCTACTACGACGTCGACCAGCTCCAGGCAGTGCGCGCGGGCCGGTGGAAACTCTACCTCCCCCTCCGCCGCAAGCGGGGACGGGGACGGAAGGTCCCCGCCGGCGGCCCGGGACTCCTGTTCGACCTCGCCGCCGACAGCGGGGAACGGAAGAACGTCGCCGCCGAGCACCCGGGCGTGGTCAAGCGACTGACGGCCCTGGCGGAGAAGGCCCGCCGCGAACTCGGCGACGGCTCGCGGAGCGGCACGGGACAGCGCCCGCCCGGCCACGAACCGAACCCCACCCCGCGGGTGAAGGCGTAGGCTCCGTATACCCTCAAGAGACGGCGATCATCAACGGCGAGCGATCGCCGCTACCGGCAGGCGTCTTTTCGATGCCTGATTCTGGTGACAACGATCGTATCTTCGATAATCGCGAAAATGATTCGATAATCCCCGATACGCAGGTTGCGCAACCCGGCGAAATTCCCCGTCAGTTCCGGACAGAAGGGCCCCTTTTCCGGCAATTCGCCAGCAGCGACCGCACCTCCCGCACGCGGCCGGCCCGGCGGGCCTGGACCTTTCCGGCGCTGAAAATGCAGACGAGCGGGCGCCCGCCCGCGACCGCCAGGTACCCGTCCTCCACGACCAGCGCGGCGATCCGGTCTCGCTCGCGAGGCCACCGCTCAGGGGGTGAAAAGAGGGTGTTATGGAGGATCAGGCAGAATCGCAGCGCGCCCCGCCGGCGACTCTCCCGGTACTGATTCAGGGCCACGGACATGGGGGAATCCTCCGGGTACAGCAGGAACGCCCAGTAGTCCAGGCCGGCCCCGGCGGCAAGGCGTATCTCGCGGTCCATCACGGACTGCCGACCGCCGTCGATCCTGACCCGGTTCTCACCGAGTACCGTCGCGAACCACGGCAGCCGGCAGTGGTACCCGGCCGGGCCGAGCGTCCGGGCCACCTGTTCGGTGATCACTCCCCCGGTCCAGGCGTCCCACAGGATTGCGCCGACCAGCGGCCGGGACGCCGGTGCTTTCCCGGCGGCAGTGAGCGCACGGTTTGCCGACGGCAGGGACAACAACGATACGAGGAGCAGGTATGTTCTCCCGGTCATGGTTCGGTAAAGAGACCTATGTCTTCGGCTCTATCTTCACGGGCTTGCAGAGATCTTTCTTCCGCGCGGCCACCCGCGCGCACTTCCGGCAGATATACCGGGCATCCGCCGCCATCTCCGCGAGATCATCGATGTTGTTCTCGATTTTCTTCCGGCTCAGACGACAGACTGTTTTGGGTATTTTCATGTTCATTCCTTCATGGCTGCTGCGCGGTGCCGCGCACCGGCTGCGGGCGTATCTGTCGGCCTTCCCTCTTATGGTATACCGGATCGGCGCTGTTTTCGAGCAGCCAACCCGTGATCGAGCACACCCGATGAGGATTCCCGAAGACCGCGGCCGCCGCCGGCCGCGTTGAAGGGAAAAACGGCCGGGCCATCACGGCGCCGGCCGGAAAGGACACATTTAATCTTATCTGACATGCAACTGGCAAAACACCGGATGCCGATAATGCGAATCCCGAACAGCAGCGGCACAAAACACCGTCAGCAAACAGCCATACCGGCCTTTACATTCTCGTTGCCGTACTGGTTTTCACCGCCCTTGCCGCTACCGCCGCCGCATTCCTGCGCCGAGAGAAGAAAGACAATGAGTAACGTCATAACATAAGCGCATCAATTCCAAGCAGAGGCTTTTTCACACCCATACCTGCCTGCAGTTCTATCAAGCAGGAAGCTGATATCTGTATACTGCGCATTACCTATGATCATGTCATCAAACTCCTGGCTCGATTGAACTGACGATGAGAATCTGAAGACGGTGTCGAAAGGGGCGAAGAGACAGACTTCTACCATTCGCCGCCGCCCGCGTGTAGTAACGACCACGCCGATGTCTCACCTCTCCCCTTTCTTCTTACCCCTCGTCCCGCGCGGCGGTGCGGGCCATCCACGCCGCGACAACGATCAGCAGGAGAAGCCCCGGCCAGGGCCCGAGCGGTTCGTCGGCCACGGCCAGGACGTCGGCGGTGCCGGCGAGGACCACGGGGACGGCCAGGAGAATACCCATCAGGGCCTCACCGGTGATCAGGCCGGAGGCGAACAGGATTCCCCGGCGGCTGGTCACCTCGCCGGCCGGGTGTCCCCGCTTTCGGCGGCGGGCGGCCACGGCCGCGCTGAGCACACCGCCGGCGAAGATCGGCACCGACAGCTCCAGCGGCAGGTAGAAACCGATCGCCACCGCCAGGACCGGCATCCGGAACCGCGCTGCCCGGGCCTCCAGGACGAGGTCCGCGGCGATCGTCGCGGCGGCGACGCCGACACCGACCAGGATGCAGACCCACGGCAGGTTGCCGTCGAAGACGCCGGCGGCCACGGAGGCCATCAGGTTCGCCTGGGGCGCGGCGAGGGCGTCCTGCCCCGCCGACGGCTGCCCCGCGAACCCGTAGGCCCGGTGGAGCAGCATCAGGATCGGGGCGATAACCAGCGCCGCGGAGACCACGCCCACCATCTGCATCACCTGCTGTTTCCAGGGGGTGGACCCGACGAGGTATCCCGCCTTCAGGTCCTGCATGTTGTCGCCGGCGATCGCGGCCGCGCAGCAGACGACGCTGCCGATGATGATCGCCGCCGCCGGGCCGTCCGCGGCATCGGCACCCATCAGCAGGACCAGGAGCAGGGAGGATACCGCGACGGTCGCTATCGTGACCCCGCTGACCGGGTTGTTCGACGACCCGACCACGCCGGCCATGTAGGCCGCGACCGCCGAAAACAGAAATCCCAGGACCAGCATCGCGGCCGCCATGGGGAGGGTGACCGCCATCCGGCCGACGAAGAGCTGGTAGAGGCCGAACAGGGCCGCGGCGGCCAGGAGGGTCCCGAAACCCACCCACTTGATGGGAATGTCCCGCTCGGTTCGCGCCCGGCCGCGCCCGTTGCTGTTCGCCTGCCGGCAGGCACCGATGCCGCCGACGATCCCGCTGAACACCGAGCGCCGCATGCGCCATATCGCCCACAGGCCGCCGGCCAGCATCCCGCCGACACCGATGTACCGGGTCTGCTGCGACCAGAGCTGCCACGACCACTCCAGGGTTGACAGCCCTTCCGGCGGCACCTGCCCGGCGGCGGCGATCGGTATGGCGACCAGCCAGTTCGCCGCGCCGCCGGCGAAGACGAGGACCGCGATGTTGAGACCAACGATGTACCCTACCGACAGCAGGGCCGGGCTCAGGTGGCTGCCGAAGTAGAAGAGGCCGCCGCCGATACGGCCGGCGGTCTGCATCACCCCGCCGAAGAGCCCCAGGCCGGCAGCCCCCAGCTTGAACAGCCCCCCCGCCAGCGCCGCCGTGCCGATCGTCCGGGCCCCCGCCCCGCCCCGTTCACCGGCCCTGAGGACCTCCGCGGTGGCCCGGCCCTCCGGGAATTCCAGGGGCTGTTCGACGACCAGGGCCCGGCGGAGGGGAATGGTAAACAGCACCCCGATCAGCCCGCCGAGGCCCGCGATCAGGGTCACCCACCCGTAGTCGAACGTGTCCCAGAACCCCAGGATCAGCAGCGCCGGGAGGGTGAAGATCGCGCCGGCAGCCAGGGACTCGCCCGCGGAACCGGCCGTCTGGACGATATTGTTCTCGAGGATACCCCGGCGGCGAAACATGCGCAGGACACCCATGGAGACGACCGCGGCCGGGATCGAGGCGGAGACCGTCATGCCCGCGAAGAGGCCCAGGTAGGCGTTCGCCGCGGCCAGCACGGCCGCGAGGACGACCCCCAGGACGATCGCCTTGACGGTCAGTTCCAGCGGTGCGATGTCGTTTCGTTCCATGCGGGACTCCGGTTTCGGCAAAACCGTTTTACCATAGACCGTCCCGCTGATAAAATCCTGTTCTTCGACTCTTTGCATCGCTCAAGAAGACATGTACGCCCACGGAGTATGAACATGACACACCCGTCCCGGTTATGCCGCCCGTTCCTGGTCACCCTCGCCTGTCTGCCCGCCGCCGTATCGGCGGCTCCGGATACCGCCGCGCCAGCGGAAGAGATCATCGCCGCCGCGAACAAGCCCGGCGGCCTGCTGGTCAACCTCGCGTGCACCGACGGCCGGTTGACGGCCGAACTGGGCCGGTCCGGGACATTCATCGTCCTCGGCATCGCCCGTGACGCGACGGCCGCAGCAGCAGCGCGGGAATATATCGCATCCGCGGGCCTCCACGGGAGGACCGTGGTACTGGAACGGGGCGCGGGGCGGCTGCCCGTCATGGACAACAGCGCCGCCGTCGTCGTGTGCGGCGCGTCGACCGGGGCGCTGAACGAGGAAATCATGCGGATACTCGCCCCGCTCGGCGCCCTGGTGGTCCGCGACAATGACGACTGGAAGAAACAGGTCGCCCCGTGGCCGGAGGACATCGACGAGTGGACCCATTTCCTCCACGGTCCCGACAACAATGCCGTGGCCCGCGACCGCGTGGTGGGCCCCCCGTCGCGGCTGCAGTGGCTGGCGGACCCGATACACCTCCGCAGCCACGAGCACCTCAACTCGAAGAAGAAAAAGGGGTCAGGAACCTTTTTCGGTCACAACAACAGCATGCCTGCGATTCCCCTGCTTCCCGAGCCCCGTTTTTCACCATGCACACCGCCGCAAGGCGGCCTTACCTTACCGGCCGGCTACTGCTCGACTCTCTCGTCTCAACGGCGCGGGGCACACGTTCATCCTCCGTGCGAACATCGACAATTGGCCACCGTTTTATGCTCCATTTCACTCACCGGGAAACGTTACGAGTAGAGCAGTGCGCAATTGCTTCGCGTCAGCCATACGTGAGAACCGACAGAGCGAGCGGCGCCGGGCGGCAGACCGGCCGCCTGCACACCGGCGCGTTGTGACGAGCCGCCGCGTTCGACATGCGGGGCGACGGGTGACAACACCCGTTTTTTCTCAGTTGTTTACCGATACTTCACATTGTTTCTGTTTGTCCCCGAAGACAGGTGTGCATCCCTGTGTTTCATCACCCGCCACCGTCCGTCACGGCCCGGCGCAGATCGTTCGATCACCGTCGGTGTTCACAATCGCGACGGGTGTGCCGCCCCGCAGGTAAAACCCCCCTTCGAGTTTCTTCCCGTCGCTCCGCTCGAGGACCAACACGGGATAGCCGTTACCGCCGGCCGCCAGGCGCCGGTTCTCGTATACCCCGGCCTTACGCACGGCCCACTCAAGCAGCGCGGGCGGCAGCCACCGATCCCCGTCTTCATCGGGATCGAGCGCGACGTCTCCCCGCCCCGCCCGGCGGAAAAAGTCCTCCGCGGTTTCGAAACGGACCCCCTTCTGATAAAAGCGGGCCAGGAAGGCAACCAGCCGCTCGAGGACGAGGCGATCGTAGAGATCCCGGGCCGGGTGGGCCGGCAGCGACTTCCACCACCGGCAGTATGCCTTTTCCAGTTCGCCCGTATCATCGTCGAACGACTTCACGAACGCGCGGGCGTTGGGCATCCCCCGCACGACCTGTTTGACGTAGGTGCCGAAGCTCTTTTTGTACTTCTCTTCCTCGGCGTGGGCGAAGAAATGGACCATGGACCACGCCTGGTCGTAATGCGCCGGCGACGCTTCGTCGACCCACTGTGTGCCGGTCTTGGTGATGAATGCGGGGAACGGCTCAATGCCGCCCGTATACAGGTGTCCCAGCAGTTTGAGTTTTCTCAGCGGCGGTATGAATCCGGTCATCAGGCGGTCACCGGTCCACCGCGCAGCCCCGAAGTACTCGGCAAGCCCCTCGTTCAGCCATACCGGTATCCGTCCGCCCCGTCCCCGTGCCAGCCGCCAGTGGACGAACTGGTGAAATCCCTCGTGCCGTACCACCTGCCAGATTTTGCGCCACGAGTACCGGTCGGTATCGGCGGATACCTTCAGCGATATGCCGTCGTACGCCCCGGAAAAGTTCCGCAGTCCCGCCGACACCGAATCCTGGAAGTCAGCGTGGGAGCAAAACAGGTAGAAGGGCATCTTTCCCGGCATCCGTCCCCCGAAACCCTTCGTGCACTCGTGGTACCCGCGGGCCATCGCCTCGATCCGGGCGCGCGCCTCGAGGACCTTTTCATCGCCGAGGTCGGTGTAGAGCAGGTGGTATTTCAGCGGGTAGCGCCGCAACTCCCCGGCACGAAGCACACCGTGAATGAACAACAGCGGCAAAACAAGGAACGCGATGCCCGGCAGGCGGCGCCCCCGGTGAAGTGTCTGTTCGGTTGCGATCCGCATGTCCGTCTCCGTCTGTCACCACAGACACGCGGGGACGGCCGGGGTTAGTGATGTCAAGGTCCGGCGAGAGCTACTTCTTCCCGCCTTTTTTCTTTTGCCGCCTGAAGGGAAGCACGTGGGCCCGCTTCAGCCACTTCTCGTACACCGCGGCCATTTCCTTCACGCGGTCGGGCTGTTTCTTCGAGAGGTCGTTGAGCTCGGAGCGGTCGGCCGCCATGTCATACAGTTCCCACGTATCCAGCGGCACGCCGTCGGGCTTCAATCCGCCCTTGCAGACCAGTTTCCACTTCCCGATGCGAACAGCGCAGTTGCGCTCGTGTTCCCAGAACAGGGCCCGTTCCGCGAGTTTCTTTCCCGCAAAGACGGGCGCCAGGCTTGTCCCCTCCATCGGCGTGATCCGGTTGCCCTTGTACGTCTCGGGGTATGTCGCGCCGGCGACATCGGCGCAGGTGGCCATGATATCGATAACGTGTGATGGTTCGTGGCGCAGCGCGCCGCCGTCGCCGACCTTGTCGGGCCAGTGCACGATGAGCGGGGTCGCAATGCCGCCCTCGTGGACCCAGTGCTTGTATTCCCGAAAAGGCGTGTTGGAGACGTTGGCCCAGGCCCTGCCGTAGGCGATGTAAGTGTCCGCGGGCCCCGGCATCACGCCCGGTCCCATGCAGAGCGGCCAGCCGTCGCGGGTCTTCTTCGGGATCATGTCGGGCTGGAGTGCCTTGGGATCCATGGGGGCGAGGGGTTTGTCGGGGCGCGTGCCGGGATTGCGCTTGCCGCGGGGGCGCCGCCCGAGACCTTCGGCGCACCCGCCGTTGTCCTGGAGAAAGAAAATCAGCGTGTTGTCGAGCTGCCCCTTCTGCTTCAGGGCCCGGACGATCTTGCCGATGCCGGCGTCCATCCGGTCGACCATCGCGGCGTAGACCTCCATGCACCGGGCCTCCCAGTCCTTGTGTTTGACCTTCCCCCAGTCCCCCGCCCGCGGCGACAGGTTCCAGTGGTTCTCGATCACGCAGAGTTTCTTCATCTTCTCGTACCGCGCCTTCCGAACCGCCTCGTAACCATCGTCGTACTTCCCCTTGTACTTGGCGATATCCTCTTCCAGGGCGTGCATGGGCCAGTGGGCGGTGGTGTACGAGACATACATGAAGAAGGGGTTCTGCTGTGTGTGTTCGCCGATGAACCGCACCGCGTGATCGCTGATCGCGTCGGTGTAGTAGTACTGTTTTGGTGTATACTCGGGGTCGGCGCACGGCGAGATGTACTCGTTGTCGCGGGTCAGCGTATTGGGATCGAAGAAGCTGCCGGCGCCGTGTATGGTGCCGTAAAACCGGTCGTAGCCCCGCTGGCAGGGCCAGTTGTGCTTGTCCGCACTGCCGTCCGGGCGAGTCTTTTTGGTCACGTGCCACTTGCCGGACATGTAGCAGGAATACCCGGCGGTCTTCATGGCCTCGGCGATGGTTACGCAACTCGTGTTCAAGTCTCCCTTGTAGCCGGGAACACCGCGGTCGCCCATCATGTGTCCGACGCCGGCCTGGTGCTGGTACAGACCGGTCATCAGGCTCGCCCGGGTCGGGCAGCAGCGGGCGGTGTTGTAGAACCGGGTAAACCGCAGCCCTTTTTCGGCGAGGCCGTCGAGAATGGGTGTCTCGATCTCGCTGCCGTAACAGCCGATGTCGGAGTATCCCATGTCGTCGGACATGATGAGAATGATGTTCGGCCTCGATCCGCTCATGCCGTCAGCACGTGAAAACCGCGCCGCCGACACCACGGCAACGCCACCGCCGATGCCCTTCAGGAAACCGCGCCTGTTGATTGCAGACATGAAACGATCCTTTCGCTGATGGTTTAACACTGGGTATTTTCTGACGTTACAAATCTCCTGAACCGCTGTCAAGCGGATTGCGTTTCCCCGCGCCGCTTTACGTCGGCAAGACATTCCAGGAGCCGGTCGTGAATCAGCGAATTGGTCGCAACCACTTCACCGGGGATTTCCGCCCCGGTTCCCGCAAAGTCGGTCACCCGCCCGCCGGCCTCTTCGACTACCAGGGCGCCGGCGGCGACGTCCACCTCCTTGAGGTTCAGCTCCCAGAACCCGTCGAAAAGTCCGGCGGCGACGTAACAGAGGTCCGCGGCCGCGGAACCGTAGCGCCGTATATCCCGCACGCGGGGGGCGATATCGACGAAAAAAGACAGGTTATTGTACGCCATGTTCGACCGCAGGCAGGCGAAACCGGTCGCGAGCATGCAATCGACGAGCCTCGCGCGGCGGGAAACACCGATCCGCTCGCCGTTGCAAAACGCCCCGGCATCCCGCGCCGCGAAAAACTGCTGTCCCATCACGGGGATATTCACCGCCCCCAGGACGGTCCGGCCGGACCGGGCGACGGCGATGGATACCGAGTACATCGGCTGACCGTGGACAAAGGAAGCGGTACCGTCAATAGGGTCGATAATCCACCGGTACTCACCCCCCGCGTGGTCGCCGGTTTCCTCACCGGTTATAGCGTGATCCGGGTAGCGGGCGCGAATTGCCCCGACCAGGTATTCCTCGACGGCGATATCCGCCGCGGTGATGAGATCCTTTTCGGATTTGCGGTTGACGGGAAGTTCCGCGAGTTTCCCGCGATAATCGAGAGTGATGTCCCCGGCCTGGCGTGCAATATCCTGTAGAAAATCCTTCACAATTATTTCCCGACCGGCGGCGTGCGGATGAACTCAAGGATAGCGTCGCGGTTGTCGCGCCAACACCGGTCTGCGGAGAGGTCGTTGGGCAGTTCCAGCGTGATCGTGGGGATCTGCCGGTCGATCCCGGCCCAGTTCCCGAAACTGCCGGGAGTGGGATTGTGCCAGGTCCCGAACTGCCGGTACTTGTTGCAGCGGCTCATGGCCTTCGCGATCTCCTCGGCCGGCCCGTCCCAGTTGTTGCCGTGGCGCCCCCGCCGGCAGGAATGGATTGAAATAATCCGCGTGGGTTCCAGAACATTCACGGCCCGTATGATCGCGCGCGTCTCCGGTTCGCTCGCGGGGTGCGTGCCGTGGCGGGGGGACGCCTTGAAATTGTGCGCGGGGAAATTCCGGTTAAGATCGACGCCGTGCTCGTTGACCCGCCGGTTCGCCGCCAGGCCGTCGGGGTTCGCCCGGGGCAGTACCGCAACCCGCCGGTCGCGGTAGTACTCCGGGTGGTCCCACAGGTATTCCACCAGTCGCCGGGCGGTCGCCGCGGCCGTGCCTTCCTCGCCGTGTATGCCGCCGAATATAAAGATCGACGGCGCATCGGCCTCGCCGAACACCGACATGGCTATTTCAGATCCCTTGACCGACGTGCCGAGAATTACGTCCCGAATGGGAGGAGGAAGCGGTTCCGGCTCGGGTTCGTATTCAGCGGGTTCCTTCGGGAGTTCGATCTCCACAAGCGGCATTTCGACTTTAGAGGCGGGAGGACCGGACGGATACCCAATCCCCCTCATGCCGGCCCCGGTGCAGCCGGGGAGGACCATCGCCAGCGCCAGTACGACATACCCGCCGGTCGCCCCGATACTGTTTCCGCGTATCTTCACTGCAGACATACGGGGAAGATACCATATTTCCCGATGGTTGCCAAAGGCCCATTTTTCTTGCGTATGGTCCGCTCCATCGCTACACTCCCGCTTTCACAGGCTGTGTCAAAAAGATTTCTACGTGGAAAGGACAAAACAATGAGCGCAGAGGGTAACGAGAAAAACACCATCGGATTCGACGATTTCCTCAAGCTCGATATTCGGGTCGCTACGATCATCGAGGCCGAGGACCACCCGAACGCGGACAAGCTGCTCGTTTTGACCATCGATCTCGGCGATGAAACACGCCGGATAATCGCCGGTCTCAAGGGACATTACGAACCGAATGAGCTTACCGGCAAGAGCATTGTCGTGGTGACGAATCTCGAACCGCGGAAGATGCGGGGCATCGAAAGCCGTGGGATGCTCCTCGCGGCAGTGTCGGAAGATGAGTCTGCGGTCACCCTGTTGACGACGGACCGGGACACCGCGGCGGGGACCCGCTGTTCATAAGCCGCCGTTCGTGGTCCAGGAGTCTTCTCTTCAGCGCACCGCCCCTCGGGACTGAAAACCCGCCGATGCTCCCGTCCGCCATGATCACGCGGTGGCACGGTACCACCAGCGGGACCGGGTTCCTCCCGAGCGCCGCGGCGACCGCTCGCGCCGCCGCGGGGCGGCCGATGTTCTTCGCCAGAAGCCCGTAGCTGAGCGTGGTCCCCGGGGGTATCCGCCTGCATTCCCGAAGAATCGTGCCGTCAAGCGTACGGGGCGACGGCAGTATGCACGGGACGTCCTGAAAAGCGGGACAGCCGCCGTCGAAATACTCCCGGCACTGTTCCTGAAAACCCGCTATACCGCTGTCTGCGCTGTTATGCCCCGAGGGAAATTCCTCCGCCAGCCGGGACACCACCTCCGCCCTCTCCGGCCGCGGCAGAATGACCCTCCCGATGCCGGTCGGACCCGCGGAAACCCCCATCCAGCCCCACGAGGTCTCAAAGACGGAAATACAAATTGATTGCCGGCGCTGTCGCATATAACAATTGTATCGGCAGTACTATACCGTATCAATGGAATACGGAACAAGGTGCGACCGGAGACTCAAAACGCTTTCATCTTGCGCAGAATCACTCCAAGCCGCCCCTTGCCTTTCGGGGTTTGCTCCAGGCCCAGAAATTTCATGCCCAGGACGAAACCGCCCGCAACGGCGCTGCAATACCGCACCTGCGCGTCGGCCGAAACAACTTCTCTGTCAGTGCCGGTCCCGAATGCAATCCTGGTACCGGCCGGGGATCCCTCTTCAACGACCGGCCGTTCAGTCCCCGGGAAAAAGGCCCGCAGACCACCGGCGCTGATGTCCCTGACCCGCGCGGTGTACACCGCCTCCGTATCGGGTTTCGGCGGGCCGCCATCGATCCCGCCGGGCCAGAACGTTACGCGGACTGAACGTTCTTCCGGTACCTCGACCCGCGAGTAATTCCGTTTCTGCAGGCTGTCCATGCGGGTCGGATAGCAGAGTTCGAGACAGCTCGCCGTCTCCCCCTCCCCCCCCGCCCGATTCACCGTCCCCACCACCCGTACGGGGCACATGTACTTGTGGTTGCGCACCTTGAAAGCCAGCCCGATTTTCATGGCCGGCGTAACATCCGGGGGATTGCCGGTTTCACCACGGGGCAACTCGATAAACACATGCTCGTTTTCAACTCCTACAAACCGACTTTTCATGAGTATCCACGTTCCATTCCACACACTCACATCAAGCGGGAATCGTCGTTCCACGGCTTTATCAATAATGTCCACGATCTGACGTACTGTCTGTTTACGCAACGGACACACTCCTGTTATTCCAGTCTTTCGCAGTTATCTTCCTGTATCGATTCTTCACTCTGGTTGTAACGAATCTGTCATTAACCGAAAGCCCGGCCGCTTTTACGGGATAATCCGAATTTTTTCATGACATCTGCCCGACAATATTATAGATAGTGTATATGTTCCACCGCTCATGTCCCGCTGAGAGAAGAGGATACAGTATACGTGGTTATCCCCCGGATTCAACAACGGCACAGCGGAGTGAAAATACGGCTTCGAACTGAGATTCTGTACGGAAAACAGCATGGTACGTCAAAACAATTCTGATTTTAAAGTGCCCGGTTACAACAAGATCAAGTTGATCGGAACCGGCGCAAGAAGTGAAATATGGCAAGTGATACATAATCAGACGGGGCGGACATTCGCGCTAAAGAGAACGACCATCAACACCAAGTTCGATAAAAGATTTCTCGAGCAATCACGCAACGAATACCGGATCCTGCAGGAAATCAACCACCCGAATATCCGTAATATATACGCGATCAGGGAGATTCGCACGTTCCTGTCCGTGCGGGAGGTGCGGCTTCTCATGCAATTCTGCCAGGGTTTCTCCGTCAAGGAGCGGCCTCCGGCGACCCTGGTGGAAACGTGTGTTATTTTCGCCCAGACCGCGGCGATCATGCACGACATTAACGCCGCGGGATTCGTGCACGCGGACATGAAACCGGGAAACATCATCGTCACCGAGTCGGGGAAAATATCAGTCATCGACTTCGGCCAGAGCTGCAAAATCGGCACGGTCAAGGAACGTATCCAGGGCACACCCGATTTCATGGCACCGGAACAGATAAACCGCGGACCGTTAAACAACCGCACGGATGTGTATAATTTCGGTGCCACGCTCTATTGGGCACTCACCGGAGAGAATCCCCCGGCGCACATTTTTACAACATCGCTTGTCCCGGGTCGAAAAGATATCCAGCACCCGCACGAAATTAACCCGGAGATCCCGCGGTCTCTGGACATGCTGACAATAAAATGCCTGGAACCGGATCCGGCCAAACGCCCCGCGACAATGCTTTCCGTGGCCAAGACCATGGGTGGCATTTTGAAGCGAGATTTTCGGCTCCAGCCGTCAGGGTAAACGGAAATCCATAAACAGGAATGTCTCCCATGCACCCGGTTGCAACGATACTGCACGATGCCGCAGAGTTGAATCGCGCTGACCCGAGAAGGAAGGGGAACCTGGTCTCCGTCGAATCGGCGGGAACAATAACCATATCCGGCGATATTCACGGCAATCGAATGAACCTGCACAAAATTCTCGAATACGCCTTGAAAGGCATATCCGGTGATCCCCTGGTGGTTCTCCAGGAAATAATCCACGGCCCGCCCGACGAGAAAACGGGCTTCGACCGGAGCATCGAAGTGCTGGTTCGAGCGTCTCGCATGAAGCTCAACAAGCCCGGCAACATTGTTTTTGTCATGGGCAACCATGATCTCGCACAGTTCACGGGCAAGGAGATCGCCAAGGAAGACCGGGGCTCTTGCGAAGAATTCCGGAAAGGAGTCGAGCACACCTTCGGCGAAAACAGCAGCTCGATACTCGAGGCAATCGACGACTTCTGCCGCTCGTTGCCGCTCGGCGTCCGGTGTGCCAACGGTATTG
Source organism: uncultured Planctomycetaceae bacterium (assembly GCA_964557575.1). Lineage (GTDB taxonomy): Bacteria > Planctomycetota > Phycisphaerae > SM23-33 > SM23-33 > CAZLBC01. The sequence continues at coordinate 55,181 of CAZLBC010000027.1, forward strand.
TCGCCTGTCATTCGCTGCCGTCCGGCGCTGCATCAAGCGAAGACGATACCGCTGTTTTCCACCGTCACTGTGTTCCGGAAGATTATCAACGCGGCGGCGGCGTCTACGACTGGACCTGGGGGAAAAAACAGAATCCCGAAAGAATTGCGGAACTGGCGAAAAAACTCGGCGCGAGCTTTTTTGTTGTCGGCCACCGGCATATTTACGACGGCTGGCAGTCCCTGTCCGACATCGCCGTCACGATTGACAGCAGCGGCCCCCTCGGCTGTATATTCGAGTGTAACGGCCGCGAGCCTGTCGACCCTGAAAACGTCAAACAGCACGTGCGCAGGATATCAAAACTGTGACGGCAACCGGCCTATTCGCACATGCGGCACTGCCGTTTGCGCGGAAAATCTCAAAAAAAGCACGGGAATACCGGTTGACTAATGGCAAAATATCTATATAACCTTATCCTTTGCAGCAAGATTATGAGTATGATTACGCGGCGCTACGCCGCACCGAAAAGGCGAAACGACAGCATTTTCGGGTTATTTGACAAGTGAACAGTGTAGCATAATGAGGTTGTTCACCACGGATGTGCCGTTTACGGCACACACGTGGATTTACCCCCTATAGTATCGCCTTTCTTGCGACAGGCGATACGGCCCGGATGTTTCTTGCGGTCGGTTCGCCGAAGCAAAAATGCATTCCGGGTAATTCCATTCAGGTCATAGCTTTACTTTGACTGATATCCCCCTCGCGGGGATTATGAATAATAAAGTGAAGAGTTTGATCCTGGCTCAGATCGAACGCTGGCGGCGTGGCTAAAACATGCAAGTCGGACGGAAAGGCCCCTTTAGTTTACTAAAAGGGCACTCGAGTGGCGAATAGGTGAGTAATGTTTGGGTAACGTACCTCGGACACCGGGATAGCTACGGGAAACTGTAGGTAATACCGGATAAGACCACAGTGCCTACGGGTGCAGCGGTAAAAGGATGGGGATCTCTTCGGAGACCTGTTGGTTCGAGAGCGGCTCAAATCCTATCAGCTTGTTGGTGAGGTAATGGCTCACCAAGGCTGCGACGGGTACCGGGACTGAGAGGTTGATCCGGCACATTGGGACTGAGACACTGCCCAGACTCCTACGGGAGGCTGCAGTAACGAATATTGGACAATGAGCGCAAGCTTGATCCAGCGACGCCGCGTGTAGGATGAAGTCCTTCGGGATGTAAACTACTGTCAGGGACCACCAAGCGATTGGGATTAATACCCCCATGAGTTGAGGAATCCCAGAGGAAGTCACGGCTAACTTCGTGCCAGCAGCCGCGGTAATACGAAGGTGGCAAGC
>CAZLBC010000028.1:0-54737 GCA_964557575.1 uncultured Planctomycetaceae bacterium
GCGGAGGCGCCGCGAAGCGATGTTGAATCGCTGAGCGAATCCCGCCCTCGTCTCGCCCCATAGTCACGACCCGCCAATAACCACCTTTATCCCGCCTCGCTTCGCGGAAAATCACCGTCTTTTAAGCACCCGACAGTCACAGCAAAATAAGGGGCAGTAGAGCGTCTCATTATCCGGACCAAATCCCCTCATAACACCGTTTTTCGCCGGATTCTACGGGATCCTCACCCCCCTGATACTACAATATTTCAACTGCAATATCGCCAGAGAAAATTTAGCTGGAAACTCATATTCAACAACTTGCAATACTCATCCGGGATGGTAGAATCTCTGCCTTTGTTACAGAAATTCGGTGCGAAATTGCTGATCACCAATTCGTGATCCGTCATCATCGCCGCGATTTCGCTTCGAGGTACAGGTACCGTCTGACCGGTCGCCACGAGGAGCCCCAGATATGAGTGTTTCGGAAGTCGTAATTCAACAATGCGAAAACTACGGTAATGACCCTAATCGGCTGATGGATATCCTTCGCGGCATTCAGTCGGAAAACCATTGTATCGAATCGGATACGATGGAGGAGATCGCGTCCTGTCTCGGCATTCACCGCGTCGAAGTAGAAAGCACCGCCTCGTTTTATTCCTTTTTCTCGAAGGACAAGCAGGGACAAATCGTCATACGACTTTGCGACGACATCATCGACGAGATGAAGGGCGCCGAAGACGTGGCCGCCGCCCTGACCGAGGCCCTGGGTATCGACTTCGGCGGGACCACGGACGACGGGATGTTCACGCTCGAATACACACCCTGCATCGGCATGTGCGACCAGGCGCCGGCCGCCATGATAAACGACACCATCGTCACCGAGCTGGACGCCGGGAAGGCACGGCGGATCGTCGAAGCCCTGAAGAACAATCCGGATCCGCAGGCCCTGATCGAGGAACCCGGCGACGGCAACAACGCCCACCCCCTCGTCCGGGCTGAAGTCAAGAATAACATCCGGCTCGCCGGCGAAGCCATCTTCGGCGAATACGAGGAAGGCAGCGGTCTGAAATCGGCCCTGGCCGGGTCCGACGAGGATGTATTGAAAACCATCCTTGAATCACGGCTGCGGGGACGCGGCGGCGCCGGCTTCCCGACCGGCATGAAATGGGATTTCACCCGCAAGGCAGAGGGCGATCGAAAGTTCGTCGTCTGCAATGCCGACGAGGGAGAGCCGGGCACGTTCAAGGATCGCGTGATACTCACCGAACGCCCCGGAATGGTATTCGAAGGCATGGCGATTGCGGGGTTCGCCGCCGGGGCGTCCGAGGGCATCATCTACCTGCGGGCCGAGTATGCATACCTGCGGCAATTTCTCGAAGATGTCCTGAAGGACTACCGGAAGAAGGGCCTTCTCGGCGAAAATATCGCCGGCAGCGGACTGAACTTCGACATCCGCATCCAGATGGGGGCGGGCGCCTACGTCTGCGGCGAGGAAACCTCGCTGCTGAGCAGTTGCGAAGGCCGCGCGGGGGACCCCAAGACCCGGCCGCCCTTCCCCGTCCAGAAGGGGTACATGGACTTCCCCACCACCGTCAACAACGTTGAAACGTTCGCCGCCGCGACGCGCATCATGGAAAAGGGCGCCGCGTGGTTCGCCGGGCTCGGCGGCAAGCACAGTTCGGGAACAAAGCTGCTCAGCGTGTCGGGCGATTGCGAGAATCCCGGCGTCTACGAGGTGCCCTTCGGCATTCCCCTGTCCTCCTTCCTGCAGATGTGCGGCGGCACCGACGCGGCAGCCGTCCAGGTCGGCGGGGCGAGCGGGCAGATGATCGGACCCGACGGGTTCGAGCGGGAGATCTGCTTTGAAGACCTGGGCACCGGCGGCTCAATCATGGTGTTCAACGAGAGCCGCGATATTCTGGAAATCGCCGCCACGTTTGTCGACTTCTTCATCGAGGAAAGCTGCGGATACTGCACTCCCTGCCGTGCGGGCACCGTCCTGATCAGGCAGTACCTGGAAAGATTCCTGGACGGCACGGCGACCGAGGAGGACCTTGACATCCTGAAACAACTCGGCAAAACAGTGAAAACCACCAGCCGCTGCGGTCTCGGCCAGACCGCGGCCAACCCGGCATTGACCACCATTCAAAATTTTCCCAGCCGGTACAGCGCCGGAATCTGTCAAACAACAGAAGGAGGACAGCAACCCACATTCGATATAGCCAGGGCGCTCGGCGATGCCGAAGCCATCGCCGGCCGTTCTTCCGAACATTTCTCGTGATCACATTTTTGAAGGCCCTTGCACATGAGCGACACATTCACATTCAAGATCGACGGCGTTGACATAGAGGCGAAGCCCGGCCAGACCATCCTCGATGCGGCGGATGCGGCCGGCATATACATTCCGCGACTCTGCGCGATGGAAGAACTCTCATCGTCGGGGCACTGCCGTGTATGCACCGTTCTCGTAAACGGCCGGCCGCAGGCCGCCTGCACGCAACCGGCGGCGCCGAATATCCACGTGGAAAACGACACCCCGGAACTCGCCGAGATGCGGCGGGACATCATCGACCTGCTGTTCGTGGAAGGAAATCACTTCTGCATGGTCTGTGAAAAGAGCGGCAACTGTGAACTGCAGGCGCTCGCGTACCGCTTCGGCATCACGGCCCCGAAATTCCCGTTCCAGTTCCCCAGCGACCGGCAGGTGGACGCCTCGCACCCCGACATATTTATCGACCACAACCGTTGCATCCTGTGCGGCCGATGTGTCTCCGCCAGCCGTGACATCGACGGCAAAAGCGTTTTCGAATTCACCGGGAGAGGGGCACAGAGAAAAATCTCCCTGAATTCCGACAAGCTCGCCGACACCGATATAACGGTCACCGACACGGCCATGGAATGCTGCCCCGTCGGCGCTATACTGAAAAAGAGAGTCGGGTACGCCGTTCCCGTCGGGCAGAGAACATACGATCACACGCCCATCGGCTCGGACATCGAACAAGCCCGTAACGGCAATACGTAACGAAGGATCCTGAATATGCCAAAACCGAAAGTAGCAACGGCCTCGCTCGCCGGGTGTTTCGGGTGCCACATGTCGCTGCTCGACATAGACGAGCGGATACTGCAACTCGTCGAACTGGTGGATTTCGACAAGTCCCCCATCAACGACATCAAGGAATTCACCGGCCCGGTCGAGATAGGCCTGGTCGAAGGCGGCTGCTGCAACGAGGAAAATGTCCGGGTGCTCCAGGATTTCCGGAAACACTGCGCCATCCTCATTTCTGTCGGCGATTGCGCCATCAACGGCGGCGTCCCCGCCATGAGAAACGGCATCCCCCTGCGGGAATGCCTCGATGAGGCGTTCAGCACGGACAAGCGCCAGGGGCCCGCGGTGCACAACCCGGACAACGTGATTCCCAACGATCCCGACCTCCCCCTGCTGCTCGACAAGGTATACCCGTGCCACGAGGTGGTGAAAATCGACTATCACCTGCCGGGATGTCCGCCCCCGGCCGACACCCTGTGGGAAGCGATGATCGCGCTGCTGAACAACGAGCAGCTCGATCTGCCCTACGAGCTGGTCAAGTACGATTGACATGGACGCTGCAGCCCGATTGCGAGTACAAACACGATCCCCTATTGCGGGAGGGAGATACATGGTTTCGGAAAACACAAACGGCAGAAAGATCGTGATCGAACCGGTAACCCGTGTGGAGGGTCACGGGAAGGTTACCATCAGGATGAACGAAAACAACGAGGTCACGCAGGCCCGGCTTCATATCGTTGAATTCCGCGGATTCGAACGGTTCGTGCGCGGCCGGCCGTACTGGGAAGTGCCGGTCATGGTCCAACGACTCTGCGGGATATGCCCCGTCAGTCATCACCTTGCCGCGGCAAAGGCGATGGATCGCATTGTCGGCGGGGAGAAACTCACGCCGACGGCCGAAAAAATCAGGAGGCTCATGCACTACGGCCAGACCCTTCAGAGCCATGCCCTGCATTTTTTCCACCTGTGCAGTCCGGACCTGCTCTTCGGTTTTGACGCCGATCCAATCAAGCGAAACGTGATCGGGGTCGCCGCGGAATACAAGGACCTGGCCGTCCAGGGCGTCATGATGAGAAAATACGGGCAGGAAATTATCAAGGCCACCGCCGGTAAAAAGATCCACGGCACCGGCGCGATACCCGGCGGGGTCAACAAGAACCTGTCGATCGAAGAGCGCGACGGCTTCCTCACGGACATCGACCAGATGCTCGAATGGGCGCGGGGCGCGCTGAAACTCGCCCGGGATTACACGGTTGAAAACCTCGATATGGCCGCGTCGTTCGGCTCCTTCGATTCCAACCATCTCGGCATCGTCGGCGACAGCGGGCAACTCGACCTGTACGACGGATACTACCGGGCTCTCGGGGCCGACGGCAACGCCATATTCGACATGGTAGACTGCCAGCAATACACCGACTACCTGACCGAGGCGGTCAAGCCGTGGTCGTACATGAAGTTCCCGTTCATAAACTCTCTGGGACCGGATGACGGGTGGTACCGCGTGGGGCCGTTGGCGCGAATAAACGTCTGCGACTCGATAGACACCCCCGAAGCCGACGAGGCCCTGTCTGCATTCCGCGAAACCCTCGGCCGGCCCTGCAACGTAACGCTCGCCTACCACTGGGCGCGGATGATCGAGACCCTTCACAGTTGCGAGAAAATCAAGGAACTGCTCAACGATCCCGATCTCCAGGGTACCGACCTGGTAACGCAGGGCGAACGACGGGAGGAAACGGTCGGCACGATCGAAGCACCGCGGGGAACACTGATACATCACTACAAGGTCGACGAAAACGACCAGGTCACCATGGCAAATCTGATCGTATCCACGACGCATAACAACGAACCTATGAACCGGGCGGTCGAGAAGGTCGCCCGGGATCATATCTCGGGAGTGGCGGAAGTAACCGAGGGGCTCCTGAACCACGTCGAGGTCGCCATCAGGGCCCATGACCCGTGCTTGAGCTGCGCCACCCACGCCCTCGGCAACATGCCCCTGCAGGTGCAACTGATCGACAGCGAAGGACGCGTCGTCTCGGAGAAAGCGACCGTCTGAAACACTGTTCGAGACTACTAATGGACAAGAGCCAAGGAAAAATACTGTTGATCGGCTACGGAAATCCCGGCCGCGGCGACGACGGCCTGGGCCCCGCCGTTGCCGACAGTATCCAGGCGCGGAGTATCAGCGGGGTGGAGATCGATTCCGACTACCAGCTGACGGTAGAGCACGCCCACGATATCGCCGGCTACGACACGGTGATTTTCGCGGACGCCGACACGGCAGGCGCGGAACCGTTCAGCCTCAAAAGATTGCAGCCCGGAACGGCCTCCGTGAGTTTCTCGAGCCACGCCGTTTCGCCCGGGTACGTTCTGGCACTCGGCAGGGATCTCTTCGGCGTCGATCCCGCCGCCTGGATACTCGCTGTCCGCGGTTATGATTTCAACGAATTCAACGAAGATATAAGCGATCAGGCCCGGGACAATATGGCGGCCGCCGTCGATTTCCTGGCCGGTTGCCTGGTATCCGGGACAATCCGGGAATTCGATCCGGCCCCGGCTTCACGTGCTGGTGTATCTGTACCGGAGTAACGTATACGATAACGGAATACGAGGAGTTGGAAATGAGCGACAACCGAACCATCCTTTGCGTAGACGACGACGAGGATATTCTGCTGGTTATGAACACGATCCTCGAGAAGGGCGGCTACACGTGTTTGACCGCCTCGAGCGCCGAGGAGGGAATGCGGCTTTTCGGGGAACACGATCCCGACGCGGTCATAGTCGACATGATGATGGAAAGCATAGACGCCGGCAACAGGCTCGCGGAGAAGATGAAAAGCGCGTCGCCGGATAAACCGGTATATATACTCAGCTCGATCGGAGACGACCTCGCGCGCGAGGCGGGGGATCTCGGCGCGGACGGCGTATTACAGAAACCCGTAGACGGAGAACGACTGCTGGAGATACTCGGCGAAAGATTTTCCTGAGAGCCGACGTCACCAACCAGTCAGGTTCCGGCAGTTTCCCCCTTCTTTTCTCTCAGGTTGATGTTTTGGGGCGCCTGCCGCCCGGCCGCCGGCTGAGGTGGTATAATTTCTTTCATCTTTTCCAGCATCCCCAGCGACTTCAGTCGCTCGTAGATCTCAAGCCACGCGCAAGGCTTTTCCGGATCCACCTCGCACATCCCGTCCCGGCTGCCGCCGCAGGGGCCGTTCAGCAATCCCTTCGAACAGCGGGTGACGGGACATATTCCACCCGTCCGCGCCAGGACGCAGTTGCCGCACAGGGAGCAGCGCTCGTCGAACATGCCCAGCCGTTCGATATTGCCGAGAAAGACAGTGTCGTTGCCCGGAACCGCGGGCTTGTCGGGAACCAGTTCCGACAGGGTCTGCACGCCGGCGCCGCAGGAAAGGCCCAGCATGCAGTCTGCCTGTGCAATCCCATCCCGGTGGGGCTTGAGTTCACGTTTCGTCAGGAGAACCTGGCAGCCGGTCGTCGCGACCATCCCCCCCGTGACCGTCTTGCCCTGCTGTTCCAGCAATGCGGTCATGGCGGCAACCTCTTCTTCACCGCCGGTCTTGCACTCGGTCGCACACTCGCTGCACCCGACGATAAATATGCTTTCGTAGTCCGCCAGGTCGCTGAGCAGCGTGTCGGTGTCTTTACTCTTGGATATAATCATCTCATTCTCCAAACCATTCTATTTCGAGCGACCGGGAGTTTCCAGCCGGTATCTCACATCATGCCGCGCGGGGGCAATTGATACCGGAACAGGCGGGCGGTGTCAAGGGGTGCGGTTAGCTGTTGATTAAACGCCCCGACAGCATTAAAATTCCCTCCTTTCCGATCCGGCTTACGTACAATCGAGGACGAGATGGCAGGTTACGACTTCAACCGCATAGAAAAAAAATGGCAGCGCTACTGGGCTGAAAACAAAACGTTTCGCCAGCCGAACCCCGGCGAGGAAACGTTCGAAGAACGCCCCAAGTCGTATATACTCGACATGTTTCCCTATCCATCCGGCGCCGGCCTGCACGTGGGGCACCCGGAAGGATACACGGCGACCGATATCGTCGCCCGCTACCGGAGAATGAAGGGATATAACGTCCTGCACCCGATGGGATACGACGCGTTCGGGCTCCCGGCCGAACAGTACGCCGTGGAACACGGCGTGCATCCCCGCGAAACCACCGAAAAAAATATCGCCAACATCGAACGCCAGATCAAGATGTTCGGCTTCAGCTACGACTGGTCCCGCCGGGTGGCGACGACCGACGTCGCGTACTACCGCTGGACCCAGTGGATATTCCTGCAGATGTTCAACGCGTGGTACGACGCGCGGGCCGACCGGGCGCGCCCGATAGCGGAACTGGTCGAAGAGCTGCAATCGGGACGGCTTCGGGTCGGCGCCGACGGCGGCGTCACGGCCGACCGGAATAGCGGAACCGCAACGTATGCCGACCTCGACGAGGATCGACAGCGGCGGGTTATCGATATCCATCGCCTCGCGTACATGGCCGAAGTGCCGGTGAACTGGTGCCCCAAACTGGGCACGGTACTGGCGAACGAAGAGGTCACGGCCGAGGGACGGTCGGAACGCGGCGACTACCCCGTCTATCGACGGGCCCTGAAGCAGTGGATGCTCCGCATCACCGCGTACGCGGACCGCCTGCTCGACGATCTGGCAATGCTGGACTGGCCGGAACCGATCAAGATCATGCAGAGAAACTGGATCGGCAAGTCCACCGGCGCGGAAGTTGACTTCCCCCTCGCGTCGGTCGGCACCGACGACTGGTTCGCCCGGCGTGGTACGGACGGGTTTCCGGCACGGCCCGAAAAAGGCGTGATTCGCGTATACACCACCCGGCCCGACACCCTCTTCGGCACGACGTACATGGTGCTCGCGCCGGAACATCCCCTGGTCGGGGACATTACCACGCCGGAACAGCGGGACGAGGTAAACGTCTACGTTACTGATGCCGTCAACCGCCCGGAACTGGAGAGGATGGCCGAGGACAAGGCCAAGACCGGGGCATTCACGGGGGCGTTCGCAATCAACCCGGTGAACCGCGAACGCATACCCATATGGATCGCCGATTATGTCATGATGGGATACGGTACGGGGGCGATTATGGCGGTACCGGCCCACGATGAGCGCGACCATGATTTCGCGCGGCAATTCAACCTGCCGATCAGACCCATACTCAAGCCCCGGGAAGACGACGACGCGTGGTACTTCGCCGCAGTACCGGGAAAGGATTTCGAGGCACTCTGGAACGCCTTTCGGAACAACCCCGGCGACTACCCCCTCCTGCGAGGCATCGGCGCGGGAAAAACCGACAGTTTTTCGAAAGCGGGAGAAACCTACGATCCCAACCATGATCCCGGCGCCGTCGAATCAATCGTGGATTCCCCGCACAACAAGAGACTCCACTTCGTCGGCCCCGAAGGACTGCCCCCGTTCGTGTCGGGACCCGCCGCCGCTGCCCTTCCCCGCTGTGTCCCCGACCTCGACGAATCGCTTGCATTCATACACAGCGGGCTGATCGACGGCATGCCCCCCGCAGAGGGCAAGCAACGGATAACCGCCGACCTCGCGGAGCGCGGCACCGGCAGGCGCGCCGTCAACTACAAGCTGCGCGACTGGCTGTTCAGCAGGCAGCGGTACTGGGGAGAGCCCTTTCCGATCGTGCACTGCGAGACGTGCGGGATCGTACCCCTCCCCGAAGACCGGCTTCCCCTGACCCTCCCGGACATGGACGACTTCCGTCCGGATATCGGCGATGACCCCGACGCGCCGCCCAAACCCCCCCTGGGCAAGGCCGGCGACTGGGTGGACACCGATTGTCCCGCGTGCGGCGGCCGGGCACGCCGGGAATTGAACACCATGCCCCAGTGGGCCGGCAGTTGCTGGTACTACCTCCGCTACCTGGACCCGGAGAACGACGAGCGGTTCTGCGATCCGGCGGTCGAACGGTACTGGATGGGAGACGGCGAATCCGGTGGTGTCGATCTCTACGTGGGCGGCGCCGAACACGCCGTCCTCCACCTCCTCTACGCGCGGTTCTGGCACAAGGTGCTCTACGACCTCGGGCACGTCTCGACGCCCGAACCGTTCAGGAAACTCTTCAACCAGGGCATGATCCGCAGTTTCGCGTACCGGGACAGCCGCGGCGTGTATATCAGCCCGGATGATGTCGAGCAGCGGGACGACGGACCCTGCCACCGCGAGACCGGCGAGAGGCTGGCCGAATCGGTCGAAAAGATGTCCAAGAGCCTCAAGAACGTCGTCAATCCCAACGAAGTGATAGGCGAATACGGCGCGGACACCTTTCGCCTCTACGAGATGTTCATGGGGCCGCTGGATGCCTCGAAACCCTGGAATACCCAGGACGTGCCGGGCGCACACCGATTTCTCCACCGCGTCTGGCGGATGGCGGCCGGAAACGAAGACCATCCGCCGCTGCTGGAGTATCCCCCGTCTGATCCGGATGGACTGGAAAAACAACTGCACGGCCTGATAAAAAAGGTCGCCGAGGACATCGAGGCGATGAAATTCAACACGGCCATCGCCGCGATGATGGCATTCCTGAACGCCGCGTTCAAGGCGGGCGGCATCGGAAACGACCAGGCCGAGCGGTTCATCCTCGTCCTCGCCCCGTTCTGTCCGCACATCGCCGAGGAGGTATGGCGCATGCTCGGCCACGACGGCTCTCTGGCCGGTGAACCGTACCCCGGATATGACGAGAACATGCTGGTCGAGGATACGCTCGAGCTGCCGGTGCAGGTAAACGGCAAGCTGCGCGGAAAGATCGAGGTCTCCGCCGATGCCGACGAAAACGCGGTCGTCGCAGCCGCCCTGAACGACCAAACCATCGCGGCCCACGTCGAAGACAGGGAGATCGTCAAGAAAATCGTGGTCCCCGGCAGGCTGATCAATCTCGTGGTGAAATAGGGCGGCGTACTACCGGTTCGGGATGTTCTCCCGGCTCATCAAAAAAGAGGTCTTTTCAAGAATATCGGCGGAAAGCTTGCCGGCCAGTATCTTTTCCGCCTCGCCGATCGACGTCCGGCGGGTGACGTGGGCCAGCAGGATGTGTTCGTTATTCATTCCCTCGAGCACTTCCCCGATCCGGTCGACATGTATATGCCGGCCGTCGCTGGCCCGGCCCTTATGTTCCGGGTCGAAAAACGTGCACTCGATCACCAGGACATGCGCATCCCGCACGCACGGCAGCGTCGCGTAATTACCGGGGATGGTGTCGCCGACGTAACAGATCAGGGGGACCTCCGCGACCCGGTCTATCGCCACCCCGCGCTTTTTCAGTTCCACTATCGCGGGGCCTTCCAGCCCGAGGTATTCTTCCTTGAGTTTGCGGCGAATCTCCACGATCGCGTACCCAAGGCTGCCCCGGGAATGGCGGGTGGGAAAACTCCTGGCCACGAGGTGCCGCCGCAGTTGAACATCGTCGCCGGGCGCGATCCCCACCAGTTCGTGCGGGGGCTCCTTGCCGTCGACGGCCCCCCAGGTCTTCAGCAGGCTGCGCAGCGGATCGACCAGGCATGCCGGCACCACCGCCCGGCCGGGCGCCATGCCCTGGAAATCCCGCTGGGCGAAATAGTAAATCAACCCGACACTGTGATCGGTGTGCCCGTGCGTCAGCAGGACATTGTTGACGGGCAGGGCCTCGCGGGGGCAGCGGCCGATATCGAACGTCACGTCCAGTTCGGGAACAATGACGACGCTTTCCTCGCCCGCCACGCTGTACCCGGCAACCGTGAAGTCTTTCGCCTGAACCGTCGACAATTTCTGCGGCCGTACCTGCATCCGGGCATGATAGGGAGGGAGGGGGCGATTGTCAATCGGCGGGTCCGCCGGCGTGCCGGGGGAGATCACATTATCTCCGTATTATCGCCGATTGGCCATTGCATAACGGGTTCCAGATATTACCATGTTTTTTTCGCAATCAAACCGAGAGACCTCTATGGAAGAAGATAAGAAAAGCTACAAAAAGACGTTGAACCTGCCCAAGACGGGTTTCGGCATGCGGGCCAACCTGCTGCAGAAAGAACCCGCCATCCAGGATACGTGGAAACAGCAGGATCTCTACGGAAAGGTCCGGGAGGCCCGCGCGGGAGGCCGGCGGTTTATCCTGCACGACGGACCGCCGTACGCCAACGGCAACATCCACATCGGCCACACCCTCAACAAGGTGCTCAAGGACATGGTTGTCAGGATCGCGAACATGACGGGGATGGATGCCCCCTACATTCCCGGCTGGGACTGCCACGGCCTGCCCATCGAGCAGAAGGTCATGGATCAGCTCGGCGAAACCGCGCGCGACCTCGCCCCGATAAAAATACGCAACAAGTGCCGGAAATACGCTGAAAAATTCGTCAAGATCCAGTCGAAGCAGTTTCAGCGGCTCGGGGTCATGGGCGAATTCGACGCGCCCTACATCACGATGTCGCCGGCATACGAGGCGTCCGTCGTGGACGTCTTCTCGCAGTTGGTGGAGCGGGGCCTGGTCTTCCGGCAACTGAAGCCGGTACACTGGTCGATCGAGCACCGCACCGCCCTGGCGGACGCGGAACTCGAATACCGCGACCGTGACGATTCGAGTATCTATGTCGCGTTTGAAGTCGAACGGGGCGCGGATGCGGTTCCTCACGGGGACGGTGAACGGGTCTTCCTGTGCGTCTGGACGACGACACCCTGGACCCTGCCCGCGAACCGGGCCGTGGCCGTCCGTCCCGATTTCGAATACGCCGCCGTGCGGGTCACCACACCCGCGGGCCCGGCCGTCCTGGTCGTCGCCGCTGAATTGCTGGAACGGGTCGGCGGCGAGTGCCCCGAGTGGTTTTCCGGCCATGACGTCATCGACACGTTCCCGGGAAGCATACTGGTCGATGGGGGAATCACCTACGCGCACCCGGTTGCCGACGGGATATCATGCCCCGTGATCCCGGCCGGGTTCGTCACCCTGGAAGACGGGACGGGGCTGGTTCACGCCGCGCCCGGCCACGGCACCGAAGACTATTACGCCGGGCTGGAGCATGACCTGGACATATACTGCCCGGTGCGCGAGGACGGCACCTTCGACGAGAGCGTCCCCGCGTTTCTGCGCGGGCTGAGCGTCTGGGAGGCGAACCCCCGGGTCGTCGAACACCTCAAGAGCAAAAACACCCTCGTGGCCGAACACCGCATCAGCCACAGCTATCCCCACGACTGGCGGTCGAAGGGCCCGACGATATTCCGCGCGACCGAGCAGTGGTTCATCGGCGTCGACCGGCCGCTGGACGGCGCCGCGGGAGGACCGACCCTCAGGCAGATGGCCGTCGATTACTGTTCAAAACCGGCCGCCGAGGGCGGCGTCGATTTCGTCCCGGCCTGGGGCAGAAACCGCATACTCGGGATGATCGAGAACCGGCCCGACTGGTGCATATCGCGACAGCGGGCCTGGGGCCTGCCCATCCCCGCGTTCTTCAACGGCGACGGAAAGGTGCTGTGCACGCCGGCGAGCACGCGGGCGGTCGCGGACACCTTCAGGACGTACGGTTCCGACGGCTGGTTTACCCGCCCCGCCGCCGACCTGCTCGGGGCGTACGATCCGGCGGCCGATCCGGACCTCGACGACCCCGTCGCGTTCGCGGTCGACAACCTCACACCGGGGGGAGACATATTCGACGTGTGGTTCGAATCCGGCGGCAGTTGGGCTGCCGTGGCGATACAACGGGGGCTGGTGGACGACGTGCCGGTCGACCTGTACCTGGAAGGTTCGGATCAGCACCGCGGGTGGTTTCAGCTCTCGCTGCTGCCCGCCCTCGGCGCAAAGGGCGCGCCGCCCTTCCGCACCGTGCTGACCCACGGATTCATAAACGACGCCGCGGGCCGGAAAATGAGCAAGTCGCTCGGCAACGTGGTCGACGTGCAGGACCAGCTCAAAAAGCGCGGCGCGGATATCCTCCGGCTCTGGGTGGCCAGCCAGGACTACCAGGACGACGATCGGTGCAGCGAGGACCTGATCGCCCAGTGCGAGGACACCTACCGCAAGCTGAGGAACACCCTGAAGTTCTGCCTCGGTTCCATCGACGATTTCGATCCCGCCGGCGGCGCTGCACCGGGCGAACTGTCTCTGGACCGGTGGATGCGGATGGAACTGCACCGCCTGATCGACGCAGTCCGCGGCGCATACGACGATTACGAGTTCCACCGGGCGCTGCGCCTGCTCTACGGTTTCTGCGTTAACCAGGCGTCCAGCGTCTATCTTTCGGCGGTCAAGGACCGCCTGTACTGCGAACTGCCCGACAGCCCCCGGCGGCGGTCCGCCCAGGCCGTGATCCGCGAGACGCTGGTGGCCCTGGTGAAACTCATGGCACCGATCATTCCCCACACCTGCGAAGAGGCGTGGGGTCATATGCCGTTGAAGCCGGACGATGGGGAAGAATCGGTACACCTCGCCTTCCTTCCCGAGCCGGACGCGGAACTGCTGGGCGCGGCGACCGAAGAACCGCCCGCGAATCCGGCGGACATCCTGAAATCGCCGGATGATGCGCTCGCCGCGCCGCAGAACTGGATATGGCAGCAGGTCATGGCGGTCAGGTCGGAAGCCCTCGCCGAGCTCGAACGGCTCAAGGACGAAGGCGTAAAGAATTCTCTCGACACTGAACTCGTGCTGACCGTACCGGCGAGCATGGCCGGGATGAAAGCCCTGTTCGAGAAGTGCC
The DNA here is from genome assembly GCA_964557575.1 of uncultured Planctomycetaceae bacterium. Classification (GTDB taxonomy): domain Bacteria; phylum Planctomycetota; class Phycisphaerae; order SM23-33; family SM23-33; genus CAZLBC01. The sequence continues at coordinate 13,757 of CAZLBC010000028.1, forward strand.
TGCCCGATATCGAGGACCTCGCCGGTGTGGGATATGTACGGATCGAGGAAGGCGGCGGTCCCGATACCGTTACGCCGACGGTAACCATAGCCGACACCCGCGAGAAGTACGGGGTCTGCGCGCGATGCTGGAAGCGCAGGCCGGACGTGGGAAGCGACCCGGCGTTCCCGGACGTTTCGGCCAGGGACGCGGCGGTGTTGAAGCAGTTGAACGAAACCGCTTAGAAGCGTTTTTCAGGGGGCCAAAATCGCCTCTAAGGCCCATATAGTGCCCTATAATCGACATAACGTTCTGTGTACAAATCAATTGCTGTGGTCCGACCCCGCAGGGACCGCAGGGAACACGTCGCGCAGAACCGAAACGAGAGCATCGATCCCTTTTTCGACCGCGGGGCTCATCTTGCCCCCCAGCGCGATGCCTGCCGGCTGAATACCGATAAACACGATTGCCGCGCCCGTCTCGCTGCGGACCATGTCGGCGAAAAACTGCAGGGACAGTGAATGCGTCGAGAGGCTCATCGCGGCGATGCTGCCGGTATCCAGCAACCGCACGGTGCCCGGCGGCGCGCCGAAATCGACCGCGTCCACGATGACCAGGCTGCCGGGGCGATGATCGGCCACCGGGCGCAGGTAGTTTTCCGGGACGGTACCCGCATCGATGACCTTCGCGCGGGTGCCGGCAGACGCCAGCCGGCCGCAGACGACGGGACCCGCCCCGTCGTCTGCCTTGAGCGTATTGCCCACCCCCATGATAACCGTCGGTTGTTCACCGGCGCCGGGAATCGCTGCTCGCAGATCGTCCGCCGTCACAGGCTGATGCACAGCTCGCACTTGCATTTAGGACACAGGATGCGCATCTGGTCGTCGGTGCTGATATCTGCCGTCGACGTCCTGTCCGCGGGAATATCGCGCTTGTCCGTGGCCAGCCGATCGCCCCGCCCCATCAGGAGCGAGGGATTCGTATAGGCCAGGGGGCCGAGCGTTTCATACAACCAGGCGAGGTGTTTTTTGGTGCCGATGATCGCGCCGCACTTTTCGCACAACTGCAAATCGTAATCGCGGACCTCTTTGAGATCCTCACGGTCCAGCGTGGCGAGATCCCACTGCTCCGAGAGATTGATGCCGTCCTCGGTGGTGCAGTTGTCGCTGCAGTTGCCGCAGAAAATGCAGGCATCGACCCGCTGGGTGATCTTACGCACCGGCGGATCCTCACCGGGACAATCCTCCATGGTCAGCGCGTTGGTCGGACAGACGTTCACGCACGCCCCGCAGCCGATGCACGTTTCGTCGTCGAATTCAGGCTTGCCCCTGAACCCGTCGGGCACCACGCAGGGTTCGGCGGGAAAGCGCGTGGTAAACCGCGGGGATATCACTGCGGTGATCGCTTCTTTCAGTTCCCTGAGTTTCGGCAGTCGCACGTCAATCCTCCTCGTTCCCGCCCCCGGTTTCCGCGCCGCCGGCGGCGGGGCCGTATGCATCAACGACGCTGTGTTCCCACAGCGCGACGCCCGATACGTACGCGCCTTTCGCGAGGGCGTGGGCCCCGGTCGGCGAGGTGATCAGTATAAACACGGCGCAGATGATCGTCTTCACGGCGGTCCCCGGATCACCGCAGGCGACACCGACGCCGACAAGCAGCAGAATGGTTCCCAGGGTCACGCATTTCGTGGATGCCTGCAGGCGGTTGTACACGTCGGGGAAACGGACCAGTCCCACGCACCCGAAGAAATCGAACGCGACCCCCAGCACGATCAGTAGGTATCCTGTCACGTCAGTCATCGAAGTTTCGGCCCTCCAGGAATTTCGCAAGGGCGATCGTGCCGATAAAGCTGAGCAGCGCCCAGGCGAGGGCAATATTCAGGTAGAATTCCTCGCCGGTCACCAGGCAGAGGATACCGCAGAATCCGACTATCACGATCCCCAGTATGTCGATGGCGACGGTCCTGTCGGGCGCCGTCGGGCCCCGCGCAATACGGTACAGGCAGAGAAAGCAACAGGACAGCAGGGCGAGATAGAGGATATAACTAAATAGTTCCGGCATAGTGACCTCTTATTCGAAAATCTTTTTCAGGAACCATTCGAACTTGCCGACGATCATTTTCGTCGCTTCCTCGATGTCGGGTGATTGAACGTTTATCCAGTGAACGTACAGGAAACCGTCGTCGCCAAGGTCGACGGTCAGCGTGCCCGGTGTCAGGGTTATCGAATTCGCCAGGGCCGTTATCGCCGAGTCGGTTTTCAACTCGGTCTTCACCTTGACGATCCCGGGATGGATCGGCAACTGCGGATGCAGGGCCCGGTAGACGACATCCAGGTTGGCCATCAGCATGTAGTAGAAAAAAACGGGGATATAGACCAGCCCCCAGAAAAGCCGGACCGGCGAAAGAAATACCGCGTGCTCGGCGGGCAATACCTCGTGGAAGAGCAGCGCCACACCCAGGGAGACCGCCAGGCCGGCAACGAGCACCTGCAGGTCAACCCCGCCGTCCCTGAAGGGCCAGGTCAACAGTACCCAGAGGATGAAGCTCAGTATAAAATACGTCAACCGTCTCATACGCGCACCTCTATTTCAATAACCCGATGACCCTGCTCGAGTAATTCAGGCCGTCGACCATAACATCAACCGCGGGATCCAGGATCGTCTTCCGCAACGGGGGAATCAGGACCAGCAATCCCATGAAGACACACAGCAGGGCGAGGGCAGCCATCGAAACCGCCATGCCGCCGCGGTATTCCACCGTTTTTTCCATTGCCGGTTTGACCGCTCCCAGGAAAGCATACCGCCGGACCTTCAAAAACGAAATCAGCGTCACGATGCTGACCAGAACGATGGCCACGGCAAGCCACCACATGCCGGCCTGCCCCGCCGCCACCACGAGAATCAGTTTGCTCCAGAACCCGTTGAACGGCGGCACGCCGGCGATAGCGGCCGACGCGATGGTACAGGTAGTGCCGGTAACGGGCATCTTCTCCGCCAGTCCTCCCATTTCCTTGAGCTGGCGGGTTCCGGTAGACATCTCGACGGATCCGCTGGTCAGGAAAAGCAGGGATTTGAAGACCGCGTGGTTCACCATGTGAAAGAGCCCGCCGAGAATGGCCAGCGAAGCCCAGGCCGGGTTTCCCCCCCCCGCAAGGATCATCGCCCCCATGCCCACCCCGAGAACCACGTATCCCATCTGCGAAATACTGTGGTATGCCAGCAGACGCTTGAAATCCCACTGTCCCACCGCCAGGAAGACCCCGACGACCATGCTCAGGACGCCCATCGCGACCAGTATCCACGCCACGGGCAGGGTGACCCCCAGGACGTTGAACAGCACCCGGCACAGTGCGTATATGCCGAGGGCCTTTATCAGCACACCGGACAGCATCGCCGAAATCGGCGCCGGGGCCGAGGGATGGGCGTCGGGAAGCCACGAGTGGAACGGCACCATGGCCGCCTTGAGGGAAAAACCCGCGATGAACATCGCCGTCGCCAGCATCAGCCCCGGGTTGAGTCCCGCGTCGTCGATGATACGCGCTATGCAGGCCATGTTCAGCGAACCGGTGTTTCCGTATACCAGCGCGACGCCGAAGAGGATAAACATCGACGAGATGCTGCCCAGCACCATGTACTTGAAAGACGCCTCGAGTTCCTCGTGGCCGCACCCGAACCCGACCAGGGCGTAGGAAGCTATGGAGGCGATCTCGAGGAACACGAAGAGATTGAAGATGTCGCCGGAGAGAATGACCCCGTTCATGCCGGCGACCATGAGGAGAAAGAGCGAATAAAATTTCGGCTTCGCGGTGTACTGCTCCATGTATTGCCAGCTGAACAGCATGGCCGCGGCGCCGACTACCGAAACCGCGACCAGGAGCAGTGAACTGAGGCCGTCGAGAACGAGGTTAATCCCCAGGGGGATGGGCCACTTCCCTATGGCGTACGCACCCGAACGCCCGACGACCATGACCGCCATGACGAGCAGGGTAAGGGATGTCATGTTCGCCACGATGGTGGCGGCCGTTCTGCTTTTCCTTCCCAGGCTTCCCAGGAGCGGAAGGATAAATGCAGCTGCCAGCGGTACGGCCACGAAATGAGGCAGTTGCGTCATCCTCTCAATCTCCTTATCCGGGTGATGTCAAAGGTTCCGTACTTACGGTAGGTCCTGACACATATCGAAATCATCAGCGCCAGTGATCCGAGGCTGATGACGATCGCGGTGAGTACCATGGCCTGCGGCAGCGGGTCGACCGAAGACGATACGAATTCACTCGCAATACCGCCCCCGGGGCGGAGCTGCTCTTCGCCAACGATGGGCGCACGGCCGCCGTGACGATACCCGAGCATAATCAGAAAGAGATTCACCGCGTACTCGATAATCATGATGCCGATCACGATCTTGACCATGTTTTTCTTCACCACGGCGCAGTACAGCCCGATCATGAAGAGCAAAAAACACAGCGCGTAAATCATTGCGTCACTCCTGTCCTTCCTCTTCGCCCTCGGTCTCGTCGGGCCTGAAGAGAGAAAGCACGATGATCACCAGGAACAGGGACACCCCGACTTTCAGCCCGATGGCGATATTCGAAAGCGGGATGGTGCCCGCGCCCACCAGTCTGAAAGGGTCTCCGGGGAGGTAGTTCCGGTAGAGGAAATTAACGAAAAAGTAGCCGCCCAGCCCCATGCCGAGGATCGCGATCAGGGCAAACAGCAGCGCCCCCAGGCAATCGAGCCGGGACGCGAGGGGAATCGAAAGATTTTTCTCTGCGAATTGGCGCCCGAATGCGAGCATCAGCAACACGTACGACGAGGCCAGGATCACTCCTCCCGCAAATCCCCCGCCCGGCGTCAGGTGCCCGAAGAGTATGATATAGACGCCGAACAGGACGATGAGTATCTTTATCCAACTGCTGATGGTCTTGACGATGGTGCTCATGCCGTTCATGGATCGGGTTCCTCCAATCGCTTTCTGCTCTTTTTCCTGAGGATGACCGTCGCGCCGATGATCGACGCGAAGAGAACGGTGGCCTCGCCGAGCGTGTCGTACGCCCGGAAATCCAGTATCACCGCCGCCACCAGGTTGGCGGCCCCGGTTTCCCCGAGCCCCCTGCTGATGTACGCCGGTGAAGCCGATCCTTCAGCCAGTGTAAACACGGCCGTGCCGAATGCCGGGAGACTGTCGAACAGGCGCACACCGGCAATCAGGATTACCAGCAGTATGCCGACCGAGACGACCACGCCGAAAAATTCGCGGTCACCGCTGATCGCCGTGATCTTGCGGGATACCGTGGCCCTGATCAGGATCACCAGCGCCAGGATCTCGACAACGATCTGGGTAAGGGCTATGTCCGGGGCGTGGAGGAAGAGAAACAGCAGGGAGCTGAAGAAACCGACCGCGCCGACGGATATCACGGCGCTCAGCAGATCCCTGGTTTCCACCGCGACGACCGCGGCGATGATCATGAATATCAGTAACAGGTAACATATCGTCATGGCAACCTCACAGGTGTCCCAGCAGGACACAGAGTATCAGCAGAAAACCGAGTATGACCCAGGTCAGATAGGTCGGCAGTATCCCGCTGTGGAGTTTCTTCAGCAGGCCGGTGAGAGACAGCCCCAGCCTCCCGGCCTGATCATACAGGTCGAAATAGCCTTTTTCCTGTGCGGCGTACAGCGTGTCCAGCGGCCTGATTCGGGAAACCGTCTTGTAGAAATCGGTCCCCGGTATAATCATCTCATCGCTGTCCTGCGACTCCCCGCAGTCCCAGGTGGGCACCGTCTTTATCTTCTTCTCCATCTTCGAAAAGAGGAGCACCAGCAGGCCCACGATCAGGCCCAGCAGCAGGAAGGTCGTGGCGAGAAGCGAATTCCAGCTCCCGATGATCACCGTGCCCGTCTCGATCGCCAGCGCGGGGTAAATGAGTGTCTTCAGGGGGACAACGTAGTAGACGCCAAGGCCGATACAGAGGGCGGCGAGCACGATCATCGGCACCGTCATGAGGAGGGGCACCTCGCGGGTATCCTCCAGGCGGCCGGGCAGGCGCGAGAGAAAAACCGAGTGCAGGAGTTTGACGAACGAGGCGAGCGTCAGGGCGCTGCCGAATACCGCCGCCGCCAGCCACAGCGGCCACAGCGCGGCCACAACACTCCCGCTCCCGAGGCTGCCCATTTCAACCACGCCCTGGTAGACCATCCATTTCGACACAAACCCGTTGAAGGGCGGGACCCCGGAAATACTCAGGGCGGCGATGAAAAAACAGGTGAATGTCACCGGCATTGTTCGGCCCAGCCCTCCCAGTTCATCCAGTTCCGTCGTTCCCGCCGATTTTTCAACGGCCCCGCCGCCCAGGAACAGGCAGCACTTGTAGATGGCATTATTCAGCATGTGAAAGACGCCGCCGGCGATTCCCACCGGCGTCAGGGTCGCGATGCCGAGTAGCATGTAGCCGACCTGGCTGACCGCATGGTAGGAAAGGAGCTTCTTGAGATTATGCTGCATCATGGCCACCATGACCGCGATGAGTATCGTCCCGGTCCCGATAATCGCGAGCACCAGGCTCAGCGCCGGAGATTCCAGGATGAAAATGGTCCCCACGCACAACACCAGGAGGTAAATGCCCAGCAGCTTGTCCACGGCGGCCGGCAGCAGGGCCATCACCGACGTCGGCGCGTATGCGCCGCTCGTGGGCACCCACGTATGGAGCGGCATCGCCCCCGCTTTTGTAATGGCCGCGGTCATCAGGAGCAGAAAGGCGATAATGACCATGGGGCCGTTGGTAAACAGGCCCATTGCCGAAATCCGAAACGTGCCCGTGAGGGCCCAGACCATGACGGCCCCCAGCAGGAACGCACCGTCGGAAAAACCGATCATCGCAAAGCTCTTCGTTGCCGCAAAATGCGCGTGCCGTCCCCCGGTCGAGATCAGGAGGTACAGGGCTGCGGTGACGATCTCCCAGCAGATAAGAAGCAGCAGGATGTGGTCGGCCAGGAGAATGCCCGCCGCACCGCCGATCGCCAGCAGGATCGAGCCGTAGTAGAGGTTGGCCTTTTCAGGCCCGCCCCCCCTGACCGAATACAGGGTGATCAGGAAACCGAACAGCGCGGCGAAGAGAAAGAAGAATACGCCGAGTCCCGTGGCCCTGAGCGCGAGGTCCAGTTCCATGCCGCCGAGGTTCAGTATCGGGAGGAAAAAGGTACAGTCCTCCCCGCAGAACAGTGTTACGGCGAAGGCGAACATACCGGCGGACAGGAAGAGTGCAATGGTGCCGTGCGTAAACTTGAACCGCGCCGGGAGAAACAGAAGCAGGAATCCCGCCAGCATCGGCACCACGACCGGAATTATCAGCAGATTACCCACCGGCATACTCCTTTGCGGACCTCGCGCCGTCGCATTCACGTCGCAATTGTTCGGTCTTTTTCCTGCTCAACTGCAGCAGCCGCCGGTAATCGTGCGTCACGTCCCCGCGGGAATCGACGACGGCGAGCCGCTCGGTGCAACTGTAGCACGGATCGACAGATGCCAGCGTCAGTGTTACATCAGCGATATGTTCCCCGATACAGGTCGCCTTGCACGACGGGACGTTGACGTAGCTGGGGGCCCGGGCCTTGTGGCGTACCGGCCGGTTGCCCCCGTCGCTGCGGACGTAATGAAACGTCTCACCCCGGGGCGCCTCGGCGTGCCCGACGCCCTCGCCGGGGGGAATATCCCTGACCGCGACGGCAATCGGCCCGCCGGGCAGCTTGTCCAGCGCCTGCCTGATGATCTTGATCGCTTCGAGCGTTTCCAGCAGCCGGACAACGGCCTTGGCGAACACGTCCCCCGCGGGCTGCGTGATCACGTTCCAGTCCAGTTCGCCGTACGCCGCGTAGGGATCGTCGTGCCTGACGTCTATCGCGATGCCGCTGCCCCGCGCCGTGGGGCCCGTGACGGCATACCTGATTCCGTCCTCCCGGGTCAGGATGCCGACTCCCTTGAGCCGGGCGTGGATGACGGGATCGTCGAGGACCGCCTTGGTGAGCATATCCGTCTTCTTCTCGATCTCGTCGAGATCCTTCCTGATCTCGGGAACCATTTCGTCGGCAATATTCTCCCGGCAGCCGCCGACTTTCACGTTGCCGTAGTTGTTCCGGTTGCCCGTGATCTTCTCGAGGAGGTCGAGGACCGGCTCGCGGTACTTCCACGCCCACATGAAAACCGTATCGTACCCGATGAAGTGTCCGCCGAGGCCGACCCAGAGGAGGTGGCTGTGGATCCGTTCCAGTTCGGCGATGATCGTCCGCACGTACCGCGCCCGGTCCGGCGGGGTCACGCCGGCAATCTCCTCGACCGCGTGGACGTAGGCCAGCGGATGGGAGGCCGAGCAGATCCCGCAGATCCGCGAGACCAAATAGGGCACCTGGTCGAACTGGAGCGTCTCGCTGATCGCCTCTATGCCGCGGTGGTTGTAGGATATCCTCACGTCGATATCCGTGACGACCTCGCCCTCGATGGTCAGTTGAAAGAACTCCATCTCCTCCTGGAGCGGGTGGAGCGGGCCGATTGCAAGTACCGGTTTGTTTACGGTCTTTTTCATTGCTCTACCCCTTCCCCGGCGACCGGGGATTTCTTTCTCAGGGGATACACCCCCTCCGGCCAGTCGTCGGCGAGTATCAGGCGCCGCATGTCGGGATGGTCCTTGAAATCTATCCCCAGCAGGTCGTGTATCTCCCGCTCTATCCACGCCGCGGCCGGCAGAAAGGTCGCGATCGAATCGACGGCGGGATGCGCCCGGTCACGGATAACGGCCCGCAGGTTCACCACGCAGCCCTCGGGGTCGTGGGCGTAGTGATAGATGATCTCGAAACAACCCCCCGGGTCGCTGCCGGAGGCGATGACGAACCGCAGCCCCAGGTCCTCGAAGAGGAACCGGTTGAGCTCGCGGACGTTTTCCGCCTCGCAGGTCATGTATATCCGGTGGGGATGGGGACGGTCCAGGGCGGTAAGCCGATCCGCCGCCCCGGCGATCTTTTCAAACAGTTCCTCGCGATTCATTTCCAACACCTCAGAGTGCCCCGAGGGCCTTGACCACACCCGCGATAATCGCCTCGGGCTTCGGCGGACAACCCGGCACGTACGCAATGATCGCGTCGGGGTCCTCTTCCTTGATAATCTTGTCGACCGGGCCGACCATGTGGTAGCCGTTGGTAAAAATACCCTTGTCGCACGCGCAGGCCCCGATGGCAAAGACAACGCAGGGCTTCGGTGTCTGCCGGTACACCTCCACGAGCCGGGGTGCCGCCTGGGCGGTGACGCCTCCCGTGACCAGGAGGGCGTCGGCGTGCCGCGGGGAGCCGACCAGCTTGATACCGAACCGCTCGACGTCGAACTTGGGCGTGAGGACGTTGACCACCTCGATATCGCAGTTGTTGCACGCCCCGGTATTCACGTGAAACACCCACGGCGACTTTTTCAGAGACCACGTATTCACATTCATATCCGTTTCCTACAACCACGCCACGTCGAGGTTCATTCCCAACGATGCCAGGGCAACGGCAACAACAAGGGCGAGACCGCAATATATCCAGAAGAATTTCATCGCCTGATCGATCCGAACCCGCGGGTTCGTGTTCTTGATCAGGATCACGAGCACGAGTACGAGCAGGTATTTTCCTATCCCCGCCCACACCGGATCGAAGCCCCCCAGGAATACCACCACCAGAAAGATGGGCAGGGCGACCAGCATCATGGCCTGCATGAGCTTCCAGACGGCCAGGAGCCCCCCGGAATACTCGATGAGAACGCCGCCGGCCAGTTCCGTTTCCGCCTCCGCCATGTCGAAGGGAGTAAACCCGAGTTTCGCGTGGACGCAGAGCAAGGCGACGAGGAACGCCAGGCACCCGGAGATGCTCAACACCGGGGTTCGGGCGGCAAGCCCCGCCAGGGACAGGTCGCCGCCGCTCTTGATGAGCACCACGATCAGCGCCAGTACCAGCGGAAGCTCGTAGCTGATCACCAGTTTCATCTCGCGGGCGGTCCCGATCGCGGCGTGCGGGCTGCCGCTGGCCGAACTCCCCAGTATCAGGGCGAGGGACGGGAAGAGCGTCAGGTAGAGCGCGACGATGAGATCCCCGAGCGGCATATCGGCCGGGGCGACGATAACGCCCCAGAGGACCACCGAGAGCAGCAGGATGCCGGACAACCCGACCAGGGGCGCGGCGATGAACAGCAGCCTGCTGCTGCGGTCCGGGATCAGTATCTCCTTGCCCATGAGCTTCAACACGTCCATAAGCGGCTGGTACGGGGGCGGGCCGACGCGCCACTGGACCATTGCGCTGACTTTCCTGACCAGCCATGAGGCAACCAGTCCCAGGGCAACCGTAAAAAGAAAACCCGGAAAGATCAGGACCCAAAAGACATTCTTCAAACTTTCGAGCAGCATGGGGCTATGCCTTCTCTTTCAATTGCGGTGTCCACAGGTCGGACTCCGCGGACCTGACCAGGACGCCCGGAAACACCTCGGTCATATCGCCGGCAACCGCAACGTCGCCGTATTCGATCTCCCCGTTGCGACAGGTTTGAACGCACAGCGGCTTCTCGCCCGCCGCCAGCCGCCCCGCACACAGGTCGCAAACGCTGCCGGGAAAGGGTATAAGATCGGTATATATCGTACCGAACGGACACGCGATCGCGCAGGTCCCGCACCCGGTGCACAGCATGGTGGCCCGCTTCAGGACCCCCTCGTCTTCCCTCTCCTGCGCGAGAACCTTCTCGAGGGCATCCCGGGGACAGGCGCGAACGCACGGTGCCGCCGCGCACTTGCGGCATATCAGCGCAAAGCGAATCATTTCAAGCAGTGAATCGAAACCCTTGTTCCCGGGATGCTGACTATACGAACACTGCACCCCGGATTCGGCCTGGGTTTCACACCGTGCGAGATCGATAATCAATTTGGCGGCCATGTCTTCTCAATCCCAAATGCCGGGGTAGTCTTTGACCTGTTCGTACGTGAACACCGGACCGTCCTTGCACACGTAATATTTTCCCAGCATGCAGTGTCCGCACTTGCCGACGCCGCAGCTCATGTTTTTTTCCATCGACAGGTATATCTGTTCAGGAGTAAACCCGAACTCGGTCAGTTTCAGAGTGGCGAATTTCATCATGATCGGGGGCCCGCAGACCACGGCGACGGCGTCCGCAATCGCAACATCCTTCTCGTTGAGAATGGTCGTCACCACCCCGACGTTACCGTCCCACTCCCCGTCGCCCTCGTCGACGGTCAGGGCGATATCGACGCCGTCGATATCCTGCCACTCGCCAAACAGCGACTCCTTGTATATAAAATCCGCGGGCGCGCGGGCCCCGAACCGGCACACGACCTTCTTGAACTCGCCGATCCGTTCGACGAGCGTCAGGAACAGCGACCTGATCGGGGCGAGTCCCACACCGCCGCCGACGATGTAGACCGCCTTTCCCGCGAATGCATCAACGGGATAGCCGTTGCCGTACGGCCCGCGTATACCGACCTTCTGCCCCGCCGCACACTCGTGGAGAAGGCCGGTAATCCTGCCGGCCTTCATGATGGTGATCTCCATGTTCTCCGTCACCGACGGGGAAGACGACGGGGTAAACGGCGCCTCCCCCTCGCCCGGCAGGGTCAACTCGACAAACTGTCCGGTCCTGAAACTGAACGCCGTGTCAGGGACAACGACAAAACTCTTGATGGTCGGGGATTCGTCGATAATCTCCGTGATCTGACCCCACATCGGCGTATAGAGATTTCCATTCATGTCGCGGCGCTCTTTTTCTCACGTTCTTCCCGCAGTTTTTTCAACACTTCCCGCATGTCTCCGTCGCCCATGCAGGCATCTATGCACCGCCCGCAGCCGACACACATGCGAATACCGTGCCTCTCCAGGAAATAGACGAACTTGTGCAGAAAGCGGTGGCGTATCCGGTCGCCGAGGACCTCCCGGGGATTGGCGCCCCCGGCCACCGCGGCGTACTTCTGCCGCATGCAACTGTCCCACATCTTCATTTTCTCGAAATAGTCGCCCTCGCCCGCGTCGAAAAGGAAAAAGCAGTGGCACGTCGGGCATACCCGCGTACACGCCTGGCATTCCACGCAGTCGCCGGCTTCCCGGTCAAAGACGTCGGATTCGATTCCCTGCCGGATCAACTCCTTCAGTTCGCCGGCGGGCATGTATTCGGCATTCTGTTCCTCAAGCCGTTTCCGAATTTCCTCCCGCCGCGCGTCACGGGCCGCAATCACCTCCGCGGGGGCTGTCGAAAAAATGCTGCCGTGCCGGGACATGAAAGCCGCTCCCTTTTCCGAACCCGCCTCGACGGTGAACCCGTCGCCGGCGGGGGAACAGTTCAGGTCGAAACCTTCCCGGGGAAATCCTTTTCCTTCAAAAAGCGTACAGAAACAGCTTTCGAGAATGTCGGTGCAATCACCGGACACGATGAACATGTTCTCCCGCCAGTTCATGTACAGCGGGTCGCGAAATTCGTCTTCACCGAATACCGCATCCAGCACCTCCAGAGAGGCAAGGTCGCATTCCTTCAGTCCGAATACCGCGAACGGATCGGGGCTCGGAAGCTCGCCCGCCTCCGGATACACGGCGGCCCTTTCAAGCGGGGGGAAGAGGAATTCCTTGGGAGGGGTGCAGGTGCGAACGGCATTGAACGTCACTTCCATGGAGGTATCGTATCTGCCGAACACATAGTGTTCGTCGTTCTTGCAGGGGACATACAGGTCCATCTCCCCCGCCAGGGCCTCGATAAGCGGCTGCAGCCTGTCACTGTACGATACGTCCATCGTTACCTCGCATCTCATCCCTGTCCGGCGGGAAGATAGTAAGGAAGCCTGGCCAGGTCGGCGGCGATGTCTATGGAAATCACCTTGACTCCCTTGGGCACATCCAGCCGGCAGGGCGCAAAATTGAGTATCCCCCGGACACCGGCATCCACCAGCGCGTCGCAGGTCTCCTGGGCATCCTCGGCCGGAACGGCGAGAATCGAAAACACGATCTGCTTTTTGCGAAGGATCTCCAGGCGCGACACATCCTTTATGATAATGCCGTATACTTTTTTTCCGACCTTGCTTTTGTCACGGTCGAAGACCGCGACAATGTCGAAACCGTAGACGGAAAAGCCGGTATACCCGAGAAGGGCGGAGCCGAGGTTTCCGAAACCGACCAGTGCCGCCTCGTGCGTTTTCTTGAGCCGGAGGATTTCCTTGACCTTCCCGAGGAGCATATCCACCTTGTAGCCGACTCCCGGAATACCGAACGCCCCGAAGTATGAAAGATCCTTGCGAATCTGGTTCGAATCGAGCCTGAGCAGATCGGCAAGATCGGCGCTGCTCACGGTTTCCACATGGTCCCCCGACAGGCCGACCAGCGCGCGGAGGTAGGACGACATTCTCTGGATAACCTCGTCAGGTATCCTGCCGTATCGCATGGACTGGTCCCTTGTCGCTTGCGAACACGATCACATGAACTTGTGAACGCGTTCACCCACAGCTTTATACGACAGAAAGAATAGGGAAATCAAGAACCAATTGTTGAACTTCGCTGCTTTTTTCAGTTTTTTTTCAAATCCGAAAAACCGCGGGGCGATCACCAGGGAAAACAATCGAAATAAGAGTAAGATATCGCCCAAGTTTCAGGGTCTGATTCTCCGATATGTATCGGGCTGGGAACTGTGTAATACCGGTTATCGGTTTCAGACGAGACAAGGATGTCCGCCATGGTTACGGAGAACGCGCAACACTACTACTGGAACAAGGGTACCGAGGAAAATCTCTCCGCGACACCCATGTCCAGGACCTTGATGATGCTGGACACGCTCGAACGGGGAGGATTGAACAGAGAACTCTCCCGCTGCCGGCGAACACGCGAGGTACAGCCGTCTATCGATCCCGAATCACTCATTACATCGTCAATCTTCCGCAAGCGGCGACACTGGTGGATCACGTACCGGGTCGCGGGCAGAAAGGTGATCGCCCCGCTCAGAACCCGGTACGAACACATCGCCCGTATAAAGCAGGATGAAATCGAAGCGGTGCTGGCATCCCGTTCTCCGGCGCTCGCGGCCTGCTGACCGCCCGGGTCGGCACACCGAGACGCTCGACCATTCCCTCCTTGTCCGCACGCGGGCCGCACGATATAATGTGCTGCCATGGGAAATCCCCAAGACAGGAACATACGGCTGGGGTGCCTGATTTCCGGCGGCGGCAGAACCATGCTGAATCTGGCCCGGGAGATCGAGGAAGGCCGTCTCGACGCAACCATTGCAATCGTCATCGCTTCGCGGGAGTGCGCGGGCGCCGGCCGGGCACTGCGGCAGGGCTTTCGGGTGGAAACGGTGCCGTACGCGGCGTACGGCGAATCGCAACTGGAGGAATACTCCCGCCGGATCACCACCCTGCTGGACGCCGCCGAAGTGGACCTCGTGCTCATGGCAGGGTTCCTCTCGTTGTGGCTCATCCCCGACACCTATGCCGGCAAAGTCGTGAACATACACCCGGCACTGCTGCCCAAGTTCGGCGGAAAGGGTTACTACGGACACCGGGTTCATGAGGCGGTCCTGGCCGCCGGGGAACACGAATCGGGGTGCACCGTCCACTATGTAAACAACGAGTATGATGCGGGACCGGTGATTCTGCAGCGCACGGTTCCCGTCAATCCGGATGACAGCCCCGACGATCTGGCAGCACGGGTGTTCGCCGAAGAATGTATCGCCTATCCCGAGGCGATACGGATCTGCGCGCGGGACATGGGATTCGGTTCCCGATAACGCCGGGCGGCCGTCACCCGCTTCGGGGATTCTCTTTTTTCTGCATCATATGCGCCCCTCATTCGTTATACCTCACGTCAGTTGTTGAGATGTTTGCGCGGATCCTTTATAATAAGGTTGTGTTTCTGCACAGTTGTTCTCATCATACGTCAATTCTATCGGAGGCGGTACCGTGACGACTGTCGAGAGCGGTTATCGGGGCATAGACGAAATTCTCGGGCGTATAGAGCGGGTTCGCATCCGCCTCTGGACGGTACGCGTGATCACGGGCGCCGCCGTTCTGACCGCGGTTATCTGCGGCGGGCTGTTTGCGGCCTCTCTTTGCGGATACTGGCCCGGTCAGCCCCCCGCCCTGCTGCGGTGGGCGCTCTTTATCGGTTTCTGCATGCTGGTCGTGACGTCACTCGCGATCTTTACCGTTCGCAGGCTCCTGTGGAAAATGAACAACGCACAGGCCGCCCGGTTCATTGAATCCCATATGCCCGAAGTCAGCAATTATCTTATCAACAGCTACCTCCTTGCCGGAGATGAAACCCCGAACAACCGTCACTTGATTCAGCGAGCCATACATGAATCATCGCAGAAGACGGCGCCGCTTGACCTGTCGCGCAGCATACCCACCCTGCCCTTGAAACGATCCCTGGCTGTGGCGGGAGCCGCCCTGCTGGTTCTCATCGGTTTCGCCGTATTGCAACCCGGACCGTTCAGACGCGGCATCCGCGCGGCGCTGGTACCCGGCACGTACGTGCCGACGGATAACCGGACCGCACTGCTGAAAATCATTCCCGGAGACGCTGAAATACTGGCCGGCGAACCGCTTGAAATTACGATAACGGTAGAGGAAGACCGGAAATTTCCCGGCTCCACGGAAGCCGGGTTATACCTGTCGGGCGAGGACCAGCCCAAACGGATGCCCCGCATGGAAGACGAGGAAGCGGCTACCTTTACATACAGGATTGATTCCGTCAACGAACCATTCGAGTACCATTTCATCGTGCGGTCCGCCTCAGGGGAAAGCAGGTTTCCCGCCGATCGCGAGGGATACCACGTCTCGATCAAGAAGATAACGCTCAAGGAACTGAGTGTTTCCTTCAAGCCCCCGGTCTACACGGGCCTGAAAGAACATGTTATCGACCTGAAATCCAATCGGAACACCCCCATAGAGGTGCCGGTTGATTCGTCGGCACTCGCGCGGGCGCGATTCAGTCGGCCCATGCCCCGGGGACACATGGAATTCGCCGGGGAGCGGTCGCTTGAGATGGTGCCGCGAAAAAACGGCGCGGAGTGGCAAAAGGGATTCAAAATCACGCGGAAGGACGAACTGCGCCTCATCTTCACCGGAAAAACCGGCAAGACCATCATGCGCCTCCCCTCGCCCGCCGCCACGGGGGGAGACGGTTTTTATCCGATTCGGCCGGTAGCCGACGCGCCGCCGGAAATAGCCTTTGTCACTCCGCGGCAGGACATCAGCCGCCCGCCGGGGGGAACAGTGAAACTGATGCTGAAGGCCTCGGATGGATACGGTCTGACCGATGTCGACCTGATGGCCATGCGAAGCGGAGAAAAGCCGGAACAGATCGAAGGGTTCAAACCCGGCGACCTGTTCGGTAAAAAAGAAATCACCATCCCCTTCACCTGGGCATTGAAAGACTACCGGGCCGGCGACAAAATAACCTTTTTCGCGACCGCCACCGACAACCGGCGGCTTTCCACCGGCGCGGGGCCGCAAACCACCACGTCCAACAAGCTGACGCTTACCATTCACGAAGAAGAAAAATTAGCAGAAAATCAGTCCAAGCAATTCGATCTTCTGCAGAAGATTCTGCAGGAGATCATGCGCAAGCAGTGCTCCCAGAGAGTCAACACTTCGATCGCGTCCCGCTCGGGGGACGTCAAAACCATTCGCACGAAAGGCGGAGAGATCCACGAGGGGCAGAAAGCGATTTATGCCGATCTCGACACACTCGTAACAACATTTCCGTTCGACGAACACACGGCCAAAATCAAGAAGGGGGTTGCACTGATCACCGCGAACGAGGCGACCGTGGCAATAGAGCAGGCCGATATCGTTTCCCGCCTCTCCGCCCTCGCTGAACGGGACGGGGCGTGCCGGGTCCTGGGGAATACCCAGGATGACATCATCGAGGCACTCGAGGAAATCCTGGCCGTCATGCCGTCCATGCGGACCGCCGAACCCGAAAAGCAGAGCCCGGAGGGAAGCGATCTGGACCAGGGCGAGCGGGCTGCGGCGCGCGAGGATCTTTCCGAAAAACTGAAAGAATTTATCGATGGACAGAAGAAGGCCATAGACGCGGCGAAACGGCTGAATAAAAAAGGGCTCGACGATTTTACCGCCGAGGATGAGAAAAAACTGGAAGACCTCGCCGCCGTGGAAGACAAGTGGGAAAAATTCCTGAACGAGGCCATCGCCGATTTCTCCAAGCTGCACAACCAGGATTTTTCGACGGCCTCCACGCTCAAGGAGCTGATATCGGTCAAGAATGACGTCACCATGGCGAAGGACGCCTTGAAAAAGAAGGCCAAGGAAATCGCCGTCGAAGCCGGATCGGCGTCCGGCGAAAACGCCGAATCGCTGGAGTCAAACCTCGAAAAGTGGCTGCCCGACAAACCCGATCGGGAGAAATGGAACATGGAATCGCCCACCGACCAGGGGAATGTCGAACAGCCCGAACTCCCGGAAGAACTCGAGGACCTGGTAGGCGACCTGCTCGAGGAGGAAGAAGATCTCTTCGAGGAAATGGACGATGCATCCGCCATGGCGGCGGATTCTCTCGACAAGGGAGCAGGATGGGACGCCATGGACGGCCCGATCAGCAGCATGAACGCCCAGGGCGTAACCGGGAATCAATTGCCGAACAGCAGTGAAATATCCGGGCGAAGCGGCGAGGGCAGGACCGGGAAAAGCAGCGGAGAATTCGTTGAGGACAAGGCGGTCGGCAAGGGAGGCCGCCGAACGCCTACCCGGCTCGGCGAAGATCCGTTTCAGCAGGGCGAAATAAAAGACGTTTCCACCGACCCCCCCGGCGGTGCGACCGGCGGGGGCAAGAAGTCCGGCTCAGGCGCCGGCGGCCTGGAGGGCCCCGCCCCCAAGGACGACGAGCTGCTCGCGGAACGGCTCACCGGCAAACAGGCATCCCTGATAAACCGGGCCGAGAGGATCCAGGCCGGGTTCAAGGTCGGAGATTATGCCGGGTTCCGTCTGCAGCGGGCGATTTTGCTGATGAACCGCGTCAAAAAGGACCTGGAAAACGCCGATTACCGGAACGCCCTTCGCCGCAGAGACGAGACGCTCGGCGCGCTGAAGGATACGCGGCGCATGGCCGGCAAAGAAATAGAAATAGCCGAAGACCAATCCGCGGCCATGCCGAAGTACCTGAAGGACAATATCAACGACGCCCGGAGCGGCAAGCTGCCGCCCGAATACCGTCCGGTCCTGGAGCAGTTTTACAAGCGGCTCAGCGAACAGTCGAAATAGCCCGGTCCCGCCGACCGCGCGGCGATCACGGGAAGATCCCCCACATGGTCCCGACATCCGCACATAATACGACAATTCCCTGGTATGTCGCCGGACTGGCATTCGAATGCCTGGAATGCGGCAACTGTTGCGCGGGCCCTTGCGAAGGTTACGTCTGGGTAAGCGATGGGGAAATAGGCGCGATTGCGGAATTTCTGGGGATAAAGGTCGTGAACTTCAGGAAACAATATGTACGGAAAGAGTGCGGCAAGCTGAGCCTGGTGGAGAAACCGTCCAGGGATTGTATATTTCTGACAGACAAAAAGTGCCTCATATACCCCGTTCGCCCCGCACAGTGCAGGACGTGGCCGTTCTGGCCGACCAACCTTCACACCCCGGACGACTGGTGCAGCGCGGGTCAACGATGCCCCGGTATCAACAGGGGAACCATCCGTTCATTCGACGAAATCCGTCAGGCAACCGATGCCACGCCCGGATAATACCATTCTTCTGCCCCCCCGGGGACTGATAGCGGCAGTGCGTGCCGCCCTCGCGTCGCGAGCGTTTCTCGATGACATTCATTCAGTACTTGATGAAGCCGGGAACCGCATAGCCGGCCTCAAGCCGGTATGCAATGCCTGCGGCGCATGCTGCAGGTTCGATCTCAGCGATCACCGCCTGTTTGCGACAACGGGAGAACTGGCGCTGCTCGTGTCCAAAGCAGCCCCGACAACCGCACCACCGCTACGGTGCTGCTACCAGCAAAACGGTTTGTGCGCCGCAAGGGCCGACAGGCCGCTCGGATGCCGTGCTTTTTACTGCGGCAAACCGGTCTCCGAGACGATAGCAGAGATTGTCGAGGAATGCCACCGCGCGATTGTCTATGCGCATAAAAATTGGGAAATACACTACTTATACGTTGAATTGACAGCGGCTCTTCAATTGGCCGACAACGAACTGTTCGATCATCCTCCGCTGCCATAATCACCGGGTCGACTCCGGTTCGGCAAAATCGGTTCATTATTCTTGCGGCGCAAGTTTTCCTTTGACAAGACATTGGCGAAATGCTAAGCTTTTTGCCGATAGTGTTGTAAAATAACGGATATTCCCGCTACTGCTGCATTGGGACAAAAAACCCGTGGAGAAGTGAATATGCTGAAGAAATGGATTGTTCCGGCACTGTATACGGCAATAACCATATCCGCAACGGGATGTCACACATGGTACGGCTCCATGACCGCTGTGGAAGTTGCAAAAGATGAGGGCATCATCAATAGCGACGATGACGAGGCCGACGTGGTCAGCCTGATTCAATCCGGACAGGCGGATAAAATGCTGCGCGAGGGACGGTGCAAGGTTAAACACGATGTCCGCGGACCCGAGGGCAAAAAAGTACTGATTTCACGATACCTGGTCGGCGGCGAAACCTATCTCATCGAGGTGCGTCCTCAGGTTAATCCCATGAAGAACGTACACCGGGGACGCCTGCGCTATGTCAGGTATGTCAAGGGTGACGACAACAGCTACATCTCAAATGTGTCCAAATTGTACAATTGCATCACGAAAGAAAGTTTCGATGCGAAACCGGAAA
Source organism: uncultured Planctomycetaceae bacterium (assembly GCA_964557575.1). GTDB lineage: Bacteria > Planctomycetota > Phycisphaerae > SM23-33 > SM23-33 > CAZLBC01. Next base: position 33,581 of record CAZLBC010000028.1, read on the forward strand.
TCGCGTACCGTGCATGGAAGGGTCTCGACGGCAAGCTCCACCCGATTACCGTCATGGCGGCGCCTACCTACGACGGGCAGTCGCACCAGGAAGACCTGCATCTTTATATTCACACCAAGGAATGGCCGCTTTCATCAATGTGGCTGCGCGGGCTGACCTCGGAGGGACGGCGGAAACCGCCCGGGGGGCTCTTTGCGGATGACTTTTATAACTACAACCGCGGCAGCAGCTCCCTTGAAAGCGAGACGCAGGACACGAGGGCATGCGACGGACGCTGGGTCATGGAATCGCCGGGCCCCGGCGTCAACACCCCGCCTTTTGTCAACTTCAAGTTATACGACACCATACTGGCCTCGGCCGGCGCCGATCCGCTCAATGCCCTGAGTATCACGAACGGCGCCGACAGCGTTTCCAACAACCTGGAACGGCGAAGAAAAGTAAACATGATCAACGACATCATGGAAAGGGAACTCCAGGAGGACTGGGATCAGTTCTGGTTTTACAACAAGGCCCCGGATCTCAACCGGTGGCATCTGGATGCCCCCCGCTGATACAATCCCAACATCACCGGGTTAGCCTAAAAAAAGGGACCGGTTTTTCCGGTCCCTTTTTTTTCATGTCAGTGCGGTGAAAAAATCTTCGTCACGGATTGACGATAACGGGTATCTCTCCGACCTGCTTGGCTCCCTGGGCATGCCTGTATGCCGGCTCATTGCTCGGGGCACCTTCCGGAATCGTTTCCCATATCCGTGAATGCATATCCTTCGTTACCGCGAAGCTGCCCGGGTGATTTCCCGCCGTGTAGGTATACACCGCGGGGAGAAAAGCATCATCAACCTCGATAAGCGAAATGATCTGGCCGCCGGGGGGAATCGTGCCGAGATACCCTACGCCACTGCCGGAACCGTTGACGTGCAGTTCGAGCGGTTCATCGGTTGTGTTTTCAAATGTCACCTGTATCTCGGTATCGCATCCGGCGAAAAATCCCGCGAAAAGAATCGCGGCCACGGCAGCATATTTAATCATTTCACATACTCCATTTACTGGCGAAAGGAAATCATAATCCTTATATGACTTATGTCTTAATACTTCTATTATTATCGTGACATCGAGATCTATTTCAATAACATTATTGCTCAGCCCGGGGAAATAATATAATATTTTCTGCTGTTGCGAAGCATGTTATCGCCCCGTTGCCATAGTGACAATCTCATGCCCACCGAAGAGAAAAAACAGAAGGCCGAGAATCGTATCGCCGTTTTTCCCGGCACGTTCGACCCGGTTACAAACGGCCACCTTGATATTATCCGCCGCGGCGCGGCGCTGTTCGACCGCCTGGTGATCGGCATAGGCGATAACCCGGAAAAGAATCCCCTTTTCAGCATCGAGCAACGCCTTGATACGATGCGGGAAGCAGTTGCCGATATCGAATGCGTCACCGTGAAATCATATGCCGGATTAACCGTTGATTTTGCGGCCGCCGAAAACGCCCCCGTTATCCTTCGCGGCATCAGAGACAGCGGCGACTTTCATTTCGAGTCCAGAGCGGCGGTGACAAACCGCGAACTGGCAGATATTGAAACGCTGTTCATGATCACCTCGGGAAAATACAGCCACATATCTTCGACATTGATACGCCAGGTGATTGCCGAGGGCGGCGAGATTGCCTCTCTTGTTCCACCGGCCGTTCTTCGGCACTTGTAATACGTACACCCGGCAGCAAGTGTCAGCCGGCCGTGTACAATCCCCGCTTTACGATGTGTTCTGCAACCGTATCGGGCACGAGGTATCGTATAGACTGACCCCGGCGGACACGGCGGCGTATGTCGGTCGAAGATATTTCCAGCAGGGGCGCGGACACGACCGCGGCCCTGAACGCGTCAGCGGCTTCCCGGCCGAGAGAGGCTCTTGTTTTCGAAAGTATCTTTTCGACGCGCACCGGCTCGGCCGGCGGTCTGCATGCCACCAGCAGGGATATCGCCTTGAGCAGATCGCCGACCCGGTGCCAGGAAGGCAGTTCCTCAAGCGCATCCGAACCGATCAGCAGGAGTATTTCATGCCCTGTTTTTTCCCGAACGGCATATTCGAGAGTATCCACCGTATAAGAAGGTCCCGAACGGTGCAGTTCAATTTCATCGATATCAAAGAGCTCTTCTCCATGGACAGCTCGGTTCAGCATCAACAGCCGTTCTGCCGGGGAAGCTGCCGGTTTGTCCTTGAGTGGATTACATCCGGTCGGAACGAGCGTGACCCTTTCGGCGCCGGCCTGTTCGGCCGCCGAACGAGCCACGATCAGGTGGCCGTTATGTACCGGATCAAATGTGCCCCCGAACCACAGTATCCGTTTACCGCCCTGCTTGAAACTGTCCATTCAAGTGAACCTCCCGACGAAGGGGAAAGCCCCGCAATAATCGTGGTTTACATACAATACGATTGTACGGTGGAATTCATGTGTTCATACTATATAATCTCCGTGCCGGTAATTTCAAATATCTTCACGGTGTCGGGAGGAGGTGCGTATCGTGCCGGAACAACAATCAAATGATGTCCACGGAGATGAGCGGGACAAGAACCTTGACGCAACGCTGCTGGCGCTTTTCAAGGGCATGGCTGAATGCGGGGCGTCCGACCTGCATATCAAGGAAGGTCTCACACCCCACATGCGAGTCGATTCTGAACTGAGGGCCGTCAAAGCGGACCGCGTGGAAAGCGCCGACGTCGCCGCGATGTGCGATTCTCTCATGAGCCGGGAACAACGAAAGATATTCCTGCGGGACGGCTGCCTCGACATGGCATACGAACTGGCCGGCTCAGACAGGTTCCGTATCAATATCTTCCGCCAGCGCAGCAACATCTCGCTGGTCGCCAGGCGCATAACCCGCCAGATCCCCTCGTTCGAGGAACTTCATCTTCCCGAGCAGGTACGATCTCTGGTGGATACGCAGGCGGGCCTGATCCTCCTGGCCGGCCCCACGGGATGCGGAAAAAGCTCGACGATAGCCGCCATGCTCGATCATGTCAACAAGAACCGGCGGTGTCACATCGTGACGATCGAAGATCCCATCGAGTACCTGTACGAAAGCAAACAATCCATCGTCAACCAGCGGGAGATCGGCATCGACGTTCCGAGTTTCGAGACCGCCCTGAGGTCGGTTCTGCGGGAAGACCCGGACGTCGTTCTGGTCGGCGAAATGCGGGATCGCGAAACCTTTGAAACGGCCCTCCAGGCAGCCGAGACGGGACACCTGGTTTTCGGGACTATTCACGCCAGCAGCGCCGGACAGACGATCACGAGGATCCTGGATCTCTTCGAGGCGGAACTCCACAACCAGATCCTGCAGGGACTGGCATACAACCTGGTCGCGATTATCTGCCAGAAACTGCTTCCAAGCGTCATCGAAGAAGCAAAAAGAGTGCCCGCTGTTGAAGTCCTGCGAATGAATGCATCCGTCCGTGACCTCCTGAACAAACACGAGGAGAAAAAACTGACTGACCTGGTAGCATCATCGCAGGACGAAGGCGTCATCAGTTTTACGCAAAGCCTTCATTCGCTGATAGAAAAAGACATGGTAGATCCCAAGGTCGCCCTGGAAGCCGCGCCGAACAAGGAAGAATTGAGGATGCTGATGAAGGGAATATCGCAATCACGAGGAGGATTGATAGGATAACCTGCCGGTCGTTGCAAAAACCGATTCAATCATATATAGTTACATGATACACTCTCACTGCATGATTTCGGAGCGCGGACAGCTATGGATATTCGCCTTTTTTTGTGCCAGGGAACCATGCCCGCCGCGGAACTATACGGGTCACCGGCCAAGCTGATCATCACCGTCCTTTTTGCCGGCGTCTGGCTGTACCTGTGCACACGGGTGAATTCAGACGCCATCATCGTACACACTAAACGCACGTTCTGGGCCGGTATTACTCTGGGTGCCGGTGCCGCGGGACTGCTGCTCTGCGTCTTCGTCCCCGTCTTCTGGATAGGTCTGCCCCTTTTCATTATCGCCTCAATGACTGCTTTCGCGGTTTATGTCAAACATCGCAACCGGATCGTGGATGAAGAATTCAAGATCTTCACCGCAGAATGGATAAAGGAAAAGCTCAGCGGGAAAAAAACTATTCTCGAGGTGGAAACCAAGGTACGGCTCTACAAACACGACGGTTCCCCCGTTATTATCTCCGACGAAGAGGCCGAAGACCGGGAACTCGTCAAAAGCTACAACTTCGCACAAAAGATACTGTTCAATATCCTGCGCAAACGGGCCTCAGTCGCCGAGGTACGGCCGATTACTTCCGAAAAAGCGCAGGTCACCTTCCTGATAGACGGTGTCCCTGAAAAGCAGGAAACGATTCCCCTCTTCGATTTCGACATGGCCCTTCGCTATCTTAAGGAAAAGGGCGGAATGGATCCCGAGGAATCTTCCCGGGAGCAGAACGGGCAGATAACGGTAGATATTGCTCAAAGTCCGCAGGACATGAAGCTCATCTCCGGTGGAACGAAGAAAGGGGAAATGCTCCGGATCCAAGTCATCCAGGAGATGTTCAAGACTAATTTCGACTTGCTGGGAATGCGTGATGAAGTAAGGAATACACTCCACGAGTTGTTCCAGGAACCGGGCCTGACGATAGTCTCCGGGCCTCCCCGCAGCGGCGTTACCAGTACGGCATACAGCCTCCTGCGGAAACAGGATGCCTTTATCAGGCTCATTTACTCGGTCGAACGCGACCCGGGCATCGATCTCCCCAATATCACCCAGGAGGAATACGAAAGCAGGGAAGAACTGCCGAAGCTGCTGGCCTCCACCATCCGCCGCGATCCGGACATACTCTACGTGGACAACTGCCCCTCGGCGGAGGTGGCCGGGCAGATCCTGGATTTTGCCGCAGAAAAAACCGCCCTGCTGTCTCTACGGGCATCAAACGCAATAGAGGCCCTGGCTAAGTGGGTTCAAATCGTGGGCGATGTACAGCGAGCGATGGGCCCCCTGAAGGTGATTACCTGCCAGACCCTCGCCAGGTGTTTGTGTCCCACCTGCAAAACACCATGCCGGCCGGACCCGAAGGTGCTGAAAAAACTCAATATCAAGCCGGGAAAAGTCGAACAGTTCTACCGCACCCCGATAAAACCGAAAGCGACAAAGAAAAGCGAGGAAGAACCTCCCTGCGAGACGTGCAACGACAAGGGATATTTCGGTATGACCGGTATCTTCGAATATATGCCGATAGTCGACGAGCTGCGCAAAACAATAGCCGGTAACGCGAATATCCGCCAAATACAGACCGTCGCGCGGAAACTCGGCGTCCTAAGCCTCGATCAGGAGGGATTGTATAAGGTAGTTACGGGGGATACCGATGTAAATGAAATCGTACGGGTATTTCAGCAACCCGAAAAAAAGAAAGAAAACACGTGAGGTAGCGGCCGCATGCTTTATATTCTGACGTTTCTGCTGGTGACAGCCATCGCATTCCTGCAAATGAGGCAAGGGCTTTTTTCATCGCTGGTCATGGCTGTCCTTACCACGGTTTCGGCGACCCTCACCTTCATGTCCTTCGAATACCTGGCGTCGGCAACGGGGCTGCGGGAAGCGGTTCCGTCAATCGCCGAGGGTATCTGCATATCGGTGGTGTTCGGCGCCTCGCTGTTTATCATGCGGTTCGCGGCGGACCGGCTTATCAAGGCGGATATCTTTTTCGACACCATGGTCGACAGAGTCGGCGGCGGCGCCTGCGGGCTGATCACCGGCATCACCATGGCGGGAATACTGGCCCTGACGCTGCAGACCCTGCCCTTCGGCCGCTCGATACTCGGCTATGAACCCTTCGATGACGATCTCGAGCGCGCGGCCTATCTCCATCCCTTCTATCCCGACGACTACCTGCTGGCCCTCGGAAACACCTGCACGACCGGATCGATGAGCGGGGGCGGCGTCTTTGAACATCGGCATCCTGATTTTCTGCGGGAATTGTTCTGCTGGAGAAACAGGGCCGGGCGGTGCCCCGTAGTGACGTCCCCGCCCGGTACGATTAACGTCAGGAAACTGTATGCCCTGGACGGAACGCGCCTGGCGGACAAGAAAAAAGACAAGGATCTCGTGGACGTGGTCGTTCGTATCGAGGTAAATGGTTCGGCCGCGTATATCCCGGCCCCCGATAAGAACAAGCGAAAACGCAACAAGGGCTGGTGGTGGCGACTGCCGGCCACCCACTTTCGCCTGGTATGCAGGCGCGAGGACAACGGCGCGGAAAAACTCGTGGGATTCTATCCGTGGAGCTACCTCTTCTACGACAATGATACGCCAAAACTCGCCCTGTCGGCCGGCAAAGCCGATCCGGATCCGATACCGAAGGGCGCGCTGGCCGTAGAAAGGAACAGCAAGGCCGCCTTTTACGATCCGGAAAGAAAGAAGTACCGCTCCGATAAAACAGATCTCATCGTGGACTGGGTCTACCGTATTCCCGCTGAGGTCGTCCCGCTCCGCCTGGAATTCAGAAGATCGGCATCCGTCGGCATCACGGTGGAATTGAAAAAAAGCGACGAGAAGTCAAAAGAGATTGAAAAACCGTCCTTCTCTCTGGCCCCCCTGCCGCTGAACGATTCCGCGTTCCGTAAATACGCCCTCAAATACAATCCGCGCAAGAGAGATTAGCGCCGCCACTGCGGTTAGGGCCGTCGCTGCCGGGCGAGTACAAACCGGCGCCACTGATCGTAGGCCAGATCCGGGCGCCGGAGATGCCCTCCCCGCACTTCGTCTCTGATGCAGTTATCGGAATCCCACCCATTTTTCCTGAGCCATCCAAACGTGCGCCACGCGTCATCCTGTATGGCCATTTCGTCCTTTCCCACCAGGATGATGACCGGAATTTTTCTGCCGATCTTCCCGGGATCCATCCATTCGAAAATGCGGCTGTCGCAGTTACATGAACGCGCCGCCAACGCACTGAACTTATTCGGGTTCCGCAGTCCCGTCCAGTACAGCGGATACCCCCCTGAAGAAAAGCCCGTCAGCAATATCTTCTTTCTGTCGATATTGTACAACCGGCACATTTCCTCGCGAACAGCGAGTATCGCCGTTTCATCATCTTCGAGTTCGGACCGAAACACGCCTGAGGGTTTGGGTAAAATACCCTGCGTACTCCAGCCGCCAAGCTTGGGAGCAACCACGAGAAATCCCCGCTCCTCGCCGAGCATCTTCCACTCAAGTATCTGGTGCCAGTCCACGTCCCACGGCCACGTACCGTGGAGGCTGATCACCAGCGGCCATGATTTGCCGGGGTCGTAATTGCTGGGTATGTACCGGTAATAACGCGCGCCGGTTTTCGACTCGGTCTCCAGGGAATGCGAAACCGGCGTGTCGATATCCTGGGTCACCACGCAGCCCGAAGCACATACCGCTGCGATTACCGTTAATATAAACCTTTTCATACCGGAGGCCTTTATTCCTGTCATGGACAAGCTATTATATAGGGCATGCTGAATAAGTCGACCGTTGACGGACGAGAGACGTTCCGCCCCGGTCATCGCCCTGTACCATCTGCGGCTTCTGCACCGTGCCGGCGGGAACGCTCATGATAGCCAGGATAATGGGAAATATCGAAGAAGTGTCGGAACATGCGGTTCTCATCGCTACCGATCACGGTATCGGTTACGAAATACTGGTTCCCGCTGTCGATCTCGCAACGTGTTCCGGGATGCTGGGCGAGGACATTGTCTTTCACACCATTCACCTCATCGAAGGCGACCCCTCCCGGGGCCAAGTGCTGCCCCGCCTGATCGGCTTTCTGACGGAAGGAGACCGGGAATTCTTCAGGGCGTTTACCAAAGTCAAGGGCATCGGTGTCCGGAAGGCGCTCCGGGCACTGGTCAGGCCGATAGCTGAGATAGCATCGGCCATAGAATCCAAGGATGCCAAGTCTCTCGTCGCCCTGCCGGAAATCGGAAAGCGAACCGCCGAAACCATTATTGCCGAACTGAACGGGAAGGTGGCGGATTTCGCTGAAGCCGGAGAATATTCCCGGGAACATGACGTTGAACCCGCGGAAATGACGCAAGCAGGCGCCGAGGCCGTCGCGGCCCTCGTGCAACTGGGAGAAAAACGCTCCGAGGCGAAGTACCTGGTGGATCGAGTGCTGTCGGTTGCGCCGGAAATCGATTCCGCCGAAAAAATTATTCAGCAGGTATACAAATTGAAAGGCTGATGCCGCGGGAACAGCAATGGCACGTGAAAAAATACTATCGTCGCAATCTACGAGCCGTGAAGACGAACGGCTGAACACGGCGCTGCGACCCGAGACGCTCGATCAGTGTATCGGCTCGGGGGACCTGGTGGAAAAACTCAGGATTTCAATAACCGCGGCAAAGCAGAGAGGAGAACCGATGGAACACGTCCTCCTCCACGGTCCACCCGGGCTGGGCAAGACGACCCTGGCATACGTTATCGCACATGAAATGGGGAAAAACATACGGGTGACCAGCGGGCCGGCGATGACGAAAGCCAGCGACCTGATAGGAATCCTGACCAACCTGGAACACGGGGACGTCCTGTTCATCGATGAGATCCACCGGCTGAGCCCCGCCGTCGAGGAATACATATATCCGGCGATGGAAGACTTCAAGGTCGACTTCGTCGTCGACTCCGGCATGCACAGCAGGACCATCAATCTGCCGCTCGAACCCTTCAGCCTGATCGGCGCGACTACCCGGGCCGGCTTGCTCGGCCCCCCGCTCCGCACGCGATTCGGTATTACCCATAACCTGAATTTCTGGTCGGTCGAGGACCTCACGGCCAGGTGCCGCATGTCCGCTGAAATGCTTGACATAGCATATGAACCGAAAGCTCTGGAATCTCTCGCCATGCGCGCCAGGGGCACCCCCCGGATCGCCAACCGTCTGCTTCGCAGATGCCGGGATTATGCGCAGGTCAAATGCGACGGCAAGCTGACACGGGAAGTGGTGAAATCTGCACTGACACTCGAGGGAATCGATACCCTCGGCCTGGACCACCTGGACCGCCGGTTTCTGAAAACGATAACGGATATATACCAGGGAGGGCCGGTCGGGGTTGAGGCCATAGCGGCGACACTGGGGGAAGAGGTGGACACGCTGGTAGATGTGGTCGAGCCCTATCTCCTGCAAATCGGCATGCTCGCCAGAACACGCCAGGGCCGCAAAATAACCCCGAAATCCCTGGATTACCTGGGGCTGGAATCAACGTCGCCGCCATCGAAAGACGGGAACCTCTTCGAGTCCGACGATCAGGACTGAGCCCTGCTCCCCGGCATTCGCAGTCAGATCCTAGTCCTTAAACCAGCGAATAAAGGCGAGCGAAGCGCCCGCGAATTGTTGTATGATAAGGAACACGAAGAAAATAGACCCGTGTAGGGTCATTTTCTTGCGTGTGACGCAAAGGCATTTCGAGTGAAATCATTTCACTCGAAATGCCGGTCATACAGCAATTCTGCAAGCTGCAGCCGTTTTTATTCGCTGGTTTAAGGCCTAGTACTAGTTCCTGTCACTGTTGCTCAGGAGATTGCCAAGCCTGCCCATGCCGGGACGGGCTTCGGGGACGCCTTCGGGCCAGAGTACCAGCATCACGCCGATTTCATCCTCCGACTCGTAGCGGGCGTCGTAGGAAAAGCTGAGGCCGGCATACCACCGGGGAAACTTTCTGACGATCCAGAGCCGCGTGCCGAGATTCACCCCGCCGCGATAGTCGAAATCGTACTGTTCGAAAAAGGAGAGCGTATACTTCTTGTTGATTCGGTAATCGAGCCCGAAGGTTCCGACGGTCGAGTTGAGCTCGTCGATATACCGGAGTCCCATGTAGTAGCTGAGCCGGGGATCATGCTTGACGGAAAGGCCGATATTCGCGATATCCAGCCGGCTGTTGTCGTCGTCGTACTCTTCGTCGTCGTCGAGATCGAAGTTGGCGTCCGCGAGGAGTGCGACGGAGTTGGAGATGGCCCAGTAGTAGTCGATATTCAGAAAATTTCTCTGCCGGCTGTACTCGGGACGCAGGGCATAGAGCTGGCCGTTCCCGGCAAGCGTCGGATCGGTTTCATCGAAAAACCCCACGGTCGCATCAATGCGCATCCAGTCCACGGTCCTGCGGCTTCCTTCTATTCCCCGCTTGGTCTGCAGTAGATTGCGAACGGTAAAGGCGATCCCGGAATTGTCACGTATGTTGGTCTCGACATCCTCCGACAGGGGATAGAGTTCCTCGGGATCAACGTCTGCGGTAGTGCCGCCGAAAACAACCAACTCGGGGGTTACAACATGTTTCAGGCGGTGAACGTCCCAGAAGTCGTCTTCGACCTCATCGTAAATTCTCCAGAAATGCATGTTCGTCCTGACACCCGCCTGCCCGTAGAAACGCGCATGTCGGTCGTCATCAGGATCGAGTCGGGCGAGTGTCTCTCCCCGGTTCAAATAGCCGGGCCTGTTGTAGAGCATCGCGATATCGTTCATACCGGGCGCGTCGGACCAGTAGGTGAACCTGCCCGACAGGAAGGGGACAACATTGAGGAGACCGGCGGGTGTATCAAACGCCAGGGGCATATTGATTTCATGGCGCGTGTCGAACCGCGCCATCATATCACTCCTGACGGCCGGATTAAATTCGTCATTATCGCGGTACCGCACGGCGCCCGCCCTCGCTTCGCCGTAGTAGGTGAACAGATCGTCGAACAGCGGCTCGCCGAGCAGGTATCCTTCCACATCGGGAAACGCTTCGGTCTGGCCGAGAAAATCGTTGAACCTGGCCTTCAGCAGCGCGGTAAACGCCCAGTTGTCCCGCTGCTTCTTCGCATAGATCAGGTTTTCCTGTTCCTTGCCGGCCCAGAACTCGTCCCGGTAGTATTTCTCGAGAAAATTGCTGTCCGATATCAGGCTCAACTCGCCCTGGATCTGCCAGCCGCCGGGCAGAAACTCCTTGTGCCGCGCCAGGATTCTTCCGCGCTCGGTTCGGCTTTGGATGTCCTGTCTCAGGTCACCGAAATCGTCTTCGCCCTCCCTGTCGTAGACACCGACCGCCTCAAAATAACCACAGTACTGGCTGTCCCCGCTCCTGCTCCGCTGGTAGTCTCCCTCGACCCCCAGCAAGCCCCCCTTCTGGTAGATATCGGCGTTCAGGATAGCGTTGAAATCGTCGGGTTTGACAAGCCCCAGCAACCGGAAGAGATGCCACTCGGTCTGGAGGCCGGGGCCGAAATCCTTGTAATCACCGACGCGCGCCGTCCTCAGTGGGCTGTGACCTTCCTCGAATGTACCCCGACCGCGGGGCGCGAAAAGGACGGGGATATTCCGGACATTCCAGGTTGCATCCCGGTAGTCCGCTTCCCATTTCCTCTCCCCGAGCCTGTCGCCTTCCTCGTCGTAGGGCGTGCTGTCGGTGAGCCGGGCGGTTTTCGCGCCGACGTGGTAAGTTGGGGTCATGAAATCGCTGGTGGATACTTTCGCGTCGTAAAACTCTATTTCCCGCTCGGACAGCTGGCGGGCCTTTTCGGCCCGCACGATGATCGGCACGTTGCGCTGCTCCTGGATTGCCCGCATCACCGGCTTCATCAGGAGGGCTTTCTTTTCGACGAAGTCGTAATAGACCTTTTCGGCGGATATCTTCCGCTCTCCCCGCCGCAACCGCACGTCACCCTGGAGGTAAATGCCGGTTACGGCTTCGTCCGTCCCTCCCAGTCCCGATGCCCGCGGCGCGTATGGAACCTCAGACTCCCCCTCAGCCGCACCCTGTTCGGCCGCCCCCTTGCGGCTGAAAACAACCGCCGAATCGGCTTCCATCTCCATGTAATCATCGCTCTCGGATACACCCTGCGAAAGAAAAATACTCCCGCGGGAAATGAAAATTCTCCGTTTGGTATCATCAGGATCCTTTTGACTGACGAATCCCTCGGCGGCATGAAAATATAAATCCGGGACTTTTTTCCGCCTGTCCGCGTCCTGTTTCCCGCCGCCGTCCCCCCGCCGCACACTTTTTGCGTCGGGCACTGATGGCTTCTCTTCCCTGTCGGAAGCCTGTGCCGGTTTCCGTCCCGCTATTTCCTCGACCTGCCTGCCCTCCGCAAGATCTTCGAGCCCCATCGGGCCCGTGGCGGCTTTGGTATCGGCAGCCTCTTTTCCGGAACGACGCATGTCGGTCTTTATGTGTTGTTTCTTTCGGTTTCTGCTTTTCCGAACTGAAACCGCCCTGCGGTAAAAGGGAGCTTGTTTGACGGAAGGCTCCGCCTTTCTTCCGCCGTCGATCCCGATTCTGCCGCGCATCCGAAGTTTGACGAGCATGGTACTGTCACTGGTGGTCACCGCCCCCTCCTCGGTCAGAACGACATCATCTTCGGCAAACACGGTGATATCGTGCCGGCTCATCCGGCCCTCGTCGAGGCTTTTTATCCACACGACCGCCCGTTGGGCCTTGACGATACAGGGACCGACACCCAGAGAAAAATCCCCTGAAATATAGATTGCCTGCTCACGCTTATCGGTAAAAAACCGTATCTGCCCGCCGGAAATAGCGGCGTCGTAATGCAGGCAACCGCTTTCAGCCCCGCTCATGACACGGGACATACCCATCCCCCAGGTTACCGTTATATAAAATGCGGCAAAAGCCACCGCTCGAATTCTATTTCGATTCATCTGAACTAACCAATAGTAAATGACATCAGCAGCGAAACCGCCTTCCCAGCGCTGCATACAAGGGGCCGCTTCAGTACCGGCGCATACCGCACCGGCCATGAAAGCGAACCTCCTCTTTGTCGGTCGTATATCATACAGCAGTTTTTCCACGGTTGAAACGTAAAATATTGTTTTTCTTGCCGGTAACGAAAATCACCCCTGTCGTTGAATCCGATGAGGCGGGGGCCTGCGGTTAAAAGCCGGCGCTGGTGATTTCCCTTGATTTCAGCTTGTAGATTATCTGGTGCGCCGGCTCATCGCGCAGGTAGAGGATCAGGCCATCGGCTGCGCCGGGCAGCAGGAATACCTTGCACATGATGCGGACTTCATCTTTTTTCAGGCTGACATTCCCCACGTTTTCCTTTATCGAGAGCATGTTGCCGACTACGCCGGCCCCCGGGAACGACAACACCAGTTCATTACTCGTCCCGTCTTTCCGTATGATCAGGCGACTCGGCAAATCGGTTTGTATAGCTCTCATAACCTTATTCTTGAAAAGGGGCTTAAGGTTCCTTTTGCCGTCTTCCGTGTAGACGCCGATAAAACTCTTCGACGTCGCCTTTCCGGCCGCGAGGACCTGTATATCCAGGGAAAGGTCCCTGAAGCCGTCGATGTGGAGCCGTCCCGACCCGCTTCTGTTCGGAATCTCGAAGAGGAGGGTGATCGATCTCGTACCGCCCGGAAATATGTCGTACTCTTTCTTTTTCGCCCTGAATGGTATCTTCGAATTGTCCAGCAGTTCACCCAGCGATTCGTAGCTTCCCCCGTTTATGCTGAGCTTCGCGGAACTGCCGTAGTTAGCGAGTTTGCACTTCTTGTTTTCCACCATTATCGAAACATTCACACTGCAGTAAACAAACCCGGGCATAGCGGGACAGGTGGTCCCTGAAGCGAAAATGCGCGTTTGCGGTCGGGAAACGAGGCTTATGCGGCCGGCGTACTGAGAATGCCCGGTATCGGGCACGTTCGTGTCGGTGTCGCCGGCGTCTGGGCCGGGATCCTCAAACGACGGCGCGTCGTCCGACAAGAAGGGAATAACACTCACCAGAATCACGACCCCCAAAGCGGCGGCCCCGGCAATAACGTAGTACTTGAAATACGGGATTTCCGACAACCTGGTTCGAGCCCCGCCACGCTTGGCCTTGAGCCTTCTTCTCGATGATCTTTTTACCTTCTTCGTCGCCCGCCGTATATGGGTCGGTTTTTCGAGCACCTCGCTCTTGAGTTCAATCCCCTCCAGCCCGTCAAGAGCGTCTTCGTCATCGAGAAACGGGATAAATATTTCTTTCGAACACGAGACACAATGGATTTTCTGCCCCGCGAGCCTCCGGCCGATTTTCATCTTGCTGCCGCACGCCGCGCAGATAACCAAAACTCGTTCCTGCAGGGCCTGCTGTGCCAGCTGGGCGAAACTCGTCTCCCCGGTCTCATCGACCAGTTCACCCTCCTCGGCAAAGAACGGTTCATCCGTAACGGACGGCTCGAAATTCAATTCGATGCTGTGATCGCAGAAGGGGCATTCCACCAGGTCGACCTTGTCGGCCGAACCGTTAATGACCGAATGTTTGCCGCACTTTCCGCAGATTATCTGCATCGAATAGTCCTCGGCGTATCGATACAATCAGACACACATCTCCATAAATATATTGTATCAACGATTCAGGGCAAGTGAAATTCAAACACGCCTAATTTTTCAAGTTCCCCACAAACACCCTTCACCATTTTCAATCTTATCGTGGCAGATACCTCGGATTACGCATATAATAGCATATGGAGGTGGAATTATGAAAACTGCGTTATACAGCAACGTATGTCTGTGTATCGCCTTTGTATCGATTATTTTCGTCGGTTGCGATGAAAAGGAACTCATAATCGGCTTTGAAAATAGCACTTCCGACCCCCTGTTCGTGGAATTTTCCGGTCCGGGCAGGGGAACCGGTCCCGTGGGAACTGTCGCGCCGTCTTCAAACGTGGTTTTTCGAAAAATACTCGTCGACGAAAACGAGCTGCCGGCGACATACACCTGGAAGGCAAATGACTTCGCGGGTGAATTCACGGTAACACCTGAAATGGATCGTCCGATCTGTATACGGATTCCGGGCGGATTGGCCGGGTATCCCGATCTGTCCGACACCTACGCGCACATTTCTGAAATCCCCAATGATTCCATACCCGTCTCCTCCGGCGGGACGGCTTATGCGTCACAACCCCGCCGGTCCACGGAACCGGTCATCGCACGACCCGCGCAGCGAGTCACCGGCACCGCGGGCGAACAGCCGGTAGTGAACAACTATGTCGTATACGACAATTCAAGAACCTACCCGGCGGCCACGCACTCATCGTGGAACCGGTACAATACGCCGTATCACACTCGGACAGGCGTATATGTCTCGGGAACCCGCGTCGGGGATAACTACCTGATAAGCGGGGTCCTGCATCCCTCCTACTCCCCCTATTACTATCCGAGGGATATTCTTCATTACTCCCTCTTCAGCGACAAGGTAACCCGCTTCCGTGTAGGCCCACCCTACGAGGGGTACCGGCGGTATCCCCGTCGACGGTCACCTTCCCGACGCTTCCGGTCGGGACAGCCGTATTTCGAAAGCAGCGGGTCGCAATCATCATCGGTTCCCCGGAATTCACAACTACCGCCGCCGTCCCGGCAGACCGACAGTGTACACCAGCAGCTTACCCAGCCCCCTGTTCTGCCCCAGCCGCTGCGCTATATACGGCAAAAATAACCGGTACCGCCCTGTCGGCACGTCACAAAAAGTAAAGTCTCCGGGGAAGTTCTGCCGATTTTATAAAGTCGGAATACAGTACGATAACACCATGAGGAGAAACGCACATGAAACGTTTTCTGCCCGTTATAGCCTTGGTTTTGGCCGGACTGTCCGCCGTTGGATGCAGCGACAAGTACTACTTCACTTTCGTGAATACGTCGCCTGAAGATTGCACCGTATCGATCACCGGTCCGAACGGCATCAAACACGAACTCGGAACCGTGGAAAAGGACTTCGGGAAACAGCATCTCGGCGTAAAGGTCCGGAAGCGGGACGAAGACGAACCCCCCGCCTGTATTACCTGGCACTGCGGAGAAACGCAATCCGCCATTGCGCTCGACAAGTACACACCCCGGAATATCTGGATCGGGGTCCCCGAAGGAGAAGCCGTCGATTCCATCGCGGTCAGCGACAAGCTCGGCAGCGTCAAACATATCCTGAAGAAGTCCAAGATGCAAGAGCATCCGAAAGAAGACCGCCTCTGGTTGCACTATTGACGATGGTCGCGGGATGTCCGCTCAGGACTCTTTTTCCAATGCCAAAAGGTCATCGGCCGTTTCCCGTCTGCGTATGACGCGGTAGCTGTCGCCGTCAACGAGTATCTCGCAGGCACGCGGGCGGGAATTGTACTGGGATGACATAACGAATCCATAGGCTCCCGCCGAAAACACGGACAGGAGGTCTCCCCTTTTGAGCGGGGGCAGGACGCGATCGTGTCCCAGGACGTCGCACGTTTCGCATACCCCGCCGACGATGTCGACTTTTTCTCCCCCGGACGGTTTGTAATCGACCCGGCGATCGGGGGACTCATCATCACCGATTTTGACGGGATATATGAAATGTTCTGCCTGGTACAGCGCCGGGCGAATCAGGTCCGCTATGGAAGCATCCACGATCGCGAATGTTTTCTCCCCGCCCTTTTTCACGTAGAGCACCTGCGAAAGCAGAATGCCGGCATTGCATGCGATCTGCCGACCGGGTTCCAGTATAACGGTTAATCCCGCATCCTTCAAAAGCGGCACGATATCCTTCGCGTAATCGGCGGCAAGGGGACTGGCCCCCGTCGTGTAATCAGCGGCAAACCCGCCCCCGAGATCCAGAACACTGATCTCGTACCCCTTGCCTCTCAGCACCGTTATCAGATCCATCGTTCTCCTGATCGCGTCTCTATACGGAGCCGAAGAATATATGGGCGAACCGATATGAAGATGGATTCCCTGAAGGATGACGGCGGGATCATTGCCGTATGTGTTGAAAAACGCCTCGGCCCGGTCGATATCGACGCCGAATTTCGTCTCCTTCTTACCGGTGGTTGTATAGGCATGCGTATCAGGATCGTAGACATCGGGATTGACCCGCAACAGGGCACCGGTTCTGCAACCGGTCTCCCGCGCTATCGTGGATATGTTCTCGAACTCCTGCTCGCTTTCAACGTTAAACCAGCCGATGCCGACCTCGAGCGCCCGTCGAATTTCCCGGTCGGTTTTGCCGACCCCGGCGAAAACGATCTTCTCGGTTTCCGCATCGACGGCAAGGCACCGTTCCAGTTCCCCGCCGCTGACAACATCGAAGCCGCTGTTTTCCGCCTTCAATATTCGCAGAACGTGCGTATTGGCCAGTGATTTCACCGAAAAGCAGATAATCGGGTTCAGCGGTGAAAAGGCATCGACGAGGTTC
This sequence comes from uncultured Planctomycetaceae bacterium, assembly GCA_964557575.1. Taxonomy (GTDB): domain Bacteria; phylum Planctomycetota; class Phycisphaerae; order SM23-33; family SM23-33; genus CAZLBC01. The sequence continues at coordinate 50,720 of CAZLBC010000028.1, forward strand.
CAGTAATGATTTCTGAGCGTGGCCGTCGAATACACGTAAGCAGGTGTCCCGACAGCAATCGCAAGTTCATCCATCGCAACATGTTCGCAATGCAACATGCCGTTTCGGTAATGAAAATTATCCATCATCTATTCCCATGCATTCGCTGATGACTTCGCGCGCCCGCTCGGCAAGCAACTGCTCGGCACAGGCGACGGCTTTCTCTTCTGACACATCATCGGAAACCAGTGTCCGAACCTCCCGGAACAATTTCCGGGGTCCCTCACCGGTTGCACTGCCGGCGATACACACCGTGGAAACCCCTTCATTGCCGGCAATCGTAGCAACCCGGAACGGCACTTTTCCGGAAAAACTCTGCGCGTCAAACCGCCCCTCCCCGGTCAGGCACAGGTCGGCCCCGCTCAACCTCTCGCGCAGCCGAACGGCTTCCGCGATGACCGCTCCACCATTTTCCAACCGTGCACCCGCCATCGCAACCAAACCGGCGCCGAGACCGCCCGCCGCACCGGCGCCGCGGAGGTTCCCGACGTCGACACCGAGTTGATCGCGCAACAGGCCGGCTGCGTGAACAAGGCTCCGTTCCAGGAGTTCGACGGATTCGTGCGTCGCGCCCTTCTGAGGGGCATACACCGCCGCCGCACCGCGGGGGCCGGTCAGGGGATTAGTGACATCGCACGCGACCCGAATGACCGTCTGCGCGAGGCGCGGATCGACAGCGTCCACATCCACCGACGCCACCGATGCGAGGACCCCGCCGCCTATGCCCGGTATGCATTGTTTCCCGGAACCATCACGGTAGACGGCACCGAGGGCCTGCATACAACCAAATCCACAATCGACGGTGGCGGATCCCCCTACGCCCAGTATGATTTCCCGGACCCCTTCATCAAGGGCCGCCGCTATCAACTGCCCCGTACCGAAGGTGGTGGCCCGCAACGGATCGCGCCGGTCGGCGGGAACCAGTTCAAGGCCGCTGGCCGCCGCCATTTCTATAACGGCGACGGGACGGACATCGGCAGAGGAGCTATCGGCCTCCGCGGAAACGGCCGCCAGGCCCACTTCCCCCGGGAGCACCGCGGCGTTGGCGTGTCCGATCATACCGTACCGGGCCCTGATTTCCTGCCCGAGCGGACCGAAGACGTCTGCCGAGAGGAAACGGCCGCCCGTGGCGGTTACCATTGCGTCCACGGTTCCCTCCCCGCCGTCGGCCATCGGACATAACTCGATGCGGGCATCGGGGCAGGCCGCGACAACCCCCCGCGCCATCGCCTGTGCAGCAACCGCCGCCGGCAGAGATCCCTTGAACGAATCGGGGGCGATAACCACCTTCATCAAGCACCGCTCTTTTTCGGGCGACCCGCCGACCGGTCGCGCAGTTTCAACGGCACGGCGGCGGCCGTATTGCCACGCAACACGCCAATGCGGATCACGCCCCCCCCCCGCTGCTTTTCAAGCACCAAACCGATGTCATCAAGGGTATTGACATATACCCCCCCCACTTCGAACAGGATATCCTTCAATCGCAAACCGAGCCGTGCCGCAGGGGACCCCTCCTCCACGCCGACTACCAGCAATCCCCGGTCGGTGGGCAGCCGGAGAGACCGGGCGAGCCGGGGCGACATGTCCCGCAGTTGCAGTCCCATCATCGACTCGGCCAGGGCCGCCCCGTTCGGGGCGGACTTCTCGGTAATGCCGACGACAGCAGAAAACGCGCGTTCGCCGCGGACACATCCCAGGCGGACCGTGCCGGGAATCTTCGTCTCAAGAATCTCGAAAACGTAATCGCATACCTGCTCGACCGCCGCCCCGTTGATCTCCGTCACCAGGTCACCGACGCGCAGGTTCGCCCGGTGGGCGGGACTGCCCTCCCGAATGGTGGAAACATACACCACCGTCTTTCCGTTTCTCCGTTCCGTATCGACATCCAGGCCGAAATCCACCCGGGCCAGCCTCTCGATATCGAGCATGACGGGCAATTGTTTCGCCAGGGTATCTATGTCAACCGCAAAGCCGATATTCTGGGCATCCGCCCGGATGGCGGTATTGATGCCGATGGGTTCACCCCGAATATTCAGGAGGGGGCCGCCGCTGTTTCCCGGGTTGATAGGCGCATCGATCTGGATCAGGTTTCCGTACTCCACGCCGTTGCCGAACGTCAGCTTCCGGTTAACGGCACTGACTACGCCGGTCGTAACCGAGTTGGAAAACCCCAGGGGGTTACCGACGGCGATGACCGTTTCGCCCACCATGAGATCGTCGCTGCAGCCGAGCCGAAGAGAGGGAAACGAACTCTCTCTGCTGACCCCGGGCTTTTTACCAAGCGGCCGGTCGAGCCTGATCACGGCCAGGTCCGAAGAGGCATCGGCCACCACCACGTCGGCGCCGTACCGGGTCCCGTCGGCGAACTTGACGGTAATGTCCCGGGCGCGGCGCACCACGTGGGCGTTCGTGACCGCATACCCGTGCGGACTGATAATAAATCCGCTCCCGAGAGAATTGACCTCGCGCTGCCGCGGTCGCAATTCCGGGAATATGTCGTCGAACATACTTCTGCCGAATCCGCCCCAGGTGCTGCGCACCATCTTCGTCGATGAAATATTGACGACGGCGGGACGGGCCTTTCTGCAGGCCTTCACCACCGGTGTTACCCGTGATATTTCTTCCGCACCGCACCGGCGGGGGACATGCCGGTACATGACAGTCATCGCACAAGCCGCCGCAATGACAATCAATCCGTTTTTCTCCGCTGTACTCTTCATAATCGCGGCCACAATTGTATTACAAAACAATACCAATACAAACCTCCGTCTGAAAAGGTCGTCGAAAATGAATGGTAATTGTCACCGTTGACCGGTATATACCTTGTGTAGTACCATGAGCCCGGCGGCTGACACCATCGGATACGTTAACCGCCCAACGGTGCTCGGTTGAAGCCCCGATCAGTCGTACGGTAACGGATATACACCATGCCCGAAAAAAGCGGCCGTGCTAAATTCGGCGCAAAAGAACTCGCGATCTGTCTGAGTCACTACGACCTCGGCGTGATATACAAGATGACCGAATTCCCGCGGGGTTCCCGGCGCGCACCGAAAGTCGTCATCGAGTGCGACAAGGGCAAGTTCCTCTTCAAGCGTCGCACGGGCGGCAAGAAACGGATCAAGAAGGTCGCATTCACCCACCAGATACAACTGGCCCTCGCCGGGCAGAATTTCCCCCTGCCGCACCTGCTGGGAACAAAGGAGGACAACAACTCCATGCTGATACTGGGGGAAGATATTTACGAAATGCAGGAATACATCTCCGGTTCGGAGTACGACGGATCCAAACAGGCTACCCGACAAAGCGGACACGCGCTGGGGCTGTATCACAAGTTGCTGGAAGAATTCGAAAGCGATTTTGAGCCCCTGACGGCCAGCTACCACAACGCGAAGGCGATTCACCAGGCGATTTTCATGGCCAAGGACACGCTGAAGAAACGGGACACCACCACATCGGAAACGCAGAAAAAAATCGAGGATACCGTCGATTACCTCGGAGAAACGTACAAGTCGTGCTCGCACCGCTGCAACGAACTGGGACTCAAAGATTGGCCGGACCAGATCGTGCACGGCGACTGGCATCCGGGCAACATGCTGTTCAAGGAACACCTGATAACCGCGGTGATCGATTACGACACGGCCCGCCTCCAGCAACGGGCGATCGATCTGGCAAACGGTTCACTCCAGTTCTCGATCGTCGGCGGCGGCACCGACCCGACCACGTGGCCCGGGAATCTCGATATCGATCGCTTTGAGATCTTTCTGAAGGGCTACGATTCCGTCAATATCATAACGACCGACGAGTTGCGGGTGATCCCCTACCTGATGTGCGAAGCGATGATCGCCGAAGCGGCGCTGCCGATCGCGTCAACGGGCGAATTCGGCAAGTTCGACGGAATCGCGTTCTTTTTCATGATAAAGAACAAGGTCAGTTGGATCCTCGACAACGTCGACCGGCTCTGCGCGGTCCTGGACTAGCC